>NZ_DATFAO010000098.1:0-38665 GCF_035254505.1 Aromatoleum sp. | reverse complement strand
GAGGTTTATTGCTTTGAACATTCAGCAACAGGTTTTGGTCCTGCTCGATGAAGTCCTGAGCCTCAACGGGCGCGGCCTGCAATTCGACGCGGACTCCCCGCTGCTCGGCAGCGTCCCCGAACTCGATTCGATGGCGGTGCTGGCGGTGATCCACGCGATCGAAGAACGTTTCGGTATCACGATTCCGGACGACGAAATCGACGGCAGCTCCTTCGCGACCGTCGGCACCGTGGTCGACTTCGTCACGCGCCTTTCGCACGCCTGATCTCCGTCAGAACGGAAAGAACACGGGCACCAGGCTCAGCACTCCCGCGGAATAGGTCAGGCTCACCGGCAAGCCGGCCTTGAAGTAGTCCGTCACGCGATAACGCCCGGGCGACATGACCATCAGGTGCGTCTGGTAGCCGAAAGGGACCATGAAGCAGGCGCTGGCCCCGTACGCGACGGCCATCACGAAAGGTGTCGGGTCGGCTCCGAAAGCGCGCGCCGTCGACAGCCCGATCGGAAACGCGAGCGCCGCCGCGGCGTTGTTCGGAATGACCTCGGTGACCGCCAGCGTGATCAGGTAAACCCCCACGAAGGCGCCGTAGACGCCATACCCGTCGAAGATGCTGCGCATCGTATCCGCGATGAGCTGCGCCGCGCCGGACGATTCCAGCGCCCGCGAAATCGTCAGCGCCGATCCGATGATCAGCAGCAGGTCGAAGGGAAAGCGGCGCCGCAACTCGGCCAAGGTCAGGACGCGGGACAGGAGCAGGGCGGCCAGCAGCACCAGCAGACTGTTCATCAGCGGCCAGATTTCGGCCGCCGACAGGCCGATGGCGAACGCAAAGCCGACCAAGGTGAAGACGCTCTGACGCGGCGTCAGGCGCGGCCGCAGCATCTCCCCGTCGAGCACGTGGAAGTTGCGCTCGATATTGCGATGCTGGGCGAAGTCTCCCCCCACTGCGAGCAGCAGGCTGTCACCGACCCGCAAGGAAATCCGTCCCAACTGTCCGCCCAGGCGCTTGTCGCCGCGCCGGATGCCGACGACGCCGGCGTCGAAGTGCGAGCGGAAATCCACTTCGCGCAGCGTCCGGTTGGCGAGGATCGATTCGTTCGAAATCACCACCTCGACCAGGTTCGACCCCAGCAGCGTGTCGGCACGCGTGCCGAATACATGCAGGCCGGGAAAAGCATGGAGCGCTTGGACCTTGGTCATGTCTCCCGTGAAGACCAGGATATCGCCTTCGCACAGAATCTCGTCCGGGCCGACCGGCGATATCAGCCGCTCCTCACGTTCGATCTCGAGCAGGAAGAGCCCTTCCAGATTGCGCAGACGATTGTCCTCGATGCTCTTGCCCGCGAGCTGCGAACCCGGTGACACCTTGGCCTCGAGAAAATACGCCTGACGGCTTTTCCTCGATTCGGGCTCGTTTGCCGGCAGCAGCCTGGTGCAAAGCGTCATCACGACGATGCACGCGAGTGCGACGGGCACGCCCACCAGACTGAACTGGAACATCTCCAGCGGTGGGAGCTTCGCATCAACGACGAAGGAATTGACGACGAGGTTCGTCGAGGTGCCGACCAGCGTGACGACGCCTCCGACGATCGCACCATACGACAAGGGGATCAGCAGCTTGGAAGGCGGCTGGTGCCGCTGCCGCGAAATCACGCCGAGGAGGGTCCCGACGACAGCCGTGTTGTTGATGAATGCGGAGATCACGCATGTCATTGTCGAGAACCGCAGTACGGCCATCGACGGCCGTCCCTTCAGGATCACTTCCGTGAGCCGGTCGAGCAGTGGCGAACGCTCCAGCGCAAGCGACACCTGCAGCAGTACGATCAGCGTGATCAGCGCGGAATTCGAATAGCTCAGCAACCAGTCGCGCTCACTGACGAGTCCCGTCAGATGAAAGCCCGCCGCCCAGACCGTGAACAGCAAGGCCGTGGGCGAGCGCCCGCCCATCAGCAATGCGAGCAGCAGGGCGACCGCCGCCAGGACGATGTAGGCTGTCATCGGGTGTTCGGCACGCAGCGGGGCGTCAGACGGCGCTCGCCACGAAATGCGGATTGTCGAACCCCGGCTTTCCGTAGCGCAGTGCGGCACCCTCGAGCGTCTTGACCGTCCCGCCCGCGGCGGACAATACGGCGTGCCCCGCCGCGATGTCCCATTCCATCGTGCGCCCGAGGCGCGGATAGAGATCGGCTTCGCCCGCCGCGACGCGGCATAACTTCAGCGACGACCCGGCGCCGACGAGGTTCGCGACCTTGCGTCCTGCGAGGAAGGCATCCAGGGCCGCGGCATCGCCGTGCGACCGACTGGCGACCACCGTCAGCCCTTCCGCAGGCGGCTGGCGGCACGAGATCGTACGGCGCCCCTGGCCGTCTTCGACGAAGGCCCCGATTCCGCTCGCTCCGCCGTAAAGAAGCCCCAGTGCCGGCGCAAGTACGACGCCCAGCACTGGTTCGCCGTGCTCGATCAGCGCGATATTCACGGTGAATTCCCCGTTACGCTTGATGAATTCCTTCGTCCCGTCGAGCGGGTCGACGAGCCAGAAGCGCTCGGAGACCTGCGGAATGCGTCCCGCCGCGACCGCCTCCTCGGCAACGACGGGGATCTCGGGCGTCAGGCCCGCCAGTCCCGCGAGGATTACCGCTTCGGCGCGCTCGTCCGCCTCGGTCACCGGGGACGCATCGTCCTTGCCGCGCACCGCGAAGTCGGTTTCGTAGACGGCCATGACCACTTCCCCGGCTTCGCGTGCGATACGCATCACGGCCTCGAGCAATTCGGCTCTCAAAAGCTTGTCGGTCACGGGTTCCAGCTCCTCTCGATTGATATACTTGCACGCCTGCCATTTTATGCCCGAACACCGACGCCGGCCGTGATGACGGTCGCCGGTCGAGGGAAAAACACCGTCATCAAGAGGACGCGGATGTCACTCACCCACTTGCAACGGCTAGAAGCCGAGAGCATCCACATCATGCGGGAGGTCGTTGCCGAGGCCGAAAACCCCGTGATGCTCTATTCGATCGGCAAGGACAGCGCCGTCATGCTGCACCTGGCGATGAAGGCCTTCCACCCGGCGCGTCCGCCGTTCCCGCTGCTGCACGTGGACACGCGCTGGAAATTCCGCGAAATGTACCGCTTCCGTGACGAGATGGTGAGCAAGCTCGGGCTCGACCTGATCGTGCACATCAATCCGGAAGGCGTCGCGAAGGACATCAACCCCTTCACGCACGGTTCGGCGATCCACACTGACATCATGAAGACCGAGGGCCTCAAGCAGGCGCTCGACAAGTACGGTTTCGACGCCGCCTTCGGCGGTGCGCGCCGCGACGAGGAAAAATCGCGTGCCAAGGAACGCATCTTCTCCTTCCGCACTGAGCAACATCGCTGGGACCCGAAAAGCCAGCGCCCCGAACTGTGGAAGCTCTACAACGCCCGCAAGCACAAGGGCGAGTCGATGCGCGTGTTCCCGCTGTCGAACTGGACCGAGCTCGACATCTGGCAATACATCTATCTCGAAAACATCCCGATCGTGCCGCTGTACTACTCGGCCGAGCGCCCGGTGGTCGAGCGCGACGGCGCGCTGATCATGGTCGACGACGAGCGCATGCCGCTCAAGCCCGGCGAAGTGCCGATGATGAAAAAGGTGCGCTTCCGCACCCTCGGCTGCTACCCGCTCACGGGCGCCGTCGAGTCCGAAGCCGACACGCTGCCGGCGATCATCCAGGAAATGCTGCTCACCAAGACCTCCGAACGCCAGGGCCGCGTGATCGACCACGACTCGGCCGCATCAATGGAACGCAAGAAGCAAGAGGGGTATTTCTGAAATGGCTCACATTTCCGATCTGATCGCCACCGACATCCAGCAATACCTCAAGACCCACGAGCACAAGAGTCTGCTGCGCTTCATCACTTGCGGCAGCGTCGACGACGGCAAGAGCACGCTGATCGGGCGCCTGCTCTACGAATCGAAGATGCTTTTCGAAGACCAGCTCGCCGCGGTCGAAGCCGACTCGAAGAAGTACGGCACGCAGGGCGAGAACATCGACTTCGCGCTGCTCGTCGACGGCCTCGCCGCCGAGCGCGAACAGGGCATCACGATTGACGTCGCCTACCGCTTCTTCTCGACCGAGAAGCGCAAGTTCATCGTCGCCGACACCCCGGGCCACGAGCAATACACTCGCAACATGGTCACCGGCGCGTCCACCGCCGACGCCGCCATCCTGATGGTCGACGCGCGCAAGGGCATCCTCACGCAGACGCGGCGCCACAGCTACCTCGTGTCGCTGCTGGGGATCCGCCACATCATCGTGGCGATCAACAAGATGGACCTCGTGGAATACTCGCAGTCCGTGTACGAACGCATTGTCGAGGACTACCGCGAATTCGCCGCGAAGATCGGCCTCGAAGACATCACCTTCATCCCGATGTCGGCCTACAAGGGCGACAACATCATCGCCCCCAGCGACGCGATGCCCTGGTACCACGGCACGACCTTGATGGGTTACCTCGAGACCGTCGAAATCGACGAAGAGCGCATGCAGAAGCAGCCCTTCCGTATGCCGGTGCAGTGGGTGAATCGTCCCGACCTGGACTTCCGTGGCTTTGCCGGCACGATCGCCGGCGGCGTCGTCAAGCCGGGCGACCGCATCCGCGTGCAGCCCTCCGGCCGCGAAAGCACGGTCGCACGCATCGTCACGCGCGACGGCGACCTCGAACAGGCGGTCGCCGGGCAGTCGATTACGCTGACGCTGGCCGACGAAATCGACATCTCGCGCGGCGATGTCATCTCTACCGCCGCCTCGCCCGCCAGCTCCGCCGACCAGTTCGAAGTCACACTCGTCTGGATGCATGACGAACCGCTGCTGCCGGGCCGTCCCTACCTGCTCAAGATGGGCGCCAAGACCGTCACGGCCACGGTCACGCACATCAAGTACCAGGTGAACGTGAATACGCTCGAGCACATCGCCGCCAAGACGCTCGAACTCAACGCGATCGGCGTCTGCAATATCGGTCTCGACCGCGCGATCGCCTACGATCCGTACGACGAGAACAAGGACACCGGCGGCTTCATCCTGATCGATCGCCTCAGCAACAACACGGTCGGTGCAGGTCTCGTGCACTTCGCGCTGCGCCGCAGCCAGAACATCCACATGCAGCACGTGGACGTCGACAAGGCCGCCCGCGCCCGCTTGAAGCACCAGAAGCCCTGCGTGCTGTGGCTGACGGGTCTGTCGGGCGCCGGGAAGTCGACGATCGCGAACCTGACCGAGAAGAAGCTGCACGCGCTGGGCTATCATACCTACCTGCTCGACGGCGACAACGTGCGCCACGGCCTCAACAAGGACCTCGGTTTCACCGAGGCCGACCGGGTCGAGAACATCCGCCGCGTCGCCGAAGTCGCGAAGCTGATGGCCGACGCCGGCCTGATCGTAATCACGGCCTTCATCTCGCCGTTCCGCTCGGAGCGCCAGATGGCCCGCAGCCTCGTGGCAGAAGGGGAGTTCCTCGAAGTCTTCATCGACACGCCGCTCGACGTTGCCGAGGAGCGCGACGTCAAGGGACTCTACAAGAAGGCCCGGCGCGGCGAGCTGAAGAACTTCACCGGCATCGATTCGCCGTATCAGGCGCCGGAGACGCCCGACGTGCACATCAACACGCTGACAATGAGTCCGGAAGAGGCTGCGGAATACCTCGTGCTGGAACTGCAGCGGCGAGGCGGCCTGACCGACTGAGGACACCGAAGCACAAAGGCCCGGAGGCTGTCGATCGGACAGCCTCCGGGCCTTTTGATTTTGTAGTGACGGCGCTTACTTGCTCTTGATCATCGTGCCGACGCCATGGTCGGTCAGGATCTCCAGCAGCAGGCAGTGTTCGACGCGGCCGTCGATGATGTGCACCGACTTCACGCCGTTGCGCGCCGCGTCGAGCGCCGACGCGATCTTCGGCAGCATCCCGCCGGAGAGCGTCCCGTCTTCGACCAGCCCGTCAATCTGGCGCGGCGTCAGCCCCGTCAGCAGATTGCCGTTCTTGTCGAGCACCCCCGGTGTGTTCGTCAGCAGCACCAGCTTCTCGGCCTTCAGGATCTCGGCGAGCTTGCCGGCGACAACGTCCGCGTTGATGTTGTAGGTCTCACCGTCCTCGCCGACGCCGATCGGTGCGATCACCGGGATGAAGTCACCCTGGTCAAGGAAAGAGATCAGGCTCGGGTCGATCTGCGTGATCTCGCCGACCTGGCCGATATCGACGAGGTCGCCCGGCGCGTCCTTCTTCGGCATCATCAGCTTCTTCGCACGGATGAAGCTCGCGTCCTTGCCCGTCAGGCCCACGGCCTTGCCGCCCGCCTGGTTGATCAGGTTCACGATCTCCTTGTTGACCTGGCCGCCCAGCACCATCTCGACCAGTTCCATGGTCTCCGCGTCGGTCACGCGCATCCCCTGGACGAATTCGCCTTTCTTGCCGACGCGGGCGAGCAGGCTCTCGATCTGCGGGCCGCCGCCGTGCACAACCACCGGATTCAGACCCACGAGCTTCAGCAGCACGACGTCGCGCGCGAAACAGTCCTTCAGCTTCGGATCGGTCATCGCGTTGCCGCCGTACTTGATGACGATCGTCTTGTCGAAGAAGCGCTTGATGTAGGGAAGCGCCTCGGCGAGGACTTCGGCTTTCAGTGCCGGGGAAACCTGGTCGGTGCTCTGCGAAACGGACATGGCGAATTCCTGATTAATGTGCGGCGCCATTTTAAGGTCTCGCTCCGGAAAGCAGAAGCCGCACCCTCAATCCCTGCAGGGTGCGGCCGTCGAGTGCGTCAGAAATCAGCGGTCAGTCGATGCTCAATTTCCTGGTCTGCACCGGGGCTTTCTTCGGCAACACCAATTCCAGCACGCCCTCGCTGAATTTCGCGCTTGCGCCGCCCTCATCGATATCCTGTCCCAACTGGAAGCTGCGGGACACCGTGCCGAAATAGCGTTCGGTACGCAAGACGCGTTCGCCTTCCTTGACCTCCTTCTCCTGCTTCCGTTCGGCGCTGATCGACACGACAGGGCCATCGATATGGACGTGGATGTCTTCCTTCTTCATGCCCGGCAGTTCCGCATGGACCCGATACGCGGCGGTATCTTCCTTGATGTCCACGCGCATCTTCGGCCCTTCGAGATCGTCGCCCGGGAAATCGACCGGACGGACGAAAAAGCCGCGCAGCAATTCGTTGAATGGATCACGACGGATCAGATTGCTCATGGCGATCTCCTCGTTGTTATATGGGTCTTTCCAATTCCGGTATAGATCGTCACCGTCATATTTCAAGACCGACGAGATAGGCCGGCGCGAGAGCCGCAAGAGCGCTCAGCGTCGGCGCTCGCGGCTGGGGAGTTCGAGAATCGCCTCGCGGTTGGTCCATGAAAAGACCCGCGCTGCAGCCTCGTCGAAGGGGAGCCAGAGGAGCGCGTCGTGTTCGTCGGGGGCGAGCCGGACCGGCTGACCCTCAGGCACGCACAAGCTGAACACATGCTCCGTATTGTGCGTGACATCCTGTGCATACCGCGCGCGCCACTCAGCGTGGATTGCGAATTGATAGGTGCGTTGCCAGTCGACTAGTTGTTTCGCTTGCGCGGCGATCCCCGTTTCCTCGCCAACTTCCCGCAACGCCGCCTGCCGAGGCGTTTCATCCGGTTCGAGGCTGCCGGTTACCGATTGCCAGAAATCCGAAGGTCGGACTCGCCTGAGCAGCAGAACTTGCAGCGAGGGCGTGTGGATCACCACCAGCACCGAAACCGGCTGCTTGAACGTGGGTGCAGGCATTACAGGCTGCGCAGATGGGTGATGCCGTCCTGCGCGAGGCCGACGAATATCCACATCGGCACGCCTTCGTCCGCCCAGGACCGGGCCGCCTCTTCGAATATGTCGATCGCCGTGACGAAATCTGCCTCGGCGGCGAGCCGCAAACGGTCCATATGATCGAGGACGAGGACGTAGCCCTCCGCCTTCAGCCAGCTCAGGTCCGTCAGACAGTCGGCAAGGGCATCCCAATTCTGTCCGAACCAGGTAGGAAAGTGCAGGGCCGCTGCGATCCGGTGGAGGAATTCGGCCTTGTCCGGACAGCCGTCGAGCTCCACGTGCGCGAACGCGAAGCCGAGCTCCGCAGCGACCTGCGCGACGCCTTCACATCCTTCGGCCGGCAAGTGATATACGCCGGCGCGATCCGGTGCTCGCAATACCCCCGACAAGCGGCTGGATTCGGTCATCGCGTGTTCTCCCGAACGATCTCCGGCGTCAGTTGCCGGAAGCTGCGGTAATGGTCGCCCGTGTAGAAGAAGACCTCGGGCGGCGTCCCTCCGCTGATGATGCGCCGTGCCCCGCGATCGTCCGAGCCCGGTGTCGGCACCGTATATTCGCGATAGTAGCCTTGCGGTCGTTGGGGCAGCCGCCGCTCGCGATTCTGGAAGACGACACCATCCTTGCGGTAGGGAAAGGGGCCGCCGCGCTGGACGCGTTGCAAGGTCTCGACCGCTTCGCGCGGCAATCCCTCGCCGTCGCCGCGCCACGGCTCTCGGCTGTAGCCCGTTACGGCCGACAAAGCGATGAGAAGGAACAGCGCAATCCGCGCGAACGCAGCGTGCATCAGAGAACTCCGTGAAGGCGGACGAAGACGACCGTACCGACCGCTAAGCTTGTCGTGTATTGAGCTTCTTCGACAGTTGCTGCATGAAGCCGTTGATCGCCTCCAGACGCGGATTCGCCGGATCGAGGCGGCGCGTGCGCGCGATGAGCGTTCGGGCCTGCGCCGCAAATCGGTCGTTCCAGCCCCGATTCTCGATGTGGCGCAACAGGGCCAGAGCCGCGTTGAACAACACGTGCGGATTCCCTGGCATCTTCTGTACCGCGCTCATCATTTCACGCACGGCACCGTCGTAGTCGCCCGACTTCACCATGTCTGCGCCCGTCGCGATCAGGTTCTTCACTTCTACGTGGACGCGTTGTTCGAGTTCATCCGACAGTTCGCCGCAGCCGCGCGATTGCAAGATCGCCCGCGTCTTCTCGATCGTCTGCTCATCGGACGCATTCCGCAGAATGTCCATCACGAGCGCGCTGCCTTCGCTTTCCAGGTCATTGTCGAGGCAGGCCTTGATCAGCTCCTGCTTAAGCCCGATCGAGACGGCACTCAGGTCGGAGCCTGCCCTGAGTGCCGCCTGAAGTGCGGCCTGAGCCTGATCGGCAGCGCCGGTTTCGCTGAAATAGAGCGCTTTCGACAACGAACTACAGACCGGCGTCGCCGCCAGTCCTTCCATGCTCCGCTCCAGGTCGCGAATCGTCGCCTGGGCCTCGTTCGTTCGTCCCTGCCCGAGCTGCGCCTGGACAAGGTGCACATGGTCTTCCGGATCGCGAAAATCCGAATACTTGCCCTTTCGCACCACTTCCGCGAGCGTGCGTTCCGCAGACTCCAGATCGCCGGAGGCGAGTTGCACGCTGCCAAGGTGGCGCAGCCGGCTTAGCCGGTGGGGCGAGAGTGCTACTGCGCTGGCGAGCACGTCACGCGCCTCGTCGATCCGGCCGCTCGCCTCGCGTGCCTTCGCCAGCCAATCGTAGGCGTCGACGTAGCGGCTGTTCTCGGCGACGAGCGCACTCAGAATGTCCTCCGCCGCGGCATAGTCCTTCTTTGCGAAGAGCACCTTGGCAAGCCCCAGGCGCGCCCAGGGCACGGCCTTGGCGGCCAGCACTTCGCGATAAATGTCTTCCGCGTGTTCGGTATGGCCGAGCACCGCATGAAGCTCCGCCTCAAGCCGCATGAAATCGATGCGGTGACGCGGATGCTCCCGACGTCCCGCTGCACAGCCTTCGATCGCCTGTTGCGTCTCGCCCGCTTCGATCGCGCGGTACACGGAACGGAAGGCCTCGCGCTTTTCCAGCGCCCGCAGCAGGCGGATGTGGAGGCTGTCGGGGGTCAGCGGCTTCAGGATGTAGTCGTTGGGTGCAAGTTCCGCCGCGCTGACGACGCGCTCGTAGTTGCGCTCCCCGGTGATCATGATGAACAGCGTATTGAGGGGAATGATCTCCTTGCTGCGGAGATCTTCCAGCAGATGCTGCCCATCCTGGCCCTCTCCCAGGTTGTACTCGCAGAGAATGATGTCGTATTTGCGTTCGCGCAACCGATTGACCGCCATGCCGGCGGTAGGTGCGAAATTGACGTCGGCGATGCCGAAGCCGTTGAGCATCGATCTCAACTGGCCGCGCATGCTCTGATTCGCTTCGACGATCAGGACGTTGAGACGTTCGATATCGGCCATATGTTACGGAGAGCAGATATTGGGGCCCGGACTCAGGCGGTATATCGGAGCTTACGGCATCCGCCGACGCTTTCTACAGTAATTCTTGATGCTGTGCAGATGACAGTCTGCATGAAAAAGGGCAGATGGTCAGCCATCTGCCCTTTTCGTGAGGCGCTCCAGGCGCGGGACTCAGGACTTGGCGACTTCGACCTGGGTCTCGACCTTTTGGCGCAGCCGGATGTGGAGCTCGCGCAGCTGCTTTTCGTCGACCTCGCCCGGCGCGTCGGTCAGCAGGCACTGGGCGCGCTGCGTCTTCGGGAAGGCGATCACGTCGCGGATCGATTCCGCGCCGGTCATCAGCGTGACGATCCGGTCGAGACCGAAGGCCAGGCCACCGTGCGGGGGTGCGCCGTACTTGAGCGCGTCGAGCAGGAAGCCGAACTTGATCTGCTGCTCTTCGGGACCGATGTTGAGCGCGTCGAACACCCGCGCCTGAACCTCGGCACGATGGATACGAACCGACCCGCCGCCGATCTCCCAGCCGTTCAGCGCCAGGTCGTAGGCCTTCGCAAGGCACTCGCCCGGGGTCGACTCGAGCAACTCGACGTGCTCGTCCTTAGGGCTCGTGAACGGATGGTGGCAGGCGACCCACCGCTTGTCGTCTTCGTCGTATTCGAACATCGGGAAGTCGACGACCCATAGCGGGCACCAAGCGTCCCCCGTGACATAGCCCTTTTCGTGTCCGAGCTTGATGCGCAGCGCACCCAACGCGTCGTTGACGACCTTCGTCTTGTCCGCGCCGAAGAAGATCAGGTCGCCCGACTGCGCGCCGGTCCGTTCGAGGATCGCGCGCAGCGCCGTCTCGTGCAGGTTCTTCACGATCGGGGATTGCAGGCCTTCCTCGTTCGGCTTCGTGACGTCGTTGACCTTGATGTAGGCGAGGCCCTTCGCGCCGTAGATGCCGACGAATTTCGTGTACTCGTCGATCTCGCCTCGCGTGAGGCTCGCGCCTCCCGGAACGCGTAGCGCGGCAACGCGACCGCCGCTGGTCGCCGGGCCGCTGAACACTTTGAACGCGACGTCGCTAACGACGTCGGTCACTTCGGTCAGTTCGAGCGTCACACGCAGGTCCGGCTTGTCCGATCCATAGCGGCGCATCGCTTCGGCGTAGGTCATGCGCGGGAAGGGCGCCGGCAGTTCGACGGCGAGCGCTTCGCGGAACACGACGCGGATCATGTCTTCCATGATCGCGGTGATTTCGGTCTCGTTCAGGAACGAGGTCTCGATATCGACCTGGGTGAACTCGGGTTGGCGGTCCGCGCGCAGGTCCTCGTCGCGGAAGCACTTGGTGATCTGGTAGTAGCGATCGAAGCCCGCGACCATCAGCAGCTGCTTGAAGAGCTGCGGCGACTGCGGCAGCGCGAAGAATTGGCCCGGATGCACGCGCGAGGGAACGAGGTAGTCGCGCGCACCTTCCGGCGTGCTCTTCGTCAGCATCGGCGTCTCGATGTCGATGAAGCCCTGCCCATCGAGGAAGCGGCGGAAGGCCATCGCCACCTTGTAGCGCAGCATCATGTTCTTCTGCATCTGCGGGCGGCGCAGGTCGATGACGCGGTTCACCAGTCGGACGTTTTCCGACAGATTGTCGTCATCGAGCTGGAACGGCGGCGTTGCCGAAGCATTGAGCACCTCAAGGGTGTGGCACAGCACCTCGATCTCTCCCGAGACGAGGTTTGCGTTCTCGGTGCCTGCGGGGCGGCGGCGAACCTTGCCGGTGAGCTTCACGACGAATTCGTTGCGAATCGACTCGGCTGTGCGGAACGTGTCGGCGCGATCGGGGTCGCAGACGACCTGAACCAAGCCCTCGCGGTCGCGCAGGTCAATGAAGATCACGCCGCCATGGTCGCGGCGACGGTGCACCCAGCCGCACAGGGTCACGGTCTGGTCAAGGTCGGCAGCGGTGACTAGCCCGCAGTATTTGGTTCGCATGAGCAAATGTCCGAAACGAAGACACGGCCACCGGGGCCGTATGGTTACTGGTTCAGCAGAATTGAGGAGGAGCCGTTACGCGCGGGCGGCGCGACCACGCCCATCGAGATGATGTACTTGAGTGCCTCGTCGACACTCATGTCGAGTTCGATGACGTTCGCCTTGGCCATCATTAGGAAAAAGCCGGAAGTGGGGTTCGGCGTCGTCGGCACATAGACGCTGACGTATTCGCCGTCCAGGTGATTGGCGGCGTCACCACCAGGCTTCCCGGTCAGGAAGGCAATGGTCCAGGAGTCCTGATGCGGATAGCGCACGAGCAGCGCCTTGCGGAACGCCTGGCCGGAACTCGAAAAGAGCGTGTCGGAGACCTGCTTGACACCGTTGTAGAGCGATTTCACCACCGGGATACGGGAAAGCAGGCCTTCCCAGAACATCACCAGCTTCTGCCCGATCACGTTGGCTGCGATCAGGCCCGTGCTCAATACGAGCAGCAGCGCAACCACCACGCCGGCGCCCGGAATGTTGAAGCCCAGCAGATGGCGCGGCTGCAGGCCGTTCGGTAGCCAGTCGATGATCTGGTCCAGGGTACCCACGATCCATGCCAACACCATGAACGTGATGGACAGTGGAATCCAGATCAGGAGCCCGGTGATGAAATATCTTCGCACGTGAGGCTGTTGCCCTTAGCTCGAATGACAGGCGCAAGCGCCGCCGCATCCTGCGGGAGCTGCGGACGCCTCGGACGGCTTGGGAGCTGAAGAGCTGCCGCCCTTGAAGTCCGTGGCATACCAGCCGGTACCCTTCAGTTGGAAACCGGCAGCGGACAGCTGCTTCTGATAAGTGTCGGCGTTGCACGACGGGCAGGTCTTGAGCGGTTCGTCGCTCATCTTCTGGATATGTTCCTTCTGGAACCCGCAGCTATTGCAACGATATTCATAAATGGGCATGGCAACCTCCGAAACCAAGCTTGCGAGTCTAACGCAATGCAGCATCAGGGAGAAGTCTGGGGCGTCCGATGCGGGCGCCACGTCTTAAATGAGGTTCCGACGACCTCAATTCAAGACGGCGTGAGCGTCAGAATGTGGCCAGGTACAAATCGGTGATCTTCTTGCCCCAGAAGAGCGCCAGCACACCGGCAGCGGCAAGATAGGGGCCGAACGGAATCGGTACATTCCGCCCATGACGCGCGAACACGATCAGCCCGATGCCGGCAAGCGCTCCCACGAGTGAGGAGAACAGGATGGTCAACGGCAGCATTTGCCAGCCAAGCCACGCGCCGACGGCTGCGAGGAGCTTGAAGTCGCCGTAGCCCATGCCTTCCTTGCCGGTCGTGAGCTTGAAAAGCCAGAAGACCGACCATAGCGAGAGATACCCCGCCATGGCGCCGATCACCGCATTGGATAGCTCGACGTAAGTGCTGCCGAGATTGAGGGCGAGACCCAGCCACAGCAAGGGCAGGGTCAGTGAGTCGGGGAGCAGTTGGGTGTCCAGGTCGATGAAGGTCAGTGCGACCATTGCCCAGACGAAACAGAAAGCGCCCACAGCCGCCGCTCCGTAGCCGAAGTGCCAGGCCGCGTAGCCCGTGAGCGCTGCCGTCAGCACTTCCACGATCGGATAACGCCGGCTGATCGACGCCGCGCAGTGTCTGCAGCGCCCGCGCAGAACCAGGTAGCTTACGACTGGGATGTTTTCCAGTGCCGTGATTTGATGACCGCAGTGCGGGCAGCGCGAGCGCGGGGTGGCGAGGTTGAACGGCTCGTGCTCGGGAATCGGCTCGTCACGCAATTCGGCGGCCTGGGCATGCCACTCCCGCTCCATCATCTTGGGAAGGCGGTGAATCACGACATTGAGAAAACTCCCGACGAAAAGGCCCAGGAGGGTGGCAAGCGTGGTGAAGACCACAGGGTCGCGCAGGAAGTCTGACATGGGGGAAGGCAAGATTGCTGCCCAGGAGTTCCCGGGCAGCTGCTGAAGAATGGCTCAGACCACCTGGCCGAGCTTGAAGATCGGCAGATACATGGCGACAACGAGGCCGCCGATCACGACGCCGAGGAATACCATAATGATGGGCTCGAGCAGGGTCGAAAGTCCCGCGACAGAGTCGTCCACTTCCTGCTCGTAGAAGTCAGCAACCTTTCCGAGCATCGAATCGAGTTGGCCGGATTCTTCACCGATCGACACCATCTGGACCACCATGCTCGGGAATACGTTGGCATTCTGCATCGCGACCGTGAGGCTGGTACCTGTGCTGACCTCGGTCTGAATTTGCTTCGTTGCGGTCAGATATACAAAATTGCCGGATGCGCCGCCGACGGATTCAAGGGCCTCGACCAGCGGGACCCCTGCTGCGAACATCGTCGATAAGGTACGAGTCCAACGCGCCACCGTTGCCTTACGGATGATGTCGCCGACCACAGGGGCCTGAAGCACGATGCGATCCACTGCGATCTGCATCGCGCTCGAACGTTTGTAGCTAGCGCTGATCCCCATGAAGATGCCGACGATCGCGCCGAGTACGATGTACCAGTTCGATACGAAGGCGTCCGAGATCGCAATGACCACCAACGTCGGCGCCGGCAGGTCCGCGCCGAAACTTTGGAAAACCTTCTTGAATTCGGGGACTACGAACAGCATGATCACCGTCACGACGATTGCCGCCACGACGATGACCGCGATCGGGTAGAACATCGCCGATTTGATCTTGCCCTTGATCGCGAGGATCTTTTCCTTATACGTCGCGATGCGATCGAGTAGCCCGTCGAGAATACCAGCCTGCTCGCCCGCTGCGACCAAGTTGCAGAAGAGCTTGTCGAAGTGGAGCGGGTGTTTGCTGAAGGCCTGCGAGAGGCTTGACCCGGTTTCGACATCGGTCCGTACATCATTCAGCAACCGCGCGAGGCTCGGGTTGCTCGAACCCTTGATGCCGATGTCGAAGGCCTGCAAGAGCGGCACGCCTGACTTCATCATGGTTGCCAGTTGGCGGGTAAAGAGCGCGATGTCCTTGTCGGTGATCTTGTGACCGCGGGCCATGCTCTGCTTCTTGACCTTGGTCACTTGGACGCCCTGGCGTCGCAGCGTGGCTTGAACTACGGACTCGCCGCTCGCGCGCATCTCCCCGCGCACCTGCTTGCCGGTCTTGTCCCGTCCTTCCCATGCGTACAGAACTTCCTTGGGGCCGCTGGCGGCAGCTACCTTGCCTCGCGTCGTGGTCGCCATGAGTCGATGTTGTTCCTTATTCGTTTGTAGTGGCGAGCACTTCTTCAAGCGAAGTGGCTCCCTGCTTGACCTTCAGGAGTCCGGATTGTCGCAGGTCACGGACGCCTTCCCGTTGTGCTTGAGCGGCAACGTCGATCGAATTACCGTTCGTCATGATGATATGAGCGATCTCATCGCTGATCGGCATGACTTGATAGATGCCGAGACGGCCCTTGTAACCGCTGCCCTTGCAACGTTCGCAGCCGACCGGACCGTAGGGCCGCCAAGTGCCATCGAGTTCGTCGCCGCTGAACCCGGCTTGCAGCAGGGCCTCGATGGGAATGTCCACGGGCTGCTTGCAGGTGCACAGGCGGCGTGCGAGGCGCTGTGCGGTGATCATGATGACCGACGAGGCGATGTTGAAAGGCGCAACGCCCATGTTCTTGAGGCGTTCCAGCGTCGTCGGCGCGTCGTTCGTGTGCAGGGTCGAGAGCACGAGATGGCCCGTCTGTGCGGCCTTGACCGAGATCTCAGCGGTTTCCAGGTCGCGGATTTCGCCCACCATGATGACGTCCGGATCTTGGCGCAGGAACGACCGGAGCGACGCCGCGAACGTGAGGCCGGCCTTTTCGTTGACGTTGACCTGATTAATGCCGGGCAAGTTGATTTCTGCGGGATCCTCGGCCGTCGAGATGTTGACCCCGGCTTTGTTCAGAATGTTAAGGCAGGTATAGAGCGACACGGTCTTGCCCGAACCGGTCGGTCCGGTAACGAGGACCATTCCGTAGGGGCGTTCGATCGCATCCATGAGCACCTTTTTCTGGTCCGGCTCGTAACCGAGCGCATCGATGCCGAGCATTGCCGAGTTTGCGTCCAAGATACGCATCACGATCTTTTCGCCATGAAGCGTCGGCAGTGTCGAGACGCGAAAGTCGATCGACTTGCTCTTCGACAGCACCAGCTTCATTCGGCCGTCTTGCGGGACGCGCTTTTCCGAAATGTCGAGTCGCGAAATGACCTTGATCCGCGCAGCGATCTTCTCCTTGAGCACCAGCGGCGGTTGCGCGATCTCGCGCAAGATGCCGTCGGTCCGAACCCGGATGCGGTAGTACTTTTCGTAGGGTTCGAAATGGATATCGGAGGCCCCTTCATTGATCGCGTCGATCAGGACCTTCTGGATGAACTTGACGACCGGCGCATCGTCAACTTCGGCCGAAGCTTCGTCCGATGCCGCGTCGGCAGCAGGCTCCTGCCCTTGCAGGAGGTCCATGTCAAAGTCTTCGCCGGTCAGCTCCTTGAGCGTGTCGGCGGCCGACTCGGACAATGCTTCAGCGAGGCGGGCGAGTCGGTCGGCCTCGACGATGACCAGATCGACTTGCATGCCCGTCTGAAAGCGGATCTCGTCGAGAGCCCGCATGTTCGACGGATCGGCAGCGGCCACCGTGAGGCGGTTCTGACGCTTGCCGAGGGCAATGATCTGATGTTTGCTGATCAGCTTACGATCGATTGCATCCTTCGGGAAGAAGGAGCGATCGACGGCTGCGATATCGAGCAGCGGGTAGCCGAAGGTCTCTGCAGCGAACCAAGCGACTTCCTTAGTGGTGATCAGTTTGCGCTGTGCGAGCTCCAGAATGAAGCCGTTGGGGACTGCTGGCGCGTTGCTCGTGCACGTCGCCGCATCGGCCTCCGAAAGACGGCCGTGTTGAACCAATGCTCGTGCAAGGCCGCTCAGTGCGGTCTGAGGGTTTGCTGCCATGTCCCGCTCTTAACTAACTGACATTCGATCTTGCACATGAAGCCCATACTTTGTAAAGGGTAGAGGCTCTTCCCTGTGAGGGGCACCGTTCCCTGAAGGTAGCGGCGTCTTCCCGGCATTCATGCTGCCCGGCCGAGCACGACTTCGATGACAAAACGGCTTCCCACATAGGCGAGGACGAGCGTCGTGAATCCGGCCAGCGTCCACCGCAGGGCGACGCGGCCGCGCCACCCCCATATCTTGCGGCCAACGAGAAGGGCGCCGAACAGCAGCCACGAGATGATCGCGAAGACGGTCTTGTGGTCGAGACGGAATGCCTGTCCGAAAAGCGATTCGGAAAAAACGATGCCCGAGCTCAGCGTGAGCGTCAGCAGGAGGAATGCGATGCCGATCAGGCGGAACAGCAACGTTTCCATCGTCAGCAAGGGCGGCAGGTTGGCGAAGGTCCGCGTCAGCCTTCCGCTATGCAGCTGGCGCTCCGCAATTGCCATCAGCATGGCGTGGAGCGCAGCCAGCGTGAAGAGGCTGTAGGCCAACATGGCGATGATGAAGTGTGCGCGGAAGGCCGGCGAGCCGGCGTTCGCCAGTGCATGCTGGCCGGGAAAGATGAGCGGCAGGAGGCTGCCGCCTGCGCCTGCCGTGACCACGAATCCGTGAAGGCCTTCGAGTCGCGCGTAAAAGGTTTCGATCCAGTAGAAGCACACCGCAAGCCAGATCACGAGGGACACCGCGAATCCGAAGCCGAACTGCATGCCTCCACCCGGGAAGAGCGCCTCCTGCAGTGCCCAGCCATGCGCCAGGATCGCTCCGAGCATCGTGATGCGTTCGCCGATCGACATGGATTGGCGGGGGCTGGCCTTGCGACCCGCAACGTTGTTGCGCCAGAAATGGATACCCAGCCCCGCGTAGAGCGAGGCGGCGAGGAGATGAAGTAGAATGGTTTGCATAGTTACCCGCAGTTTACTCCAAGGGCGAGGGGCCCAGACAATATGCTCGACAATCTCACACAACGTCTGTCCAAGGTCGTCAAGACCCTGCGCGGGCAGGCTCGACTGACCGAAGACAATATCCAGGACGCGATGCGCGAGGTGCGCCTCGCACTGCTCGAAGCCGACGTGGCGTTGCCCGTGGTGAAGGACTTTGTCGCGCGCGTCAAGGAAAAGGCGGTCGGGCAGGAGGTTGTCGGATCGCTGACTCCGGGCCAGGCGCTCGTGGGCGTAGTGTATGACGAATTGAAGGCGCTGATGGGCGGTTCGCATACGGGCCTCAATCTCGCCGCGCAGCCGCCGGCGGTCATTCTGATGGCGGGTTTGCAGGGCGCCGGCAAGACGACGACCACGGGCAAGCTGGGCAAGCTACTGCACGAGCGCATGAAGAAGAAGGTGTTGGCCGTGTCGGCCGACGTCTACCGTCCTGCCGCAATCGAGCAGTTGAAGACCGTTGCCGCTCAGGCAGGCGTCGACTTCTTCCCGTCGGCGGCGACTCAGAAGCCCGTCGATATCGCCTTGGCGGCGCTCGATCATGCTCGGCGCCACTATTACGACGTCGTCCTGCTGGATACTGCCGGCCGGCTGGCGATCGATGCGGCCATGATGGAGGAGATCAAGCTTCTCCATGCGGCGGTCAATCCGGTCGAAACCCTGTTCGTCGTCGATGCGATGCTCGGCCAGGATGCCGTCAATACGGCGCGCGCTTTCAACGAAGCGCTGCCGCTGACCGGCGTCGTACTGACCAAGCTCGACGGTGATGCGCGGGGCGGCGCCGCGCTGTCCGTGCGTCATGTCACCGGTAAGCCGCTTAAGTTCGCCGGCGTCGGCGAGAAGCTTAGCGGGCTGGAGGAGTTTCATCCCGAGCGGATGGCAAGCCGTATCCTCGGCATGGGCGACATCCTCGGCCTGGTGGAGGAGGCGCGACGGGGCGTCGACGAGGATAAGGCGCGGGAGTTTGCGCAAAAACTCAAGACCGGGAAGGGCTTCGATCTCAACGATTTCAAGGAGCAGATCGGCCAGATGCGGAAGATGGGGGGCCTCGCTTCGATGATGGACAAGCTGCCGGCACAGTTCTCGCAGATGGCGGGCAAACTGCAAGGCGGTGTGGAGGAGAAGGCGATCGGGCGGATCGAAGGCATCATCAATTCGATGACCCCGCTCGAGCGTGCCAAGCCGGAAGTCATCAAGGCGAGCCGCAAGCGCCGCATCGCCGCAGGTTCGGGCGTCACCGTGCAGGAGGTCAACCGGCTGCTCAACCAGTTTGAGCAGACTCAGAAGGTCATGAAGCAGTTCTCGAAGGGCGGGCTGCAGAAAATGATGCGCGGCATGAAGGGCATGTTGCCCGGGATGCCGCGCTGATCGGCTGGTCTAAGCATGCGAGACATTCTGGTTGCCTCCGTTCGAGCGCTACGAAGCCTTGGCCGCAAGGCCGTCTTCGTTCACCTGCTATGGCCGAGTCTGGCCGCGATGGCGTTGTGGAGCGTGATCGCGCTGTTCGCGTGGTCGCCCTTGGTCGACGGCATCATGAGTTGGGTCCAGGGATGGTCGTTTGCGGGCGGTTGGCTGACCTCGTCGGAGGTGGGGGCGGGCGTCGTGCTGGTCCTGATCAAGCTCGCGCTGGCGCTCGCGTTGTTTCCGCTGATCTATGTCACTGCAGCGTTGATCGTCGCCGTGTTCGCGTTGCCGATGATGCTCGAGGAGGTCGCGCAGCGCGATTACGCGGACCTCGAATTGCGGCGAGGCGGCTCGAGTTTCGGCAGTGCTTGGAATGCGGTCCTTGCCGCAGTGATCTTTTTCGTCGGAATGGCGGTTTCCCTGCCCTTGTGGCTGATTCCTGGCGGAGGCCTCGTTGCTTCCGTCGCCCTCACCGGGTGGCTCAATCAGCGAGCTTTCGGTTATGACGCGCTGATGCTTCACGCCGACAAGGCGGAACTCGCGAAGTTGCCCCGTGCGTTGCGATCGTCGATGCTGTTGCTTGGCGGGGGCTGTGCATTGCTCGCCTACGTCCCGGTGATCAATCTGGTGGCACCGGCCTTCTGCGGCTTGGCTTTTGTCCATTTCATGTTGGAAGCGCTGAGGCGGGAGCGGGCGGATCGAGGCGTCTCGATTCTCGACTCGGTTCCGACGGTGCGCTAGGAGCGGCGGTGGCATTCGGTACGGTCATCGTCGGCGACGAAATCCTGTCCGGACGCCGTTCGGATAAGCATCTGGCGAAGCTGATCGAGATGCTGGGCGCGCGGGGGCTCCGCCTCGCGTGGGCGCGTTACGTGGGTGACGATCAGGCGCGTCTGGTGGAAGTCCTGAGGGATAGTTTCAAGTCGGACGACGTCGTATTTTGCTTCGGTGGCATTGGTGCGACACCCGACGACCGGACGCGGCAATCGGCCGCAGAGGCGC
Organism: Aromatoleum sp.; assembly: GCF_035254505.1. GTDB lineage: Bacteria > Pseudomonadota > Gammaproteobacteria > Burkholderiales > Rhodocyclaceae > Aromatoleum. Next base: position 18,085 of record NZ_DATFAO010000098.1, on the reverse strand, counting down.
TCGGCGTCGAAGTCGTGCTGCATCCGGAAGCCGAGGCGATCATTCGGGCGAAGTTCGACGCGGAAATCACCGAGCACCGTTTGCGGCTCGGCGCATTCCCGGCTGGCAGCGAGATCATTCCCAATCCCTACAATCAGATCCCCGGCTTCGCGATCCGCGGTCATTTCTTCGTGCCCGGATTCCCCGTGATGGCTTGGCCAATGGTGGAGGCGGTGCTCGATACGCAGTTTCGGCATCTTCATCATGGCGAGGATTATGTCGAGGCGGCTGTCACCGTGTGGGATGCCTACGAGGGGAAGTTGATCGACCTGATGGAGTCGCTTGAGTTCGCCTATCCCGAACTGGCCGTGTTCAGTCTGCCATCCGTTGCGGAACATCCGCGCGAGCGGCGTTCGGTCGAACTGGGGGTGAAAGGGCCAGCGTCGCGTGTCGCGGCGGCCATGGAGCTGGTGCGGAACGAGATACTCGTGCGCGGTTACGAATGGCAGGACAAGGTCTGATCGGGCGTCGCCGCACGGCCCCCGGACGGGCGTCCGAGGAGCGGCGGGAAATCTGCCTTGCCGGGCGGCAGATTCCGTACGTGCTGCGCCGCTCCGACCGGCGCACGCTCGGCCTGCAGGTCAGTCATCATGGCGTGAAAGTCGGAGTGCCCCGGCCGACAGCGGACTTAGACGTCGAGGCGTTCATCCGCTCGCACCAGGACTGGCTGCTGGAAAAACTCGTGCAGCACGAGTCCCGGAGGACTTCAGGGGAATTCGCGATTGCAGACGGGGCAATGCTTCCCGTTTTCGGGGAGCATTGCCGGATACGGGCGGGGGCGGTTGGAAGAGCGATCAGTTGGAGGCTTGGCGTCGACGGTATTGAGGAATTGCACCTTCCCCGTGCCGGAAATGCTTCAGCGCATCTCACAAGGGCCTTGCGTCGGCGGGCATTGCCGTGGTTCGGTGAGCGGGTGGCCGAATATTGTTTTCGTCTGGGGCTACCGGTTCCTGCGGTGCGCCTGTCTTCCGCGCGGACTCGCTGGGGAAGTTGCAGTGCGCGTAGCGGGATCCGCCTGCATTGGCGGCTGATCCATCTTCCGCCATTGCTGATCGATTATGTGGTCGCCCACGAGGTGGCTCACCTTCTCGAGATGAACCACTCCCCACGCTTCTGGTCGGTCGTGGAACGGCTTTATCCCCAATGGCGGGATGCGCGTAGCCGGCTGAAGGTGGCTGGGCCGCTGCTTCCGGTATTCGGGTCGGGCGGGGGAGAGGGGAGTGTCGATGAGGACTGAAAGGAGAGACTGATGAAATTACTTCACACGATGCTGCGAGTTGGCGACCTGGATCGGTCAATCGCGTTCTACACAGAAGTCCTGGGGATGCGCCTGCTGCGGCGCCAGGATTATCCGGAGGGGAAGTTTACGCTCGCCTTCATCGGCTACCAGGACGAGTCCGAGGGTGCGGTCATCGAGCTTACGCACAACTGGGGCGTTACGACTTACGAGATGGGAAACGCGTTCGGCCACATCGCGCTGGCAGTTCCCGATGCGTATCGCGCCTGCGATGAAATCCGGGCCCGCGGCGGGAAGGTCGTGCGCGAGGCGGGGCCGATGAAGCATGGCCATACGGTCATTGCCTTCGTCGAGGATCCCGACGGATACAAGATTGAGTTGATCCAGCGCGGCTAACCGCTTCCAGGCGGGCGAAAGGAAAAGGCTCGGACGTATCCGAGCCTTTCATGTGTTGGTGGAGCCGGGGGGAATCGAACCCCCGTCCGCAAGCCCTCTACAGACAGATCTACATACTTAGCCGACCTATTTGATTTAGCTCCTGCCTTAGCCGGTTGGCAGGCCGGACAGGAGCGAGTCACCTTAATTTTAGCTGTTGTACCAAGTGACCCGGCGCAACTCGCGAGTCTCTGTAAATGACACTGCAGCGTCTTAGCTTACGCTAAGACGACCCGGCCCAGAGACCTGCCGGTGCAGCGCTAACCGGTATTAAGCGGCTAGAACGAAACGTTCGTCGTTGGCGTTTGTTGATTTCCAGATGGATTTACGAGGTGACTGGTCCTCGGTATGCACTGCACTGCTTTGCGACCCACGTCGAAGCCAGGTCGGCCCCAGTGAGACTGTTACCAATGTGGTGATTCATTGGTGAATTTCAAGTACCAGTCTAGCACATCAGGCCGGCGCCACGGTGTGGATGAGGTAATTGACGTCGGTGTCTTGCCCCAAAGAATAGGTCTTAGCGATGGGGTTGTAGCTCATTCCCAGCAGTTCCGTGGTCTCAAGTCCCGCGTCGCGGGCGTAGCGCGCGAGCTCCGAAGGCTTGATGAATTTGGCGTACTCGTGCGTGCCACGCGGCAGGAGCTTGAGGATATATTCGGCTCCAACCACCGCAAACAGGTAGGCCTTGAAGTTGCGGTTGATGGTCGAGAAGAAGACATGCCCGCCGGGACGGACCAGTTTCGCGCAGGCTGCGATGGTGCTCGCGGGGTCGGGTACGTGTTCGAGCATTTCCATGCAGGTGACGACGTCAAAGCTGCCAGCATTCTCGGATGCGAATGCTTCGGCGCTGGTGTGCTGGTAATCGACCTTCAGCCCAGACTCGAACAAGTGCAGACGCGCCACGCCGAGTGCCTTCTCGGACAGGTCGATACCGGTCACCGTTGCGCCGACTCCTGCCATGCTTTCCGACAGGATTCCCCCGCCGCAGCCGATGTCGAGCACACGCTTGCCGGCCAATGACGCCTTCTGGTCGATCCAGCGCAAACGCAGCGGGTTAATTTCGTGCAGCGGTTTGAATTCGGACGTCGGATCCCACCAGCGATGCGCAAGGTCGCTGAATTTCTGCAATTCGGCAGGATCGGCATTGGTGTTCATAGTGCGGTCTCCGGGAGAGCGGAACTAGCGCTGGATTAGACGCCGTAAACGGAAAGGGCGCCACAAATGAAAAAGCCCTGCCGAAGCAGGGCCTTGAGTGCGGTCAGGCGGAATTACTTGGTGCCGACCAGCTCGATTTCAACGCGACGGTCCGGCTGCAGGCAGTCGATCAGCTTCTTGCGCGCCAGCTTGTCGGAGCAGGTCTTGCCGGTAACTGGCTGACGCTCGCCCTTGCCTTCGGTGTAGATACGGTTCGGCTCGATGCCCTTACTGACCAGGTAGGTCTTGACGGCGTTCGCACGGCGCTCGGACAGCTTCTGGTTGTAGGAGTCGGAGCCGAGGCGGTCGGTATGGCCGACTGCCAGGATCACTTCGAGCTTGATGCCCTTGGCCTGGGTGGCGAGGCCGTCGAGCTTGCTCTTGCCTTCGGGCTTCAGGATCGCCTTGTCGAAGTCGAAGAGGGTGTCGGCGGACAGCTTGATCTTGTCAGCGGTGGGCTTCGGTCCGGCCGCGGGAGCAGGAGCAGGAGCGGGGGCGGGTGCAGGCGCGGCGGCCGGAGCGGCGGCGACTTGGCACTTGTCCTTCGGGATGATGTCGCTGTCGCATTCGCAGCCGACCGGCAGCTTGCCAGCCATCGTGGTGCCGGCAGCCGCCGGGCTCCAGTAACCGGTGCGCCAGCACAGGCCGGCACCGCTGCGGGCGACGACGTTGCGGCCGTCGACGACGTACGGGACTTCGCCCTTGCCATCAACCGTGACGTCCTTGGCTTGTGCGAACACGCTGGGGGCGGACAGGCCGATCGACGCGATGGCGGCCACCAGTGCGAACATCTGCTTCTTGCTCTGTTTGATCATATTTTCCTCGTCAATTGGCTGGACGATGATGGGTAACGGTCAGCTATGGTGTTCCATGACTGGGGGCTGCCGGTCTAATGCCGATCCGGCTTATCCAGTTCAGTTACTCAGTTTAGTCTGCCACATCGCGGCAAGCCCAAGCAAATCAGTGTCGTTAAATTGCAACACCAGAGCGCCTTTGTTCATGCGGATTTCGCCCCCGACCCAGACATGTGAAACATGCTCCCGGCCTGCGACGTAGACCAAATGCGATGCCGGGTCGAAGCATGGGCGGGTCTCCAACGCGTCGAGTGCGACCGCGCACAGATCCGCCTCCTTGCCGACCTCGATCGAGCCGATGCGATCCGATAGTCCGAGCGCCTGAGCGCCGGCGAGTGTGGCCATGCGCAATGCGGTGTGTGCTGGAATTGCCGTGGCGTCGCCGGAAATCACCTTGGCAAGCAGGCTCGCGTGGCGCATTTCCTGGAAGAGGTCCAGACGATTGTTGCTGGCGGCGCCGTCGGTTCCAAGGCCGACAGGGATGCCCGCCGCCAGGGCGCGCGTGACGGGCGCTGCGCCGCTGGCGAGCTTCATGTTTGAAGTGGGGCAGTGGGCAATGCTGCAGCCGTGCTTTTGCAGTAGTTCGATGTCGGAGTCGTCGAGATGAACGGCATGGACGCCGACCATGTTGTTCCCCAGCAATCCGAGGGCGGCGAGCCGCGAGATGGGGCGCACCCCGTATTGCGCTAGCGAGTCGTGCACCTCGCCTGCCGTTTCGTGGATGTGAATGTGAATAATTGTATCCAGCTCAGCGGCGAGGGTCGCTACCCGTTGCAGATTGGCGTCCGCGACGGTATAGGGGGCATGGGGGGTCAGCGAGAAGCTGATACGCGGATGGCGGCGCCATTGATCGCGCGCCGCGAGGCCCTTTCTCAGGTAGTCATCGGCGTCGGAAGCGTAGGGGGTGGGAAAGTCGAGCACCGTGATGCCCACCACGGCCCGCATCCCGGCGCGTTCAAACGCCTCGGCAGCGGCGTCCGGATAGAAATACATTTCATTGCAGGTCGTGATGCCGCCGCGGAGCATTTCGGCTGCCGCAAGCAAGGTGCCGTCGTGTACGAAGTTCCGCGTCACATGGCGCGCTTCGGCCGGCCAAATGGCTTCCTGAAGCCAGCGCATCAGCGGCAGGTCGTCGGCGATGCCGCGCATGAGAGTCATCGCGCTGTGCCCGTGCAGGTTCACCAATCCGGGGATCAGGACATGGTCGGGCAGATCGACGCTGCGCGCCGCGGCGAATTGTCCGGCGGCTTCGTGTTGGGGTGCGACCGCCACAATTTGTCCCTGGCGGACGGCAACCGAATGGTGTTCAAGAATGACGTTCGCGGGTTCGATCGGGATGACCCAGCGGGCGTTGATCAACAGGTCGACGGATTGAGTCACGATGGCTTGCTCCAGAAAGCAAAAACCCCGCTTGCGCGGGGTCTGTGAAACGAGGGCGCCAGATCAGCTGGCCTTGATTTCCACCTCGACGCGACGATGCGGCTCAAGGCATTCGATCAGTTTCTTGCGGCCGAGTTTGTCGTCGCACTTCACGCCGGGCACCGGCTGCGTCTTGCCGTATCCGATGACGTCAATCCTGTCTGCGGGTACGCCCTTGGCCACGAGGTAATCCTTGACGGCCTTGGCGCGGCGCTCGGACAGGACCTGGTTGTATTGCTGGGAGCCGAGACGGTCAGTGTGGCCGGAGACGGTGACCTGTTGTAGCGGGCCGACTTCGCGTAGACGCGCGAGGACTTCGCGGTCGATGGCGGCTTTGCCCTGCGGCGTCAGGACAGCCTTGTTGAACCCGAACAGCGCCTTCGACGACAGGGTGATCTTCTTTGCGGTCGGAGCGGGAGCGGTCGGAGTGGCGGCGGCAGGTGCTGCCGGAGCCGGCGCGGCGGCGGCCGGAGCGGCTGCGATCGGCGCGCATTTGTCCTTTGCGACGATGTCGCCGTCGCACTCGCAGCCCACGGGGAGCTTGCCGGCCATGACGGCGCCGGCGGCGGCCGGGGTCCAGTAGCCGGTGCGCCAGCATAGACCGGTGCCGCTGCGCGCAACGACGTTGCGGCCATCGACGGCGTAGGGGATTTCACCCTTGCCGTCGACAATAACGTCACTGGTTTGGGCCTGAGCAGCGAAGCCGGTCGCGAACAGCGCTGCGCCCAGCGCGAGCGGGCGCAGGATCGTCGTAAGGTTCATGAGTCCTCCACTGAATTTTCTTCGATTTGTATTGCCCGACGGTTCGGGATGCTTGCTTGCGGCGCAATTTAAGCATAAGGCGTGCAACCCGCCAACGAGGCTCGGACGGCGTCCGACTCCGGATGTCGGGGCTTGATGGAGCTCTATCGGGGGCGGCCGGAGGCCGGCGCGTGGTAAGATTTCAAGCTTTTGACCATGCGGCCATTGCCGCCGCCGCGAAATGACTCCGTTTGCCAAGGAAACACTGCCGATCAGTCTCGAAGACGAGATGCGGCACTCCTATCTGGACTACGCGATGAGCGTGATCGTCGGGCGCGCGCTGCCCGACGCTCGGGATGGTCTGAAACCAGTGCATCGTCGCGTGCTGTTCGCGATGCACGAGCTATCAAACGACTGGAACAAGGCGTACAAGAAATCGGCGCGTATCGTCGGCGACGTCATCGGTAAGTACCATCCGCACGGCGACTCCGCGGTATACGACACCATCGTCCGCATGGCGCAGGACTTTTCGCTGCGCTACATGCTGGTCGACGGGCAGGGGAACTTCGGCTCGGTCGACGGCGATAACGCCGCGGCGATGCGGTACACGGAAATCCGCATGGCTCGCATCGGCCATGAGTTGCTTGCGGACATCGAGAAGGAAACGGTCGATTTCGGGCCGAACTACGACGGCTCCGAGAAAGAGCCGTTGGTCCTGCCGGCGCGCATCCCGAACCTGCTGATCAACGGCTCGTCGGGCATCGCGGTGGGCATGGCGACCAACATCCCGCCGCACAATCTGGGCGAGGTGCTCGACGCTTGCCTGAAGGTGCTCGAGGATCCCGAGATCAGCATCGAGGAGCTGATCCGCATCGTGCAGGCGCCCGACTTCCCGACCGCGGGCCTGATCTACGGCCTGTCCGGCGTGCACGACGGTTACCGTACCGGTCGCGGCCGCGTCGTGATGCGCGCGCGGACCCATTTCGAGGATCTCGAGAAGGGCAATCGCCAGGCGATCATCGTCGACGAGCTGCCGTACCAGGTTAACAAGCGGACGCTGCTCGAGCGCATCGCCGAGCTCGTCAACGAAAAGAAGATCGAAGGCATCAGCGAAATCCGCGACGAGTCGGACAAGTCCGGCATGCGCGTCGTGATCGAATTGAAGCGCAACGAAGTGCCCGAGGTGGTGCTGAATAACTTGTTCAAGCAGACGCAGCTGCAGGACACCTTCGGCATGAACATGGTGGCGCTGGTCGACGGCAAGCCGCGCACGCTGAACCTCAAGCAGATGCTGGAGTGCTTCCTGTCGCACCGGCGTGAGGTCATCACGCGGCGCACGATCTTCGAACTGCGCAAGGCGCGCGAGCGCGGCCACATCCTCGAAGGTTTGGCGGTGGCGCTGTCGAACGTCGACGAGATCATCGCGCTGATCAAGGCGGCGCCGACGCCGTCGGACGCGAAGCGCGAGCTGATGGCGCGCGTGTGGCGCTCGACGCTGGTCGAGGAGATGCTCGCGCGGGCGATGGCAGACAGCTACCGGCCGGAAGGCCTGGCCGAGGAGTTCGGGCTTTCGGCGAACGGTTATCGCCTGTCGGACGTGCAGGCGCAGGCGATCCTGGAATTGAGGCTGCAGCGCCTGACCGGCCTCGAGCAGGACAAGATCGTCGCCGAGTACCGTGAGGTGATGGACGTCATCACCGATCTGCTGGATATCCTCGCCCGTCCGGAACGGATCACCGCAATCATCGTCGAGGAGTTGGGCGCGATCCGCATGCAGTTCGGCGATCCGCGCCGTTCGGAGGTCGTGCTCAATACCGGCGAGATCAATATCGAGGATCTGATTGCGCCGGAGGACATGGTCGTGACGCTGTCGCACGGCGGCTACTTCAAGCGCCAGCCCCTCGCCGACTACCGCGCCCAGCGCCGCGGCGGGCGCGGCAAGCAGGCGACCGGCATGAAGGACGACGACTTCATCGATCGTCTCTTCGTCGCGAACACCCACGATTACATCCTGTGCTTCTCGAGTCGTGGCCGCGTCTATTGGCTAAAAGTGTACGAAGTGCCGGAAGGGACGCGCAACTCGCGCGGTCGTCCGATCGTGAACCTCTTCCCGCTCGTCGAGGGCGAGAAGATCAACGCCGTGCTGCCGGTGCAGGCCTTTGACGACGATCATTTCGTATTCATGGCCACTGCCGAGGGGACGGTCAAGAAGACCTCGCTGACGGCGTTCGCCAATCCCCGCAAGGCCGGCATCATCGCGGCGAGCCTCGACGACGGCGATCGCCTGATCGGCGTCGCGATCACCAACGGCGACAGCGATGTCATGCTGTTCTCCGATGCCGGCAAGGCGGTGCGCTTCCACGAGGGCGACGTGCGTCCGATGGGGCGTGAGGCGCGCGGCGTGCGCGGCATGACGCTCGAGGACGGCCAGCGCGTGATCGCGATGCTGGTCTCGAAGAGCGAGGACCTGAGCGTGCTGACCGCGACCGAGAACGGCTACGGCAAGCGCACGCCGGTCGCCGAGTACACTCGACATGGTCGCGGCACGAAGGGGATGATCGCCATCCAGACTTCGGAGCGCAACGGCAAGCTGGTCGGCGCATGCCTCGTCGAGGAGAGCGACGAAGTGATGCTGATCTCGACCGGCGGCGTGCTGATCCGCACCAAGGTGCAGGATATCCGTGAGCTCGGTCGGGCGACACAGGGCGTCACGCTGATCAACCTCGACGAAACCGATTCGCTTGCGAGCATCGAGAAGGTGGCCGAGTCCGAGCCCGAGGAAGTCGTCGGTGCAGTGGACGAGGCGGTCGACGCTGACGTGACGGGCGAAGCGGATACGTCCGCGGCGGAATGATTTGGATTTGACGGAGGGCTTTCGCAGATGACGCGCGTGTTCAATTTCAGTGCCGGTCCGGCCGCTCTGCCCGAGGCGGTATTGCGCCAAGCTGCCGAGGAGATGCTCGATTGGCACGGCGCCGGCTGCGGCGTCATGGAAATGAGCCATCGCGGCAAGGAGTTCGGCGAGATCATCGGCCGGGCGGAAGCCGATTTGCGCGAACTCCTCGGGATCCCGTCGAACTATCGGGTGCTCTTCCTGCAAGGTGGGGCGACTCAGCAGTTTGCGCAGATTCCGATGAACCTGCTGCGCGGCGGCGTTGCCGACTACCTGGTGACCGGAAGCTGGTCCAAGAAGGCCTACAAGGAAGCTCAGCATCTGGCGGCGTCAGGTCTGGGTGGAAGCGTCCGGCTCGCGGGCAGTGCCGAGGCGGAAGGCTTTACACGCTTGCTGCGTCAGGATGAACTGACGTTGGACGACAATGCGACATACGTGCATCTGTGCACGAACGAGACGATCCACGGCGTTGAACTGGGCGACGAAGCCGCTCTGCCCGCTACGCGCGCGCCTCTGGTGGCGGATATGTCCTCGCACATTCTGTCGCGCTCGATCGATGTCAGCCGCTACGGCCTGATCTACGCGGGTGCACAGAAGAACGTCGGGCCGTCGGGGCTGGTGATCGTCATCGTCCGGGAGGACCTCATCGGCCGCGCCCATCCGATGACGCCGGCGGTCATGGACTACAAGGTGATGGCCGACAACGGCTCGATGCTCAACACGCCGCCGACCTACGCGATCTATATTGCGGGCCTGGTCTTCCAGTGGCTGAAGGCGCAGGGCGGGCTCGCCGCGATCGAGGCACAGAACATCGAAAAGGCAGACCTGCTCTATCGTTTCCTCGACAACAGCGACTTTTACGAGAATCGTGTCGCGGTGACGAGCCGTTCGCGCATGAATATTCCCTTCCTGTTGCGCAGCGAGGCATTGAACGACGCCTTCCTGGCCGAGGCGAAGGCGGTGGGTCTGACGCAGCTCAAGGGGCACAAGTCGGTTGGTGGCATGCGTGCGTCGATCTACAACGCGATGCCGATTGCCGGCGTGCGCGCATTGGTCGAGTTCATGCAGGACTTCGCCGCGCGGCACGGCTGAATCTGGACACGGGAAATGGGGCGAGCATGAGCGACGAACTGCTGAACCTGAGAAAGAAGATCGATCATCTGGACGAGGAGATCCTCGCTCGTCTCGCCGAACGGGCGCAGTGCGCCAAGCGGATCGGTGAGGTCAAGCGCGGGAACCTGTACCGCCCGGAGCGTGAGGCGCAGGTGTTGCGCCGTCTGGGTGAAGCGAATCCCGGCCCCTTGCCGGATATGGCCGTGCAGCGCATTTTCCGCGAGATCATGTCGGCGTGTCTTGCGCTCGAGCATCCGCTCAAGGTCGCGTATCTCGGGCCGGCCGGGACCTTCTCCGAGAGCGCGTCGCGCAAGCATTTCGGCTCGGCGCCGACGCTGCTGCCGACCGCTGCGATCGACGATGTATTCCGCGAGGTCGAAGCGGGCAATGCTGACTATGGCGTCGTGCCGGTGGAGAATTCCACCGAGGGGGCGGTCGGCGGAACGCTGGACCTGCTGCTGGCAAATCCGCTGATGATCTGCGGCGAGGTGAAGCTGCGCATCCACCAGCACCTGCTGTCGAAGTCCGAAGGCATCGGGGCGGCGAAACGCCTTTACTCGCATGCCCAGTCGCTCGCGCAGTGCCACGAGTGGCTCAATCGCAATCTCGCTCATCTGTCGCGCGTACCGGTTGCGAGCAATGCCGAAGCGGCGCGCCTCGCCTCCGAGGATGCCGAATCGTGCGCGATCGCGGGCGAAGCGGCTGGCGAACTGTATGGTCTGAATGTGCTCGCCAAGAACATCGAGGACGATCCGAACAATACGACCCGCTTCCTGGTGATCGCCCGTCACGACGCCGGGCCGTCCGGTCGCGACAAGACTTCGCTGGTATGTTCGGCACCCAACCGGCCCGGGGCAATGCACATGCTGCTCGAACCGCTGGCGCGGCATGGGGTCGACATGACCAAGCTGCAGTCGCGTCCGGCACGTGGCGGGCTGTGGGAATACGTGTTCTATGTCGACATCGATGGGCACCGCGAAGACGCCGAGGTGGCCGCGGCGCTTCGGGAACTCAACGACCGGGCGGCCTTCGTGAAGATACTCGGGTCTTATCCCGTCGCCGTCATTTGAGTTGATGCCGGCCCGAGTGCCGTATCGGCCGCGGGATCGTGGAATCGGCGTGTGGCGCCGCGACAGGTGCTCGCCTGAATGGATGATGCTCTGAATGGCTGTAATCAAGAGACTGGTAGTGTGCGGCGTCGGCCTGATCGGTGGCTCGTTCGCGTTGGCGCTGCGGCGCGCGGGCCTGGTCGAGCGCATCGTCGGGATCGGCCGTAGCGGGGCGTCGCTCGCGCGCGCCGTCGAGCTCGGGGTCATCGACGAATATTGCACTGACTGGGCGAGTGCGCTCGATGGCGCGGACTTCGTCCTTCTGGCTCCTCCCGTCGGCCAGATGGAGTCGGTGATGGCGGCGATGGCGCCGCATCTCGCGCCGGGGTGCGTCGTGACGGACGCGGGCAGCACGAAGCGTGACGTCATCGAGGCGATCTATCGCCACCTTCCCAATCATCTGACCCACACCGTTCCGGCGCACCCGATCGCGGGCGCGGAAAAGAGCGGCGTCGACGCCGCGTTCGCGTCGCTGTACGAAAACCGCAAGCTCGTGATTACGCCGCTGCCCGAAAACGAGCCGGAGGCGATACTGCGGGTGCGTGAAGCCTGGGCAGCCTGCGGCGCGATGATCAGCGAGATGCCGCCGAAGGATCACGACCGCGTGTTCGCCGCGGTCAGCCATCTGCCGCACCTGCTGGCCTTCGGATTGGTCCACGACCTCGCCGGACGGGCGAATGCCGAGCAGCTGTTCGGTTTCGCGGCCAGTGGATTCCGCGATTTCACGCGGATTGCGGGCAGCCATCCGGAGATGTGGCGTGACATCTGCATCGCGAACCGTCAGGCGCTGCTGGCAGAACTCGATCAGTATCTCGCGGAACTTGCGTACCTGCGGGCGCTGCTTCTCGCCGGCGACGGCGACCGCCTCGAACAGCTCTTCGACGAGGCGCGTCGGGCGCGCAATGCGTGGGCCGAGCAGTTCGCCAATTCCGCCAATTCAGTTTCCAGGTCGGAGTAAACATGGAATTTCTCGATCTCCCGCCGATGCTCGGGGCGAGCGGGCAGGTGCGCCTGCCGGGTTCGAAGAGCATCTCCAATCGCACTCTTCTGCTGGCTGCGCTGGCCGAGGGGGAAACCGATATTCGCGACCTACTCGCCTCGGACGACGTCGAGCGGATGCTCGACGCCTTGTGTGCGCTCGGTGTCAGTTGGTCGCGTGAGGGCGATACCGACAATTACCGCGTCACCGGAGCGGGCGGCCCGTTTCCCGTCAAGTCGGCCGACCTCTTCCTCGGCAACGCGGGCACCGCATTTCGGCCCTTGACCGCTGCGCTCGCGCTCTCCGGCGGCGACTACCGGCTTTCCGGCGTGCCGCGCATGCACGAGCGGCCCATCGGCGATCTCGTCGACGGCTTGCGGCAGTTGGGTGCGAACGTCGAATACCTCGCGAACGACGGCTTTCCGCCGCTGCACATCCGTCCGGCGACGATCCGCGCGGGCGGCGTCGTGCGCGTACGCGGCGACGTGTCGAGCCAATTCCTGACGGCCCTGCTGATGGCGCTGCCGCTGACGGGCGTGGAATCGACCGTCGAAGTGGTTGGGGAGCTGATTTCGAAGCCCTACATCGCGATCACCCTCGATCTGATGGCGCGCTTCGGCGTCGAGGTCAAGCGCGAAGGATGGCAGCGGTTCGTGGTTCCCGGCGGTGTCCGTTATCGCAGTCCCGGCGTGATTTTCGTCGAAGGGGATGCCTCGTCGGCCTCATATTTCCTTGCTGCCGGAGCGATCGGCGGTGGCCCGGTGCGCGTCGAAGGCGTCGGTAGTACGAGTATTCAAGGCGACGTGCGCTTCGCCGAAGCCCTGGCGACGCTCGGTGCGCGCGTCGAAACGGGTGACAACTGGATCGAGGCGCGCGCGCCCGAGAGCGGGCGGCTGAAGGCTTTCGATCTCGATCTGAACCACATTCCCGATGCGGCGATGACGCTCGCGGTCGCAGCCCTCTTCGCCGACGGGCCCTGCCGTTTGCGCAATATCGCGAGCTGGCGCGTCAAGGAGACCGATCGCATTGCCGCGATGGCGACCGAGCTGCGAAAGGTGGGCGCGGTGGTCGAGGAGGGTGCCGACTATCTCGTCGTCACTCCGCCTGCCGTGCCCAATCCGGCCGCGATCGACACCTACGACGATCACCGCATGGCGATGTGTTTCTCGCTCGTTGCGCTCGGCGGCTGCCGCGTGCGCATCAATGATCCGAAGTGCGTGAACAAGACTTTTCCGACCTATTTCGAGCGCTTCGCGGAAATCGCGCGGCCCGTGCCGGTCATCGCGATCGACGGGCCGTCGGCGTCCGGCAAGGGCTCAGTCGCAGCGCGCGTTGCCGAGGCGCTCGGCTACCAATGCCTCGACAGCGGTTCGCTCTATCGCATCGTGGCGCTCGCGGCGATGCGCGCCGGCGTGTCGCTCGACGACGATCAGGCGGTAGCGGCGATTGCTGCGTCGCTGCCGGCGACGTTCGAGGGCGGGCGGGTGCTGCTTTCCGGTGAAGATGTCGGCGACGAGATCCGGACCGAAGCATGCTCGTCCGGTGCTTCACGCGTGGCGGCCTTGCCGGCCGTGAGGGCGGCGCTGCTGGACCGTCAGCGCGACTACCGCACGGCGCCCGGCCTTGTTGCGGAGGGGCGCGACATGGGTTCCGTGGTCTTCCCCGATGCAGTCACGAAGATATTCCTGACGGCGACTGCCGAGGCGCGTGCGGAACGTCGCTATAAGCAGTTGATGGAAAAGGGAATGGCTGCTAACATGGCAAACCTCCTGAAGGATCTCCATGAGCGGGACGCGCGCGATGCCGCCCGACCCGTGGCTCCCCTCCAGAAGTTGCCTGACGCCGAACTCCTCGATACCACCGAAATGGACCTCGAGCAGGCTGTCGGCTTCGTGCTCGACCGGGTTCGTCCCTGAGCGGGCACTTCCGTTGTACCGGTTGACTGCCGGCCGCTTGCGGACGGTAGTCTGTTTGTTCAATCAGCCGCTGTTCGCCGCTTTCGGGCGGTTTTGGGATTCCCACTTTTTATGACCACTGCCAACCCCGTTTCCGATTCCATGGAAAGTTTCGCCGCGCTGTTCGAAGAGAGCCTTGCTCGTCAGGAAATGCGTTCCGGCGAAGTGATCACCGCCGAGGTGGTCAGCATCGATCACAACTTCGTGGTCGTCAATGCCGGACTCAAGTCCGAGAGCTATGTCGCTATCGAAGAGTTCCGCGATGACCGCGGCGAACTCGAAGTCAAGGTTGGCGATTTCGTTCACGTCGCCATCGACGCCCTGGAAGACGGCTACGGCGAAACCCGCCTGTCGCGCGAGAAGGCCAAGCGCATCGCCGCGTGGAACGACCTCGAGAAGGCGCTCAACGAAGGCACGCTGGTCAAGGGCCTGATCTCGGGTCGCGTGAAGGGCGGTCTGACCGTCATGACCAACAGCATCCGCGCCTTCCTGCCGGGTTCGCTGGTCGACATGCGTCCGGTCAAGGACACCACGCCGTACGAAGGCAAGGAATTCGAATTCAAGGTCATTAAGCTCGACCGCAAGCGCAACAACGTCGTTGTGTCGCGCCGTGCCGTGCTCGAAGAGACCATGGGTGAAGAGCGCGAAAAGCTGCTCGCCAACCTCAAGGAAGGCACCGTCGTCAAGGGCGTCGTCAAGAACATCACCGACTACGGTGCGTTCGTCGACCTCGGCGGCATCGACGGCCTGCTGCACATCACCGACCTCGCCTGGCGTCGTGTGCGTCATCCGTCGGAAGTGCTGTCGGTCGGTGACGAAATCGAAGCCAAAGTCCTCAAGTTCGACCAGGAAAAGAACCGCGTCTCGCTGGGTCTCAAGCAGCTGGGCGAAGATCCGTGGGTCGGCATCGCTCGCCGTTACCCGCAAGGCACCCGCCTGTTCGGCAAGGTCACGAACATCACCGACTACGGCGCGTTCGTCGAAGTCGAGCAGGGCATCGAAGGCCTGGTGCACGTGTCCGAAATGGACTGGACCAACAAGAACATTCACCCGACCAAGGTTGTCCAGCTGGGTGACGAAGTCGAAGTCATGATCCTCGAAATCGACGAAGACCGTCGTCGTATCTCGCTGGGCATGAAGCAGTGCATGTCCAACCCGTGGGACGATTTCGCGATCAACCACAAGAAGGGTGACAAGGTCCGCGGTCAGATCAAATCGATCACCGACTTCGGCGTGTTCATCGGGCTGGATGGCGGCATCGACGGTCTGGTGCACCTGTCCGATCTGTCGTGGAGCGACTCGGGCGAAGAGGCTGTGCGCCGCTTCAAGAAGGGTGACGAAGTCGAAGCCGTCGTGCTGGCGATCGATGTCGAGCGCGAACGCATCTCGCTGGGCGTCAAGCAGCTCGAAGGCGATCCCTTCACCAACTTCATCGCCACCCACGAGAAGAACAGCCTCGTTCGCGGCGCCGTGAAGTCGGTCGATGCCCGTGGCGCCGTGATCGCGCTGAACGAAGAAGTCGAAGGCTACCTGCGCGCTTCGGAAGCCGCTGCGCACCGTGTCGACGACCTGACGACCGTCCTGAAGGAAGGCGACGAAGTCGAGCTGATGATCATCAACGTGGATCGCAAGACCCGTTCGATCAACCTCTCGATCCGCGCCAAGGATCAGGCCGAGCAGAGCGACGCGATGCAGAAGCTCGCTTCCGAGACCGCCGCCAGCGGCACCACCAACCTCGGTGCGCTGCTCAAGGCCAAGCTGAACGAGCAGAAGCACTAATTCAGTAGGCTGGTCATGACCAAATCGGAGCTGATTGCGAGGCTGGCTGCGCGTTTTCCGCAGCTCGTCGCAAAAGATGCCGATTACGCGGTCAAGATGGTGATCGATGCGATGTCCGACGCGCTTGCGCGTGGGGATCGCATCGAGATCCGCGGTTTTGGCAGCTTCGCGTTGAACTATCGCCCGCCTCGCGTGGGACGTAATCCGAAGTCCGGAGACAAGGTGCACGTGCCCGAAAAGTACGTGCCCCATTTCAAGGCAGGCAAGGAGTTGCGCGAGCGCGTCGATATCGCTGATTGATTGCGCGACAATCGGGTCTGCACCGTAATCGAGTGGGAAGGCGGCGCGAGCCGCCTTCTTTTTTGTCATTCCCTCGGGGATAATGCCGTCCCATGCGCTTCGTAATGTGGATATTCCGGCTGTTGTTGTTCTTCATGCTCTTCGGCTTTGCCGTGAAGAATGATCACCTCGTCGTCTTGCAGTTCTTCTTTGGTAGTTCGTGGCAGTTGCCGCTGGTATTCGTGATACTGGCCGCGTTTACCGCCGGCGCACTGTTGGGGGTCACCGCGACCTTCGCATCGCTGCTGCGCCAGCGGCGCGAGATCGGCAAGCTGCGCAAGCAGCTGCAGCGTGCCGAACGCAAACGGCCCACGGAAGCCGGCGTACCGACGAGCACCGAAGTGCAGGCCCCCGAGACTTTCTGAATACGATGGAAATCGAGCTCTGGTGGTTTCTTGCGCTGCCCCTGTTTTTCGCCCTCGGGTGGCTCGCAGCGCGTATCGATATCCGGCAGGTAGTTCATGAATCGCGAGCTTTGCCACGCTCCTACCTCTCCGGACTGAATTTTCTACTCAACGAACAGCAAGACAAGGCGATTGACGCTTTCATCGAAGCGGTGAAGATCGATCCGCAGACGATCGAGCTGCATTTTGCGCTCGGAAGCCTGTTTCGCCGGCGCGGCGAGACCGATCGTGCGATCCGCATGCATCAGAATTTGGTCGATCGCGAGGATCTTTCCGAGGAGCAGCGGCTTCAGGCGCTCGCCGAGCTGGGGCAGGATTACCTGAAGGCCGGTCTGCTCGACCGTGCGGAAGCCGTTTTCGACCGTCTGCGTGCATCGCGTCTGAACGACATGGCGATGCGCTACCTGTTGGAAATCTACCAACAGGAAAAGGATTGGGAGAAGGCGGTGGAGGCGGCGAAGGCGCTGCCGGATCACGAGAGCGTGATGTGGCGCAAGGAAGTCGCAAACTTTTATTGCGAACTAGCGGTTTCCGCGCTCGGCAGCTCAAGGCATGATGAAGCCCGCCGCCATCTGGAAGAGGCTTTTGCGATCAACCGACGCTGCATTCGCGCCAGCTTGGTGCTGGGCGATCTGTTGATGGCCGAGGGGCAGTACGTCGAAGCCATCGAGGTATGGAAACGGGTCGAGAGCCAAGATCCGGTATATCTGGCGCTCGTCGCAGAGCGCGTGATGGATGCGCATGCGCGCCTGGGTCGCATCGAGCAGGGTCAGACGCTGTTGCGTTCCTGGCTCGAGCGGCACCCGTCGCTGGATCTGCTCGATGAAGTCTTCCACTGGGAACTCGAAAAGGAGGGTTCGCGGGCTGCGTACGAGCTGGTGCGCGAGGAGTTGCGCCGCAACCCGACGCTGCTGGGGCTCGACAAGCTGCTTGAGGCGGCGTTGCTCAATGCGTCCGCCGAGCAGCGGGGCGACATCGAGCTGGTGAAGCAGCTGATCCATGGCCATACACGGCGTGTGGCGCGATACCGCTGTACCGAATGCGGCTTCAAGGCGCGTCAGTTCCAGTGGCGCTGCCCCGCCTGCGGGGGATGGGAGACCTACCCGCCGCGCCGTACCGAGGAGTACGATCTCGCGCCATGAGCGTGGGCTGATCGTGTCGAAGTTTTCGACGGTTCGCGCAAGCGGGCCGTTTTTCATTGAGATTGAGGTCTAAACCATGAAAATCACTGTCGTCGGTACGGGATACGTCGGACTGGTCAGCGGTGCTTGCCTCGCGGATGTCGGCAATGACGTGCTGTGCCTGGACGTCGATCCGGCGAAGATTCGCACGCTCGAAGAAGGCGGGATCCCGATCCACGAGCCGGGCCTGCTCGAGGTGGTACGGCGCAACGTGGCGGCCGGACGCCTGAAGTTCACGACCGACATCGAGTACGCGGCGCGTTTCGGCACCATCCAGTTCATCGCCGTCGGCACGCCGCCGGACGAGGACGGTTCGGCCGATCTGCAGTACGTGCTCGCGGCAGCACGCAACATCGGTCGCTACATGGATGACTATCGTGTCATCGTCGACAAGTCGACGGTTCCCGTGGGCAC
>NZ_DATFAO010000097.1:0-14008 GCF_035254505.1 Aromatoleum sp. | reverse complement strand
CGGTTCGGCGCCGAGTTCGAGCAGGAAGGCGGTGAGACCGAGGGTCAGGTCGGGGTCACCGAAGAGCGCGAACTTCTTGCCGTGCAGGTAGGCCTGCGAGTCGGCGATGGCGTCGACCAGGCGGCCGCGTTCGAGTTCGAGCGAGGCCGGGATGGCCTGGCCGGTGAGCTCGGACACCGCCATCAGGAAGGCGTCGGTGCCGGCGACGCCGACCGGGCAGTTCAGCGACACGACCTTCTGGCCGGCCTTCTCGGTGTACTCGGCCGACTTGGCGGCGGAGATGCCCTGCATGAACACGGTGCCCTTGGCGTTCAATGCCGCTTCCATCTGCTCGATGGTGGTGCCGCCCGAGTACATCCGGAATTCGCCGTCGGCCGGGGTATCGAAGACTTCGGACGGGTCGGACAGCAGAGTCGCCTCGACGCCCATGTCCTTCATCATCCGCTTGATCTCGCGGTTGTTGGCGACACAGTAGCCGTCGAAGCCGCCATTGATGTTGATGGCGGGTGTCGTGACTTCGCTGCGCGTCTTGCCTTCCCAGAAGTGCGTCAGGAAGCCCTTGAGCATGTTGTCGTAGCCGGTGACGTGGCTGCCGACGAAGCTCGGGGTGTGCGCGAAGGGTACGCGGAAGTCCTCGGGGATCGAGCCCTTCTGCTTGGCGGTCTTGATGAAGGCGTCGAGGTCGTCACCGATGACTTCGGCCATGCAGGTCGTCGACACGGCGATCATCTTCGGCTTGTACAGCGCGTGTGAGTTGGCGAGGCCGTCGACCATGTTGGTCAGCCCGCCGAACACCGCCGCGTCTTCCGTCATCGAGTCGGACACAGCCGAGCACGGTTCCTTGAAGTGGCGGTTGAAGTGCGAGCGGAAGTAGGCGACACAGCCCTGCGAACCATGCACGTAGGGGAGCGTGCCTTCGAAGCCCGAGGCGCACAGCACTGCGCCGAGCGGCTGGCAGGCCTTGGCCGGATTGACGACGAGCGCTTCACGCTTGAAGTTGAGCTCACGGTATTCCATCGACTTGGTCCAGTCGGCGATCTCCTGGACCTTGGCCGTGCCGCAGCCGCCTTCGAAGCCCTTCTTGCGTTCGAAGAGTTCCTTGTACTCGGGCTCCTCGAACAGGGCGGAGTGATCGAGTACCTTTTCTGCGCTCTGAGACATGATGAATCTCCTTATTTCTTCCAGGGGGCCTTGGTCATGCCCC
Organism: Aromatoleum sp.; assembly: GCF_035254505.1. Taxonomy (GTDB): domain Bacteria; phylum Pseudomonadota; class Gammaproteobacteria; order Burkholderiales; family Rhodocyclaceae; genus Aromatoleum. The sequence goes on along the minus strand of NZ_DATFAO010000097.1, from coordinate 12,804 downwards.
AAACCGGCGAGTTGATCGCCATGTCCATGTCACGGGCGAAGATCGCGAAGCCGTCGAAGCCGTGATAGGGGCCGGAGTAGTCCCAGCTGTGCATCTGGCGGAAGGGGATGCCCATCTTCTGGAAGATGTACTTTTCCTTGACGCCGGAGCCGATCAGGTCAGGGCGGATCTTCTCGGCGAACTTCTCGAGCTCGAAGCTGGAGACGTCGTCGTAGATCAGCGTGCCGTCCTTCACGTAGTGGGTCGTGCGCTGGTAGTCGTCGCCGTGGCCGAACTCGTAGCCGGTGCCGCAGACTTCCATGCCGAGGTCCTCGTACGCGCCGATGACGTGACGCGGACGCAGGCCCCCGACGTAGAGCATGACCTTCTTGCCCGCCAGGCGCGGCTTGTACTTGTCGATCACCGCCTGCGACAGCGCGGTGTACTTGGCGATGACCTGCTCGGCCTTTTCCTTGATCGTGTCGTCGAAGAAGGCGGCGATGCCGCGCAGCGACTCGGCGATCTTGGTCGGCCCGAAGAGGTTGTACTCGAACCAGGGCACGCCGTACTTCTCTTCGACGTGACGGGCGATGTAGTTCATCGAGCGATAGCAGTGCAGCAGCAGCAGCTTCGCGCGCGGCATCATCTCGATTTCCTTGAGCGTCGCGTCGCCGGTGCCTTGGCCGATCACGCGCAGGCCCATCTCTTCGAGCAGGATGCGCGAGCTCCACGCGTCGCCGCCGATGTTGTAGTCGGCCATCAGCACGACGTCGTAGGGCGTCGATTCGAAGGGCGCGTTGTAGTCCGCCTTGTCGAACACCCAGTCGCGGATCGCGTCGTTGGCGATGTGGTGGCCGAGCGACTGCGACACGCCGCGGAAGCCTTCGCAGCGCACCGGCACCATCGGCAGGTTGATTTCCTTCGACTTCTTCTTCGACACGGCCTCGATGTCGTCGCCGATCAGGCCGATCGGGCACTCGGACTGCACCGAGATGCCCTTCGCGAGCGGGAAGAGCTGGGTGATCTCGTCGACCACCTTGTCGAGCTTCTTGTCGCCGCCGAAGACGATGTCCTTTTCCTGGAAGTCGGACGTGACCTGCATGGCGCCGAAGGCGTCGACCCCGGTGGTGCCGTTGTAGTAGTTGCGGCGCGTCGACCAAGAGTACTGGCCGCAGCCGACGGGGCCATGACTGATGTGCATCATGTCCTTGACCGGACCCCACACCACGCCCTTGGAACCGGCGTAGGCGCAGCCGCGGATCGTCATCACGCCCGGCAGGGACTTGATGTTGGACTTCACGCCGCAGTCGGGCTTGCCTTCTTCATATACGTTGAGGTGCTTGGCGCGCTTCTTCGCGGCCTTCTCCGGATAGACCTCGAGCACCTCATTGATCAACGCCTTGTTGCGCGTCTTGTCGTCGAGTAGTGCACTCATGACGAATCTCCTGTAGTGGTTCCGACGACGCCTCAGGCGACCTTGGCCTTGCCGACGATCGACTCGTCTTCCTTCTGCATGATGCCGAACTCGAGCAACAGGTCTTCCAGCTCGTCCATGGTGATCGGCGTCGGGATCGTGCCGTTGCCCTTGTTGGCGTGGATTTTCTGCGCGAGGGTGCGGTACTCGGCGGCCTGCTTGGAGCCGGGGTCGTACTCGAGCACGGTCATGCGGCGCAGTTCGGCGTGCTGCACGACGTTGTCACGCGGCACGAAGTGGATCAGCGAGGTGCCGAGCTTCTTCGCCAGCGCGTCCGCCAGTTCGTATTCCTTGTCGGTCTGGCGCTCGTTGCAGATCAGGCCGCCAAGGCGCACACCGCCGGCGTTGGCGTACTTCAGGATGCCCTTCGAGATGTTGTTGGCGGCGTACATCGCCATCATCTCGCCCGACATGACGATGTAGATTTCCTGGGCCTTGTTCTCGCGGATCGGCATCGCGAAACCGCCACAGACCACGTCGCCGAGCACATCGTAGGAGACGTAATCGACGCCGTCGTAGGCACCGTTTTCTTCGAGGAAGTTGATCGCGGTGATAACGCCACGGCCGGCGCAGCCGACGCCGGGTTCCGGGCCGCCGGATTCAACGCAGCGGATGTCGCGGTAACCGACGCGCAGCACGTCCTCGAGCTCGAGGTCCTCGACCGAGCCGGCATCGGCGGCGAGCGACAGCACGGTGTCCTGGGCCTTGGCGTGCAGGATCAGGCGAGTCGAGTCAGCCTTCGGGTCGCAGCCCACGATCAGGATCTTCTGGCCCATCTCGGCGAGCGCAGCAAGCGTGTTCTGGGACGTGGTCGACTTGCCGATGCCACCCTTTCCGTAGAACGCGATTTGACGAAGCGACATTTCATTTCTCCTCAAGAAAAGTGAGTCCTGCTTTCACACCCGGCGAACCGGCACGAGTTACCTATGGCAAAGGGCGTGCCAACGGGCTATGACGACCGTGAATGCGTTGTGCCGCAAGGGTTGTAGGGGAGGGGGAGGGGGTTTTCGAGGCGCTTCGCGGGCTGTCGGCAACGCGACAAAGTCGCGGGCGGCTGTCGGACAGTGTCGGGAGGGCGGCAGGAGAGGAAAGCGCCTTCCCCGCTGGCGCGTACGCATGGGAGTAGGGGAACGCGGGGCGTAATGAAAGGGGCATCGGTCTTGCTTTCCAAGGACCAGCCACCCCCTTTCAGGAGATTTGCGATGCCTTTGTTCGATTTCCGCTGTCCGCCGTGCGACAAGACTTTCGAAGTGCTGGTGCTGGGAAGCCGCACGCCCCGTTGCCCGATGTGCGGCAACGAGTCGCTGGAAAAGCAGGTGTCGCGGCCGGCCCCGCCTGGACAGTCCGCAGGGCTCGTCAACGCGGCGCGCGCGCAGGCGAAGCGCGAAGGGCATTTCAGCAATTACTGAACACGCGCCCTCATCGACGATGAGCGCCTGCGCAGACATCCCCTACGGTCAGTCGACGAATCTCGTCGGAATTCCGACCGGGCTGCTCGCGAGCGCCGCGTTCAACGCGCATCCGCTGCCGTTGCGCATCCACGGCGTGCGGGAGATGAACCGTGCGCTGTTCGCGATGCTGCACGACGCAGCCTCGATCGAGGATGCCGTGCTCGCCTTCCAGATCTACATGCGCAGCGTGTTCGACCTCGATGCGCCGCCGGTATGCGACGCGCAGGGGCGCAAGCGCTATCGCGCGAACTACCTGCGCCTGCTGCGCGGCTGGGGCTTCGATGCGAACGGGCGCGAGGCGGCGGTGCTGAAGGGCTGGGTCGAGTCGCGCTTCGGGCTGCAGCCGACCTTCCACAAGGCGCCCCTTGGCCGCTATCCGTCGGAAGCATGGATGACCTACCTCGAAGAGAAAATGAGCGCGCGCTTCCATAACAACGGCATCCATGCGCAACTCGACCTGCTATACGAATACGGCCAGCGGGTGTTTCGGCGCTGGCTGTACCCGGGGCGACATCATCTGACGCTGTATCGCGGCGTCAACGATTTTGCGGAGCACCAGGTTGTCGCCTGGCTGCAGCGCGAAGCGGGGCAAATGAGCCGCCCGCGCGAGGCGATCGCGCGGCAGAACAACCTTGTCTCGTTCACGACACAGCGCGAAGTCGCAGACCAGTTCGGCGACACCATCCTCGAAGTTGAGGTACCCGTGTGCAAGGTCGTCTACTGCAACGCGCTGATGCCGGGGCCGGTGCTGCGCGGCGAAGGCGAGGTGATGGTGCTGGGCGGCGAGTATCGCGTGAAGATGGCGACGCTATGAGCGGGGCCGCCGAACCGACGCTATACGAACGCGCGCTCGGCGCCTACCTGGGCCTCGCGGTCGGGGATGCGCTCGGTGCGACCGTCGAGTTCCTGACGCCGACGGAGATCCGGCAGCAGTATGGCGAGCTGCGAGACATCATCGGCGGCGGCTGGCTCAAGCTGAGGCCGGGGCAGGTTACCGACGACACCCAGATGTCGCTCGCGATGGGGGCGGCGCTGCTCGAATCCGGCGCCTGGGATCTGCCGAACATCGCCCGTCACTGGCTCGCCTGGTTGAAGTCGAAGCCGATCGACGTCGGCAACACTTGTCGCCGCGGACTCGTCCGCTTCGGCCGCGACGGCTCGCTCGAGGCGCCGTTTTCCGACGGCGATGCGGGCAACGGCGCGCTGATGCGCAATCTTCCGGCCATCCTGTTCGCGTTTCGCGATGCGGAGCTCCTCGCTCGTTGTTCGATCGAGCAGGCCCACGTGACCCATCACCACCCGTTCTCCGACGCGGCGACGCTGTGCATCTCGCGCATGATCGCGCTGCTGCTGCAGGGCGGCCACTGGCGCGATAACCTGCGGGCCTTGCGCGGGCTCGCGAAGGAACTCGTCGAGACGCACCGCCAGTTCCGCTTCGAGCCCTATCCGAAACGCGCGACGGGCTATGTCATCGACACGGCGCAGACGGTGCTGCACGCCTTCTTCAGGACCGATAGTTTCGAGTCCTGCGTCGTGACGACGGTGAATCTCGGGGGCGATGCCGATACGACCGGCGCGATCGTCGGCATGTTGGCGGGAGCCTACTACGGTGCCGCGGAGATTCCCGCGCGCTGGCTGAAGAAGCTCGATGCGAGCGTGCGGCGCGAGATCGAACATCAGGCCTTGGCGCTGGTCGCGCTCGGCGCCTAGCCGCGGCGGGAAGGATCGCCGGGAGGAGCCGTGCGACTCCCCCCGGGGTCCTCAATCGCCCATCCCCCGATCAGGCGATCGTTGTGCAGAGCGTCGCGAGCAGGTGCCGGACCGATGCCGGGATCACCGTGATGCCTTGTTCGGCGACGAACTGCAGTTCGTTGCGTGTCAGCGGCCCTTCGATCAGTGCAAAGTGCGGGCCGGCCGAGCGCTTCATGAGCTGGCGTGCGTAGGTGCGCGCGAGCTGGTTGTCGAAGCGGCAGCCGAGGAAGACGAAACCGCGCGTCGCCCGCCGCCGCTGCACCTCAGGCGGGATCGGCGTCTGCAGGTCGATCTCGGTCAGCACTTCGACGAAGTCCGCGTCGGACACGAGGAAGTTGCCCGCGGGCGCGACGCTGCCGAGCGGCTTGTAGAGCAGCGTGTTCCAGCCTTCGGCGGCGCTGTCGTCGCACAGGGTGCCCGCGGCATCGTAGTAGCGCACCCATTCGATGCCTTGCCCGGCGCGCGACTCGGCGCGGCTCACGCCCTGCACCTGGCCCCAGGAGCGGCCTTCGGAGAGCGCCGTGCCGGTCGCCCCGTCGTAACCGAGGTCGACGATCAGCGCCGGACGCAGGCCCGCGAGCCAGCGATGCAGCAGCGACGGGATCGCCGGCTGCGCAAAACACTCGTTCATGATTGAACGCAGCATCTTTCGATGACGGAAGGTCTCGATGTACTGCGCCGCGGCAGTCAGGTTGGTGCGCAGCCGCGCCGGAATCGGCACCTTGCGATGCAGCCGCGCGATGAGTTCCGGATGGCCGACCGGCAGCGCCGCGTTGGCCGCGTCGAGCAGCACTGCTTCGGCGCCAAGATAAGGGATCAGCGAGCCGTTGCTTAGCCCCCGAAGCGTCCCTTCGAGGCTAAGCATGAGATTGTTCGGGGCGTTCATGCTGCGGTCCTCCCGCTCGCTCAGGCCTCGCCGAGGCGTCGTGCCTCGACCGTCACGGGCAGGCGCGTGTCGGCTGCCATCGCCGGCATCTCCAGCATCCAGCCGTTGTCGAGTTCGACCTTGCCCCCCCAGATGGCCGGCTGCTCGGCGCTGACAATGCGCGCTTCCAGGTCCTTCTTCGGCACGTAGATCGAGTAGCCGCCTGAGACTTCCTTGCGTACGGTGACCTTCATGATGCGATTTCCTCGTCGGATGTGAATTCGTCGGCGGTGGCTTCGTCCTGTTCGGCCTCGAAGTCGAGCGAACGCAGTTCGCGCCCCTTCATGCCGACGACGTAGCCCCGGTCGACAAAGTCGATGCCGTAGATGTAGAACTGCTGCAGGAAGGTGCCGATGCTCTTGACGTAGCCGACGTCGCCCTTCTTCACCAGCAGCTCGCCGATCTCGCGCCCGCAGAACGTGCCGTCGTTCTTGACGTTCTTACGGGAGATGACCTTCTCGCCGTAGTCGAAGGCCGGATCACCGTCGAGTTCGACGGTGTCGGAGTCGCGTGCAAACATGTCCGATCCTCCCTCATGCGACCATCGTTCCGGCGCCGGCGGTCGACTTGGCAAACCAGTCGATCAGCGACGCCTCGATGTATTCGTGCGCGTAGCCCTCGATCGCATCGACGCCCGCGGCGGCGAGATCCTTGCGCGGGCAATGGCCGATCTTCGCGACGAACACCGCGGCGCAGCCCGCCAACGCCTCAACGATCCCCGGCATCGCCTCATCGTCCTCAAAGCCGCCCTGGCAGTAGAGCGACACCTTGCGATGGCCGATGAACTTCGCGCCGGCCGCCGAGAGCTCATACACCTGGAACTCCTCGGCGTGCCCGAAATGCTGGTTGATCCGCCCCGAGCCCTTGGTTGCGACCGCGACAAGGCGCGTCTCGGCCGTCGCCGCGACCTGAACCTTCGCCGCATCCGCGGCCGCCGTCTGATCGGCACGCTCGCGTTCGACAAAGCTGCGATAGGCCGCGCGTGCCTCATTCATCTGTTCCGCATCGATCTCGGCGGCGATGGCCTCGATCGCCGCCGAGCCAAACTCCGCGCCGCGGTCTTCGCCCAGCATGCCGACGGCGTCCGCGCGGCACTGGCGGCAGTGGCGCATCAGCTGCATGTCGCCTTCGCACGCATCCTGCAGTGCCTTGAGCTCCGCCGGCGTGGGGCCGCGCTGGCCGGTCAGGCCGAAGTGCGTGCCGTGTGCCGGATCGGAGATCAGCGGCATGATGTTGTGCAGGAAGGCGCCGCGCGACTTCACCGCTGCGTTCACCTCGACAAGGTGGCGGTCGTTGATGCCCGGGATCATCACCGAATTGACCTTCACCAGGATCCCCTCGGCGACCAGCATCTCCAGCCCCCGCATCTGCCGCTCATGCAGGAGGCGCGCCGCCTCGACGCCGTGGTAGCGCTTGTGATCGAAGAAGATCCACGGATAGATCCGCGCGCCGATCTCCGGATCGACCATGTTGATCGTGATCGTCACGTGATCGACGCCCAGCGCCTTGATGCGCTCGACGTGGTCGGGCAGAGCCAGGCCGTTCGTCGACAGGCACAGGCGGATGTCGGGTGCGGCCGCCTTGATCAACTCGAAGGTACGGAAGGTCTTCTCCGGGTTCGCCAGCGCGTCGCCCGGCCCTGCGACGCCGACCACCGACAGCTGTGGGATGCGCGCCGCCACGGCCAGCACCTTCTTCGCCGCAAATTCCGGCGTGAGTTTTTCCGACACCACGCCCGGCCGGCTTTCATTCGCGCAGTCGTACTTGCGGTTGCAGTAGTTGCACTGGATGTTGCAGGCGGGCGCGACCGCGACGTGCATGCGTGCGAAGTGGTGGTGCGCTTCGGCGCTGTAGCAGGGGTGGTCATGCACCTTGTCGCGGATGTGCTGCGGCAGTCCCGCCGAGCTGCCCGATCCACAGCCCCCCTTGGTCGCCGTCGCGCAGCCGCCGGCGGAGGCCGGTTTCGCGCTGCCGACGACGTTCAGCGGGATGATGCGGGGAAGGCTGGAGCCGGGCGGACGGGATCCGGACGACAAGGACGCAGACATGGCATTCTCCGTTGAACCTGGTATTCGTTGGCGCGACGCGCTTTCGATACAGGTATTGCAACGGCTATGCCATTACTGTTCGTGTACTCTAAGTGCCTGGAAGCTAAGTGATTTATGCGGGGAGGCCGGTGCGGCCGGACCTGTCTGCTTCGAAACAAACGCGGCGGGATTGCGACATTTCCCGCGTCAGGGCGCGATTACGGACACCGCTTCGTCGGCGACCACCACGCGATTCCGTCCCAAGGCCTTCGCCCGATACAAGGCCGCATCCGCCCGTGCAAGCGTGTCGGCGAGCGAACGGTCGCGGTCGCTCCGTGACGCCAGGCCGATGCTGACGGTAATCGGCTTCGGTTCCGTGAGCTTCTCGGCCACCGCGAGGCGCAGCTTCTCCGCCACGCGGTGCGCGCCTTCGGCGTTCGCGCCCGGCATCAGCACGAGGAATTCCTCGCCGCCGTAGCGGCCCACGCTGTCGGACGACCGGACCTCACGTTGCAGCAGATGCGCCACCAGCCGGATCACGTCGTCGCCTGCGATATGGCCGAAGTCGTCGTTGATGCTTTTGAAATGGTCGATGTCGATCATCAACAGCGACAGCTCACGATCGCTGCGCTCGCCCCGCTCGAGGCGCGACGCGAGGGCCATGATCGAGCGCCGGTTCGGGATGCCCGTCAGGCCGTCCAGGTTCGCCTCCTTGATCTGCGCATGACTGATGGCCCTCGCTCGCCAGGCCAGCACGACGATCGCGGCACTGAGCAGCGTCCACAGCGCACAGACGATGACGAGACGCTCCTGCCAGGGCCCGAGCAGCTCCTGAGCCGCGATCGTCGCGACTGCAACCAACGGATAATCCGAAAGCCGGTGAAAGGCGATGATGCGCCGCTGCTGGTCGAGCTGCGAAGTCGAATCCAGGACAAAGGACGGATTGGCCGGCGACAGCGCCACCAGCTCCTTCTGACGCGACACCTGTTTCCCGACGTGCAGCGCGTGGTCGGGCATTCGCGCGTAGATCTTGCCGTCCGGCGACATCAGCGCCCGCGTGCTGCCCTTCACGACCGTCAGCCCACCCAGCCGGCTCTGCAGGATGCCGACATCCACGACGACGACGATGACCGCGGTCAGCCCTCCGCGTTCATCGCGCAGTCCCTCGCTCACCGCGAAGAACCATTTTCCCGTATGCACCTTCGACAGCAGCGGCGGGCCGACGTAGAGATCGCTGGTCGGCGTCCGCGCGTGGTAGGCGTAGTACTCGCGGTCGCGGATGTCCGGCGGCGCGCCCGTGCCGGTCCAATCCGTGATGCGCCCGTCCGGCGATACGATGAGCAGGTCCATCGCATAGGGCGTGTGCGCCTGCAGATCGAGGAGTGCAGCGCGCACCGCGGCCGCATCGTGCGCTTCTCGACGGACCGGCGGCCGCACCAGCAGCGCAATCGAGCGAAGCAATTGCGTCGTCGCCTCAAGCGTGCCTTCGGCCGCGAGTGCCGTCTGGTCGGCGATCTGCTCGGCCGATTCCCTCCCCGCGGCAAGCGTCGCCCGATAGTCGTAGACGCCGTATGCAGCGAACATCGTAGCGAGGACCAGGATCGCCGCCGCCGCGACCATGGTGAATCCGAAGCGCTGCGGCGTCGCGGACGTGGATCGCGGAACTAGGATTGGCGTGGGCGTCTTCATTGTTGGCATGGGCGGGATGCTTACCCATGATTCTCACATGGAATTTGCCCGGGCAGCGTGAAAAGTCTCCCGCGTCTATGACTTTAGTTAGAGCTGCGAGTCGTCCGGCCGGATGCGACTGTCGTGATCCGGATGGGCCTTCTGTCGCGTTTGGGACAAACAATGTCGCGACACGCGTAGCGATTGCATTTTCTAAGTAATTGATGGGTAACGGGAAGTTCCGTGGCATGGTTCTCGCAACGGCTCCGCTACCCAATCACCGAAGATGCGAGACCTCACCATGACGACCCCCACGCTTTTCGCCGCCCTCGAAGGCAAGCTGCTGTCCCCGACCGTCAGCGGCCCCACCCAAAAGACCAACCGCTACGGCTTCCGCGGCGAACTCGGTCTCAAGTTCCCGCCCTCCGTCGCCGGCGAAAAGCGCCCGCCCGAAATCAAGGCTGACCAGGTGATCCTCGCGGCCGAAGGCGAGCAGCTCGTGTTCCTCGCCCTGCACGTCGACTCGCTCGCCTATCTCGACTTCGTGCGCGACACCTTTGGCGCTGCGCTCACGCCGGCGGGCAAGTACTTCGTCTTCGCGGGCAACGTCGATATCTCGAAGAAATTCCTGCTCGAATTCGAGGGCGTGAGCTTCTACGTGCTGCCGCTCGACGAAGCGACCGTCTACAACGAGCTGCTCGACCTGTTGTACCTGGAAAAGGGCGACCTGAAGAAGCTGTCGCCTGAGGCCAAGGTCGACGCCATCGTCGACGCCGCCGCGAAGGGGCCGAGCGGCTTCCCGCGCATCGAATACAGCCAGGCACTGGCCGAAATGGGCCTGGTGAAGGTCGCCGAGAACCGTCCGGTGTGACAGCGAATTAGCCCCAGCGCTGTTCTCACCCGACCACGTAGCCCGGCACCGGGAGAAGTCCCCACCGGGCTGTCGAGAGCGCCGGATCGTGTCGGTTTGCGTCGCCGCCCCCGCAGCCCGACACGGGCCGGGAAGCCGAAGGCCGCGAACGCCTGCCCGGTGGGGACTTCTCCCGGCGCCGGGCGGATCGAAGTCCCCCTCAAAGCTGCTTCACCTCAATGTTGTACTTGCGCAGCGCATAACCGATCTGCCGCGGCGTCAATCCCAGCAGCCGCGCCGCCTTCGCCTGCACCCACCCGCAGCGCTCCATCGCATCGACCAACCGGTCACGCTCGCTCACCGGCACGCCACGACGCTCCACCCCCTGCGGCGCCTCCTCCTCGTCCGCGGAAGAAGGAGCGGGTGTCGGCATCGGTCGCGAAACCGGCGTCAAGCTGCGGGACGGCATGCCCGCCACCGGAAAGCACGCCCGCGCCTGCGTCGTCTCCAGCAGCATCGACGAAAAACACTGCCCCTTCTGGCAGCGCATATCCGCCTCCCGGATCACATTCGCGCGCGTCATCGTCGCCGCCCGCTGAATGCAGTTCTCCAACTCCCGCACATTCCCCGGCCAGTTGCACTGCATCAGGATATCGACCGCCCCCGGCGTGATCGTCAGCTGCCGCCGGTTCTCGCTGTTGAAGCGCTCGAGGAAGAAATCGACCAGCAACGGAATATCGTCCTTCCGCTCCCGGAGCGCCGGCAGGAAGATCGCCACCACGTTGAGCCGGAAGTAGAGATCCGCACGGAACTCATTCTTCTGCACCATCTCCTCCAGATTGCGATTCGTCGCCGCGACCAGCCGCACATCCGTCTTGATCGTCTTGTTGCCGCCGACGCGCTCGAACTCCTGCTCCTGCAGCACGCGCAGCAACTTCGCCTGGAAGGCGGGCGAAATGTCGCCGATCTCGTCGAGGAAGATCGTGCCCCCGCGCGCCAGCTCGAAACGTCCCTTGCGCTCCGAGGTCGCGCCCGTGAAGGCGCCCCGCTCGTGACCGAAGAGCTCCGACTCCAACAGCGTCTCCGGCAGCGCCGCGCAATTGAGCTTCACGAACGGGCCCTTCGCGCGCGGCGACAGATAGTGGATCGCATGCGCAATCGCCTCCTTGCCGGTGCCCGATTCGCCGCGCAACAACACCGTCGCTCCCGAAGGCGCCGCCTGATGCACGTCCGTGAAGACCTCCTTCATCCGCTTCGAGCGCCCGACCACGTTCTCGATGTCGTACTGCCCTTGCAACTGCTTTTGCAGCCGTGCGGACTCCTCCAGCAGCACCTGACGGTCCGCCGCCACCGCCTGATGCAGACGGAAGGTCTGGGCGAGCAGGTTCGCGACCAGCGACAGCATGCGCATGTCCCGCTCGAAATTGACGCTTTCCTCGTCTTCCGGATGCCGATCGGCCGACAGGATGCCTATCACTTCCCGGTCCACCTTCAGCGGCACGACGAGGTAGGACACCCCCTCCATCTGCTCGGGATCGCGCCCCGTGCGGTTCGTGAAGTGGGCGTCGGCGGCAATGTCGGGGATCACGATCGGCGAGCCGCTGCGAATCACCTTCGAGATGATTCCCCGCCGCGGATCCAGGATCGGTGCCTCGCTCATCGGCCACGGCACGCCCGCTGCACCAAGAATGTGCAGTTGGCCATCCGTCTGCACCAAACCGACCACCGCGTGCCGCATATTCAGCTGCGACAGCAGCAGCTGCAACACCGTTTGCAGGCACTGCCGAAAATCCAGCGAAGAGGTCAGTACCTTGCTGATCTCGTAAATTGTCAGCAGATCGATGTCGGATGAGCGACGATAATTTTGCGCGGGCGCCATCGTAATAACCTTGGTCAGTGTATGGATACAATGTTGCGCCGCAAGAAGTGCGCCATTGTCCCGCCCTATCAGGGCTACGTCCTTGACTTTGTTGTCTTACTGCGAGCGGGGTACGAAAAACTGTTAGAATCGCGAGCTAGGCTTTTTTCGCTTACTTTTTGCTTACCGATTCAAACCGGAGTTTTTACATGGCCATCGAACGCACCCTGTCCATCATCAAGCCCGACGCTGTCGCCAAGAACGTGATCGGCAAGATCTACCAGCGCTTCGAAGATGCGGGCCTGAAGATCATCGCCTCGAAGATGGTTCACCTGTCCGAGCGCGAAGCCGGCCAGTTCTACGCCGTCCACAAGGAACGTCCCTTCTTCAAGGATCTCGTCTCCTTCATGATCTCCGGCCCGGTCATGATCCAAGTGCTGGAAGGTGAAGGCGCGATCGCCAAGAACCGCGACCTGATGGGCGCCACCGACCCGAAGAAGGCCGCTGCCGGCACCATCCGCGCCGACTTCGCCGACTCGATCGACGCGAACGCCGTTCACGGCTCCGACGCTGCCGAAACGGCCGCTGTCGAAGTCGCGTTCTTCTTCCCCGGGATGAACGTTTACGCCCGCTAAGCCTCTCAGGGCTACGCCCGCGCATCGGCCCGCGCACTTCGTGCGTCGCGGGCCGATTGCATTTTGAGGGCAACACAGGAAACACATGGAAACACCGGTCAATCTGCTCGATTTCGACGTCGACGGCCTCGTCGCCTGGTTCGCGGAGCGCGGCGAAAAGCCCTTCCGTGCGCGCCAGGTGATGC
>NZ_DATFAO010000096.1:0-165607 GCF_035254505.1 Aromatoleum sp. | reverse complement strand
TGAACTCCTGCGGCATGTTGCCGTGAGCAAGCTCTAAGAGCGGGCGAGACACTTTTTCGGACTGGTCAGAAGATGAATTTCGTTGTCCCGGACTTCTACCCCGCAACGGCCGAGATATTCGTCGCCGTGATGGCGCTCGTGGTCATGCTGAGCGCGACGTTTGCGCGTCGGATCGCGAGCGATCTTGCTTACGGCCTGACGCAACTCACGCTGTTGTTTGCCGCCGCCTTGACGATTTTGGTGAGCCCGAATCTGCTCGCGGCCGTCGCGGCCGTGATTGCAGAAGTGCCGCTGTTCGGCAATCAGCTTGCCGAAGGCGTGATGGGACTCGCTCAAGGTTATGCGGCCAACGAGGTCGTTGCGACGTTCAACGGCATGTTTATCGGTGACATGCTCGGCGGGCTGTTGAAGGTGTTCTCGCTGCTGGCCGTTGCGGTTTCGCTGTTGTATGGCCGCGGATATATGGCTGACCGCAAGATCGAACGCGCGGAGTATTACCTGTTGTCGCTGCTCATGAGCCTCGGCATGATGGTCATGATCAGCGCCAACCATCTGCTGTCGCTCTACATGGGCCTCGAAATGATGTCCCTGTCGCTCTACGGCATGGTGGCGTTCGATCGGGATTCGGCCCGCTCGACCGAAGCAGCGATGAAGTACTTCGCCCTGGGCGCGCTGGCGTCCGGTCTGCTGCTGTACGGCATTTCGATGATCTACGGCGCGACGGGAAGCCTGGAACTGTCGGCGATCGCACAGTCGATCTACCAGCAGGCGGCCAACAAGACCGTTCTAGTGTTTGGTCTGGTGTTCGTCCTCGCCGGTCTGGCATTCAAGCTCGGTGTCGTTCCATTCCATATGTGGGTGCCGGACGTCTATCAGGGCGCGCCGACCGCAGTGACGCTGATGATCTCGACCGCGCCGAAGCTGGCTGCCTTCGCGATGACGATGCGTGTCCTGGTGTATGGCCTGTTCGAACTCGCCGACCAGTGGCAGTCGATGCTGATGTTCCTGGCGGTGCTGTCGATCATCCTGGGCAACTTCGCGGCGATCGCACAGACCAACATCAAGCGAATGCTGGCCTATTCGGGCATCTCGCACATGGGTTTCGTGCTGCTTGGCATGCTGGCGGGCGTGGTCGATGGCGATCGGAACTTCGCGCTGAATGCATATAGCTCAGCGATGTTTTACGCTGTTTCCTACGTCATCATGAGTCTGGCGTCGTTCGGCATGGTGATCCTGCTGTCGCGTGCCGGTTTTGAAGCCGAAACCATCGATGACTTCAAGGGACTGAACAAGCGCAGCTCCTGGTTCGCCGCCGTAATGATGATGGTGATGTTCTCGATGGCGGGAATCCCGTTCTTCATCGGCTTCTTCGCCAAGCTGTCGGTCCTCCAGGCCGTCGTCGCGGCCGGCTATGTGTGGCTCGCAGTCCTGGCGGTCGTGATGTCAGTGATCGGGGCATACTACTACCTGCGCGTCGTGAAGGTGATGTACTTCGACGAGCCACAGGATCCGGCGCCTATCAGTGCACCGGGCGAACTGCGTGTGCTGCTGACGGCCAATGGTCTTGCGATCGCGGTTCTGGGGCTGCTGCCGCAAGGGCTCATGTCGCTTTGCGCCTATGCGCTCCTCGCCTCACTCTGAGCGTGACCCGCTCGAGGAAGTCGAGCTCGAATCCCGCTCGGTCTACGATGGCGTACTGCTGAAGGTACGTCAGGACCGGGTGGTCCTTCCCGACGGCGCGGAGAGCGTCCGTGAGTATGTTTGCCATCCCGGGGCGGTCGTTGTGATCGCCGTCCTGCCGGATGGCTCCCTGCTTTTCGAGCGGCAGTTCCGATATCCGCTCCGGCGTGCGTTTCTCGAGCTACCCGCAGGCAAGATCGACGCGGGGGAGGAGTTGCTCGGGTGTGCGCAGCGTGAGTTGCGGGAGGAGACCGGGTACGAAGCGGGTGCCTGGCTGTACGTCGGCGTAATGCACCCGTGTATCGGTTACTCCGACGAGCGAATCGAGGTCTTTTTCGCGCGCGATCTCATCCATGTCGGCGATGCGCTCGACGATGGAGAATTCCTCGAGGTCCTGAGCCTGCAGCCTCAGGACGCGATAGCGGCGATATTCGACGGGCGGATTACCGACGCGAAGACGATCACCGCGCTGTTCCGGGCCATGCCCTTGCTGGGCTGGAATATCGTGCCGGCCGAAACGGTCCCCGGGGTTTGATCGTTCCAGCTGGCGTCTGCAATGCACTGACGCCTTGGCCTAGGCCTGCAGTCCGTACTTGCGGATCTTGTCGTGCAGCGTCGTTTTCGGAATTCGCAAGGCTTCGCTGCTTCGTGCGAGATTCCCGTTCTGACGGCGCAATTCTGCGGCGATCAGGGACCGCTCAAAGTCTTCTACTGCTTCAGCAAGCGATAGCTCGCGTGGTTCGGCCGTCGATCCCTTGCCGAAATCCCGTCTGAGACCCAGAACGAGGCATTCCGCCGCATTCCGGAGTTCCCGCACGTTACCGGGCCAGTCATGGGCCATGAGCTGCTGCAATTGTTCGCGGCTGACTTCCGGGAGCGGGCGCCCATGCTGTTGCGCCGCGTGGAGCATGAAGTGTTCGAGCAGCAGCGGGATGTCTTCCCTGCGATCGCGTAGTGCCGGCAGGTCGATCGTGACGACGTTGAGCCGGTAGTAAAGATCCGCGCGAAATCTTTGCTTGTCGGAAAGATCCTTCAGGTTTTCCTTCGTGGCGGCGACGACCCGGCAAGCGACCGGAATGAGCTGATTGGAGCCGAGGCGCTCGATGACTCTCTCTTGCAGCACGCGCAGCAGCTTGATCTGAACTGCCATCGGCATGCTCTCGACCTCGTCGAGGAAGAGCGTGCCCCCGTTCGCGTGTTCGATCTTGCCGATACGACGCTTCTGCGCGCCGGTGAAGGCTCCCGCTTCGTGGCCGAACAACTCGCTGTCGATCAGGTTGTCGGGGAGTCCGCCGCAATTGAGTGCAACGTAGTTCGCTGCGTGGCGACTGCTCAGGTCGTGGAGGCAGCGGGCGACCATTTCCTTGCCGGAGCCGGTTTCTCCAAGGATAAGGACGTCGACGGCAGTATTTGCGACGTCGAGCAGGAGTCTGCGGACCTTTTCAATCTGGGGCGAGCGGCCGATGAGGCGAGCTTCGATGGCGTCGCGGTGGGCCAGCCGGCGGCGAAGGCTTTCGACCTCAAGCGTCAGGCTGCGCTTTTCGAGTGCCCTGCGGACGACTTCGACGAGATGTTCAGGCGAGAACGGTTTTGGGATGAAATCGTACGCGCCGGCACGCATCGCCTCGACGGCAAGCGATACATCGCCGTGGCCGGTGATCATGATGACCGGTAGGGCGGGGTCGTTGAGCACGACCTTCTTGAGCAGTTCGAGTCCGTTCATGCCCGGAAGACGCATGTCGGTGATTAGGATGCCAGGGAAATCCTGGCCGATCACAGGGATGGCCGCTTCCGCCGAAGCAACGCCGTCCACCGGGATTCCGGCGAGCTGAATGGCTTGTTCGCAGCCCAGTCGGACGTTCGGATCGTCTTCGACGATCAGGACTTTGAGGTCTGGAGTCTGGGAGGAAATGGGCGTCATGTGTTCGGGAGTACTGGCGTTGGCAGGTCGAGTGTGAAGACAGCACCCCCGGCAGGATGATTGGCCGCGGTGAGGTCGCCGCCGAAATCGCGAACAATGTCTTGCGAAATCGCGAGGCCCAGGCCGAGGCCGACGCCTGCTGGCTTGGTCGTGAAGAACGGTTCGAAGATGTGCGACAGGGCATCATCCGAAATTCCGGCGCCGCTGTCGATCACCCTTACGAGGAGGCGTCCGAGGTCGCCCAGCCCTGCCTCCAGGCGCAGTTGCCTTCGTGGAGCATCTGCCATGGCATCGACGGCGTTGCCGATCAGATTGACCAGCACTTGCTCGAGACGGTTCTGATCGCACCAGGCGAGCGCTGAACCCTTCGTGCAGCGGTTATCGACGACGACGCCGGCACGTCGCAATTTCTGGTCGAGGAGAAAGAGTGCATTGCCGAGGGCGTGGGCGACGTCGACGGTCTGGGGGTGGGGAGGGGATTTGCGCGCGTAGGTCTTGAGCGGCCCGATGATTTCGCCCATGCGGTCGACAAGTTCGCCGATGATCTGCAGGTTCTTCTGGGCGGTTCTGTCGTCGCCGCGGCGCATGAATTCGATCGCGTTGCCTGAAAGGGTGCGAAGGGCGCCCAGCGGCTGAGTGAGCTCGTGGGTGATGCCGGTGGCGAGTTGTCCGAGCACCGCGAGCTTCGCTGCCTGCACGAGTTCGTCCTGAGCAGATCGTAGGGTTTGCTCGGCGCGTTGGCGCTCGCTGACTTCGGCACGGAGGCGGTCGTTGGCCGCGACGAGGTCCGCGGTCCGGGCGGCGACGTTTTGTTCCAGTTCGGCGTTCGCCCGTTCGAGGAGGAATTGTGCTTCGGCCCTGCTTCTGAGCGTCCGACGCCGCTGGATGAGAAACAGCGCGAGCAGGATGACACAACCTGTCGCGGCCGCGGCCAAGGCCCCGTGCGTGGCGGCATCGGCACGTGCGGGTCGTAGGTCGGCGAATGTCAGCAACTGCCAGCCCGTGCCGGGGAGGCGCCGCGATTCGAGCAGGAAATCGCGGACTTTCAGATGACGTCCGCCGCTCAAGGTCGGCGCATCGGGGAAGGAGGCAAGCCGCGGCCGATCGTCGTCGTCGAGGATGTTGATCGGGAATGGATGTATCGCGTGGCCCGCGAACTGTTTGGTGTCTTGGATTTCTGCTGCGACTTCGCCGCTCAAGGGCTTGATCGTGGTGTATTTCCAGTCGGGCACCGACGACAGGATCACGACGCCGTTGGCGTCGGCGAGCAGCACAGGTTCCTCTTTCTGCATCCACCCGCGTTCGAGCTCCGCGAGGCCGACCTTGACGACAGCGACGCCGACGATCTTCCAGTCGCGCGTTTCGTCGCGAATCGGCTGGGCGAAGAAGTAGCCGGCTTCGTCGCGCGGTTCATCGACTGCGTAGTAGCGATCCGGGGCGCCGCGGGACGCGGCCAAGTAATAGGAACGTTTGCGCTGGTCTTGCCCGAGGAGGTTGTCAGAGTAGATCCAGTCACTGGAAGCGACGACCTGTCCCCGCATGTCGACAACGAAGATTGCGAGTCCGCCGAGAAAGGCGTTGAGTTGCTCCAGGTAACGGTTGGCCGATTCCTGGTGCGGCGTGTGTTGCTTGTCGTCGGTTCGGAGGAGGGCAAGGACCTCGGTATTGAGGCCGACGGCGCTGGGTACGTGCGAATAGCGGGTGACGGTGGCGTCGACGGAGGAGGCGAGGAGTTCCAGATCGTGCAGGGTGTCGGAGCGAAGGGTTGCCAGTCCCGCCCGGGAGCTGAAGTGATAGCCGGCGGCAGCTGCCGTCAGGAGGCAGCCCAGGAAAAGCGCGAGACGGAGAACGAGCAGCAGGCGTGATCGCACAGGGGAGAGCGGCTGGGGTGTCGGAATGCGGTGGGGTATGGAGTCCCGGAATGATTTTAGGGGCAGAGTGCTGCGGTTTCCAATGGGGATTTGAGCGGTGCCACTTGCGATTGCCGAACCGGATGCGGGACGGCCGGGGGTAACCGCGGAACACGCAGGGTCGGTGTGCGCTCCGCGGCTTTCGATGCTCAGTGCTGAAGAATCTTGGCGAGGAATTGCTGAGCGCGTTCGGAACGCGGGTTGGCGAAGAAGGCTTCCTTGCGGTCGTCTTCGACGATCTTGCCATGGTCCATGAAGATCACGCGGTGTGCGACGCGCTTGGCGAAGCCCATTTCGTGCGTGACGCACATCATAGTCATGCCTTCTTGCGCAAGCTCGGTCATGACGTCCAGGACTTCGTTGATCATCTCGGGGTCCAGTGCCGAGGTGGGTTCGTCGAACAGCATGCAGATCGGATCCATCGCGAGCGCACGTGCAATTGCAACCCGTTGCTGCTGGCCGCCGGAGAGTTGGCCGGGGAACTTGTGGGCATGCGCTTTGAGGCCGACGCGGTCGAGGAAGTAGAGACCTTTCTCCATCGCTTCGTCGCGGCTGCGCTTGAGGACCTTGACCTGCGCGAGGGCGAGGTTCTCGGTGATGCTCATGTGCGGGAAGAGCTCGAAGTGCTGGAAGACCATGCCGACGTGCGAGCGCAGCTTCGAGAGGTTGGTTTTCGGGTCACCGACGGAGGTGCCGTTGACGCTGATGTCGCCTTGCTGGAAGGGCTCGAGGCCGTTGACGCACTTGATGAGGGTCGATTTGCCCGAGCCCGAGGGGCCGCAGACCACGACCACTTCGCCCTTGTTGACGTGGGTGGAGCAGTCGGTAAGGACCTGGAAGTTGCCGTAATGCTTGCTGACCTTGTCGATGGTGATCATGAAGATGCCTTTGTCGATGAGGTGTTGTCTGGGAGTCCGTCGCTCAGGCGCTCTGCAGGCGCTTCTGGAAGTGGCGCACGGCTTGGGAGGCGGTGAAGCAGACGACGAAGTAGACGGCGCCGGCGAAGAGCACGAGCTCGACGAGACGGCCGTCGCGGTCGCCGACCTTGTAGGCGGCGCCGAAGAAGTCGGCGAGGGCCGAGACGTAGACCAGCGAGGTGTCCTGGAACAGGATGATCGCCTGCGTGAGCAGCAGCGGCACCATGTTGCGGAAGGCCTGCGGCAGGATCACGTAGCGCATCGCCTGCGAGTAGGTCATGCCCAATGCGCTGGCGGCGCCGAGCTGTCCCTTCGGCACGGACTGGATGCCGGCACGGATGATTTCGGCGTAGTAGGCCGATTCGAACAGCGCGAAGCCGACCATTGCGGAGGCGAGGCGCACGTCCGAGCCGGAGGGCAGGCCGAGGAAACTTTCGAGCAGCTTCGGCACGATCAGGAAGAACCACAGCAGGACCATGACCAGCGGCACGGCGCGGAAGAGGTTCACGTAGCCCGCGGCGGCCCAGGAGAGGGCCCGCACCGACGACAGTCGCGCCATCGCAAGCAGGGTGCCCCAAACGATGCCGGAGACGATTGCGAGGCCGGTGATCTGCAGCGAGGTCGTCATCCCTTGCCAAAGGAAGGGGACGGCGCCGGGGATCGAGGTCCAGTCGAATTCGTAGGAACCGAACATTTATTTGCCTCCGAGGTAGCCGGGGACGCGCACGAGGACTTCGACCTTGCGCATTGCCAGCATGACGACGACGTTGATCATGAGGTAGGCGACCGTCACCGCGACGAAGGACTCATAGGGCTGAGCCGTGTAGTCGACGAGTTGCCGTCCCTGTGCGGCCAACTCGAGCAGGCCGATGGTCGAGCACACTGCGGAGTTCTTGAAGATGTTCAGGAACTCGGAAGTCAGCGGGGGGACGACCAGGCGGAAGGCCATCGGCAGCATGACGTGACGATAGGTCTGGGCAAGCGTCAGACCGAGCGCGAGACCGGCGTTCTTCTGGCCGCGCGGCAGCGCGTTGATGCCGGAACGGACCTGTTCGGCAACACGAGCGCTGGTGAAGAAGCCGAGGCAGATCATCGCTGCGATGAACTGCTGGACGATGGGGTTCATGGCCTTGAACGCGTCACCGATGCTCAGCGGCAGCAGTTCGGGAAGCACGAAATACCAGAAGAACAGCTGCACGAGCAGCGGCACGTTCCGGAACATTTCGACGTAGGTGGTCGCGGCGAACGATAGTCCGCGGTGAGGCACCGTGCGGAGCACACCGACGACGGCGCCAAACAGCAGGGCGATCAGCCAGGCTGTCAGGGACAGGGCCAGGGTCGTCTTCAGGCCCGCGAACATCCAGTCGAGGTAAGTCCCGTCGCCGGTGGTCGTGGGCAGCAGAAAGACGCCCCAATTCCATTGGTATTCCATGCGTGAGCTCCGAGGTTATCGAGGCTGCGGCCGCTCCGGCAGGGCGATGGTGCCGCCCTGCCGGTGCCGCAGTGGTACCGACGTGTGGTCAGTATTCCCAGAAGATGCGCTGCAGTTCCTTGCTGTCCTGCGTCTTGGTCAGGGCGACGGCGGCGAGGATGCGGGCTTTTTGCGGGTTCAGGTCGTGGGAGACGACCCAGTCGTACTTGTCGTCCGGCTGCTCGGCATTGCGAATCACGAAACCTCCGCCGGTGACGCGGGCCGAACGGATGATCTGGACGCCCTGGCCGCGCAGTTCCTGCAACACCGGAACGATCTGCTTGCCGACCGAGCCGTTACCGGTGCCGGCGTGGATGATCGCCTTGACGCCGTCCTTGGCGAACGCGCGATAGGCCGAATCGTTCATGTTGCCGTAGCCGTACACGACTTCGACCGGAGCGAGCTTCTCGATGCCGTCGATATCGAACTCGGAGTCGGCAGTGTGGCGCTTGACCGGCGCACGGAACCAGTAGGTCTTGCCTTCAACGACCATGCCCAAGGAGCCCCACGGGCTCTTGAAGGCTTCGGTACGGATGTTGATGGCTTTCGTCACGTCACGCCCGCTCTGGATCTCGTCGTTCATTGCAACCAGCACGCCTTTGCCGCGGGCGTCCTTTGCGGCAGCCACCGCGACGGCGTCGTACAGGTTCAGCGTACCGTCGGCCGAAAGCGCCGTGCCGGGACGCATCGAGCCGACGACAACGATCGGCTTGTCGGTGTGCACGACGAGGTTCAGGAAGAAGGCGGTCTCCTCGAGCGTGTCGGTGCCGTGGGTGACGACGATGCCATCGACGTCGTTTTGCTTCGCGAGCGCCGAGACGCGTTTGCCGAGGGCCAGCAGGTGCTCGTTGGTGAAGCTCTCGGAGGCAATCTGGAACACTTGTTCGCCGCGCACGTTCGCGACGTCCTTGAGTTCGGGGATGCCTGCGATGAGCTTGTCGACCGGCACCTTCGCGGCTTGGTAGGTGGCGCTGTTGGCCGCGGACGCGCCCGCGCCGGCGATGGTGCCGCCAGTGGCGAGGATCACGACGTTGCTGTGGGCGTCGGCCAAGGCGCCGCCGCTGAAGGCCAGCGCGGCCAGCAGGGGCAGGGTGCGGCAGGCGAGCCAGCTCGTGAGGGAACGGGATTGCATTGGGAGGTCTCCTGGTTTGTCTTGCGGGTTGTTCCCGCTTGTTGATCTGATCGAATTGGGGCGAAGCCAGGCGGTGCTTGGGCCCGACTTCGCTCTACTGCCTGTTTATTCGAACGGGCGGTCGTTCGGCTCTTTGACAAGCTTCTTCATCGCGTCCGACATTGGGAAGTTCAGGTTGATGCTCTTCGGCGGGATCGCGGCGAGGAACCACTTGTTGTAGATGGCCTCCGCCTGACCTGAGCTCATGGTCTTGGCGATCGCGCTATCGACGATCTTCTTGAACGCCGGGTCGTCCTTGGCCATCATGCAACCGTAGGCTTCATAGGATTGAGCCGTGCCGGTGACGACCCAATCCGCCGGCCGCTTGGCCTTGGCGAGTTCGCCATAGAGCAGCGCGTCGTCCATCATGAAGGCGACCGCGCGACCGGTTTCCAGCGTCAGGAAGGATTCGCCGTGATCCTTGGCGCTGATGATGTTCATGCCGAGCTGCTTTTCTTCGTTCATCTTGCGCAGCAAGCGCTCGGAGGTCGTACCGGCAGTGGTTACGACGTTCTTGCCGGCGAGCTGGGCGAAGTCCTGGACACCCGACTCCTTCTTGGTCATCAGGCGGGTGCCGACAACGAAGATGGAGTTCGAGAAGGCGACTTGCTTGGCGCGCTCGCTGTTGTTGGTGGTCGAGCCGCATTCGATGGCGACGGTGCCGTTCTGGACGAGCGGAATGCGGTTCTGCGAGGTCACCGGCATCAGCTTGACTTGCAGGTTCGGCATCTTCAGTTCAGCTTTGATCGCGTCGACGACCTTCAGCATCATCTCCTGTGAATAGCCGACGACCTGCTGGTTCTGGTCATAGTAGGAGAAGGGGATCGACGATTCGCGGTGACCCAGCGTGATGCTGCCGGATTCCTTGATCTTGTCGAGGGTGCCGGCTTGTGCAGCAGCGGGCACGACGGAAATGGCACCGGCGATCGCGAGGGCAGCGACGGAGGCCTTCAGGGTCTTTTGCAGCTTCATCTTCTCTCCTTTGGTACGCGGAAAACGGTGTTCCGACACCGTTCTATTGCACTACGCGTGCCAGCAGGGGTAAGACGATTGCGGTAAATTAAGTAATTGATTGACTGAAGAAAATAAATTGATGTTTCGCCGAAGTGTTCGGAAAATCGAACAAATGGCGATTTTTTTGTTCGGAAAGCCGAACGGGCGGTGTCGTGATGCTCGGGCGCTTCGTAGGTTTGAGACTAAAGAAAAAAGCCCACGACGCCAAAGCGTGTGGGCTTTCATTACCGCTCCGAACGAAGCGGCTTCGATCGGGCTTCCCTGTGGAGGCCCGGAGCGGGTATCAGCCGCAGGTACCGACGGCGCCGCAGGCGGTGCAGAAGTCGCAGCCGTCCTTGCGGATCACCGAGTGGTTGCCGCACTCGGTGCACAGGCCGCCCTGCATCACCTTGGGATCGCTGTTCTCGCGCGGGGCTTCGAGCATGCCCATCTCACGCACCGGATAGCCTTCCTCGTCGAGCACCCCCAGCATCGCGTAGCGATGGATGATCAGGCGCGCGATGTAGGCAACCGTGCTTGGGTAGTTCTGCTGGCGCTTGGTGCCGGGCACGAAGGCCATGAAATCGCCCAGCGGTTCCGGGTAGTTCAGCAGCTTGCGCAACTTCATGCCGATCCAGGCCGGATCCATGACGCGCATGTCAAGCGACAGGATGCGGGTCAGGCCATCCAGGGCGCGCGGGTAGTTGCCCGACAGCCACACCGAGTAGGGGCGGGTGACGCCGATGGCGTGGCCGTCCTGCGCAGGCAGCGTGATTTCCTTCAGGCCGAGAACGAAATCTTCACCGGTGGCCGGGTTCTGGATATCGACGGTCCAGGACAGCGTGCCGTCGGTGCCAGTCTTCGGCTCCTGCAGGCTGAACAGGGAGTCGAGCACCGGCGTCGCGCCTTCGACTTCGAGTGCGCCGAGCTTCTCGCAACGGTAGCGGACCACTTGGGAGAACGCGGAGACAACACCCGGGAAGAGCTTCTTCTCGCCGTGCGGCGGGAAGGGCATTTCGAAGGACTTCTCACCGATCGTCTTGGCCAGGGTCTCAAGCTTGAGCTTGAGCCAGCCGTGGTCGTTAGCGCGCATGTCCATCGACAGCGTCTTGGCGACGGCACCGAGGCCGCGCGGCTGGTCGGCGCCGTTAACCCACACTTCGAAGGGGAAGCCCTTCAGGCCGTTGGTCTCGATGTGGCCGACGAAGAGCGCGAACTCACCCTGCGGCGTGGCCAGCATGTAGGTCCAAGCCGGGTTGCCGTCCGGCAGGTCCGGGCGACCGGGCCAACGCAGGCTGGACAGCACCGGGGCCGGCAGGCTGTGGATCGACAGCCGCTTGTTCGGGCCCGACAGTTCGACGTCCTGCGGTTGCTTCTGCTCGTTGGTCGGGGTGACCGACAGCACGGCACCCAGCACGGAATTGGGACGGTAGGTGGCGAGGCCCTTCAGGCCGGCCTTCCACGCGGACAGGTACAGGTCTTCGAACTCGGTGTAGGGGTAGTCCTCGGGGACGTTCACCGTCTTCGAGATCGAGGTGTCGACGTAGGGGGCGACGGCCGCGACCATGTCCTTGTGCGCCTGGGCGGAGATCTCCAGCGCGGTCACGAAGTAGGGCGGAAGCTGCTCGACGTTACCGCCGAGGTGCTTGTACAGGCGCCACGCGTAGTCTTCGACCGAGTACTCCTTGTACGTGCCGTCGGCCATGCGCTTGCGGCGCGTGTAAGTGTAGGAGAACGGGGGTTCGATACCGTTCGACGCGTTGTCGGCGAAGGCGAGCGAGATCGTGCCGGTCGGGGCGATCGACAGCAAGTGTGAGTTGCGCAGGCCGTGCTTGCGGATCTTTTCCTTAATGTCGGCCGGCAGGCGCGACGCGAAGTTGCCGCCCGAAAGGTACATGTCGGCGTTGAACAGCGGGAAAGCGCCGCGTTCCTTGGCGAGCTCGACCGAGGCGAGGTAGGCGCGGTTGCGCTGGTATTCGGAGATCTTCGCGGCGACTTCACGCGCTTCGGCGCTGTCGTAGCGCTTGCCGAGCATGATCAGGGCGTCGCCGAGGCCGGTGAAGCCGAGTCCGACGCGGCGCTTGGACTGCGCTTCGTTGGCTTGCTGCTCGAGCGGCCAGTGGGTCACGTCGAGCACGTTGTCGAGCATGCGGATGGCGGTGTCGACGATCTTGCCGAAGGCCGGGTAGTCGAACTCGGCCTTGTCCGTGAAGGGATTCTTGACGAAGGGCGTCAGGTTGATCGAGCCCAGGTCGCAGCAGCCATAGGGCGGCAGCGGCTGCTCGGCGCAGGGGTTCGTCGCCTCGATGGTTTCGCAGTAATACAGGTTGTTGTCCTGATTCATGCGGTCGAGGAAGAGGATGCCCGGCTCGGCGTGATCGTACGTCGAGCGCATGATCTGGTCCCACAGCTCGCGCGCGCGGACCTTCTGGTAGACCCACATGCCGTCGTCGCGCTGGTAGGCGCCGGCGACTTTCAGCTCTTCGATCGGCTCGGCCTTGTGCGCGAGCTCGACGTCGGTGTCGGTGTCGACGGCCTTCATGAAGGCGTCGGTCACGCCGACAGAGATGTTGAAGTTGGTGAGGTCGCCTTCGTCCTTGGCGTGGATGAATTCCTCGATGTCCGGATGGTCGCAGCGCAGCACGCCCATCTGGGCGCCGCGGCGGGCGCCGGCGGATTCAACGGTTTCGCACGAGCGGTCGAACACGCGCATGTAGGAGACGGGGCCGGAGGCGTTCGACAGGGTGCCACGCACCAGCGCGCCCTTCGGACGGATGCTCGAGAAATCGTAGCCGACACCGCCGCCGCGACGCATCGTTTCGGCGGCCTGCGCGAGCGCGGTGTAGATGCCGGGACGGCCGTCGACGGCTTCCGATACGGAGTCACCGACCGGCTGCACGAAGCAGTTGATCAGCGTTGCCTGAAGATTGGTGCCGGCAGCGCTATTGATGCGGCCGGCCGGGACGAAGCCCTTTTCCTGCGCTTCGAGGAACTTGGCTTCCCAGTGCGCGCGCTTGTCTTCGGCTTCAACGGCGGCGAGTGCGCGCGCGACGCGTGCGCGAACCTCGTGGACCGACTGTTCGTCGCCCTTGGCATATTTCTCGATGAGAACTTCGCCGGAAATCTCCTGCGGCGCGAGCGTCGAAGCGTCGGCCTTGCCCTTTGGCTGGTGCTGGATTGTCGTGCTCATGGTCTTCTTGTTGGCCCTTTGGTGGTCATTCGGTTCGGTGTGAAGAATAGCTCGCGAAGCGTGTTTTTGCAAAAAAATAAATTCCATATAAAACATCTAGTTAACGTTTTTTACGGTATGTCAACGCCGTTTCTATGACTAGATATAGTAGGCTTGAAAGTGACGCGATTTTCCCGAAAGGCGCGTCGCGCAAGGCTCTTCCTGCGGGTGGCAAAGACGCGCGACTAAGAAGCGAAGCGCAGCGGTGCGAAAATAAATTCGTGTCGCGCGAAAACGGTGCACAGACCTTTGTTGATAGAATTACGGCATATGATTTTTGCTTGAGCGCAGCCATGGATGATGCGGAACGAATCGCCCTGCAGATCGTGGATCGCCACCGTCGCGAGCCATCGCAACTGCTTCAGATTCTCATCGAGACACAGGAGGCACTCGGCCATCTTTCGCCGCGGAGCCTGACTCATATTGCTGCACTGCTGGATCTTCCGCGCGCGCGTGTCGAAGGCGTGGCAGGCTTCTACAGCTTCTTGTATGACCACCCGGTCGGGCGCTACCGCATTCTGTTCTCCGACAACATCACGGACCGGATGCTCGGCAGCCAGGACCTGTTGGCGGGTTTGTGTGCTTCCCTCTGCGTCGCGCCGGGGGCCATGTCCCCGGATGGCTTGGTGAGTGTCGATACGACATCCTGCACCGGCATGTGCGATCAGGGGCCGGCCGCGCTGGTGAATGGGATCGCCGTTACCCGGCTCGATAGGCCGCGCGTTGCAGAGATCGCCGAACTGGTCCGGCAGCAGGTGCCGGTTCCGGAATGGCCGTCGGAGTATTTCCGCGTCGACGACAACATCCGTCGGCGCGACGCCTTGCTCGGCGGACGATTCCTGCCGGGGGAGGCCTTGACCGCGGCGATGCGTCGCGGGCGCGATGGCTGGTTGCAGGAGATGCGCATCTCCAATCTCCGAGGTCGGGGCGGCGCGGGCTTCACGACGGCCGTGAAATGGATGTCGTGCCGCGACGCGCAGGGCGCCGACAAGGTGGTTGTGTGCAATGCGGACGAGGGGGAGCCCGGTACCTTTAAGGACCGGGTGCTGCTGACGAGCTACGCCGACCAAGTGTTCGAAGGGATGACCCTCGCCGCGTGGGCGACCGGGGCGCGACAGGGGCTGATGTACCTGCGGGGCGAATACCGTTATCTGCTGCGGCATCTGAAGGACGTGTTGGCTGTACGGCGTGCGGCCGGCCTGCTTGGCGGGACGATCCTGGGCGAGCCGGGGTTCGATTTCGACATCGAGATTCACCTTGGGGCCGGTGCTTACGTCTGCGGCGAGGAAACGGCGTTGCTCGAATCGCTGGAGGGAAAACGCGGCACGCCGCGCATTCGTCCTCCGTTCCCTGCCACGCGCGGCTACCTGGGGCGCCCGACCGTCGTGAATAACGTCGAGACGCTCGCCAAGGCGACGCTCATCGCCCTTCAGGGGGGACAAGCATTCGCGGCGACAGGGACTGCCCAGTCTACCGGCACCAAGTTGTTGTCCGTGTCGGGCGACTGTGCCGCAGCGGGCGTCTATGAATACCCCTTCGGCGTCACGGTCGCGCAGGTGCTCGAGGATTGCGGTGCTCCCGACGCCGAGATGGTTCAGGTGGGTGGGGCGTCGGGCGTGACGCTGGCGAGCTATGAATTTCACCGCAGGATCGCGTTCGAGGACGTGCCGAGCGCCGGGGCCTTCATGGTCTTCAATTCGCGTCGGGATCCGTTTGAGGTGGCGCGCAACTTCGTCCATTTCTTCGCCCACGAGAGCTGCGGATTTTGCACGCCATGCCGTGTCGGCACCTCTTTGCTGAAGGGCTACATGGACAAGCTTGCGAGCGGGCAGGGGGCGAAGATGGATCTTGCCGACATCGAGTGGATCGACCGGTTGTTGAAGAATGCGAGCCACTGCGGTCTCGGGTCGAGTGCGCCGAACGCGGTGATCGACACGCTGGTGAAGTTTCGGCCAGCGTATGAGCGGCGTCTGCAGTCGTTGGAGTTCCAGCCGGCCTTCGATCTCGACGCGTCGCTCGCGACCGCCCGGCGTCTGACCGGGCGGGACGACGCGAATGCGCATTTCGATGGCAGCGGAGAGGTGGGGCGATGAGTGGAAAATTTCTGTTCGATGGCCAGTCGATTCCGTTCGAGGATGGACAGACGATCCTGCAAGCCGCCCGGGCCGCGGGGCATTACATTCCTCACCTGTGCTGGCATCCGGATTTTCCGGCGCACGGATCATGCAAGCTGTGCATCGTCAAGGTCGGAGGCCGGCACGTATCATCCTGTGCCCTGCCGGCACGCGACGGTATGGAGGTCGAGAGCAATACGCCCGAGATCAACGGCGAACGGCGCGCGCTGCTGCAGATGCTCTTTGTCGAAGGCAATCATTTCTGCCCGTCCTGCGAGAAGAGCGGCAACTGCCAGTTGCAGGCGCTGGCCTACGAACTCGAGATGAACAGCGCGCGCTTCGCCCATTTCTATCCTGATCGTCCCGTCGATGCGTCTCATCCCGACGTCTTGCTCGATTTCAACCGCTGCATCTTCTGCGAGCTATGTGTCCGGGCGTCCCGCGACGTTGACCACAAGGCGGTGTTCGCCCTCACCGGACGGGGAATCCACAAACATCTGGTCGTCAACGCGGAGTCGGGGCGGCTCGGTGATACCGACTTCTCGCTGGACGACCGTGCGGCGAACATCTGTCCGGTCGGTGTGATCCTCAAGAAGCGAGTCGGTTTCGCCGCTCCGATCGGGCAACGCAAGTACGACCTCGCGCCGATCAGCAAGGTGGCGATGGAGCGTGACGAATGACTGACAAGAGCCCTTTGCCGAAACTGCGTGTCGCGACGACGTCGCTCGCCGGTTGCTTCGGATGTCACATGTCCTTCCTGGACATCGACGAGCACCTGTTGGAGCTGGTCGAGATCATCCAATTCGACCGCTCGCCGCTGACGGATATCAAGCATTGTGGCCCCTGTGACATCGGGCTGATCGAAGGCGGCGTCTGCAATGCCGAGAACGTCCATGTGCTGCGGGAATTCCGCGCGAACTGCAGGACGCTGATCGCCGTGGGAGCGTGCGCGATCAATGGTGGTTTGCCTGCGCAGCGCAATCATCTCGATCTGGGCGAGTGCCTGCAGCAAGTCTATGTTGGGCGCGAGGGTCTCGAAGACGGGCGAGTGCCGGACGATCCGGAGCTGCCGCTGTTGCTCGACAAGGTGCATCCCATCCACGAAATTGTACGAGTGGATTACTTCATTCCGGGCTGCCCGCCGTCTGGCCAGGCGATCTGGAAATTTCTGACCGATCTAATCGGGGGGCGCACGCCACGGCTGGTGCACCCCTTGCTGCGTTTTGACTGAGGTGGATATGTCTTCGTCGCTTGAAACCGCAGA
Organism: Aromatoleum sp.; assembly: GCF_035254505.1. GTDB lineage: Bacteria > Pseudomonadota > Gammaproteobacteria > Burkholderiales > Rhodocyclaceae > Aromatoleum. The sequence continues at coordinate 148,937 of NZ_DATFAO010000096.1, read as the reverse complement.
AAACCGAGGCGACTTGCGCCGGGTAGTGATCGACCCGGTGTCGCGAGTCGAGGGACATGGCAAGGTCACCCTGCTGCTCGACGAGTCGGGGCATATTCGCGAGGCGCGCCTGCATATCGTCGAGTTTCGGGGTTTTGAGGTCTTCATCCAGGGACGTCCCTACTGGGAGGTGCCGGTCATGGTGCAGCGGCTGTGTGGCATCTGCCCGGTGAGTCACCATTTGGCGGCATCGAAGGCGCTCGATCATGTCGTGGGGGCCGCGGCCATCACGCCGACTGCCGAAAAGCTGCGTCGCCTGATGCATTACGGGCAGATCCTGCAGTCGCATGCCTTGCATTTCTTCCATCTCTCGTCGCCGGACCTGCTTTTCGGTTTCGAATCGGAGGTGGGGCGGCGTAATGTGGTCGGGGTGGCCGAAGCCTACCCGGAGGTGGCGCGCCAAGGCGTGCTGTTGCGACGTTTCGGTCAGGAGGTAATCCGGGCGACCGCGGGCAAGCGAATTCACGGCACCGGGTCCGTGCCGGGCGGCATGAACAGGCACTTGGCGGCCGAGGATCGGGACGCGCTGCGAGGCGAGATCGGGCAGGTTATCGAATGGAGCCGCACCGCCGTCGAGCTCGTGAAGCGCTTGCATCGATCGAACCCCGGTCTCTATGACCAGTTCGGCGCGTTTCACGCGAACATGATGAGCCTCGTTCGCGATGATGGTGCGATGGATCTGTATGACGGCACGCTGCGTTTCCGGGACGGCGACGGCGACATCCTGCTCGACGGCGTCCCGGATGCCATGTATCGCAGCGTGATCCGCGAACAGGTCAAGCCCTGGAGCTACATGAAGTTTCCCTACCTGCAGCAGCTCGGCCCGGACGATGGCTGGTATCGGGTCGGACCGCTTGCACGGGTGCAGAACTGCGACTTCATTCCGAGTCCGCTGGCGGAGGCCGAACGACGCGAGTTCATCGATCATGGCAAAGGGGGGCCAGTTCACGCGACGCTCGCCTATCACTGGGCGCGCATGATCGAGATGCTGCATGCGGCCGAAGTCATACGGGATCTGCTCGACGACGGCGAACTCCTTGCCGGGCCGCTGCTGGCGGGCGGGGAGCGGCGGCGCGAAGGGATCGGGATCATCGAGGCCCCGCGCGGCACGCTGATCCATCACTACGAGGTCGGCGACGATGACCTGGTGACGATGTGCAACCTGATCGTGTCGACGACGCACAACAACCAGGCAATGAACACCGCAGTGCGCGAAGTGGCGCGTCGCTACCTCGATGGCCGCGAGCTGACCGAAGGCTTGCTCAATCACATCGAAGTCGCGATCCGGGCCTATGACCCCTGCCTGTCGTGCGCAACGCACGCCTTGGGAAAGATGCCGCTCGCGCTCGAACTGATCGAATCCGACGGCAGCGTTGCCGACAGGCTTGTGCGTGACTGATCGGCCCCTGGTCGTGTTCGCGATCGGCAACGAGTCGCGTGGAGACGATGCGCTTGGGCCGATGCTCGCATCGCGGATTGAATCCTTTCTTCCGCAGGAAACGAGACTGATCGTCGATTTTCAGCTGCAGGTCGAGCACGCGCTCGAACTTGAAGGGGCGCGGCTCGCCTTGTTCATCGACGCAAGCTGCATCACCGAGTCCCCATTCACGTTCCGCGAGGAGAGCCCGAGCGGATCGAGTCCGACTTTCTCGCATGCGCTGGAGCCAGATGCGGTTCTTGCTGTCTCGCAGCGGCTGGCCGGCAGGTCGCCGCCTGCGTTCGTGCTCGGCATCCGGGCTCAATCCTTCGAGCTCGGAGAGGGGTTGTCCAAGCAGGCGCGCAGCGACATCGAAGAGGCTGTGATCTTTGTTTGCGACCTGCTGTGTGAACCTGAGGTGGATCGTTGGCGCGCTATCGCCCGTGGGCGAACCGGTCAGTGACCGTGCCGCGTTCTGCCGGCGTCCGGAATGAGCAGCGTTACATAATTGGCAAGGTCGAGTTCGGCGCACTCGCGGATGTCACGGAAGCTGGGGGGCTGCATGTCGAGGGTCGTCCAGATTACCGGCGAGACACGTTCGGCGGCGGCGGTGCTGGATTCGTTGTTCTGATCGGCCTCCGCGATACGCGTTGCGAGGTGTACGATCGCCGCCTCGTAGGCGCTCTCTGCAGCGAGACGGGGAAGGAGCTGCGCGCCGATGATCTTTGCGAAGCAGGCAGGCAGTTTCCAATGCGACATGAGCGTCGCGCCGACCTCCACGTAGTCGCAGCCCACGACTCGCCGTTCGGCCTCGTTGAGCGGTTCACTGTTGCGCTTCGAAGCGTCGGCTGCGTCGCGGGCGAGTTCCGGGACGGACTGGTGCATGACCAGATGGCCGATGTCGGCCAGCAGCGCGATCACGAACAGGCGTTCGGCCCCGAGAATCCCGTGGCTGCGACCGATTTCGCGCGCCGCGAGACCGCGCATGACGCTGCTGCGCCAGAAGGCAGGCATGTCGAAATGCTGCGGCTTGAGGGCTGAGAAAGCGGCGCTGACGGAGAGCGCCAGTACGAGGTCGTGGACTTGCTGCATCCCAAGAATGGTGACGGCACGGGTGATTGTTTCAATCTTTCCGCCGTAGCCGTAGAACGCACTATTGACGAGGCGAAGCAGACTCGCCGTCAGGGCGGGATCCGCGCTGATCGCGTGGGCGATCTCGGTACACGATCCCGTCGGTTTGTCCATCTCGTCCCTGACCTCTGTGTAAACGGTGGGCAGGGGCGCGAGGGATGCGACAGTCGTGACAAGTTCGGCGGCGGAGTGCATGGTGGTTTCAGAGGGAGGCGGACGCGGGCGGCGAGTCCGCCGGGGCGACCAGGTCGCGGTAGGCATGCCATGTGGCATGGCCGACGATCGGCATCAGGATCACCAGTCCGAGGTGGAAGCTCGCAAAGCCGAGCAGGGTGAGCGTGACGATCAACGCAGCCCAGACCGCCATCGCCCCAGGATTGCGCGCGAGTGCACCGACGCTGGCGAGCATCGACGAGATGGCGTCCTGGTCGCGGTCGAGCATCAAAGGGACGGAGATCACGCTGGCAGCGAACACGATCGTCGCGAACAGCAGGCCGACGCCGAAGTAGACGAGCAGGAACTCGATGTTTTCCATTGCCAGCACCTCCGTGAGGAAGCCGGACAGGTTGGGCATCTCGTTAGTATAGAAAAGCGCGAAGACGACGAGCGAGGCTCGTGCCCAGACGAGAAACACGATGCCGAGCACGACCGCGAAGATGCCGATATTGCCCGCGTTGCGGGTCCACACGGTGAGCGTCGGACTCAGCGCGCATTGCCGGCCCTGCTCGCGGCGCCGGCTGATTTCATAAAGCCCCATTGCGAGGAAGGGGCCGAGCAGCAGGAAGCCGGAGGTCAGTGCCGCAGTGTACTCATAGGCGTGTTCGAATACGGCGGTCACGAGCAGGCCCATCGCCGCAAAGCAGAAACCGTAGAACAGGCTTGGTAGAGGGCAGGCCTTGAAGTCGCCGATCCCCTGGCGCATCCATCGAAGGGGCGCCATGGCGTCCACTTCGCGAATGGTTGGAAAGACCTGTTCATCCGTCGCCGCCTCGCTGTCGAGTTGTTCCGACATGGCTCTCTCCTGTTGTGGTGACTGCCATCGGTCGAGCGACGGGGTAGGCCCCGTTTAATTATGTCACGCGCGTTCGAGGAAGCTGCGCATCGCGTCGCTCACCGCATCCGGCGCTTCGGCCATCATTGCGTGGCCGGCGCTTTTGATATTAATCATATGCACGCCGGAGGGCGTGTCAATTAATGCCTCTCGCAAAGGTGTTACTGCCTTGCGCGGGGTCATCTGATCGCGCTCCGCGCAGATCAGCGCGGTCGGAACGCGAATGCTGCGTGCGGCTTCCAGTCCGTTCCGGTAGGCATTGCAGGCGGCGAGATCGGTCGCCAGCACCCCTTCGCGCTGACGCTCCATCAGGCGTGTATTCAGTCCCGTCAGCGACATGCCGGGAATCGGGCTTTCGCCGAGCTGCGACGCTGGAGTGTAGGACCACTGGTTGATCATCAGGTGCGCAGTCTTCCGATCGTGGCGTGCCGCTTCGAGGAGCGGTGCGGCGACCGGCATCGGCGCGACGCTGCCGATCAGGAGTAGTCTCGTCACGCGGGACTGCAATTGCGTGGCGGCTTGCAGCGCCACGAGGGAGCCCATGCTGTGGCCGGCGAGGGCGGCCTGGGGGACACCGACTGCGTCGAGCAGGGTTTCGATCCAGCTCGCGAGCGCTTCGATGCTGCTCAACGGTTCGCCGCCGGAACGTCCATGTCCCGGCAGGTCCGGGGCGAGCACGGCATAGCCGTGATGGGCGAGCTTGCGAGCTTGATAGTTCCACACGCTGTGGTCGTGGCCGGCGCCGTGGATCAGGACGACGACGGGCAGGCAGCGATCGAAGGACTTGCCGCCGGTGTAGGCGAAGATCGGGATGTTGTCGAGCGTCAGTTCCATCTCATCACCCCTGAACGGCACGGCCGGCGGCATAAAGGCCCCGGTTGAGGTCTTCGATCAGGTCGGCGTCGTTTTCAAGGCCGACCGACAGCCGAACGGTGCCTTCGCCGATGCCCGCCGCACGCAGATCTTCCGCAGACATGCGGAAGTGGGTGGTGCTGGCGGGGTGGATCACGAGCGACTTCGCGTCGCCGACGTTCGCAAGGTGGGAGAACACGCGCAGCGCTTCGATGAAGGCACGTCCTGCGGCGCGGCCCCCCTTCAGCTCGAAGGACAGCACGGAGCCTGCCCCGTGCGGAAGCAGGCGGGTGGCGAGTTCGTGGTCGGCGTGGTTGGGCAGCCCCGGGTAGGCGACGCGCTCGACGAGCGGGTGTTGCGCGAGGTGTTCCGCGACCGCTCGCGCGTTGGCGACATGTGCGCGCATCCGCAGCGGCAGGGTTTCGATGCCCTGCAGGATCTGAAAGGCATTCATCGGCGACAGGCAGGCGCCGAAGTCGCGCAGGCCTTCGCGGCGGGCGCGCAGCAGGAAGGCGGCGATCGGCGATTCTTCGGCGAAGTCCATGCCGTGGAAGCCGGCGTAGGGCTCGGTCAGCGTCGGGAAGAGGCCCGACGCCTCCCAGTCGAAACGGCCGCCGTCGACGAGCAGGCCACCGACGGCGACGCCGTGTCCGCCGAGGAATTTCGTCGCGGAATGGATGACGAGATCGGCGCCGAGGTCGAAGGGGCGCTGCAGGCAGGGTGTGACGAGGGTGGCGTCGACGAGCAGCGGCACGCGGTGCTCATGCGCGATGTCGGCGACCGCGGGGATGTCGAGCACGTCGAGGCCGGGGTTGCCGAGCGATTCGCCGAAGAAGAGGCGCGTTTCGGGTCGGATGGCGGCACGCCAGGCGTCGATGTCATGCGGATCGACGAAGGTCGTGTGGATATCGAACCGCGGCAGTGTGTAGGCGAGGAGATTGTGCGAGCCGCCGTACAGGGCGCGCGACGCGACAATGTGACCGCCGGCGCCCATCAATGTCGTGATCGCAAGGTGCAGCGCCGCCTGTCCGCTCGCGACTGCAATCGCACCGACGCCGCCCTCTAGCGCGGCGATGCGCTCTTCGAGCATCGCGTTGGTCGGGTTCGAGATGCGCGTGTAGACGTGACCGGGCCGCTCCTGGTTGAAGAGCGCTGCGGCCTGGTCGGCGTCGGGGAAGACGTAGCTCGTCGTGAAGTAGATCGGGGCCGCGCGGGCGCCGAATTGAGGGTCGGGGGATTGTCCTGCGTGCAGGGCGAGCGTCTCGGGGCCGGCGGTCCTGGGCTGGGTCATCGGATCGTTGTCGGGTGGTCGGTTTCAGGCGAATTCGTCGGGTTCGAGCATGTGCTCGATGACCGTGATGCGGTCCTTGAGCGCGAGCTTGCGCTTCTTCAGGCGGCGCAGGAGGAGTTCGTCTTCCTGCGGGGAGCCTTGGAGCCGGGAAATGGCATCGTCAAGATCGCGATGCTCGGTCCGCAGCTCGGTGAGCCGGATCTGCAGGCTGGTGACGTCGTCGAAGGAGTCCTCGCTCATCGCTTACCTAAGGGAGTTTGAGGTGGGCACCGATTCGGTGCTGAACGGCAGTATGTTATGCGCGGGCGCCGCGAAATGACAACTTGTTGCAGCTCGGGACGCGGGAAGCGCGCGGATAGCGACGTCGTTTCAATTGCTGATCGCGCTCAGGATCACCTGGTGAGCGCTGCGCGCGGTATCGAGCAGGGCGCTCAGCTCCTCCTTGGCGATGCCGTCGGGCGCGGTGTCGGTGACGGCGAAGCGACGGTCGGTGCCGAGCAGCTTGTCGAAGGGGTTGGGAATTTCCGCCGACAGGGAGGCGACGAAGAGCACGTCCGACAGATCCTTTGGTGGCCACGAACCGCCGTAGGGGTCATCGTAGTTGAAGGCGTCGATGATCGATTCGGGAAGTTCGAAGGTCTCGAGGATCGCGCGGCCGACCGGTTCGTTCCAGGCCGATACGAATTCGGCGAATCGCGTTGTGTCGTGTTCGAGTGCCGGGTAGTCCGCAGCCCGCGCCACGAGGAGGAATTCGCCGATGTCGACCATCATGCCGGCGAACATTGCGGTATCCGGGCTGCCGACTTTGAGTTCGCGCGAGAAGGCATAGGCCCACGAGGCGACGTCCACGGAATGCATCCACAGTCCGGAGGCGATCGCACGCATCTTTGAAGAGCGGTGGTCCTGGGCAAGTTGCTCGGCGGCGACCGCGAAGGCGAGGCAGCGCAGGGACGCGAGCCCGATGCGTTGAACTGCATCGGCGACGTTGGTGATCGGCGTGCCGTAGGGGTTGAGTGCGACTGCGTTGGCCAGGCGGACCACTTTAGCGCTCAGGACGGGCTCGGTCCTGACGACGGCGGCAATCTGGTCGAGCGACGAGTCTGGGTTATCGGCGAGTCGCTTGATGCGCAGGGAGATGTCGAGCGAGGTCGGAAAGCTGAGTTGCCCGTCGTTGAGTTCAGCTTCGATCCGGTCAGCGAATGCCTGGGCCTGGGATTCGAATTCCTGCATGTCGATCTCCGCTGGATGTCACTGTCGCAGTTTAGCGCGCATCCGCCCAGGCGGGGGGCCGACTAGCTTGGCGCGGTGCCGTCGAGGGCGCCAATGAGCGAGGAAAGGTGCGGCAGGCAGTTCTTGTCGTCGTGGGCTTCGGCTCGCAGGTGCAGGTTGCGCGCGAGGTTGCGCATCCGCCAGTCGACCTCGCGGACCACGAGGTTGATCTCGGCGACGACTTCGGCATCGAGGACGTCGGCGCCGAGCGTGGCGGCTTCGACGACGCCGGTGGAGCGCAGCGACTTGTCGAGGTTGTAGAGAAGCTGCAGCGCGGTTTCCGCGGTCTGGCGCAGGAAGGGGGTGGCAGCTGCGCCGCGAAGCGATTCGGCGCGGCGGATCGTGGTGACGACGCGTTCCATGCTGGCCTTGACGCCGGTCGCGAAGCTGCCGTCGGCCGGCGTGCCGAAGCTGTCGTCACCGTGGCGCAGCGCCTGGGTGACGACGGCAACGGCGTCGTGGTCGAATTCCTCGGGCACGATGCGCATCGCGAGCGCCGCACGCAGGGGCGCACCCGCGTCTCCGCGAGACAGGATCGCTGCGACGGAGTCAGCGACGGCAAGCCAGCTGCCGAGGCGCTGGTGCTTGCTGCGCTCGAGCTGGTTGGGGTAGCCGCTGCCGTCGAGTCGTTCGTGATGCTGGGCGACGCACTGGCCGACGATCGCGGGCAGGGTGGTGAGTTCCGCGATCAGCAGCTGCCCGATGCGCGGGTGGCTGGCGACATGCTTCCATTCTGCCGGCGGCAGGCGGTAGCTGTCGCGCAGGTAATCGGGGTTGATGTACATCTCGCCGAGGTCATGTAGCAGCGCGGCCATCAGCAGATGCTGGGCATCGTGTTCGCTCACCGAGAGGCGTGCTGCGATGCCCGCGCTCACCAGGATCGTCCCGACGGCGTGCTTGAAGGCGTTGCTGCCTTTGGCGTGCGCCGAGGTGAGCAGCAGGCGCAGCGGCTGCGGCAGCGCCGTGTTGCGCATGCCGTTGATGAGCGAGATGGCATCGCGATTCACGATGCGGCGGAACAGCGGGTTTTCGTCCAGTCGAGTCCGGCACGCACCGACGACGTCGCCGAACGCGACGGCGCCGTCGACCGCGAGGGTCGCCTCGAGCGGTTTCGCCAGCTTGCGGCGCAGCAGCTTTTCCTGGAGCTCGGCCGAAACGGGCTTGCCCTTCGCCCAGAGCTTCATGCCGCGCTCGTCGTAGATGTCTTCCGAGGCCTCGACGGTGTGGGTCTCGGAGAGCTCTACGATGCTGTTGAGGCAGTGCTCGTTGACGGAATTGAAGAGCATGTTTTCGGTGTGTCGGGGCGGGGCAAGTGCGGAAGGTTGATGTGCAATATGGCGCAGCGGGAATACTAGCACCTCGGGAACCGCACATGGGGCGCTGGGGTCGTGGACCGGGTCCCCTCAGCGGTTTCTTGATTTATCTCATGGGAATAAGTTTCAAAAGCCTTTGTACTATTCTAGGTATAGGGTGCTATGGAGCGGCTGACGCCGGAGATTGTTTCGGCCATCATTCCTCCCCCCAAAAAAACACAGAGAGAGGCGGCCCATGGAGGCTCTTATGAAAGGATTGTTTCTGCCGGCGGTGGCGATAATGAATCGCCTGTCCTACCGGGCAAAATTTGCACTGATCGGCTCGTTCGTCTTTGCTGCCTTCGCAGTCTTGCTGGTGGCGCTGGCGAACCAGCTCAACGCCACCATCGAGCATTCGCGCAGCGAGTTGGTCGCATCGGGCCTCGCGCGCCCGTTGCTCAAGACGGTGGAACTCGTGCAGCAGCACCGCGGGATGTCCGCCGCCCTGCTGGGTGGGCTCACGGCAATGTCCGACCGGCGCAAGGAGACCGAAAAGGCGGCCGATGAGGCGTTCGCGGCGCTCGACCGGGCCTTGCCCGAGGCGGACCGTGCGGATCCCGCCTGGAAGGATCTGCGGGGGCAGTGGGCAGCGCTACAGCGCGACGGACTGGGGTGGAGTCAGCCTGAGAATACGAGCGCTCACACACGCTTGGTCGATGCGCTCCTGAGCTACCAGATCGTCCTGTCGGACAGGTATGGCCTGACTTTCGATCCCGAAGCGGAGAGCTATTACCTGATGGCGACGGCGGTGGTGCGTACGCCCTTCGTCCTGGAGCGGCTCGGGCGCTTGCGCGCAAAGGGGGCAGCGGCGCTCGCGCGCGGCAGCATGGACGACGCGGCGCGTACCGAACTGTCCGTGCTGACGAACGAGGTGCGGGCGGCTTTGCGTGACCTGAAGGTCAATGTAGCCAAGATCTCGGCCCAGCGCCCGGATCTGAAGGATCGGCTGGAGACGTCGCTGAACGGCTTCGAAACGCGGCTTGAGGAAGTGCTGCGTGTGGTGCAGGAAATCCTTGGCGGGGACTTCTTCGTCACCTTATCGAGCTCGTATTTCGACCTTGCGACCGGCGCGATGACCGTGGGCTACGAACAGGCTTACGAGATCATGCTGCCGACGCTGGATGAAGTGTTGAAGGATCGTATCGATCACGCGTCGCGCATCCTGTATTTCAACATCGGGATGTTGCTCGTCATGCTGGGGGTGATCGGCTACTTGTCGGTCGGAAGCTACGTCTCGATCATCGGTGGAGTTAGCAGGCTCTCCAGTGAGAGCGCGCGGCTCGCGGCCGGGGATCTGACCGCCCGTATCGACGTTCAGGCGCGTGACGAGTTGGGCATGGTGAGCAAGAGTTTCAACGAGATGGCGGCGACGATGGGACGGCTCATCGCTTCGATTCAGCGGGAATCCGGCGAACTGGCCGAGGCTGCGCGGGGCATGCTGGATTCGGCACGGCAAGTCGATACGGCCTCGCAAAGGCAGAGCGAAGCGGCGTCCAGCATGGCGGCGGCGGTGGAAGAGATGACGGTCGGCATCGATCACATTGCGACCAATGCCGGCAACGCGAACGAACTGGCGCGCAAGTCGGGCCGCTTGTCGGGCGAAGGCGGGGAGATCGTGGAATCGGTGATTCGCGAGATCGGCGAGATCGCGGAGTCGGTTTCCGGGTCGGCCCGTACGATCGAGCAGCTTGGGCAGAGCTCGGAGCAGATATCCGCAATTGTCGGCGTGATCAAGGAAATTGCGGATCAGACCAATCTGCTTGCGCTCAATGCGGCCATCGAGGCGGCGCGCGCAGGCGAACAGGGGCGGGGATTTGCGGTGGTGGCCGATGAGGTGCGGAAGCTCGCCGAGCGGACCACGCATTCGACGCAGGAGATCGCGGGGATGGTCGGGGCTATTCAACAGGGCGCCCGCGCTGCCGTGGAAAGCATGAACCATGGCGTCGTGCGCGTGAGCGAGGGGGTCGAGAGGGCGCAGCAGGCGGGTAAGGCGATGGCGCTGATCCGGGAGGAGGCAGGGCGGGTGGTGGATACCGTGGCGGAGATCTCGGAGGCTTTGCGTGAGCAGAGTTCCGCGTCGACCGAGATCGCGCGGAACGTGGAAACAATCGCCAGGATGGCCGAGGAGAATTCTTCGTCGGCCGCAGGCAGTCTTCATACGGCAAATCGCCTGGAAGAGCTGGCCGAGAGTCTGCAGGGCGACGTGGCGCGATTCAGGGTTTCCTGAACCGCAAGCCGGCGTGCCCGTCAGACGGTGACCGGGAAGCCCGACGCCGGATGAATGCGGGTGGACTGCCGCAGGGTGTCCGATGGGAGCTCGCCGAACATCGCCTTGTAGTCGGCCGCGAAGTGCGACAGGTGCCAGAAACCCCAGCGCGCTGCGATGTCCGCGACGTGGCTCGTCGTCGGATCGGCACGCTTGAGTTCGCGCCGCACGCCATTGAGGCGCATGGCGCGCAGGAAGCTGACGGGGTTGAGGTTGAGGATGTCCTGGAAGCTGTACTGCAGCGTGCGGCGCGACACCTGCAGTTCGGTGCACAGGTCGGCGACGGTGATCGGTTCGTCGATATGCGCGCTCATGTATTCGCGCGCGCGTTCGACAATGAGCTGTCGCGCCGGGGAATGCTGCATGCCGCGCGCGGCATCGTCGGTCGATGTGAAGGCGCCGATCAGGCTGCCGAAAATGGCTTGTTCGAGGCCCTTGCGGATCTGATGGTGGCGCAGCAGTTCGGGGGTCGCTTCGAGGCTCGTGAGGACCGTAAGGAGGAAGCCGCGCAGGCTCGCGGCCTGTTCCGAAGTCGCGTCGATGACCCGCTGCTTGCCGATTTCGGCTGAGAGATCGCGGTGTTCGACACGCATCGCGTAATCCAGGAAGACCTGGCAGTCGGTCGTGACCGCGACGATGTCGTGCAGGCGCGGCGTGCGATAGTCGAGTTCGTCGTCCGAGGTCAGGGTGACGATCGAATCCTGGCCGCAGGGGGTGCCGCAGAACGAGCCGGTTCCATCGACTTCGACCGGCACGCCTACAGTGAGCGAGCCTTGCCACGATGAGCCGACTTCGTGGATGACCTGGTTTGTCCGTTCGCGGAACACCTGGATGTCGCCGAACCAGTATTCGTCGAAGCGGCCGTTGAAACTGCCGGCCGACAGCTGATCGTAGCGCTGTTTCCAGTGCTGCAGGCAGGACGCGTGATCGTCCGCGTCGCGCGTGTCGAGGCGCACGACCGAATAGGCATCATCGCCAGCAGGCGGCACAAGGGTTTCGTGCGCGGGGCCGGATGAGATGTTCATTTCCGATGGTGTCTCCTGACCGGAATGAGCGACAAATTATTGTGGTTTTGGGCCTTTTTCTTTTTTAACACTAATACAAAAGTCAGTTCGGTGACAGGGGGGGGTGTGTATCGGGTCCGCGTTGCCGATTTCGGATAACGGTCAGCAGCGGAGCGTTCCTAGAATCCGACTCATGCGATGAAAGGACACACAGAGGTCCGCACGCATCACTACACAGGAGTGTGTGGCAGCGGCTGCAGCGGCATTGGCAGCTACTACGTGAGTTAGGAGACTGGGAATATGAGCGTAAGGACAAGGAATTTGCCGCGCGTCGGGCTGATCTGTCTGGCGGTGGCGGCGGTACTCGCCAGCGCGACGGCGAGGGCGGCAGTATCCGAGGGCGAAGCGGCAGCGCTGGGCAAGGCCCTGACGCCGATCGGGGCCGAGGCCGAAGGAAGCAAGGATGGTGCGATTCCCGCGTGGAAGGGCGGGATGACGCAGACGCCGGCGGGCTGGAAACCGGGCCGGCTCGACCCATTCAAGGACGACAAGCCGCTCTTCTCGATCGACGCGTCAAACGTCGATAAGTACGCGGACAAGCTTTCCGCGGGGCAGCTCGCGCTGATCAAGGCCTACAAGGGCTATCGGATGGACGTGTATCCGACGCATCGCAGCTGTCCGGTGCCGGATTTCGTCGCGACGCAGACGAAGAAGAACGCCACGGCCGCGAAGCTCGGCGGGGATGGCTGGCAGCTCGAGCAGGTGTTCGGCGCGGGTATTCCGTTCCCGATCCCGAAGAGTGGCGCCGAGGTGATGTGGAACTACAAGCTGCGCTACACGGGCCTCGGCCGCCGGGCGCAGATCTCGGCGCTGATGCCGGAGAAGGACGGTTCCTACGTCGAGAACAAGCAGTGGTCGTACGAGCTGTATCCGTTCAACGATCCGAAGGTGACGGGGCCGGCCGACGTCGGCGGCGTGGAGTCGAAGCTGCTTTATGACGTGCTGACGCCGCCGTCGCGCGCAGGCGAGGGCTACCTGATCCACGCCTACATCGACAAGCCGCAGGATGCGTGGATCTACTTCCCGGGCCAGCGCCGCGTGCGCCGTTCGCCGACTTTCGCGTACGACAACCCGATCGCCGGTTTCGACAATCTGTACTTCGTCGACCAGATCAACATGTTTACCGGCGCGCTCGACCGCTACGACTACAAGCTGATCGGCAAGAAGGAGATGTACGTGTCGTACAACTCCTACAAGCTGATCGACAAAAAGAACAAGTTCAAGGACATGCTCGGGCCCGAGTATGTCAATCGCGACCTGATGCGTTATGAGCCGCATCGCGTGTGGGTCGTCGAGGCAACCGTGAAGGCGGACAAGCGTCATTCGTTCGCGAAGCGGGTGTTCCACTTCGATGAGGATTCCTGGGCACTGCTGCAGGTGGACATGTACGACGCCAAGGGCAACCTGTGGCGCGTGCAGGAGGGCAGCCTGTGGGCGGCACCTGACGTTGGGGCGTGCATGGCGTACGAGACGCAGATGTACGACCTGGTGGCGCGCCGCTATGTGGTCGACAACTGGACGGCCGAGGGTGAGGTGCTGGATCTGACGGCGGGCAAGGAAGGCCGTGTGACGGCAGCCAACTTCACGCCGGATGAGATGCGTCGCCGCGGCGAGCGCTGACCCTACCACCTCCAGGAGACTTCCCCATGAAGACCAGGACGATTTCGCATCGTCGGGGCGCGCTCGCCCTTGCTCCGACCACGCTGTCGCTGGCGATTGCCGCGGCGCTGTGGTCCCCGGCCAGCCAGGCCGTGCGTTTCGGCTCGGAGGACGGGCTGTCGGGCAGCTTCGACAGCACGATTTCCTACGGTGTGGTGAGCCGCTTGCAGTCGCGTGATTGCAAGATCATCAGCAACGACAGCGGCGGCTGCAACAACGGCACCAACAATGAGCTGTCGAAGACCTACAATCTCGCCAACGGGACGGGCTACGCTAACGCCGATTTCAACTTCACGAACTTCGACGACGGCGACCTGAACTACAAGAAGGGCGACATCGTGTCGGCGGTGCTCAAGGGCACGCACGACCTCTCGCTGAAGTATCCGGGCGGCTGGAGCGCGCTGGCGCGCTTCAACTGGTTCGCCGACTCGAAGGCCAACGACACGCGGCGTACCGATGTCGCCAACGAGGCCTCGGGCGACGTCACGATGCTGGACCTGTGGGTCGCGAAGGAGGTGTCGGTCGGCGATCATCGCGGCAAGGTGAAGCTCGGCAACCAGGTGATCTCCTGGGGCGAGGATATCTTCATCATCGGCGGCGTGAACCAGATCAACGCGATCGATCTGCAGAAATTCCACGTGCCGGGCACGCAGCTGAAGGAGATCTTCGTGCCGGCGCCGATGCTCTCGGGGTCGATGGAGCTCGCCGAGAACCTGGGCATGGAGGCCTATTACCAGTTCGCGTGGAACGGCTTCAAGTTCGATCCGTCGGGGACCTTCTTCTCGTCGGCGGACGTGCTCGGCAAGGGGCGGCGCGTGGCTTATGTGCCGACGAGCATCGTGGAGGATTTCTTCGGGCCGGGGGCGTGCGCAGGCCTGCCGAACGGCCGCTGCGGCGACAACTCGGGTCTTTCGGATTCGGATGCGGTTGCTGCGGGAGTTGCCGTTCCGTTCCTCGGCATCAACAAGCCGAGGCATAACGCCCAATATGGGGTGAACTTCCGCTACACCGCCGAGCCGATCGACACCGAGTTCGCTTTCACCTATCAGCGTTACCACGACAAGCTGCCCTTCCTCGGCTTTACGGGCAACACCTCGGGTGCGGTTACGGGCTACTTCCTCGCGTACGGCGAGGAGAAGGACCTGTACGCGGTTTCGGCGAACACCAAGATCGCCAACATCGCGGTGGGTGCCGAGCTGTCTTACCGCCCGAGGGACAGCGTCGGCATCGACCCGACTGTGCCTTTCGGCAACATTTTCGGCGGGCCGTCGAACAAGTACAGCGTGTATGAGCACGGCAGCAATCCGGGCTTCGTCGAGGAAGAGAAGTATCAGTTGCATCTGACGGGCTTCTACACCTTCTCGCACAACGATCCGCTGGGCGGGATCGCGAAGGCAGCGGGGGCGAGCGATGGCTTCATCCTCGCGGAGGCAGCGGTTGCGCATTATCCGAGCCTCGACCGGAGCGGGCGCACCCCGTACTTCCTGCCGGACTACTCGCTGCCGGACAAGACCTCGTGGGGCTACGTCGTCGAGGCCGCGCTGAACTACCCGAACGTGTGGGGCTCGGGGGTGACGCTGACGCCGCAGATCGACTGGTATCACGACGTCCACGGCACGACGCCGAACGCGCTGCCCTTCGTCGAGGGGCGCAAGGCGCTGACGCTGTCGCTGTTCGCGAACTACCGCGACGCGTGGAAAGGCGCGATCCAGTGGGTGACTTTCGAGGGCGGCGGTCGCAACAACCTGATGCGCGACCGCGACTTCCTGTCAGCCAGCGTCTCCTATTCGTTCTGATTCGTCCAGAGAGAAGAACGCCGGCCGCGGCGGGAGTGCGTTCGCGCGGCGGCCGGCCAACCGGATACCCAACATGATCGAGAAACTGGTGCTGACCCTGCAGCGGGTGTGCTTCCGGCATCGCCTGCTGATCCTGCTCGCGTTGCTGAGCTTCACTGCCGTGATGGCGGTGTTCGCCTCGCGCCTGCACATGAGTGCGGGCTTCGATAAACAATTGCCGCAGAACCACGAGTACGTCCAGACCTTCAACCAGTACCGCGAGGTGCTGTTCGGCGCGAACCGCATCATCGTGACGGTCGAGGCGAAGAACGGCGACATCTGGAACGAGAAGGCGCTGACGAAGCTGTACGACGTGACGCAGGCGCTGTTCTTCATGAAGGGCGTCGATCGGCGCACGGTGACGTCGCTGTGGACGCCGAACACGCGCGCCGTGCAGATCACCGAAGAAGGCATGAAGGCCGAGGACGTGATCGGCGGTGACGTGACGGTGAAGGCGCTGACGCCGGAGAACATCACGGCGATCCGCGAGCGCACGATCGTCGGCGGCTTCATCGGCAGCCTGGTCGCGAACGATTCGTCGTCGGCGATGGTGGTCGCGGAACTGGCCGACCCGGACCCGCAGACGGGCGAACGGCTGGATTACTCGGAGTTCAGCCAGCGGCTCGAGCGTGAGATCCGCGGTGCGTTCAGCGATGCCGACACGCGGGTGCGCATCATCGGCTTCGCGAAGCAGATGGGCGACATCTCGGAAGGTGCGACGAGCGTGATCGAGTTCTTCGCGCTGGCCTTCGTGCTGACGGCCGGGGCGGTGTACTGGTACACGCGTTCGATCGTGCTGACGCTGCTGCCGTTGTCGTGCTCGCTGGTGTCGGTGGTGTGGCAGTTCGGCACGATCACGCTGCTGGGCTTCGGTCTCGACCCGCTGGCGATCCTGGTGCCCTTCCTGGTGTTCGCGATCGGGGTGTCGCACGGCATCCAGCAGGTCAATTACATCGCGAAGGAAGTCATCAACGGCGCGGACGGCTATACGGCGGCGAGCCGTAGCTTCACCGGCCTGCTGGTACCGGGCACGCTCGCGCTGATCACGGCCTTCGTCGGCTTTGCGACGCTGGTGCTGGTGCCGATCCCGATGATCCGCGAGTTGGCGATCACGGCTTCGGTGGGTGTCGCGTACAAGATCGTGACGAACCTGATCATGCTGCCGGTGATGGCGAGCTACTTCCGCTTCGATGACCGCTTTGTCGAGCGGGCGAGCAAGGTCGAGGCGCTGAGGAATCGCATGATGGCGTCGCTCGGCGTGCATGTGGCAAGCCCGCGGAATGCGGCGATCGGGACGATCCTGTGCTTCGTGCTGCTGGCGCTGGCGGTATGGCAGAGCCAGGGGCGCCACGTCGGGCACGTGCTGCCGGGGGCACCTGAGCTGCACAACGATTCGCGCTACAACCAGGACGTCGAGGCGGTGGTTGCGCGCTACGCGCTGGGGCTGGACATGCTGACGGTGGTGGTCGAGTCGCCGGCGGATGGCTGCTATCGCCACGACATCATGACGCACGTCGATCGGCTGACCTGGTATCTCGCGAACGTACCGGGTGTGCTGTCGGCGCAGTCGCTGCCGAGCATGACGAAGCTCGCGGCCTCCGGCGTCAATGAAGGCAATCCGAAGTGGGCTGCGCTGCCTGCGGAGGAGCTGACGCTGGGTGAAGCCGTACGCCAGGTGCCGGAAGGGATGCGGCTCTTCAATGCGGACTGCACGGTGCTGCCGGTGAATCTGTATCTCGCCGACCACAAGGCTTCGACGATCAAGGAGGTCGTCGCCGCGGTGAAGCACTTCCGCGAGACTCAGCCCTTCGAGGGCGTGACGGTTCGACTCGCGAGCGGCAACGCGGGCGTACAGGCGGCGACGAACGAGGTGGTCGAGCATTCGGAGCTGCCGATGATGCTCTACGTGTATGCAACGATCCTCGTGCTGGTGTTCGCGGTGTATCGCGACTGGCGCGCGATGGTCGCGTGCTGCCTGCCGCTGACGCTGGCGACCTTCCTGGGCTACTGGTTCATGAAGGCGCTGGATATCGGCCTGACGGTCGCGACGCTGCCGGTGATGGTGCTGGCGGTCGGGATCGGCGTCGATTACGCCTTCTACATCTACAACCGGCTGCAAATGCACCTCGCGCACGGCGAGGACATCGTGACCGCCTTCAAGCAGGCGCTGCGCGAGATCGGTGTGGCGACCGTCTTCACTGCGGTGACGCTGTCGGTGGGGGTGGCGACCTGGTCGTTCTCGGCGCTGAAGTTCCAGGCCGACATGGGGATGCTGCTGACCTTCATGTTCATGGTGAACATGATCATGGCGATCACGCTGCTGCCGGCGCTCGCGATCACGATCGACATGCTGATCCCGCGCCGCGGCCCGGTCCGCGTGCCGCTGATGGCGCATTGAGAGGAGAGGGCGATGAAAGGGAAAACTTGTATCCGCCCGCTGATACTCGGCGCAGTGATGTGCGGCGCGGTGCTCGCGATGGCGGCGACGAGCGAGGCCTCGCGCCAGCCCCTCCCGGCCATGACGGCACGACTCGCGGCGAAGGTGCCGGTGACGGGGGTGGCGCGCGCCGGCAATGCGCTGGTGGCGGTGGGCGACTACGGCACGATCGTGCGCTCGACTGACGACGGCAAGACCTGGAAGCAGGCGGCGGTGCCCGTGAGCACGCTGCTGACGGCCGTGCATTTCGTCGATGACACGCACGGCTGGGCGGTCGGCCATGGCGGTGTGGTGCTGGCGAGCAGTGATGGCGGTGCCAACTGGCAGCAGCAGGGGACGGTCGACGGCAACCCGGTGCTGCTGTCGGTGTTCTTCAGCGACGTCCAGCGGGGCTACGTCACCGGCGCCTACGGGGCCGCGATGGTGACCACCGACGGTGGCCAGAGCTGGCGGCCGATGAAGGTCGGCAGCGGCCATGACGGCGACCTGCACCTCAACCAGATCTTCGGCACGCGCGACGGGAAGCTCTTCGTCGCGGCCGAATCCGGGGGTGCCTTCCGCTCCACCGACCGCGGCGCGACCTGGACGAAGCTCGAGACGGGCGTGTCGGGTTCGCTGTGGAGTGGTCTCGAAGGCAAGGATGGCGAGGTGCTGCTGTTGGGAATGAGCGGCAGGGTGATTGTGAGCCGAGACGGCGGGCAGAGCTGGCATCCGCTCGCGACCGGGACAGAGCAGTCGCTGACCTCGGCGGTGGCGCAACCCGATGGCGGTTTGGTCATCGTCGGTGCGGGTGGGGTGGTGTTGCGAGGCAAGAGCGGATCGCCGCTCGCGCTGGAGATCCGGCAGGACCGGCAGAACCTGGCGGCGGTCGCGACGAGCGCCGCGGGGGCGACCGTAGTGGCCGGGCAACTGGGTGTCGAGCGCCTGGACGGCGCGCATTGAGCGGGGAGACCGACGCATGCTGAAGAAACTCGTGGCGCTGCTGGCAGGGGAGATGCACGCCGAGGCGATGGAGACGGGCCCGTTCGAACGGCGCCAGATCGCAGTCGCGGCCTTGTTGCTGGAGGCGATGTACGTCGATCACCGCGCGACCGACGCGGAACACGCGGCGGTGATCCGGCTGTTGCGCGAGCACTTCCGTCTGCCCGAGCAGATGGCGCAGGAACTCGTCGCCGTGGCCGAGGAACGCTTCGCGGAGGTGCTCGACGACTGGGAATTCGCCGAAGCCGTGCGCGCGGGCTTCGATGCAGAAGAACGCCAGGAGGTGCTGGCGATGCTGTGGGAAGTGGCCTACGTCGATGGCGACCTCGCCCGGCTCGAGGACAGGCTGATAAACCGCCTCACGGAACAGCTGGAGCTGACGGCCGACGCCGCCGATGCGGCGCGGGCCGAGGCGGTCGCGCGCGTGGATCTGTTGCGCGACAGCGCGCGGGTCGGCGAATGAGCGGCCGATTCAACAAACAAGACCAACCAACAACGGAGACAGATTGATGGAACGTTACAACGGACGACTGCTGAGCGAAGGAACGCGTCGCTTCCTCGCGCGGCAGCAGCGCATGCTGATCGGCGGCGAGTGGGTCGAGGCGGCGAGCGGCGAGACACTTGCCGTGATCGATCCGGCCTGTGGCGAGAAATTCGCTTCGGTGCCGGCGGGCGGAGCGGCGGATATTGACCGCGCCGTTGCTGCCGCGCGCCGCGCCTTCGAGTCCGGCGACTGGGCGAAGATGCGCCCGGTGGATCGCGAGCGCCTGCTGCTGAAGTTCGCCGACCTTGTCGAGGCGAACGCGCAGGAGCTGGCCGAGATCGAGTCGCTCGACAACGGCAAGCCGGTGACGATGGCGCGTCACGTCGATGTCGCGCTGGTGATCGACTTCCTGCGCTACATGGCGGGCTGGGCGACCAAGATCGAAGGCTCGACGATGGACGTGTCGGTGCCGATCATCCGCGACCGCGAGTTCTTCGGCTTCACGCGGCGTGAGCCGGTCGGCGTGGTCGGCGCAATCATCCCGTGGAACTTCCCGCTGCTGATGGCCGCGTGGAAGGTTGCGCCAGCGCTCGCGACGGGCTGCACGATGGTGCTGAAGCCGGCCGAGGAGACGCCACTCTCGGCGCTGCGTTTTGCGGAACTCGCGTTGGAAGCGGGTTATCCGGCGGGCGTGCTGAACGTCGTGACCGGCCTCGGCCATACGGCGGGCGCAGCGCTCGCGTCCCACAAGGGCATCGAGAAGGTCGCCTTCACGGGCTCGACCGAGATCGGGAAGCTCGTCGGCAAGGCGGCGCTCGACAACATGACGCGCGTGTCGCTGGAGCTTGGCGGCAAGAGTCCGGTGATCGTGCTCGACGACGCGGATGTCACTGCTGCCGCGGCCGGCGCCGCCCAGGCGATCTTCTTCAACCAGGGCCAGGTGTGCACCGCCGGTTCGCGCCTCTTCGTGCATAAGAGCCGCTTCGACGAGGTGGTCGAGGGGCTGGCGGGGATCGCTGCGAGCATGAAACTCGGTGCAGGCATCGACCCCACGACGCAGATCGGGCCGCTGGTGTCGGCGACGCAGCAGAAGCGCGTGCTCGGCTATATCGAGAGCGGCTTCGCCGAAGGTGCGCGCGCGGCGACCGGGGGCGCAGCGGGCGTGGGCGCCGGTTACTTCGTGAAGCCGACCGTGCTCGTCGATACGACCGACGACATGAAGGTCGTGCGCGAGGAGATCTTCGGCCCGGTCGTCGTCGCGATGCCCTACGACGATCTCGACGAGGTTGCTCGCCGCGCGAACGACACGCCTTACGGTCTGGCCGCGAGCATCTGGTCGAACGACCTGTCGCGCGTGCATCGTCTGATCCCAAAGATCCAGGCCGGAACGGTGTGGGTGAACTGCCACAACATCCTCGACAACGCGATGCCTTTCGGCGGCTTCAAACAGTCCGGCATCGGTCGCGAGATGGGACGCGCGGTGCTCGATCTGTACACCGAATCCAAGTCCGTAATCATGGCTCTGTGAGGCTCCTGCGCCGCCCAGTGGCAATCGACGAGGCGGCGCAACTGGAAAGTGGAGACAGAAGTGAAGGCTGAGACCAAGAACAAGCATTTGCCCATCGTCCGTGCCGTGGCAATGGCCGTCGGGATGGCCGGTGGAATGGCTGCGCACGCGGCCGCTGATCCGGGGCGCGAGGTTATCGACAAGAAGTGCGCGAGCTGTCACCTCGAAGCGGGCAAGCTGACGCGCATCCCCGAGATTCGCAAGTCGCCCGAGGGCTGGGACATGACGGTCGCGCGGATGGGCATCTGGCACAAGGTGGACCTGACTCCCGACGAGCGGCGCGCGGTTGTGAAGTACCTTGCGGATCGCCAAGGGCTGGCACCGTCGGAGAGTGCCGCATTCCGTTTCCTGATGGAGCGCCGGCCGAACATGCAGGACACGCCTCCGAGCGAGGAATTCGCGCAGATGTGCGGGCGCTGCCACAGCTTCGGCCGTGTCGCCCTGCAGCGGCGCGATGAAGGCGAATGGCTCAAGCTCATGCACACCCATCTTGGCCAGTTCCCGAGCGCTGAATATTCTGCGCTGGGACGCGACCGTAACTGGTGGGAGATTGCGCGCGACCAGCTCCCGTCCAAGCTCGCGGCCCTTTATCCGAAGAACACCGATGCATGGCGGACGTGGAGCGGGGCGAAGCATCGCCCGGCCGATGGACGCTGGGTCGTCGCGGGCGAGCGTCCCGGCTGGGGCGCCTACACCGGCACGATGACCGCGGTGCCGAAGGGCAATGACAAGTACGAAGTCAGCTACGAGCTGCACTTCGGGCCGGGCAACACGGTGCGCGGCCATGGCGATGCGGTGATCTACACCGGCTACGAATGGCGCGGTTCGGCCAAGCTTGGCAACGAAGACACGCGCTCGGTGTTCGCGATGAGCGAGGATGGTTCCCGCATCTCCGGCCGCTGGTTCCTGAAGAATGCCGAGGAGATGGGTGCGACCTTCGACGCGGTCCGGTCCGAGAAGGCGGCGAAGAACGCCGTCGTCGCGGTGAGCCCGAAGATGCTGCGGGCGGGCGAGACGGCAACCGTGACGGTCGCCGGCGCGGGGCTAGATCCCAAGGTCGATCTCGGGCCGGGCGTCGAAGTCGTCGAGTGGCTCGGCAAATCGGCCGACGCGCTGAAGCTGCGCGTGAAGGTCGCGGCCGACGCGCCGCAGGGCCTGCACAAGGTCGTGGTCGGGGGGCGCGAGTCGGGGCAAACGCTGGCGGTGTATCGCCAGATCGACTCGGTACGCGTCGAACCCGCCTTCGGCATCGCTCGTCTCGGCGGCGGCACGAATCCGCCGGTGTCCGCGCAGTTCGATGCCGTCGCCTTCCTCAACGGAGCGGACGGCAAGCCCGGCACCGATGACGACGTGCGCCTCGGCAGCGTGCCCGCCGCGTGGTCGGCCGAACCGTTCGATGAGCGCGCGAAGCACGACGAGGACCTCAGGCACGCCGGCCACCTTGAGCCGCACGGCCAGTTCGTCCCGGCCTTCGCGGGCCCGAACCCGAATCGCCGTGGCCTCAATAACGTCGGCAACCTGTCGATCATGGCGAGCGTTGCGGACGGCGATCGCACGCTCGATGCGAAAGGCCAACTGGTCGTGACTGTCCAGCGCTGGAACCCGACGCCGCTGCGCTGAGGAGAGACAAAATGGCAACGCTGCAAATCCAACCCCACAACTACCGCGCGATCCGCCGCGGCGATCGGCAGGTGCTGTTGCACGTGCCGACGACCTCGATCTTCGAGCTCGACCCGGCAGCGGCCGACCTGCTCGGGCTGTTCGAGACGAGCCCGGCGGTCAGCCCGGACGACATCCAGAGCCGCTTCGACGGCCGCTACACCCCCGCCGAGCTGTGCGACAGCCTCAGCGACTTCATCGACCTCGGCATCGTCGCGCCGCAACCGAAGCACTACGAGATCCCGGCGCGCGTCGTCGAGCGCTCGCCGCTGAAGACGCTGGTGCTGACGCTGACGACCGGCTGCAATCTCGGCTGCAGCTACTGCTACCGCGAGGACCTCACGTCGCCGAAGAACTCCTCGGTGATGGACTTCCAGACCGGCTCGCGCTCGATCGACCTCTTGATGGAAGAGGCGAGCGAGAACGAGCGCGTCGGCATCGTCTTCTTCGGCGGTGAGCCGCTGACGCGCATCGCCGTGATCCGAGACCTCGTCGAGTACGCCGAGGAGAAGGCCGCCGCGGTCGGCAAGGACGTCGAGTTCTCGCTGACCACGAACGCGACGCTGCTCACCGACGAGGTCATCGACTTCCTCGATGCGCATCGCTTTGGCATCACAGTCAGCATCGACGGCGACCAGGCGCAGCACGACCGCCATCGCCGCACGATCGCCGGCGGCGGCACCTACAAGACGGTGGCGATGCGTGTGAAGCGGCTGCTGGAAAAGTACAAGTCGAAGCCCGTCGGTGCGCGCGTCACGCTGGCGAGCGGCAACCTCGACGTCGCCGGCATCTACAAGCACCTGCACGACGAGCTGGGCTTCTTCGAAGTCGGTTTCGCGCCCGCGACGGCCGGCCCGGATTCGCCGGTCGGCTTGAGCCGCGAGGAACTCGACATCGTCTTCGAGGCCTTCAAGGCGCTCGGCCGCGAGTACATCAGCGAAGCCAAGCGCGGCCGCCGCCACGGCTTCGGCAACATGCAGCAGCTGATGACGGACCTGTGGATGGGTACGCGCAAGGTCCTGCCCTGTGGCGCGGGCGTCGGCCTGCTGGCGGTCGGCACGAGCGGCAAGATTTCGCTGTGCCACCGCTTCACGGGTTCCGAGCTGGAAACCTTCGGCGATGTCGAAAACGGCATCGCGCGCGAGTCGCTATCGCAGTTCATGACTCGCGCCCAGGCGCCGCATGGTGCCTGCCAAGTCTGCCCCGCACGCAGCCTGTGCGCTGGCGGGTGCTACCACGAATCCTATTCGCGGAGCGGCGATCCCTTCCAGCCGACCTTCGAATACTGCGACCAGATCCGCGAATGGACGGCCTTCGGCCTCGAAGCCTTCGGCGAGATCGCGCTGGCCAATCCGGCGTTCTTCAACGCCGCCCTCGAACAAAGGAGTGCCCTGCAATGAAACGACTGCGAGCCCTGAACCACAAGGCGCACCTGATCGAACAGGCGGCCACCGACGGCCACCGCGAGGAAGTGCAACTGATGAGCAGCGTCGTCGGCTGCACGACCACTTTCGACCCCGGCTGGGAAGTCGACGCCTTCGGCGGCCTGGCGAGCCTGTGCCAGCCGATGGAGGCGGATCTCTACGGTTGCACCGACCCGTGCTGGTGGCCCGCGCAACTCGCCGACAGCCTCAACTCGGCGCGCGATTGGACCGACGGCAAGAACTCGGCCCTGCGCGACTGGCGCGAGCTGCAGACGCTTTTCCCGGGAGACTGAGCGATGAGGAAGCTGCCCATCAAGAAGACGCTCGTTGCCCTGTGCTGCGTGGCTGCGTCGCTGCCTGCGTTCGCCAAGGAATACCTCCTGACGGTCACGCGCCCGAACAACCTGCACGTCATCGATCCCGAAAAACGCGAAGTGATCCGCACGATCGTGCTGCCCGGCGACGGCATTCCCGGTGCGATCAACGTGCCGAAGGACGGCAAGATCGCCTACGTGCTCACGAACCGCATGGAAAGCGTCGTCGGCGTCGACCTCGACACCGGCAAGCCGGTGTTCCGGGCCGATTTCTCGACGCCGCAACGGCGCGTGAAAGGTTTCTTTGCCGTGGCGGTCAGCGAGGACGGCAAGGAGCTCTACGTGCATCAGGCGCCGGTCCAGCTCGGGCGCTCCGAGTACAAGGTCGAGGACACGTACATCGCGGTGTTCGACACCGCCGATGGCATGCATGCGAAGCCTCACCGCACTTTCCCGGCGCCGCGCCGCATCAGCCTGCTGGCGCCGACGGGGAATCCGGACCATCTGATTGCCCTCGGTTGGGACATGTACCTCTTTAACACGAAGACCGGCAAGATCGAGAAGACTTTCCCTATCCGCCATTGGGAACGTCCCGGCATCGGCGAACCGGACGTGCTCGCGATGTGGGGGACCTACGAGCAGGCGCGGATGTTGTCGACGCCGTACTTCGTGGCGAAGACCGACGTCGCGCCCGATTCACCCGAAGCCTTCAAGGCGGGTATCGCAGTCTTCGATCTCGACGCCGAGACGCTGAAGGTCAAGGAGTTCGAGAACGCACAGACGGTGATGTTCTCGTCGGTGATCAATCCGGCGGCGCGCAACGAGGCCTTCCTCGTGATGAACCAGCTGAGCAAGGTCGACACCGACTCGGGCAAGCTGCTGAAGCGCGTCGATCTCGAGCAGACCTTCTATGCGGTCAATATCTCCGGGGACGGCAAGGACGTGTACATCGGCGGTGCGCTCGATAAGGTCGCGATCCACGATGCGGCGACGCTGGAGAAGAAGGGCGAGATTCGCCTGCCTGGCGGTGCAGACCAGTCGATAGGCTGGATGCGGGTCGTCAACCGTTGAGGCGCTTGCGGGATCGACATGCACCGTTTGTGCCTTGAACCCGCCCCCGTCGGGAGGTGTTCCGCGCCTCGTCGGCGTGGGGCGGACTCCTCGGCGCGAAACACCTCCCGCCGGGGGCTGTGGCGTTCAGGGCTGACAGCGCGTGCCGAGGGCGACGGATGTAGGGCGGAAAAGCGAGGCGTCTTCCGTTCATCCTTCCCACGGGCCTTACACTAGGGAGACACGGACAATGATCAGGCTGGACGAGAAGCGTTCGCTGCCTTGGCAGGCTCTCGCCTGGGCTTTGCCGATCGTGCGCGAACGCGCGGCAACGGTCATTGGCGTCGTCTTCCTGTCCTGCATCGGCTCCGCGGCGGCGCTGCTGCCGCCCTACCTGACGCAGCGTCTCGTCGACGAGGGCATTGTTGGCGGCAAGGTCGATCTGGTCCTGCAACTCTGTGTGGCCTTCCTCGCCCTGATGCTCGCAGGCGTCGTTGTCGAGACGGTATCGCGTCTTGCGTATCTGAAGCTCTCCGCCCACGTGCTCTTCGGCCTGCGCGAGGAGGTCTATCGCCACCTGCAGACCTTGGCGCCGACTTACTACGCCCGCACGCGCGGTGGCGAGATCCTGTCGCGGCTCGACGGCGATGTCGCCGAGGTACAGCGCTTCGCGATCGATGCTCCGATGGCGCTGCTCAACGGGGCGTTCTCGCTCGTCGTCGCGATGGCGCTGATGCTGTCCCTCAGTCCGATGCTGACGGCAGTCGTGTTTGCGCTCGTGCCGCTTCAGGTTGCGGCGCTGATGTTCACGCGGCCTTGGCTGGAAAGGAGTACGCAGGACCTGCGCCGGCAGAGCGCCGCGATGTCGAGCTTCTTTGTCGAATCGCTGCGCGCGATGAAGTTCATCCAGGCCACCAATGCCGCGAAGCGTCAGGAAGCGGGCCTGCGCGCCCATCATGGCGACTACTTTGCAGCGCTGCGCCGTTCGCAACTCGCGTCGCTCGGCGCCGGCGGCATGCAGCGCATCCTATCAGGGTTCGGCGTACTGCTCGTGTTCGCGGTTGGCGGCTCGATGGCGGCCGAAGGCGGAATGTCGGTCGGCGTCGTCGTCGCCTTCATTGCCTACACGACGCGCGCCGCCGGTCCCCTGCAGACGCTCGCCGGGGTTTTCATGGGATGGCAGCGCGCGAAGGTCAGCCTGAAGCGGATCCAGGAGCTCGCGGCCGAACGGCCCACGGTCACGTCTCCGTCGCACCCCGTCGCGCTGGCCGAGCCAATGCGCGGCGAGCTTCGGCTCGATGCCGTGCGCTTCGGATACGGCGACCAGATCGTGCTCGACGGCGCGTCGCTCGAAGTGGCGGCAGGCAGCAAGATTGCGCTCGTCGGCGCGTCCGGCGCGGGCAAATCGACCCTGATCGACCTGCTGCAACGCCATTACGACCCGGTAGCCGGTCGGCTGCTGTTCGACGGCGTGCAGCTCGATCTCCTCGATCTCGTCGAACTGCGCCGTCGCGTCGTCGTCGTCGATCAGGATCCGGTGCTGATGCCGGGCAGCATCCGCGACAACCTACGCTTCGTCGCGCCCGACGCGGACGAGGCTGCACTGCAGCGGGCGCTGATGCTCGCCGGTCTCGCGAAGTACGCGCACGGCGACGGCCTCGCGAAGCCCGTTGGCGCGTCAGCTTCCGCCTTGTCCCGCGGCGAGCGTCTGCGCATTGCACTTGCCCGCGCGATCCTGCAGGACCCGGCGGTGCTGATTCTCGACGAGACGACCTCCGGGCTCGATCTACCGGTCGCGCAGGAGATCATCGCAGCCGTCGACCGCGTCTTCGCGGGCCGTACCCGTATCGTCATCACGCACAACCTCGCGTCCGTCGGCCAACTCGACCGCATTGTCGAGCTGCGCGGCGGAAGTCTCGTCGAGCACGTTCCAGTGCGTGCGGCTGCGCCATTGCTGAGGGCGGTATGAGCGTGATGGTCGGCATCGTCGATGGCGGTTTCGAAAGCGTCCCGGCCACGGCGCTCCACGACGTGGCGCGCTTTGTCGCGGACGGGGAGGGCAGCATGCGGCGCGAGTCCCCGTCCGGTCGCACGCTACCGCACGGCGAAGCGGTCGCAGCGCTCGTACTCGCCGCAGAACCCGGCGCGCGGCTCATCGACGCCCGCATCGCATCTCCCGGCCACCCACCGACGCCGCGCATCGTCGCGGCTGCGATCGACTGGTGCGTCAGCGAGGGCGCACGGGTCATCAACCTGAGCCTCGGCCTTCTGGAAGACCGTGCGGTACTGCGCGACGCGTGCGAGCACGCGATCTCGCGCGGCGTCGTGCTCGTCGCCGCAGCCCCCGCGCGAGGCTCTCCGGTCTTCCCTGCCGCTTACCCCGGGGTGCAGTCGGTGAGCGGCGACGCGCGCTGTGCGAGCGGGCAGTGGTCGCTCCTGAAGGGCGAAACCGCCGGTGGGGCGCTATACGGCTGCTGCCCCGCCGGCCCAGACGAGGCGCGTGGGGGCGCAAGCATGGCAAGCGCGCGCTTTACCGGCATCGTCGCCCGGCTGCTCGCGCAATTTCCCTGCGCCGGTGGGAACGGGCTCGCGGAATATCTCGCCGCTTGCGCCAACTGGCGCGGACGGGAATACAAAGGCATCGCGGAGACCGCTTCATGAATCACGCACACACCGTCCAAGACAAGACGGCGGGCCCGATCGAGCTCGGCTTCGCACTCGTCGATGAACGCGAACTCGCAAGCTTCGCCCGCCACGATCGCCTCACTCGGGACGACTACCTCGACCGCCTCGGCGATGCGCGCGACTGCGTCCAGCTGCCCGATGACGCCGAACCCACGCACTTCTTCCTCGGCAGCGAGTTCTGCGAGCATCTGCTGCCAAGCGTCGAAGCCATCGACCGCGCCGTCGCCCTGTGCGAGCGCTGGGACCTCAGCTTCGGCCTCGTCACGCCGATCGCCTGCGACGGCCTCTTTGACCCGCTGCGCGCCGCACTCGCCCGGCTGCCCGCCGGCAGCGAAGTCACCGTCAACGACTGGGGTGTTGCGCGCCTCGTGCAGCGCGAATTCCCCGATCTGCGCCCGGTCGCCGGGCGGCTGCTCGGCAAGATGCTGAAAGACCCGCGCCTGCCGTCCGCGACCTGGGCGCGCCTGTACCCGAACGGCCTGCGCGCCGGCCCCTTCCGCGCCATCCTCGACGGCCTCGGCATCGGTCGCCTCGAACTCGACTTCCCACCCTTCGGTGCGGCCGACATGTACGCCGGCATCGACTTCCCGGTCGGCGTGCGTGCACCCCACGGCTACGTCGCGAAGGGCCGTATCTGCAAGCTGGGTTCGCTGGCCGTCGACACGCCGGAAAAATTCTCGCCCGGACACCAATGTCGTCGCGAATGCCTCGGCTTCTCCGAAGTCGGCGCGCGGCCCGGCACGAACGAACTCCACACCTCGCAGCGCGGCAACACGATGTACTACCGCCACGCGACGGGGATGGCCGCCGCGGTCGCCGAGGCGGTAAGGAATGGCTGGGTCAATCGCATCGTCCTTTCGGGAGTCTGAGATGAAGATCACCGCCCCCATCAGCACCCCGGCAGAAGTCGAACCGCTCGTCCGCGCCGGCGCGCGCGAACTCTACTGCGGCGTCGTGCCGCCCGACTGGATCCAGCGCTTCAACACCTCGGGCGTCAATCGCCGTCTGTTCGGTAACCTCAACGGGTACGCCGATCTCGAAAGCGTCGTCGAAAAGGCCAGCGCGCTCGACGCCGACGTCTTTCTCGTCCTTAACGCGCAGCAATACGGCGAACAGCATCTCGATGCGCTGACCGGGATCGCCGCCCGCTTTCGTAGCATCGGCGGCAAGGCCGCAATCGTCGCAGACATCTCCCTGATCGCGTCGCTCGCCGCCCACGTGCCCGATCTCGATATCCACGTTAGTTCCGTTGCAACCTGCCGCAACGTCGAGTCGGCACGTTTCTTCGCCTCCCTCGGCGCGAAGCGCATCGTCCTGCCACGCGACGTCACGGTCGCCGAGATCGCGACGATCGCAAAGGCGCTTCCGGATCTCGACATCGAAGCCTTCGTCCTCAACGACGGCTGCGTGTTCGAAGAGGGCACTTGCCACACCGTCCATCTGCCGATGAACAAGGGCGGCCCGATCTGCATCGACAATTACCAGTTCGAATATCGAGCGACCGGCGGCGGCAAGCCCGCGGAGCGCGCGCTGCGGCGTCTCGAACAGAACGACCTCGATTACAAGCGCTGGCTCTGGTACCGCTTCGGCAACGGCTTCTCGCTCTCGCCGAACGGTTATCCCTGGGGGCCTTGCGGCGTCTGCGCCATGCCGGCGATGCATACGGCAGGCGTGCATTCGGTGAAGATCGCGGGCCGCGAGGGCGCGAGCGAACGTAAGATCAAGAGCGTCGAACTCGTCGCGCAGGTCCTGCAGCGGATCGAGGCGGGTGAGGCCGAGCAGGAGATCCGGGAGTTTGCGACAGGCCTGCGCGGCGCGCCCGGCCACTGCGCGAGCGGCTACATGTGCTACTACCCCGAGATGCGGAGCCGCGCCGCGGTCTCGGAGATTACGCCGGCGGCAGCGTAGCGGGCGACAGGGAGATCGCTTCTGCCGCCTTCAGCGGGCAGCGCTCACGCGCAGCATTGCGCTTCCGACGGCCCGCTGGCGCTGCGATGTGCTGTTCATCAGCCGATTCTTCGAGATCCACAGAAACTGACTGGTCCCTTCCCCGTCGGCGAGCTCGGTCGTGGTGAGAACGCCGTTCGCGAGCGTCCAGCCGATCAGTTGAGGGGCATCCGAACCGTCCCTTTCGATGGGCCGCGGCGAACCGTACTTTTCCTTCGCGAACGCGAGAAGCTCCGCATAGCCCTTCCTGGTGGTATCGATCTTGATCTGGGCGAGATGACCATTTTGGAAGAAGAACACGACGAACCATGCGTCCGCCCCATTCACGGTCCGCATGTCTGCATAGCAGGACCGGTCGCCCAATCGCGAAGACTCCGAGCCGCAGTTCCAGCGGATGTCGCCGTACTTGGCCTGCAGGCCGAGCTCAGTCAGATTGCCGGGCACCTGATCGAACTCGATCCGCATCTCGTTCCAGACCTTGACGCTTGCGATCAGCCGGTTTGCCGGCGTGTAGTCATGCCCGGTCTTGATCAGGAAGACGAGGCCGGCGAGCAGGACGAGCAGAAGCAGTACTTTCTTCATAAGGAGAGGGGCGAGCAACAGCGGGGATCAGCGACCCGGTTCGTGTCCGGTATGCTCCGATAATTTTAATGGTATATCAATACGGCATCAGCAGTAATTGCCGAACCAGAAGTTCGATGCTGTTCAAATGGCATGGCGATGCGCCGGAAGCGTGCGGAATCCCGTGGGGAACGGGATGCGGGCGGCAAAAAGAAGAGGCCCGAGTGCGTATGACGCGACCCGGGCCAAACCCACGCTGAAAGAGGAGACGATTCAATCTTAGACCCTCAATCGGCCGCTGTGGGCGATCCTCACCCGAGTTTGTGCTATTTAACAAATGGATGCATTTGCGCCGATCTGCGGCGCACCCGACGGGGCCAGGCACGAGAAGACGACGTCTTTCGTCGTCACAAAAGAAAGAGCCCGAGCGTTTGACGGCTCGGGCTAAATCCACACCAAAGGAGGAGGGTGGAGGAGACGGTTCAAATCATATCGGACGACCTTGTGCGACGCAATAAAGTTGTTCTACAAATTTTTCTATTCGACGATCAGATTTACGAATAACCCCGTATTCCAGGCGATACTAAGAGGGTCTTCTAAAAGACTTTCGCGTTTGCAGTGCACCATTTTGCCTGTATGCGACCGTTTCATGCTCAATTGCGACCACTCAGCGCGACGCATCTCTTCGCGAGAATCTCCGTCGGGTCGAGGACCGCGACCGTTCTTCCTTGCACGGCATAAGTCTGGTCTGCCGCAAGCAGCAGCGGCAGTTCGGTGCAACCCAGGATGATGACCTCCGCCCCGCGCTCCGCCAGCGATGCGAGTGCCCGCTGCAACTCATCGACGCACTCGCCCTCGGTGAAACCGGCCTTCGCGCCTTTCGGGCCATAGACAGCGTTCATCACCAGAGCCTGATGCTCGTCATCCGGCACGAGCAGTCGCAGGCCGGCCTTCTCGGCGGCATCACGATAGACGCCGCTCTCAAGTGTTCCGCTCGTTGCGAGCAAGCCCACAAGCGCGTCCTCGCCAAAATTCCGCAGGATGTGCCCGACTGTCTCGTCGAGCATGTTCACGACCGGGATCGACAGGTAAGGCTGGATGCGTTCGACGAAGGCGTGGGCCGTGTTGCAGGGGATCGCGATGAGGTCGGCGTCCGCCGCTTCAAGCTTCTTGCACGTCGAGTAGAGCGCGACGGTCGGGTCCGGCCCGTCGCCGACAAGATGTTCGGTGCGGTCGGGGATCTGCGGATTCTGTTCGACGACGAGCTTCACGTGTTCCTGGTCTCGCCGCGCCGCCGTGTTACGGACGATCTTGGAGACGAAGTCGACCGTCGCTGCCGGCCCGACGCCGCCGACGATGCCGATCTTGAACGGCCTCGCCTCCGGCAGGGCGTGATCGGCGACGGCGTGGTGCGCATAGATCTGGTTGGTGTCGAGGATCGGGATGCCGCGCTCGCACAGCGTATCGATGACGATCGGGATTTCGGCGAAGCCCGGCACGATGAGCTCCGCGCCCTGAGCGAGGAGGTCACGGCAGGCCTCGGCGAGTCGCTCGACCGCGGAACCCTGCAATTGGCCTGCCTTGATGCCGTCCGCGCCGTAGATCGCACCCATCACGCAATGGCGCTGTAGCGCGGGATGCGGGTAGCGCAGGTCCCACTCAGGAGCCGGAAAGGGGCGCTCGAAGAGGCCTTCTTCGCGAACCAGATCCGACGTCAGGATGCCGAGCCGCCGCGCACCGGGATGGCGGCGTTGCAGGTGATTGCGCAGCGCGTCGAGGATATTGACGATCGGCAGCCGGACTTCGGCTTGCAGTTCGTCGATGAAGGTGTGGCTCAGGAAGCAGGGCAGGATCACCGCATCGACGCCGCGCGCCTCGAACTGCCGGATCATATCGAAGACGTAGAGCTTGCGGCCGTTGTGGGACGCCGACCGGTCGCCGGGGCGGGCGTCCTCGCGGAACGGATGCTGCTCGAAGATCAGGTCGGCCTGCTCCTGGCCGCTGCCCCCCGGCATCGCCTTCACGAGCTTGAAGAAGACGTCGGCCGCGCCCAGCGCGCCCAGACCGCCGACGATGCCAAAACGGCGGATGCTGCGCTTATCCTGCATCGGGATTCTCCGGTTCTCCGAACGAAAAACGCCGCCGGGCGAGCCCTGCGAGGCCCGACGCGGCGGCGTCCGTGGGGAAAGATCGTCGCGATCAGGCCTTGATGCCTTCGGCGGCCGTCGCCTGCGAAGCGAAGACGGGTTCGACGCTGGCCTCGGCTTCATCCGCCTCGTCCGCATCGAGCACGGTCGGCCCGAGCTTGCCTTCCCACTTCGCGATCGCCGCGGTCGCGAGGCTGTTGCCGATCACGTTGGTCGCGGTGCGCCCCATGTCGAGGAAGACATCAATGCCCATGATCAACAGAAGGCCCGCTTCCGGCAGCTTGAACATCGGCAGCGTCGCGGCAACCACCACCAGCGAAGCGCGCGACACGCCCGCCATGCCCTTGCTGCTCACCATCAGCACCAGCAGCATCGACAGCTGGGTCATGAAGGACATCTCGATGCCATACACCTGGGCGATGAAGAGGATCGCGAAAGCCTGGTAGATCATCGAGCCGTCGAGGTTGAAGGCATAGCCCATCGGCAGCACGAAGCCGGTGACCTCGTCCTTGACGCCGAACTTCTCGAGCTGCTCCATCGTCTTCGGGTAGGCCGCTTCGCTGCTCGCGGTCGAGAAGGCAATGATCGTCGGTTCCTTCACGAGGCCGAGCAGCGTGAACACGCGCTTCTTCAGCACCACGTAGCCCGCGGCGATCAACACCAGCCACAGCGAAGCGAGGCCGAGATAGAAGCTGCCGATCAGCGCTGCGTAGGTCGACAACACGCCAAGGCCCTGCACCGTGATCGCCGCGGCGACGGCCGCGAAGACGCCGACCGGCGCGAACTTCATCACGTAGTCGGTGATCCGGATCATCACGTGCACCAGTTCTTCGATCGTCGTCACCATCGCCTTGCCGGTCGCGTCCTTCAGCGAACTCAGCGCGAAGCCGAAGAAGAGCGAGAACACGACGATCTGCAGCACCGAGTTGCCCGACATCGCCTCGAAGATGCTCTTCGGGAAGACGTTGACGATGAAGTCCTTGAAGTTGAGCGCCGAGGTCTTCAAGTTGGTCGCGGCGCCCGCCTCGGGTAGCGGCAGGTTCATGCTTTGCCCGGGATGCAGGACGTTCGCCCAGAAGAGGCCGAGCAGCAGCGACACGAAGGACGCCGTGACGAACCACGCCATCGCCTTCAGGCCGATGCGGCCGACCGCTTTCGTATCGCCGAGGCTCGCGATGCCCGACACGAGGGTCGCGAACACGAGCGGCGCAATGATCATCTTCACCATGCGCAGGAAGATGTCCGCGAGCGCCGAGAAGTAGCTCGCGGTTTCCTTCGCCGCCGCGGCGTCCGGCGCCGTCGTGTTGCAGATGTAGCCGACAACGATCCCGAGCACGAGGCTGATGAAGATCCAGGTGGTGAGTTTATTGAATTTCAATTTGAGTCTCCTCGACACGACCCCTTTGGGGGTGATTGGCGTTTTCTTAGGTCGATGGGCGATCAGGCAAGGCCGACCAGCGGGCGCGGCTGCGTCAGCACTTCGGGCTTGAGGATTTCGTCGAGCTGCTCCTTCGTCAGCAGGCCCTTGGCGAGCACGAGCTCATACACGCTGTGACCGCCGACGAGCGCCTGCTGCGCGATCTCGGTCGCGTTGGCGTAGCCGATGTAGGGGTTCAGCGCGGTGACGAGGCCAATCGAGTTCTCGACGCTCTTGCGCAGGAATTCGCGATTGACGGTGATGCCCTTCACGCAACGCTCGGCGAGCGTCAGGCAGCCGGCACGCAGGTGGGTCGCGCTCTTGAACAGGCTGTGCGCGATGATCGGCTCGAAGGCGTTCAACTGCAGCTGGCCGGCTTCAGCGGCGAAGCTGATCGTCATGTCGTTGCCGATCACTTCGAACGCGATCTGGTTCACGACTTCCGGGATCACCGGATTGACCTTGCCCGGCATGATCGACGAGCCGGCCTGCATCGCCGGCAGGTTGATCTCGGCCAGGCCCGCACGGGGGCCGGAAGACAGCAGGCGCAGGTCGTTGCAGACCTTGGAGAGCTTGACCGCCACGCGCTTCAGCACACCCGACAGTTGCACGAAGCTGCCGCAATCCTGCGTCGCCTCGACGAGATTGGGCGCGGTCAGCACCGGGATGCCGGTGATCTCGGCGAGGTTGCGGCAGACCATACCCGCGTAATCCGGGTGGGCGTTGATGCCGGTGCCGATCGCGGTCGCGCCGAGGTTGATCTCGCGGATCAGCAGCACGGCTTCCTTCAGGCGCTCGATGTCCTCGCCGAGCATCACGACGTAGGTCGAGAACTCCTGGCCGACCGTCATCGGCACCGCGTCCTGCAGCTGGGTGCGGCCCATCTTCAGCACGTCGGCGAACTCGACCGCCTTCTCGTGGAAGGCATTGCGTAGCACTTCCATCGCCTCGATCAGCTGGAAGATGCCCTCGTAGCCCGCGAGCTTCAACGCGGTCGGATACACGTCGTTGGTGCTCTGGCTCATGTTGACGTGCTCGTTCGGGTGCAGGCGGGCGTAGTCGCCCTTTTCAAAGCCGAGTAGTTCCAGCGCCCGGTTCGCGATCACCTCGTTGGCGTTCATGTTGGTCGAGGTGCCGGCGCCGCCCTGGATCACGTCGACGACGAACTGCTCGTGCAGCGCGCCGGCGCGGACTTCCTCGCAGGCGCGGACGATCGCTTCGGTGCGTTCGGCGTCGAGCATGCCGAGCTGCTGGTTCGTTAGCGCGGCGGCCTGCTTGATCGCGGCGAGCGCGCGGACGAGCTCGCGGTAGATCGAAATCGGCGTCCCGGTGATCGGGAAGTTCTCGACAGCGCGCAGCGTGTGGACGCCGTAATAGACATTGGCGGGCACGGCGCGATCGCCGAGGAGGTCGTGTTCGATGCGCTCGGCGGCGGGGGTGGCGGTGAAGGTCATTTTTGTTCCTGTCTCGTGGTGTGGGGTGGGGGTGAATGAATGCTACGGAGCCTCTTGCGATTCCGTGCTATGCCATGCAAAAAACGCATAAGATCCCCAAGAAAGCCGAATAGAGGCCAGACAGGAGTCGACCTGATATGCAAATCAAATGGATCGAGGATTTCCTCACATTGACCGACGCACGCGCCTTTTCGCGGGCCGCCGAGCGCCGCAACGTGTCGCAGCCGACCTTCAGTCGCCACATCCAGGCGCTCGAGGACTGGCTTGGCGTCGAGCTGATCGACCGCCGTTCGCAGGGCGTGCACCTCACCGCCGCCGGGCGGATCTTCCGAGGCTTCGCGGCCGACATCCTGCGTCGCACTTACGACATGCGTACGGTGCTGCGGGGGCAGTCGCCGGGCAACGTCGACACCGTGCGCTTTTCGGTCGCCCACACGCTGTCGCTGACCTTCTTCCCGCGCTGGCTCGGGCAGCTGAAGGAGGCGCTCGGCAACGTCGTCGCACGCGTCGGCGCCGTGAACGTGCCAGAAGGGGCGAGCGCGTTGATCGAGGGCGCGACCGACCTCGTGATCGCCTACCACCATCCGCAGCTGCCGATGCTGCTCGACCCGGTGCGCTTTCCCTATATCGCGCTCGCAACCGACCGCATGCTGCCGCTGTCTGCGCCCCGCGAGGACGGCCGCCCGCGCTACAAACTCCCGGGGCGGGCGGAGGCGGCTGTGCCTTTCCTCGCCTATTCCTCAGGCACCTATCTCGGTCACGTCGTCGAGATGATCCTGCTGGGTGCGAACGAGCGCTGTCATTTCGACCGCTCCTTCGACACGCACATGTCGGAGGCGCTGAAGGCGATGGTGCTCGAAGGACACGGCCTCGGCTGGCTGCCGGAGAGCTGCGTCGGGCGGGAGATCGCTGAGGGGCGCTTGGTCGCGGCCGGTCCCGCTCAGTGGACCTGTCCGCTCGAAGTGCGCCTGCATCGCGCCGCCGACAATAGCAACCCGATGGTCGAGCGGATCTGGACCCTGCTGAGTGCGCGAAGCGGCAGCTGAAAAGAAAAAGCCCGAGCGTTTGACGGCTCGGGCTAAATCCACACCAAAGGAGGAGGGTGGAGGAGACGGTTCAAATCATAACGAGCTCGCTTGTGCGACGCAATAAACTTGTACGACAAATTTTTTTATGGCCGAATTATTCGGGCGAATGGCCGCGATGGCGTCGAGGAGGGGGCAGAACGACGGGCAAAAAAGAAAAAGCCCGAGCGTTTGACGGCCCGGGCTAAATCCACACCAAAGGAGGAGGGTGGAGGAGACGTTTCAAATGATAGTGGTCAGACTTGTGCGACGCAACATGATCTACAGAAAAATGTTTTTATCAATCAATTAATCGATTAAATATTCAAGCGCCGCAAAGCATCTGGAGCCGAAAGAGTCCAGGTATCCGGATGTTGCGATGCGACGTCGCTCGCGCGTTCCATCTCTTTCGCATAGAGGATGGGCGCCGCCGCGCAGGCGTCACCCAAGTAATGACGAAACCAGCGTGAATTGGTTCATCGCCGACAACAACTGCGCCTGCGAACTCGTTGTGCCGTCACTCAGCGAAGCCAGCGCGAGCAGATTCGACGCGCCCGGCAGACCGGTTTGCGAGCCGTTGAAACCGAGCAGGCCGAGCGACTGCTGGGCAAGGTTGAAGCTCAGCAGGCTACCCAGCCGGGAACCACTGCTCGTGTCGCCTGTGAAGTCGGACGCCAGCGTGCCGAAGGATTGGACAGCGTTCGACAGCAGCGAAAAGCTGCCCGCCGGGTCGCTGTCGAAGGCCGATTTGAGCTTCGCGAGGTCGATGCTCGCGCGCCCGCCGAGACCGGGTAATGGAGAGGCTTGAAGTTGGATGCCGATATCGGCGAGGTGGGTGAGTGCGGAGTCGCCGTTGTCGAAGGCGCTCGCGAAGCGTTCGCTCAGTGCATTGCTGACCTGGGTGGTCTGAGACGAACCGGACAGGATGCCGAAAAGTCCCGATCCGGCATCGGTGCCGCCGAACGGGCTGATATCGGACTGGAGCCCATTGAAGGCGTCAACGAAACTCTGCGCTTCCGCGGCCAGACTGCCGAAATCCGTCCCAAAATTGCGGCCCAGACCGCTGTTGGTTGAACCCGGGTGCAGCGCCGACAGGCTGTCCTGGAAGGCAACGATCGATGACAGCAGGTGGCCGAGATCCGAGATCTGCACGAACGTGGAGCTGGATGTGAGCGACGTGAGCGCGGAGGCATTGTTCTGGGCCTGCGTCGCGCTGACGGGATTGATGCCGCCGAGCCCGAAGAGGTTGAGCGGCGAAATCAGAGGAGAGATGTTCATTGCGTCTACCGGGGAGCATGGTGCATCCATCGATGCAGCTTAGAACCCTGCCGCCGTCGGGAGGTTTCATCGTCGGCAGTGCACGTCCCCGGAGCGCAATATTGTGCGCCGCCACGCCGTATTGCCTCCGCCAGCGCTTACACTCTCAACCGCGCCGGCTCCACCCGGTCTCAAGTCTTTATTTTTTCGCGAGTTTCAAAGGGATTCGATGCACCCGGTTCACGATATTGACGCACTTCTTCTGCTCGCCATGGCGCTCGCTTCCAAGCGCAGGGCCGCGGAGCTTTTTGAAATCATGGCAGCGCTGGATCTGATCCACGGCGCCATTCCTTCCGAAGGCAAACTCGGTGAAGCGTTTCGGCGCCTCTCCGTGAATGGCCTGATCGACGAGGTGGACGGCCGCTTCACGCTCGGCCCGGGCGCACAGAAGATCGTCGCGGGACTGCCGAGGAAGGCCGATACCGCGGAGCGCATCTTCGGCGTCAAGGCGGAACTGTCGGCGCACGTCGCTCAGGGCGAAAAGGCCCCTTGCGTGCCGACAGTGGAGCAACTGAGTGCAGCCATCGCTGCGCACCGGGCTGCCGGGCAGGGCGCGGGGCAGAACCTGCTGATGCCCAAACCCAAGGTGGTAGAAACCGAACACAAGCGTCCCGGCCACTGGCGCAAACCCACCGGCGCCCGTCGGCGCGGATGAGGCGAAGCGTGAGCACGACTGAATCGACTCTGCCCCAATCGGCGACCGCCCCGCAGGCGGTGACCGACGTCGCCGCGCCGCCCTTCAGCGAACTGCCGCTGTCGCCGGCGCTGCAGGCCACGCTGCAGCAACTCGAATACCGCACGATGACGCCGATCCAGGCCGCGAGCCTGCCCTTGGCGCTTGCCGGCCACGACCTGATCGCGCAAGCCAAGACCGGCAGCGGCAAGACCGCGGCGTTTGCGCTGGCGCTGCTGACGAACCTCAACCCACGCCGCTTTGCCGTGCAAGCCATGGTGCTGTGCCCGACGCGCGAGCTCGCGGATCAGGTCACGCAGGAGATCCGCCGTCTTGCGCGGTCGGCCGACAACATCAAGATTCTCTCGCTGTGCGGCGGCACGACGATGCGGCCGCAGCGGGCGAGCCTGGAGCACGGCGCTCACATCGTCGTCGGCACGCCCGGCCGCATCATGGATCACCTCGATCGCGGCAGCCTCAGGCTCGACGCGCTCAACACCCTCGTGCTCGACGAAGCCGACCGGATGCTCGACATGGGCTTCTACGACGACATCGCCTTCGTCGCGCAGCAATGCCCCACCCGCCGCCAGACCCTGCTGTTCTCCGCGACCTACCCCGAGGGGATCGACAAGCTGGCGCAGCATTTCCTGCGTAATCCGAGGGAAGTGAAGCTGCTGGAGCAGCACGAAGGCAGCAAGATCCGCCAGCGCTTCTACGGGATCAAGCACGACGAGCGCCTGCAGGCCGTCGGCACGCTCCTCAAGCACTACCGCCCGGTCAGCACGCTCGCCTTCTGCAATACCAAGCAGCAGTGCCGCAGTCTCGTCGAGGTGCTGCGCGCCCAGGGCTTCCATGCGCTGACGCTCAATGGTGACCTGGAGCAGCGTGAACGCGATCAGGTGCTGATCCAGTTCGCCAACCGCAGCTGTTCGGTGCTGGTCGCGACCGACGTCGCAGCGCGCGGACTCGATATCGCGCAGCTCGAAGCCGTCATCAACGTCGACGTCACGCCGGACCCCGAAGTCCACGTCCACCGCATCGGCCGCACCGGCCGCGCGGACGAGGACGGCTGGGCGCTGACCCTATGCAGCCCCGCGGACAAGCGCCGCGTCGCGACGATCGCGCAGGCAACCGGCATCGATCCGGAGTGGCACGGACTCGGCTCGCTGCAGAGCGGAGACGATTCGCCGCTCGTGCCGCCGATGGTGACGCTGCAGATTCTGGGCGGGCGCAAGGACAAGATCCGCCCCGGCGACGTGCTCGGCGCGCTGACGGGCGAGGCCGGTTTTACGCGTGAGCAGGTCGGTAAGATCACGGTGACCGATCAGACCACCTACGTTGCAGTCGTGCGCGAGATCGCACGCGACGCGGTGCGCAAGCTCGGCGCCGGCAAGCTCAAAGGCAGGCCCGTGAAGGTGCGCGCGCTGGCGGACTGATACCGCCGGTCAGGACTTCGCGCCGTCGGTCGCCGCGGACCACAGCGGTCGACCGGTGGCATCCAGATGGCACAGGTAGGCGCGCAGATCGAACTCCAATTGGTGGTAATCCGGCTCCATATGGCGGCATAGCTGGTAGAAGGCCTTGTCGTGCTCGCGCTCGCGGATGTGGGCGAGCTCATGCACGACGATCATCCGCAGGAATTCGGGCGGCATCTCGCGAAACACGGCGGCGACGCGAATCTCGCATTTCGCCTTGAGCTTGCCCCCTTGCACGCGCGAGATGCGGGTGTGCGTGCCGAGCGCATGCTGGATCACGTGGATCTTGCTGTCGAAGGCGACCTTGTTGAGTTGCCCGGCATTGCGCAGATACGACCCCTTGATCTCCTGCACGTAGTCGTAGAGCGCGCGGTCGGTGCGGACCATGTGCGCCTGCGGGTACTTCCGCAGAAGCAGCTCGCCGAGCTTGTTCTGCTCGATCAGCTGCCGAACCTGTGCGGCGAGGGCGGGAGGATAGCCGGCAAGATAATCCGGCGGCGGTTTCGGGCGCATGGGCGGGCAGAATGTTCCAGATCACGGCATTTTACCGGCGATTCGGAGCGTGACTCGCAATCCTCGCCGCTCGCATTGCATCGGCATATACTGACCCCGCAGCGTGACGCGGGGAACGACATGCTTCGATATTTGACACTCGCCATTCGTGGCAGTGGAGTGCAGCAGGAGAAGCCTGCATGACGCTAGACTCGTCGTCGCAGCCATGGTGGCTCGAGGCACCGCCGGACGATGTCGGCAAGGCGCCTGGCGGTGCGCGAGGACTGTCGAGCGACGAGGCCGCGGCGCGGCGGGTGCGCTTCGGACCCAACCTGTTCCGCGAACGTCCACAGCGAGCGCTACTGCTGCAGTATCTGAGCCGTTTCAAGAATCCACTGGTGCTGATCCTGCTCGTTGCAAGCGCTGTTTCGGCATTCACCGGTGAGCTGACCAACTTCTTCATCATCGGCTGCATCGTTCTGCTGAGCGTGACGCTCGACTTCGTGCAGGAATACCGCGCCGGCGCCGCCGCCGAAAAGCTGCGCCAGTCGGTCGCGCTGCAGGCAAAGGTGGTCCGCGATGGCAGCGCCCGCGAGATCCCCGCGACCGAACTGGTGCCGGGCGACGTTGTCACCCTCTCGGCCGGCGATTTGGTTCCGGCCGACGCCCGGGTGCTCGAAGCGAACGACTTCTTCGTCAAGCAGGCCTTGCTGACCGGCGAAACCTACCCGGTCGAAAAGCGGCCGGATACGCCGCCCGCAAATGCGACCGCGCTCGACGAGGCCGCCAATGCGGTCTTCATGGGGACCTCGGTGATCAGCGGCAGCGCCCGCGTGCTGGTCGAGCGGATTGGCACTGCGACCGCCGTTGGCAAGATCGCCGACAGCGTGTCGCGGCCGCCGCCGCCCAGCTCGTTCGAGCTGGGCACGCGCCGCTTCGGCATGCTGATCATGCGGCTCACGATGCTGATGGTGATGTTCGTGCTGCTCGTGAATACGCTGTTTCACAGGCCCTTGCTGGAATCCTTCCTGTTCGCCGTCGCGCTCGCCGTCGGGCTGACGCCGGAACTGCTGCCGATGGTCGTGTCGGTGACGCTGTCGCGCGGGGCGCTACGCATGGCGAAGCAAAGCGTGATCGTGAAGCGTCAGTCCGCGATCCAGGACCTCGGCTCGATGGACGTGCTGTGCACCGACAAGACCGGCACGCTCACCGAGGCGAAGATCCGCATGGAGCGCCATGTCGACCCCGAAGGGCGCTCGAGCGAGCGGGTGCTGCAGCTCGCGTATCTCAACAGCTACTTCGAGAGCGGCCTGAAGAACCCGCTCGACGAGGCGATTCTCGAACACGCGCACATCGATGTCTGCGGCTGGACGAAGATCGACGAAGTCCCGTTCGACTTCGAGCGGCGCCGCGTGTCCGTGCTGGTCGAAAAGGACACGGCGCGATGGCTGGTCGTGAAGGGCGCGCCCGACGAGATCGTCGGCCTGTGCGCGCATTTCGAGGCCGACGGTGCCGCCCTGCAGCGGCCAATGGACGAGGCCGCGCTCGCCGCGATCCACGCCCAGTATCACGCATTGGAGCAGGACGGTTTTCGCGTGCTCGGCATCGCATGGCGCGAGGTGCCGGTGGACCACCCGCATGCGGTCGTCGATGATGAAACGGGCCTCGTGCTCGCGGGCTTCGCGGCCTTCCTCGACCCGCCGAAGGAGAGCGCCGCTTCAGCGCTGGAGGACCTGCACAAACTCGGTGTCGCGATCCGGATCGTCACCGGAGACAGCGACCTCGTGACGCGGCATGTGTGCGCACAGTTGGGGATTCCCGTCACCGGACTGCTGACCGGGAAGGACATGGCACAGATGGACGATCACGCGCTGCGTGCGCGGGTCGAGAGCGCGAACCTGTTCTGTCGCGTCAATCCGGCGCAAAAGGAAAGGATCATCCGCGCACTGAAGGCGCGCGGCCACGCGGTCGGCTATCTCGGCGACGGCATCAACGACGCTCCTCCGCTGCATTCCGCCGACGTGGGGCTTTCCGTCGATTCGGCCGTCGACGTGGCGAAAGAGGCGGCCGACATGATCCTGCTGAAGCACGACCTGCACGTGCTGCATGGCGCAGTGCTCGAAGGCCGGCGCACCTTCGGCAACATCATGAAGTACATCATGATGGGCACGAGCTCCAACTTCGGCAACATGTTCAGCATGGCGGGCGCAGCCCTCTTCCTGCCCTTCCTGCCGATGCTGCCGACGCAGATCCTGCTCAACAACATTCTTTACGACGTCTCCGAAGTGCCGATCCCGCTGGACAAGGTCGACACCGAGGAGATTCGCTATCCGCGCGTGCTGGACCTCGATTTCATCCGCAGTTTCATGCTGGTGATCGGCCCGATCAGTTCGTTGTTCGATCTCCTGACCTTCTACGTGATGCTGGTGCTGCTGCAGGCCGACGAGAAGTTGTTCCAGACCGGCTGGTTCGTCGAATCGCTGTGCACGCAGGTGCTCGTGATCTTCATCATCCGCACGCGCGGAAACCCGCTGAAAAGCCGCCCGCACCCGCTGCTGACGGCGACCTCGCTGGCGGTCGTCGCCAGCGCCGTCCTGTTGCCCTTTACGTCGCTGGGGGCGGGCTTCGGCTTCACGCCTCCGCCGGCGAACTTCTATTTCATCCTGGGCGCACTGGTGCTCGCGTATCTCGCTGCCGTGGAAGCGGCCAAGCGCGGTTTCTACCGATGGTGGAGGACGCGGCGGAGAGGGCCGTTTCGAGCTGGCGATCGCCGCAGAGAGGCGATCCGCTAGCGGACCAGTCCCGGATAGAGCTTCGTTGCAACAGCGAGAAGCAGCAGGAAGGCTGCCGCCATCACCTCGAAGCTCGTGGCCAGCGTGTACATCCCGTGCCCGCCGACGATCATCGAGTGGCGCAAGGCATCCACGAGGTAGGTCAGGGGGTTGGCCACTGCGATCGTCCTGAGCCAGCCAGGCATCAACTCGATCGGGTAGATGGCATTTGATGCAAAGAACAGGGGCATGGTCAGAACCTGGCCGATTCCCATGAAGCGCTCGCGCGTCTTGACGATGCACGCGATGACCAGAGAGAAGGTCGCGAAGATACAGGAGCCGAGGAAGACGGCGCAGGCGACGCCGACCATCGCCGGAAGGTCCCACCGGATGCCGATGTGCAGCGCGAAGGCGATCAGATACACGACGACCGCCTGGATCAGGCCGCGCAGGCCCGCTGCGATTCCCTTGCCGAGCACCAGCGCCACCCGTGAGGCCGGTGTCACGAGGAGCTTGTGGATGATGCCGAGGTCACGCTCCCAGATGATCGCAATGCCGTAGAAGATTGCCGAGAACAGGATGCTCTGCGCGAGGATCCCCGGCGCCATGAAGTCGAGGTAGCCGATGTCGCCGGTGGGGATACCGCGGACCTTGCTGAACACCTGGCCGAATACCGCCAGCCAGAGGACGGGTTGCACGGCGCGCGACACCAGCTCTGTCGGGTCGCGCATCAGCTTGCGGATTTCGGCGTTCGCGACGGCCGCCGTTGCATAGGCAAAATCGCTCATCGTCTAGCCCAGCCTCTGCGCAGTCCCGCGGGTTTCCCGGATTTCCCGGTAGTGGCCGCCTTCTTCGATGCATACGCCGCTGTGCGCGACGAAAACGTCGCTCAGGGTCGCCTCGGGACCGATCAAGCGTTTGAGTTCCGCAGGCCGACCGACTGTCGCCAAGCGGCCCCGGTGAAGGATCGCGAGTTGGTCGCAAAGGTAATCGGCTTCCTCCATGTCGTGCGTCGTCAGCAAGATCGTCATGCCGATGTCGGCCTTGAGTTCCAGCAGGCGTCCCCACACGGTCCGCCGCGCGACGGGATCGAGTCCGATGGTCGGTTCGTCGAGGAACAGCACCTCGGGGCGGTGCAGGGTGGCCTGAGCAATTTCGAGGCGGCGGATCATGCCTCCCGAGAATGTCTTTACCAGCTTGTGGGCGACCGGCTCCAGGTCCGCGAAGGCAAGCGCTTCGTCGATGCGCTCGTCGCGGAGTCTGCCGCGCAAGCCATAGAGGCTGGCCGACAGCACCAGATTTTCCCTGGCGGTCAGCCCTCCGTCGGCAGATAACAGTTGCGGCACATAGCCGATGCGGCGCCGCACTTCGAGCGGCTTGTGTGCGACATCGAAGCCGGCAACGGTGGCGGATCCCGATGTCGCATCGAGCAGTGTCGTCAGGATCTTGATGGTCGTGCTCTTGCCGGCGCCGTTCGGACCCAGAAGTCCGAAGATGCACTGATGCGGGATCATCAGGTCGAGGTGATCCAGTGCGCAGAAGGTCCCGAAGTTGCGGGTCAAGGCGCGGGCTTCGATTGCGCATCCGGTTGCAGCGGCGAGCGTTCTCATAGCGCGATCATTAGACAATCATTCCGATCCGACGACATAG
Source organism: Aromatoleum sp. (assembly GCF_035254505.1). Lineage (GTDB taxonomy): Bacteria > Pseudomonadota > Gammaproteobacteria > Burkholderiales > Rhodocyclaceae > Aromatoleum. Next base: position 104,142 of record NZ_DATFAO010000096.1, on the reverse strand, counting down.
GCATTATTGATCGGGGCGGCGCAAGTTGCGATCCTTGGCGGCGGCGAAGTCCTGCCGGAGAGTCAGGCCCCCTCGTTGGCGACGATCGCCGTGACCTCCCTGGCGATTGCCAGCGAAGACGTCAGGCCCGGTGATTCGATCCCGAACAGATGGATCAGGCCGGGCGTGCCGTGCTGCGCTGGTCCGTCGATGCGGAAGTCCGCGTCCGGCATGCCGGGGCCGGCAATCTTCGGACGCACCCCGGCATAGCCCGGAGAGAGACGGCCATCCTCCAGCCGCGGCCACCAGCCTCGGATCGCTGCATAGAAACATTCGGCGCGATCGGGATCGACCGTGTAATCCGGCGAGTCGATCCATTCGACGTCCGGACCGAATTTCGCTTGGCCGCCGAGATCGAGCGTCAGATGCACACCGAGCCCGCCGGGTTCAGGGATCGGATAGATCAGCCGCGAGAACGGCGCCGTGCCGTGGAGCGTGAAATACACGCCGCGCGCGAACCAGGCCTTTGGGAGCGTTTCCGGTGCCGGGCCGCCGATCGCATGGCCGAGCGCGACCGCATCGAGGCCCGCCGCGTTGATCACCCAGCGTGCGCGGAGCTCCATCTCGTCCTCGCCGCCGACCCGCAGCACGATGGCGTCGCCGTCGCGGCGGCCGTCGAGCACGGGGCTCGCGAGCGCCAGCATCGCGCCGCGGCGCTCCGCACCGCCGAGCAGGGCGAGCATCAGCCCATGGCTGTCGACGATCCCGGTCGAGGGCGACAGCAGCGCCGCATGGGCGTCGAGCGCCGGTTCGAGCTCGCGGATCTGCGCGCGGTCCAGTTCGACCAGATCCTCGACGCCGTTCGCCGCGGCGCGCAGCCCAATCTGCCGCAACGCATCCGTCTGATCCGGCTTGGTCGCAACGACGAGCTTGCCGCAGCGTGCATGGGCGACGCCATGTTTGGCGCAGTATTGATACAAGGCCCGCCGCCCCTCGACGCACAGGCGGGCTTTCAGCGAGCCGGGCGGGTAATACAGGCCCGCGTGGATCACCTCGCTGTTGCGAGCGCTGATGCCGGTGCCGATCGCGGTCTCACGTTCCAGCACGACAACTTCGCGGCCGACCTGCGCGAGCGCGCGTGCGCATGCGAGGCCCACGACGCCCGCTCCGATCACCACGCATTCCACCGTCTGCATTCCGACTCCCGGATCCATGCCGGCCGCTACCGGCAATACCGCACCCGGTTTTACCAGATTTACGGCGTCGCGTTGCCAGAGTCGTTATCATTGGCGCCTTAATTGAGAAGCGTGGCGGTCGGCGCAGCGGCAAAAGGAGAACAAAAGCATGGCTTCATCCCACGACAGCGTCAGCATGGCGGTGTTCTGCGACTTCGAGAACGTTGCGCTCGGCGTGCGTGATGCGAAGTACGAGAAGTTCGACATCAAGCCCGTGCTCGAACGCTTGCTGCTCAAGGGCAGCATCGTCGTCAAGAAGGCCTACTGCGACTGGGAGCGCTACAAGGGCTTCAAGGCCGTGATGCACGAAGCGAACTTCGAGCTGATCGAGATCCCGCACGTGCGCCAGTCGGGCAAGAATTCGGCCGACATCCGGCTCGTCGTCGACGCGCTCGACCTCTGCTACACCAAGTCCCACGTCAATACTTTCGTCATCATCAGCGGCGACTCCGATTTCTCGCCGCTCGTGTCCAAGCTGCGCGAGAACGCCAAGCAGGTGATCGGCGTCGGCGTCAAGCAATCGACCTCCGACCTGCTGATCGCGAACTGCGACGAATTCATCTTCTACGACGACCTCGTACGCGAGAGCCAGCGCACCGCGGCGAAACGCGAAACGCGCGAGACGCAGCCCACCGCGAAACGCACGCCGGAAGAGGAAAAGCGCCGCAAGGAGGAACACGAGGCACGCAAGATGCGTGCGATCGAGATCGCGGTCGAGACCTTCGAGGCGCTGGTCTCCGAGCGCGGCGACAGCGGCGGGCGGATCTGGGCGTCGATGCTGAAGGAGGCCATCAAGCGCCGCAATCCCGGCTTCAACGAGTCGTACTACGGCTTCCGCGCCTTCGGCAACCTGCTGGAAGAGGCTCAGTCACATGGCCTGCTCGAATTCGGGCGCGATGACAAATCGGGGGCCTATGTGTACCGAAGCAACGCGGCGGCGCCTCTACCCTCGTCAGTTGCCGAACCCGTGAATGGCTCCGCAACGACGGTCGAGATGCACGCGGCGGGCGAGGCCGCAGCCGAAGCGACCGAACACGCAGCCGCTGAAACACCGGCGGAGGCCGCGCAGCCCGCCGAGAATGCGCGCCACGAGCCCCGTCGCAAGGGCCGCGGTGGCCGTAAGCCTACGGGCAAGAAGCCCGAAGCGCAGACCGGCGTTCCGGCAGCGCAGGCCGAGCCCGAGGTGGCGGCGCCTCTGCCCGTCGAGGTCGCGCAAGCGGTCGAGTCGCGTCCCTTCGACGCTCAGCCAGTGGAGGCGCACCCGCTGGAAGCCGGCGTCGGCGAGGGCGCGCGCCAGGAGCCGCGTCGCAAGAGTCGTGGCGGACGCAAACCAACCGCGCGCAAGGCCGAGGCGGCAGTCGAATCGACGCCGGCGTCGGCCGCCGCCGAGCCGGTCGCCGCGCCCCCGATGGCCGAAGTGCGCTCGGGCACGCAGGAGGTGGCGGCGACGAACGAAGCCATTCCCGCTGCTGCCGACGCCGCGCCGGCGAAGCCGGAAAAAGCCGCGAAATCGCCGAAGAAGCCCGGCACCCGCAGCCGCCGTCCGCGCAAGGTCGAACTGCCGCCCGACGCGTCCTGACGAACTCGTAGCGGCGCTTCCTGCTTGTCGCGGCCGAGTCCGCCCTCAGCAGGCGCGCCGGCTGCGCGCGTGTGCGCGCAAGGTGTCGATCTCTTCGAGCAGGTCGGCCACGAGGGCGGCGAGTTCCGGCACGGCGTCGAAGTTGCGTTCGAGCTCGCGCATTCGCCGGGCCCGCTGCAGATTCGCCGTCGAAAAGCGCCACACGCCCGAGACGGAGCTCACCTCCGGGAACAGACCTTCGTCGATGTGCCGGAGAAGCCAATCCGGCTCGACGGCGCAGGCCGCCGCGAGCTGTTCGAGCGTCATCCAGCTGTCCTCGAGCAAACTGGCGATCAGGATCTCATCGTTGCGCATCGCTCAACTCCTCCCCTGTGACCCGTTGTTCTGGGCGCGCGGATCGAAGTCCATTTCCCGGGCCATCGTTTCGTAGAACTCCTTGGCGCGCGGCGTGTCGGCCGGCGGCAGCACGATCGTCAGGTCGAGCAGCAGGTCGCCCGGCGGCTGCCCCGGGATTCCCTTGCCCCGCACACGCAACTGTTGTCCGGCGCGCGCTCCCGGCGGGATGCGGACCTTGATCGACGAGTCCGGCAGCTCGACGGGAACGATTGCGCCGAGCGCCGCTTCCCACGGCGCCACGGGCAGCGTCAGATGCAGGTCGCGCGCCTCCGCGCGCAGCCGGCCGTGGGGAAGGAAATGCACTTCCAGCAGCAGGTCCCCCGGGGGCGCGCCGCCGACGCCGGGCGATCCTTGTCCGGCGAGGCGGATGATCTGGCCTTCATACACGCCGCGGGGGATCTTCACGTTCAGGCTGCGGTTGTCGACGGCGATATGGCCCGTCCCATCCATGCGAGGAATGCGCAGCGTGATCTGGCGCGTCGCGCCGTTGAAGCTGTCCTCGATGTCGAGCTGGATCTTCGCGTGATGGTCCTCGCCGCGCGCCTGGAAGCCATGCCGCGCGCGATGGGGCCCGCCATGGGGGCTGCCACGGGGATCACCCCCCATGCCGCCGAAGATCTGCGAGAAGAAATCGCTGAACTCGCCCGCCTCGTGGGGCGAAAAGCCGTGGCTCGTGAATTCGAAACCGCTGTCCCAGCCGGGCGGAGGACGGAAGTCCTGCCCGGCTTGGTAGCTGCGGCCGAGCTGATCGTAGGCGGCGCGCCGTTCGGGGTCGGAGAGCACCGCGTAGGCCTCGTTGATTTCCTTCATCCGAGCCTCGGCGTCGCTTTCGCGCGAGATGTCCGGATGGTACTTGCGCGCGAGCTTGCGAAAGGCCTTCTTGATCTCGTCGGCCGCCGCGCCGCGCTCGACGCCGAGCACCTTGTAATAGTCCAGAAATTCCACGACGTGCCCTCCTGCAGAAAGGAAAGTCACTACCTCAGTTGCATCTTGCTTCCATCCCGGAAAATTTCAAGCCCTTGAAATCGTTTGTCTCACCCCTATTTTCGAGCTAGGCCGCAAACGCGGCGATTCCGAGCAACATGGAGGATTGCATGATGTACAGGACTTTGTTTCCGCGCGACATCTTTTCCGAACTGGATCGGCTGCAGCGCGAATTGCAGGAGTCGTTCGACTTTTCGCCGAGCATTCGCGGAACCGGGCGCGGCGGCTTTCCGGCGCTGAACGTGGGCGGTACCCGCCAGTCCGTCGAGATCTTCGCGTTCGCGCCGGGGGTCGATCCGAAGAGTATCGAACTGAACCTCGATCGCGGCGTGCTCAGCATCAGTGGCGAACGGCCGTCCGACATCCCTCAAGCCGAGGACAAGAAGCAGAGCGTGCATATCCGCGAGCGCTTCGCCGGGCGTTTCCGTCGTGTGGTGAGCCTGCCCGACGACATCGATCCGAACGGCGTGACGGCGAATTACCGGGACGGCGTGCTGCGCATCAGCGTGAAGCGCCGCGAATCGGCTCAGCCCCGCCGCATCATTGTCGAATAATGCAAGGAGGTAGGACCATGAACGAAGTCAAGGCTCCCGAAACCAAGGCCCAGGCGCCGAGGGCCGAACGTGGCGCCGATGAGGCGACGCTGTTGCCTCCGGTCAATGTCGTCGAGGACAGCCGCGGCATCACGCTCACCGCGGATCTGCCGGGCGTGCCGAAGGACGCGCTGCTGCTGCAGATCGAAGCGGATACCCTGACGATCGAAGGCGAGGTCAGGCTCAACGTTCCCGAGGGGATGGAGGCGACGCATGCCGAAGTGAGCCTGCCGCGCTACCGCCGCGTGTTCACCTTGTCGAAGGAACTCGACACCGAGAAAGTGGGCGCGGAATTCGTCAACGGTGTGCTGACGCTGCGCATTCCGAAGGCCGAGTTCGCCCAGCCGCGGCGGATCGAGATCAGCGTCCATTGACGCATTGGGCTGCGGGGAGGGCGAGGCCGGTGCTCCCCGCAGTCGCTCAGCGTTTCGTCGCCCGGTCTTCCTCATATTGGCGACGCAATCGCGCGAGACCCTGACGGTAGGCTTCCGCATCGCCGTGATCGAAGAATTCCGGATAGCGCTCATGCGCACCGCGAACCCGGCGCGCGTGCTTGATCGGACACCAATACTGTTCGGTGCGCGCCGCGACTTCCCGGGTGTAGGCGGCAACGCCGTTGCCGTATGAACAATAGAAGCAGTTGAACTTCTCGATGATGTTCAGATAGGGCAGATCGCCGCGATCGAACACCATGTAGTCGGTGCGTCTGACTTTCGGGATGCGATACACCGGAAAGCAGATCGCCTGGTAGACGGTGACGAAGAGATCCATCAGCAGGAAGGGAATCCAGCCCGCGTAGATCACCGGTGAGGTCAGCGCAACGAGCAGGCGCGTGCGGCGCAGGAAGCCGAACAGCCCGATCTTGTAGCGCCGCTGCTGATACAGGAACTCGTCGGCGAGGCGGACCTTCTGCTGATCCCACTCTTCGCGTGCCTTGAGGTACTCGTTCTCGAGTTCCTCCTGCAGCAGCCGGATGCGCGCCAGCAGTTCGTCGATCTGCTCTTTCATGGGGAACCTGTGCCGAGGCGATGGAAGCCACGATCCCCAGATTGTATCCGTATGTTTGCCGCAGGACCGGGGAGCCGTTTAGGCGGCTCCCCACGAGGTGCCGGTCAGCGCATCGAAATCCGCTTCACCCCCGCAACGAAGCGAGCCAACGTGTCCGACAGCACGCCACGCGGAATCGCAATCTCGATCAGCTGGAAGCGTCCGCGCGTCGCCACCGCCTTTTCCAGCGCGAGCTGCAGTTCGGCACGCGTCTTTACTCGCACGCCGTCTCCCCCCAGCGGCCCGGCCATTTCCGCGAATCCCCAGTGCCCGAGATCGTTGAAACCGGATTCCGGCTGGAAGGTGCGCAGCATTTCCCAGCTCGCGTTGTTGAACAGCAGCACGATCGGATCCCAACCATAGCGCCGGCAGTTGCCGAGCTCCCAGCCGGTCATCTGAAAGGCGCCATCGCCAACGAGGATCAGCGGCCGCTGCCCGCTCGTCGCCTGGATGCCCAGTCCGCCCGGCACGCCGTAGCCCATCGTCGCGTAGTAGCCCGGCGCGACCAGTGCCGTTTGTTCGATCTCCATCGCGGTGAAGAGACAGTCGCCCATGTCCGATGCGATCGGCAGGCGGCCGTGGCGAGCGAAGAGGTCGTTCACCGCCTTGGCGATGTCGGTCGGCGTGATGTGTTGGTCGTCTGCAACGAGGCCCGTCGGATAAACCTGCTTCTCGACTGTGAAGCTCGTCCGTGCCTTGCCGACTCGCCGCAGCATGCCATCTACCAGTGCGGCTAGAGGAATGTCGGCGTAGGTGTGATAGCCGAGCGTCACGTGTCCGTTGTGCGCCTGGATCGTCTTGCGCAGGTCGATCCGCGTCTCCGACACTGCGAAGTTGGTATCCGAGATGATCTCGCCGAGCAGGAAGAGCCCATCTGAATTTTCAACGAGATGCGTCACCTCGGGCAGACCGGCGACGCCCATGTAGGTGCCGACGAGCGGTGCGTCGCAGTCCGTGAGCAATCCCCGTCCCATGAAGCCCGTCACCACCGGCACGCCCAGATGGCGCGACAGTTCCGCGACCTTTCCCTCCAGCCCGTAGCGGCGCACTTCGACCCCGGCCATCAGCACGGGACTCTTCGCCATTTCCAGTCGCGCGAGGATCTCGTCGACGCAGGCCTCGAGCGCGTCGGTGTCGACCGGTCGCGGCGTCTCACGCACGACCGGCTCACACGGCTCGCGCACCATGTCGCGCGGAATCTCGATGTAGACCGGCTCGGAATTGCGCAGGCAGCTCGCCAGCACGCGTGCGATGTCGGCCGGGGCGCGCGCCGCATCATCGAGCCGCACCTGATCGCAGGTGATCTCGCGGTAGATCTCGAGCTGAGAGTCCAGTGTCTTGGCCTGATGGTGCAGCAGCAGCCCGCAGTTCGATTCGCGTTTGCCGGGCCCGCCCGAGAGCACCACCACCGGCGACTTCTCGGCATAGGCCGCGGCAACCGCATTGACCATATTGAGCGCGCCCGCGCCGTAAGTCACCGCCGCTACGCCAAGACCGCAGCTCATGCGCGCCGCCGCATCCGCCGCAAAACCGATCCCGGGTTCGTGCGACAGTGTGTACAGGGGGAGGATGCCGGACTCTTCGATGATGCGGAAATAGGGTAGGGCGAAGTCGCCGGGCAGACCGAAGATCTGCTGGGCGCCGTGCTCCTTCAGTGCATGCAGCAGGGATTCGACCAGGTTCATGGAGTGCTCCTCTCGGTATGGTTATGCATATAATTGTCTTGCGAAGATCGCGCACGTTGCGTTCGTTATGCGACTTCACAAGGCCAGTCAATGCACAAAATGTGCGTGAAGGAGCAGTTCGATGCAGCACATTGTTGTCGATAAATTCGATATCCAGATCCTGGAGGCCCTGCAGCGTCGTGGTAACGCGACCAACAGCGCGCTCGGCGAGGAGGTGCATCTTTCCGCATCACAGGTCAGCCGGCGCATCACGCGCCTGGAGCAGAGCGGCATCATCGCGGCTTACGGGGCGCTGTTGGACCCGGGGGCGGTGGGCCTCGGCGTGTCAGCCTTCGCGAATGTAATCCTCGAGCGCCACAGCGAAGGTTCGAGTGAAGCCTTCGAGCGCGCCGTCGCGACGCTGCCGGAAGTGGTGGAGTGCTTCTCGGTGAGCGGCGACGCCGACTACGTGTTACGCATCGTCGCGTCCGACCTCGCGGCGTTTTCGGAGCTGATGATGAAGCGCATCATGCGCTTGCCGGGGCTCGCGCATATCAAGACCAACATCGCGCTCAAGCGGGTCAAGCAGACCAACGTACTGCCGCTGGACCACATCATGCACGCACCGCGCACGAGCCAGCGCGTGCAGTACGCGGAAAGCCTGCGTGCCACCGATTGAGCTGAGGAATCAGCTCAGCGTCGCGTTCGCAAGCTTTGCGCCGAAGCCGATGAACAGTCCGCCAACACCGCCCGTCGCAGCCGCAGCAAGGCGACGACGACGGCGGAACTGATCGGCGAGATGGGCGCCGCTGAAGATCAGCGCCGACAGGTAGATCGCGCTGCAGATCTGCACGATCGTGCCAAGGATCGCGAACGACAGTGCCGGATGCTCATAGGCCGGATCGACGAACTGGATGAAGAAGGATACGAAGAACAGGATCGCCTTCGGGTTCATGAGGCTGATGACCAGCGCGGTACGGAAGGGGCGCTTCGCGTCGACGACCTTCGGCGCGGGGGCCTCGGCGGCCGGAGTCCTCCAGCTGCGCACGGCCGAGCGCATCAACCCGAGTCCAATCCACGCGAGATACGCCGCGCCGGCATACTTCAGCAGCAGGAAGAGCGCAGGTGTCGTCTGCAGTAGCGACGCCACGCCGGTCGCGGAGAGAATCATCAGCACCGTGTCGCCGACGAAGATGCCGCAGGCGCCGCGATAGCCCGCCCCGATGCCCCAGCGCGACGCCACGGACATCACATAGATCGAGTTCGGTCCGGGCAGCAGCACAATAAAGATCGTGCCGAGGATGAAAGTCGTCAGGTCGGTTACGCCGTAGAACATGGGACCTCCGCCGCGCGGACAAAGACTGATTTTACAACCACCGGCGGTCCTCAGTTACGCGCGCGACAGTTCTCGTAGAGATGCTGGTCCTGCATATCGACGCGCGCCAACTCGGCCCGCCGCCACAACGTCAGCACGTCGCAAGCGAAGCGCTGCTCCGTGCCGTCGTCGGTCTCTGCCCGCAGCGCAAAGCGGTTGCCCTCGATGTCGATGAGCGCTCCCTCCTGCCCGGGAAGATAAGTGACGGCAAAGCCTTTCCCGCCTTCGCAGACGTAGTCGACGATCTGCAGCGGCTCGCGTTGCGGGACCGTCGAGCAAGCGGCAAGGACACTCGCCGCGAGGATGACCAGGAGCTTCTTCATCGGAAATCCTTTCATTTGGCGTTCAACGTTTGGAGCCTACTCGCGCCGTGACCCTTGCGGCAATAGTACACATGTCGTCACGCACGAAGGCTTTAGAATCATTGGGCGGCTTTGCCGATGGCATCTTTGACGGTCAAAGAATGAAATCCTCACTCCTTCGCCAACAGCTCGTTGACACCTTTGGTTCTGCGGGCGAAACGGCGCTCGCGGAATGCCTTGAATCGCTACAGGCTGTCGGCCTGTCCGAGATCGCGGCAAAGTTCGCGAGCCTCCTGGCGACCGTCGACGACTCCTACAACGAATTCGAGCCGATCCAGCGGCGCGCCAATAAGGCACGGCGCCTCGTCGATTGCCTCGATCTGACCGAAGACATCCTCTGCGAGTGGAATCTCGCCGGCGGGACTATCCGTGCTTCGGTTGCATGGAACCGCCGCTTCGGCGCGACGAGTGCCGAAGCGAACCGGATCAAGGACTGGAAGAGCAGGATCCATCCCGATGACCGCAAGCTCGTCGACGAACGGATCAGCACGCTGCTGCAGGGGCGGGCACCGCTGATCGAGGTCGAACACCGCTTCCGCGAGCGCGACAATCGCTGGACCTACTGGCTTTTGCGCGCCCGCGTGACCGGGCACGACGCGGACGGGAAGCCCGTCCGGCTGCTGGTCCTGCACCGCGACATCGCCGACCAGAAGTTCGCCGAAGCCGCTTTGGTGCGAGCGAAGGAACAGGCCGAGAGCGTCAATCGTGCACGCGGCTTCTTCCTGGCGAACATGAGCCACGAGATCCGCACGCCGATGAACGCAATCCTCGGCATGACCGAACTCGCGCTCGATGCAACCGTCGAGCCCGAACCGCGGAGCTACCTCACGACTGTCAAATCCTCGGCCGAATCGCTGCTCAACATCATCAACGACGTGCTCGACCTGTCGAAGATCGAGGCCGGCAAGGTCGAACTCGAAAGCGTCCCGATGTCGGTGCGCGCGATCCTGAACGACGTCGTGCGCGCCTTCGCCGTCTCGGCCCACGGCAAGGGGCTCGAGATCATGCTCGACGTCGCCCCCGAAATGCCGGACCGCGTGTTCGGCGACCCCACGCGGCTGCGCCAGATCCTCGCCAACCTCATCGGTAACGCGATCAAGTTCACCGAACGCGGTGAGGTGGTGGTAAAGGCTTGGGTGTTACGTCGGGCCGGGATGTCCCTTTACCTGCAAATCGCCGTCTGCGACACCGGTATCGGCATCGCAGCCGACCAGCACGAGCAGATATTCGACGCCTTCACGCAGGCCGACGTTTCGACGGCCCGGCGTTTCGGCGGCACCGGTCTAGGGCTGGCGATCAGCAATCAGCTCGTGAAGTTGCTCGACGGGCAGATCTGGCTTGAAAGCGAGCCCGGCAAGGGCACCTCCTTCTACTTCACGGCGCGCTTCGCGGCGGACCAGACTTCCGCCGCCGTCCCCGCCGCGCCACTCCCGTTGCTGCAAGGCCGCCGGGTTCTCGTGATCGACGACTGCGTGCACGCCGCCGACCTGTTGAGCCACATGCTGCAGCGCTTCGGTGCCCACGTCGAAGCGGCCTGCGATGCGATTCAGGCCGAAGTGATGCGTTCGGCCGGCGATCCCTTCGATGTCTTGGTCGTCGATGCAGGCATGCCTCCGCCGGCCGGCTTCATGTTGGTGAATGGGCCGGGTCGTGGCGAAGCCATCATCGTATTGCTGGCCCATCACGGGCAGCAGCACGCATTGCAGCAATCCAGGAACCCCTCGGTCAAGGCTCGCCTCGTCAAGCCCGTGTTCGAGGCTGAACTCCTCGACGCCGTCCGCACCGCGCTCGGGGTGCAGAGCGTGGTGCGGGATGAACTGGATGCATTCCGGCTCGATGACGCACGCCTCGACGATGTCTGCTTCCAGGACGATAGCGAGCCGCTCAACGTCCTGTTGGTCGAAGACACGCCGGTCAACCAGACCTTGGCAGTGAAGCTGCTCACAAAGGCGGGGCATCGCGTGGCCGTCGCCGCCAACGGCCGCGAAGCGCTCGAACGCTTCGATCGACAACGCTTCGACCTGATCCTGATGGACGTCCAGATGCCGGTTCTCGACGGCATGGAAGCGACTGCCGCGATTCGTGCGCGGGAAATGAACCGCAGTTGGGTCATGGGTCAGCATCAGCGCGTTTCCTACATTGCGGCAATGACTGCCCACGCGATGGAGGGCGATCGCGAACGTTGCCTGGCCGCGGGAATGGACGATTACCTGTCGAAGCCCATCCGGCGTCAGGCGCTGGATCAAGTGCTGAAGCGTGCGATCGAATACCGGCGCGCCCCGAAGGCGCGGCTGGACGATCTGGTCGGGCAGCAGTGGGACGCCTGACAGGGCTCAGCGCGCGGTGAATTCGCGGCGCAGTTCCACTGCCAGCGTCACAATGAGCCGTTCCGCGTCCTTCGCCGCCGCGCTTGCCTTCGCGAGTTCACCGCACCGGCACGCCTGTTCCATCGCTACGACCTGCTCGACCAGGCGCGCAGCACCGAAATTTGCGGCCGACCCCTTGATATTGTGGCTCGCGCGGGCCGCTTCCGGGGCATCCCCGGCGCGCAGAGCGGCGCGCAGTTCGGTAAGCAGGCGCGGAACGTCGTCGACGAAGGTCTTGGCCATCAGGCGCAACAGCTCGAGATCATGATCCAGGTTCTCGAGCAGGGCTGAGCGGTCGAACAGCGGTTCATCCGGCATGACTGGCTCTCCTCGGATTGTGGCTGTCACACGGAAACACTTTCCTCTTCGTCGCGGAATCGGCGGCTGATGGCCAGCACCCGTTCCCACACGTCAAGGAAGGCATCGACACATAGCGGGTCGAAGTGCCTACCGCGGTTTTCGCGAAGATAAACCTGGGCCGCCTCGAAGGTCCACGCCTTCTTGTAGGGTCTTTCCGAGGTCAGCGCATCGAACACGTCGGCCACGGCCACGATGCGCCCCTCTATTGGGATCGTGGCGCCGGCAAGGCCGCGCGGATAGCCGGTGCCGTCAAACTTCTCATGGTGGCGGAGGGCAATCGATGCCGCGAGTTGTACTACCGGCGAACTGCTTTCCCTGAGGATCTCATAACCGATAAGCGTGTGCTGTTTCATCACCTCGAACTCTTCGGGTGTATGCCGGCCCGGTTTGAGGAGAATGAGGTCCGGCGTGCCCAGTTTGCCGACGTCATGCATAGGTGCTGCACGCACCAGCATTTCCTGGAATTCCGGCGCAAGTCCCAGGCGGGCTGCGATCAATTGAGCGTAGTGCGCCATGCGAAGGATGTGTGCCCCGGTTTCGGGGTCGCGGCATTCTGCCGCACGCGCGAGCCGCACGATCGTCTCGTGTTCTCGGTCATGAATCTCTTCGACCGCGCGCTTCACCGCCTCCGCGAGCGAACTCGCCCGCTCTGCGAGTGCCTGCTGGGTTCGGCGCAACGCGAGCATGTTCTTCGCGCGGGCGAGGAACTCCATGCGGTCGACGGGCTTGTTCAGAAAGTCCGTCGCGCCCTCGTTCAATGCCGCGTAGCGGACGTTCTTCTCGTGGTCCGCAGTCACCATCAGGATCGGCAGGCTGTCATGCCTCGGTTCTCGGCGGATCTGGCGGATGAATTCGAGACCGTCGATATTCGGCATCATGTAGTCGACGATGATCAGGTCCGGATCGTTTTCCAGACACCACGCCAGTCCCGAGCCCGGGTCGGTGAACGTCACCGGCTCCCGGCCTTCAAGGCGGAAAACGAACGCACGCATCAGTTCAAGCGTCGTGGGTGTGTCGTCGACGATGACGACGCTCATGGGAAGAATCCTCCGGGCAAGCTCCTCATGCGTTTCACCTTAATGCAGCAGCTGGCGTTTTCCGCGCGGAATGGCTCACGCTCAGCCTGAAATGCCGCGTGCAGGCATCATCCGCAGCGGGATCGTCACCGGGCCATCATTGACGAGATGCACCTGCATGACGGCCGCAAACTCCCCCGTCTGCACTTGCGGATGTGTCTTGCGTGCATGCTCGACAAAATATTCGTAAAGCGCGCGCCCGTCTTCCGGTGCGGCCGCCCCGGTGAAACTCGGCCGGTTCCCGCCCGAGGTGTCCGCCGCAAGCGTGAATTGGCTCACCACCAGCAAGCCGCCGCCCACATCCTGCACCGAGCGGTTCATTTTTCCGGCTTCGTCGGAAAAGATTCGTAGTTTCAGGATCTTCGCGAGCAGCCGGTCGGCTTCGGCAACGCTGTCGCCGCGCTCCGCGCACACCAGAACCAGCAGACCGGCGCCGATCTCGCCGACGACCTTCCCCTCGATCTCGACACGCGCCTCCGCGACGCGCTGCAATACTGCCAACATTGCCTTCGGTTCTCCCGCATGACCAAGGCGTGATGCCCGGCGCGCAACCTTACGCGCCTGACCTGGCGTCGGCAATAGCGGGTCGTCTTTCCGGCTTCAGGGAGACTGCTCAGGCGTGGGCCCGAGCCCACTGCACGATCGCCGCGGGCGTTCCCATCGCGCCCGATTGCCGCGCGACCTCCTGGCCGCCTCGGAACAGGATCAAGGTCGGAATGCTGCGGATACCGAAACGCGCCGCCAGGCCTTGCTGCTCGTCGGTATTCACTTTTCCGAGGCGGATCTTCGGCTCAAGATGCGCGGCCGCCGCTTCGAAGGCCGGTGCCATCGTCTGGCACGGGCCGCACCAGGGGGCCCAGAAGTCGACAAGCAAGGGCAAGTCGCTCCGGCCCGCATGGATATCGAAGAGCCGGTCGTCGAGCGGGAGCGGATGGGCAGCAAACAGCGATTCATGGCACTTGCCGCAGGTCGGGCCTTCGGATAGCCGATCCGAAGGGACGCGATTCAGGGTGTGGCAGTGGGGGCAGGGGAGGGTCAGCTTATCGGCACTCATTGATTTCTCCGTCGTCGGCCGTACCACACCGCATGTCGGGGCGGTCGGGGCAAATGTCAAGGCAGGGCGCTGTGCCCCGCTTTCTCACGCGCCGGATTTTGCGGAGAGGCCCCACAGGATCAGGAAGGACCCACCGACCAAGCCCGCAACGCCTGCCTGCAGCAGCGTCACGAGCTGAAAGCCGCCAAGGTGGTAATGGCCCGCCAGACGGTACAGACCTGCCGCCAGGCATATGAGCAGGCCGATGATTCCCAGCGCGCGACCTGCGACGACCAGCAAGCGATCCATTTGCGGCTCCTCCCGTTCTTTAGGTATCCGAGATTAAGAACTCGCTCGCGCCAGCCGGCAAGGAAATAAGGCATGACTTCAGTCTTTTCCGAAGACATATGCATCCATTCCGAGCATGCCGTAACGAACGTCCTCGGCGGCGATCCTGACTACCGTCGCCCCGTCGCCAGCGGCAGCACGTGCGAACATCAGCGGCAGCAGATGTTCGTCGGTCGGATGTGCACGCTCCGCGAACGGCGCACGGGCACGATAATCGAGCAGCGCGGCCGTGTCGTCCGAGGCGAGGGTATCGGCGATCCAGTCGCGGAACGCGTCGACGTAAGCTTCGGTCGGGCGCCCGTCGCCTGCGAATTCGTACAGGTTGTGCGTGATGCTGCCGGATCCGACGATCAACACGCCTTCGTTTCGCAAGGGGGCGAGGGCACGGCCGAGCTCATGGAAGAAGGCCGGCGGCTGGCGGAAGGGCATCGACAACTGCATCACCGGAATGTCCGCTTCCGGGTACAGGTGCATCAGCGGCACCCACGCTCCGTGGTCCAGGCCGCGTCGCGGTTCGGGCGCCGCATGCAGGCTCACTCGTTCCAGCAGACCGATCGTCCGTTCGGCGAGCGCCGGTGCGCCGGGAGCGGGATACTTGAGCTCATAGAGCGGCGCCGGAAATCCTCCGAAGTCGTGAATCGTCGCCGGCCGGTCGTTCGTCGTCGCAAGCAAGTCGGGACTCATCCAGTGCGGCGACAGCACAAGGATCGCTTCGGGCCGCGGCAGTTCGCGAGCGAGTTCGGCGAGCGCCTCGCCGGCGCGACCAGGCGCGAGGGCGAAAGTGGGGGCGCCGTGCGAAATGAAGAGAGTAGGTAGTGTGCTCATGGCAAGAATCCCTGTGCATCGACAGTATGCTCAGCCATCAGTCTAGGCGTTCAAATTGCGTCGAAAAATCGCCGAATCATGCATACACTGTTTCGGAGACAGCAACAAAGTGCGTTCTCGCGCCGCTACCTCATTCCCAGTATTCGGTAACGGCTTATTCCGCAATGCACAAAGTTACCAAGCTTTTATGGTATCTTGGCCGGAAAACACTGGGCCTTACGCCATTTCACCCCACACGCAATTCGCATGACGCTTTTCTCGCTGATCGTTGCACTGCTGCTCGAGCAGGTCCGTCCGCTGCCCGTGCGGCAGATCGTCCTGGATCCCCTTTCGCGGCTTTCCACCTCACTCGTCCAGCGGTTCAACGATGGCCAGGCGCGCAATGGCCTGATCGCGTGGGCGCTGGTCGTGATTCCGCTCGTCGTGCTCAGCGCGCTCGCATATTTTCTGCTGTGGCTCGTCCATCCGCTGGTCGCCTTCGCATTCAATATCGCCGTCTTGTACCTCACCATGGGTTTTCGGCAGGAAAGCCACTTCTTCACCGATATTCATCTCGCGCTGCGCATGGGTGAGCTCGACCGCGCCCGTGCGCTGCTCGCCGAGTGGCGAGGCGGTCAGTACTACGGGGCGAGCTCCAGCGAAGTCGCGCGCCTTGCGATCGAGCAGGCTCTGGTCGCGGCACATCGCAACGTCTTCGGCGTCGTCTTCTGGTTCATCCTGATGCCCGGCCCCAGCGGCGCGGTGCTGTATCGCGCGGCACGCTTTCTTGGCGAGGCCTGGGGGGAACGCCGCGATGCCGAGTTCGGCGAATTCGGGCGGTTCGCGCGCAATGCCTTCGAATTCATCGACTGGCTCCCGGCGCGACTGACGGCGGCGTCCTTCTCGGTGGTCGGCGACTTCGAGGACGCGGTCTTCTGCTGGCGGACCCAGTCGATGCTGTGGGCGGACCGGGCGTCCGGGATATTGATTGCTGCTGGCGGGGGAGCCTTGGGCGTGCGTCTCGGGATGCCTGTCCACGAGTCCGGTGAGATCGTTGAGCGACCAGAAATGGGTGTGGGCGAGGAAGCCGACGCCGATTACATGCAAAGCACGGTGGGCCTCGTCTGGCGCGCACTGCTGCTTTGCCTGATGATGCTGGCCCTGCTGGTGATCGCCAGCTGGGTCGGTGCTTAATTTCCAGGAGGGAGCACAGATGGCGAATCGTGAAGTAGTGGTACTGAGTGCAGTCCGTTCGGCAGTTGGTGGTTTTGGCGGCTCGCTGAAGGATCTCGAACCCGCTGAACTGGGCGGCATGGTCGTCAAGGAAGCCATCGCCCGTGCCGGCGTCGATGGGAAGCAGATCAGCTTCGCCGCGGTCGGCAACTGCATCCCGACCGAATCGCGCTACCCCTACGTTGCCCGCGTGGCGACGATCCAGGGCGGCATGTCGATGGATTCGGTGGCCTTCGCCGTCAACCGTCTGTGCGGCTCTGCCCAGCAGGCGATCATCAACTCGGCCCAGGCCATCATGCTCGGCGACGCCGATTTCGCGATCGGCGGCGGCGTCGAAGTGATGTCGCGCGGCGCCTACCTGTTGCCCGCGCTGCGCAACGGCGCCCGCATGGGTGACGCCAAGGCGATCGACGCGATGGTCGCGGTGCTGACCGACCCGTTCGGTGTCGGCCACATGGGTGTGACCGCTGAGAACCTCGCCACCAAGTGGGGCATCAGCCGCGAAGAACAGGACGCCTTCGCGCTCGAATCGCAGAACCGTGCCGCGGCCGCGATTGCTGCTGGCGTTTTCAAGGACCAGATCGCCCCGATCACCCTCGAAACCCGCAAGGGTCCGGTCGTGTTCGATACCGATGAGCATCCGCGTGCGACCACCATGGAAGCGCTGGCGAAGATGAAGCCGGCGTTCAAGAAGGACGGTTCGGTCACCGCGGGTAACGCCTCGGGCATCAACGACGCAGCCGCCTTCCTGGTGCTGGCCGACGCTGCCAAGGCCGCGGCCGGCGGTCACAAGCCGATCGCCCGCCTGGTGTCGTACGCGATCGCCGGTGTGCCCAACGACCTCATGGGCGAAGGCCCGATCCCGGCCTCCAAGCTCGCGCTGCAGCGCGCTGGCCTGTCGCTCGACAAGATCGACGTGATCGAGTCGAACGAAGCCTTCGCCTCGCAGTCGATCGCGGTCTGCAAGGGCCTGGAACTCGACCCGAAGAAGACCAACCCGAACGGCGGCGCGATCGCCCTGGGTCACCCGGTCGGTGCGACGGGCGGCGTGATCATCACCAAGCTGCTGCATGAGCTGATCCGCACCAACGGCCGTTATGGTATGGCCACGATGTGTATCGGCGGCGGCCAGGGCATCACGACGATCTGGGAACGCGTCTGATCGGTCGGCGTCTGCCAAATGAAAAACCCGCCTCGGCGGGTTTTTTTTCGTCCGTACTCAGCGCTCTCTACCAGCCTTGTTGCGCGCGTTTCGCGGCGCGGATTTCCTCACGGATCAACCGGAAATGCTCGAACCGGCGCGTGTCGATCGCGCCGCTCTCGACGGCGGCGCGCAGCGCGCAGTCCGGCTCCGATTCGTGCAGACAGTCTCGGAAGCGGCATTTTCCGAGATGATCGTTGAATTCGATGAAGCCCGCGAGCAGCTCGTCGGACGTCAGATGCGCCAGGCCGAAGGCTTGCAGGCCGGGGCTGTCGATCAGCCAGCCGCCATCGAGCGGATAGAGGCGGGCAAAGGTCGTCGTGTGCTTGCCGCTGTTGAGCGCCTCGGATATCTCGCGCGTTGCGGCCTGAGCTTCGGGGATCAGTGCATTGGTGAGCGTCGACTTGCCCATGCCAGACTGTCCGACGAAGATGCTCCGCTCCCCGGCCAGGAGGGGGCGCAGTTCGCCTGCGCCTCCGCGTGCGCTGAGTTCGACCACACGATAGCCGAGTCGCGAAAAGGTTTCGAGCCGTCGGCGGGCGGCCGGTAGCAGGTCGGTGAGGTCCGCCTTGTTCAGCGCGATCAGCACCTTGATATGCTGGCTCTCCGCTGCCGCAATGCAGCGCGAAATGAGCAGATCTGAAAAGTCCGGCTCGGTGGCCGTGACGACCACGATCTGGGTCAGGTTCGCCGCGATCAACTTCTCGCGGAAGGCGTCCGAGCGCCAGAGCAGGTTCTGGCGCTCGCAGAGTCGCGTGATGACCCCCTGGTCTTTGCCGTTGGCGATGATTTCCACTTCGTCGCCACAGGCAAACACGCTCTTCTTGCCGCGCGGGTAGCACTGCAGTTTTGCGGGCTGGTCCGCCTCGATGCTGTCGCGGACGGCGACTTCGACTTCGTATTGGCGACCGAATGCGGCGGTGATGACCCCATTCAAGGGTTGGTCACTAGGTTTCATTGAGTCTGCAATAGGCGTGCGAGGCGCAGCGCGGCGGGTGGGTGGGAGTCGAAGAACTGCGAATACAACGGGTCCGGGGTCAGGGTCGATGCATTGTCGCGGTAGAGCTTGACGAGCGCGTGGGCGAGGTCGTCGGCACGCGTCTGCCGCGCCGCATAGGCGTCGGCCTGGAATTCGTGCACGCGGGACCAGTGGCTCATCAGCGGTCCGACCGGGAAGGTGAAGAAGGGCAGCGCGATGGCGAAGAGTGCCAGCGCCGTCGCGGTATCGGCGGCGTCCGGAGCGACGCCGAGGCCGGCGAAGAACCACGGCTGCGTCATGAGCCAACCAAGCAGCCAGAGCATCGTGAGAGTCATCGCGGCAAGCACGGCGAGCCGTTTCCAGATGTGCCGGTGATGGAAATGCCCGAGCTCGTGGGCCAGTACGGCTTCCACTTCCTCGACGCTGAGCTTGTCGAGGAGGGTGTCGAAAAACACGATCCGCTTCGCTGCGCCGAAGCCCGTGAAATAGGCGTTGCCGTGCGCGGAGCGGCGCGAGCCATCCATCACGAAGAGTCCGCGGGAGCGGAAGCCGCAGCGCGTGAGCAGGTTCTCGACACGGGTCTTCAGGGTCTCGTCGGCGAGCGGCGTGAACTTGTTGAAGAGCGGGGCGATGAAGGTCGGCCAGATGAACAGTGCGAGCAGATTGAAGGCCAGCCAGAAGAGCCACACCCAGAGCCACCAGTTCGCCCCCATTGCGCGCATCAGCCATAGCACGGCGGCCAGCACCGGCAGCCCGATGATTGCGGCGAGGGCCGCTTCGCGGGCAGCGTCCGCGGCATACAGCGCGGCGGTCATGCGATTGAACCCGAAGCGCTTTTCGATGACGAAAGTGCGGTAGAGCGAGAACGGTAGTTCGACCAGCCAGCTGAGTATCCCCAGGGCTGCCAACAGCGCGACGCCATGGGCGAGGCTGCCGGCTTCAAGCAGTTTGCCCAGGCCGTGATGGATCGCGAGGAGCAGGCCGCCACACGTGAGTGCGACGGCGAAGATCGCTCCGGCCAGAACGTCGGTCATCGCGAGCCGCATGCGCGCGCAGGTGTAATCCGCCGCCTTGCGGTGCGCGTCGGCGCTGATCGTCTCGGCAAACGGGGAGGGGACGCGGTCGCGATGGGCGCGCACATGACGGAACTGGCGGACCATCAGGGTCAGCTTGACCAGGAGCGTCACGGCGACGGCGAAGAGGAAGAGAGTCGAGAAGGCTTGGGGGGACATCGGCGGGATCAGGGGGTGCGCGACGGGGTGGCCATCTGTGCCACAATCGCGCCTTTGCTTGGGCGGGTCGACGGATTATGGCACAGGATCAGAATCACCTCATCTGGCTGGACATGGAGATGACCGGGCTCGAGCCGGATCGCGACCGCATCATCGAAGTTGCGATCGTCATTACCGATTCGCAGCTCAACACGGTCGCCGAAGCGCCGGTGCTCGCTGTGCACCAATCCGACGCGGTGCTCGACGGCATGGACGACTGGAACAAGAGCACGCACGGCAAGTCGGGGCTGATCGAGCGCGTGCGGACCTCGACCCTCGGCGACGCGGAAGTCGAGGCGCGGATGCTGGCGTTCCTGCAGGAATACGTGCCTTCCCGTACGTCGCCGATGTGCGGCAATTCGGTCTGCCAGGATCGGCGCTTCATGGCCCGCTACATGCCGCGGCTGGAGGCGTGGTTCCATTATCGCAACCTCGACGTCTCGACGCTGAAGGAGCTGGCGCGCCGCTGGCGTCCCGAGGTCTACCAGGGCGTCAAGAAGGCGGGCAAGCACGAAGCGCTGTCCGATATCTACGAATCGATCAACGAACTGCGCCACTACCGGGACAATTTCCTGCGCCTGCAGGGCTGATCGAAGTACTCACGGGCCGGCGACGGCGGCCCGCGCGTCATTCCAGACGTGAAATGCCGGTGTCTCTTTCGCGCCGGTAGAGGCGGAAAGTCTCCTGTTGCTTCCCGCCGCCGCGCTTGAATTCCCAGATCTGCTGCCATTCGGCCGTTGGTCGGATGCCGCTGGTGCTGTGATCGTCGACGACGAGCAGGAAGCCGCAAGGCGTCGTGTTGCCTGACACTCTTTCGATCTCGATATTCGCGAAGTAGTGCAGCGAGGCTCGCTGGCTCGGCGTCACGTTCAGACCGGCGACGCAGCTGGTGTGCTCGCCGGCGAGGGCGATCGCGAAGGAGTTGGCGAGCGGGCGGTAGCTGCGGTCGTGCTCGAACCAGGGCTTGAGCAGGGCGATCGTCAGGCACCACAGCATTGTCATGCCGATCGCCCAGTTTGCGGGGGCGCGATCGCTGGAGCGGGGCAGTCGCCAGACGATGAGGATCCACAGCAGGGTGATCGCGCCGCCTGCGAGCGCCGTCATCGACGGGTCGCGGAGCGTGAAATCGGGGGCAACCCGTGTCAGGTGACGCGCGAGACCGGGCGGCCACGCGAACACTTGCGCGCTCCAGGCAATCCACGCGAGGACCGCGAAGACGCCGAAGGTCATCACCGCGAACCAGTCGAACGCGTTCGCGGCACCTCTACGCAGACTGGGAACGCCGCCCGCCGCAAGCAGCGCCAGCGGCGGAATCACGGGGAGTAATGCCGTGGGACTGACGTTGCCGTTCAGGGTGATCCATAGCACGACGAGTGCGAGTTCGCAGATCGGCAGGAGGGCGGGAATACTCAGTAGCCGTCGGCGCATGCGCCACAGCGACCACAGGGCAAGCGGCCACAGCGGCCAGGCAAACCAGCTGAAAGCCTGGGTGAAGCGACCGATGTCGGCGGCGCCCAGCGGATCGGACAATAGATCCAGCCATTCGTTACGCCACCAGAGTTCGAGGAGTTCCGGCGCCTGATAGTGCAGCACCAGCGGCCACAGCGCGGAGGTAACGATGGCGATGCTGAGGCCGAGGATGAGACCGCCGCTGGCGCGAGGGTTGCGGCACTCCGGGCTGGCGGTCACGACGATGAGGAACAGCGGGATCGTCAGGATGACACCCGGTGCACCGCCGGCGAGGAAGGCGAGCGTCGCGCCCGCGCCGGCCTGAAGGCTGCCGAGCGCCGGTCGGGTGGGGACGAGCGACAGGCCTGCCAGCGTCATCGCCTGCATCGACATCAGCGCGATCATCGGCTGGGTTTCATGCGCGTGAAGCACGAGTCCCAGGGTGCCGAGCGTCAGCAGCGCGGCGGGGGTGCGGGTCTGGCGTCCGTACAGGCGTCCCGCGGTGCGGGCGATCCAGAAGATCGCCAAGGCTGTGTAGAGCGTGCTGGCGAGGCGTGCGCCGTCATGAAGCGGAAGGAAAGGGGAGCCCAGGCGTGCGAGAAGAGCGCCGGTCCAGTAGTAGAGCGGGGGAAAGTCTGTCGACGGCTGTCCGCCGATCGACGGGAACAGCAGGTGCTCGCCCCGCAGCATTTCGAAGATGGGCCCGAAATAGCGTACGTCGTCGCCGCGCCAGGGATCGTGTCCGATCAGGCCGGTGAGCAGATACAGGCCGATCAGCAGTGCGAGCCCGGCTGGACCGAAAATGTGGCGCTGCAGCGGCGAAGGGGTTCGGATTTCACCAGTCATGTCATTTGCCCCCGTGCGAGGGCAAGCAGGAGCGATCGTGAGGAGCGAATTCTAGCCGGCAATACACCCGCCAGGCGTCGTTGTTGCGCCGCGCAAACAGCCGCGGGAGCGGGGAACAAAAAAGGCAGCCGAAGCTGCCTTTTTGCGATAGCAGTGCGCTGTCTTAGCTGGCGCGCTGGACGTTGCCGTACTTCTGGCGGAAGCGCTCGACACGCCCGGCGGTGTCAACGATCTTCTGCTTGCCGGTCCAGAACGGATGGCACGAAGCGCACACTTCGACGTGCAGGGCGGGTTTGCCGAGCGTCGAGCGGGTGGTGAAGGTGTTGCCGCAGGAGCAGGTCACTGCCACTTCTTTGTAATTGGGATGGATATCCGCTTTCATGGTCATTCCTTTTACAAGCGGGCGGTGAATGTGGCCGCCCAGGGGGTGAGAACATGCAATTATCGACGATGACCACCCGGAAGGCAAGTGCGAGCGTTGTCGATTACCCTTACAATCGACGCCTTTTGCCGGGGGTGGCTGTTGCGTCTGATTCTCGCGCCGATGGAGGGCTTGCTCGACGATGTCCTGCGGGACGTCCTGACGCGGGCGGCCGTCTACGATTGGACGGTCAGCGAATTCATGCGCGTTTCCGGCACGCTCTTGCCGCATCGGTTCTACGCGCGCCTGTGTCCCGAGTTGCTCACCGGGGGGCGGACGGCGGCTGGCACTGCGGTGCGGCTCCAGCTTCTCGGCTCAGATCCGCCCTGCATCGCCGAAAACGCGGAGCATCTGCTAGCGCTCGCGCCGCCGGGCATCGATCTGAATTTCGGTTGTCCGGCGCCCACCGTGAATCGCCATCGCGGCGGCGCCGCACTTCTGGACGAACCCGATCTGCTGTACGACATCGCCGCGGCAGTGCGCAGCGTCGTTCCGCGCTCGCTGCCCTTCACCGCAAAGATGCGGCTTGGCATCGCGGACAAGGGCAGGGCCATCGAGTGCGCGCGGGCGCTTGCCGCCGGCGGCGTCGATGAGCTCGTCGTCCATGCCAGGACCAAGTCCGAAGGTTATCGGCCTCCGGCTCATTGGGAATGGGTCGGGCTGGTCGCCGATGCGGTTGCGATCCCTATCGTGGCGAACGGCGAGGTGTGGAGCGAGGCCGACTGGATGCGCTGCCGGGAGGTGAGCGGAGTCGCGGACGTGATGCTCGGACGCGGGGCGGTTGCCGACCCATTCCTCGCGACGCGGATTCGTCACAGGGCCGGGAGCAGCACGCCTGTCGGAGAGCCCGATCGCGATGCCGAGTGGGAAGCGCTCAAGCCCTTGCTGGCCTTGTTCTGGTGGCGCGTGCGGCGCAAGCTTGCGCCGCGGTTCGCGCCGGGCCGGCTGAAACAGTGGCTCAACCTCTTGCGGCGGAACCATCCAGGCGCAGAAGCCCTCTTTCAGGAGATCCGCGCGCTGCCCCGGGTCGGAGAAATCAATGCCGCCCTTGGGCGGTACGGCATCCAGGCGGAGACGGTTGCACTGGCGGCATAGACTTGCCGCGAAGGCGCCAAACTGAAGATTCCACAATGAGTTACGCCAATTCACGTATTCCCGAAAGCGCCCAGACTGGCGTCCACAAGCAGCTCGAGCGGCGCTTGCTGCGGCATCTCGAGGAGCCATTTCTCAAGCCCTACGCGGACTACAACCGCGACGCCTTCGCGGCGAGCCTCGCCGAATGGGACCGCGCCGCGCCGCTGATCCTCGACGCGGGCTGCGGCGTCGGACACAGCACGATCCAGCTCGCACGGGCGTATCCGGACCACTGGGTGATCGGCGTCGATCAGTCGGAGGACCGCCTGACCCGCCGCAAGCCCTATCCCGAGGCGCTGATGCCGCGCAATCTGGTATTCGTACGCGCCGATCTCGTTGATTACTGGCGCCTCATGCACGAAGCCGGGTTGCGCCTCGCGCGGCACTACGTGCTGTATCCGAACCCATGGCCGAAAATCGGCCATCTGGCGCGCCGCTGGCATGCGCACCCGGTCTTCCCGTTCATTCCGAAGCTGGGCGGGGTGTTGGAGTGCCGCAGCAACTGGTCGGTGTATGCCGAAGAGTTTGCGTGCGCGCTGACGCTGGTCACCGGCCGCGAGATCGCCGTCGAAACCTTCGAGGCGCCCGTCCCGCTGACGCCGTTCGAGCGCAAGTACCGGGATTCCGGCCAGACGCTCTATCGAGTGGTATGCGACCTCGAAGACGGTGCTTGCACGGGCGCGCCGGTTGGCGCACGCTGATATCGACATGATGAAGAAGACGAGAAGACTATGACGACCGAAGATTCCGGGATGAACGACGAGACCAATCCTCATATCCTCGATGACGAGGACTTCGAGGCGCTGGAGGAGTTGCTGACTTCGGACGTGGTGCCCGAGGACTGCATGAACCTGGAAATGCTCGACGGCTTCCTTGCCGCCGTGCTCAGTTCGCCTCTGCACATCGAGCCGGAGGATTGGCTGCCGTGCGTATGGTCGGCTCACGGGGATGAGGTGTCCTTCGGTTCCGGCAGCCAGATGCAGCGTGCGATCCGCCTCGTGCGACGCTACTACAACGAACTGGCGACGACGATCGGCGAACCCGAAGGCTGGGAGCCGTTCTGCTACGCGTCCAGCGAAGGGGATTCGCCGGCGATCGGTGAGGAGTGGGTGGACGGCTTCGCGCAGGGGCTGGAACTATGGCCGACGGACTGGGAAGCCGACCTGTCCGAAGCGGTCGTGCAGAAGGTGCGCGCCGATCTGGACGCGCTGATCGCCCCCTGGATGGACGAGGCGGCGGCGCAAGCCGACGAGGAGCAGCGGCTTTCGTGGTTGCAGTCTGCGGTCGATGGAATCGGCGGCATCATCGCGCAGTGGCGTGAACTCGGCCGGGGCGAGGCCGAACTCCTGTCGATCGACGACCCCGGCCGCCCCGCGACTGCCGCCGTCGGCCGTAACGACCCCTGCCCGTGCGGAAGCGGCAAGAAGTACAAGAAGTGTTGCGGAGCGGCGCTGTGAATCTGTGCTTGTCGGCAGGTTGCACGGTGCGGTCGCGGGGACGCCGGTGAGCGGCGACAACTGCGTCCGTTGCGGCGCCTGCTGTGCAGCGTTTCGCGTGGATTTCCACTGTTCGGAACTCGCGAGCGCGATGCCGGGAGGCGTGCCGGATGCGATGACGGTTCCGGTGATAGGTCGTCTCGTGCGCATGCGCGGCACCGACACCGCATCGCCGCGCTGCATCGCGCTCGAGGGCGAGATCGGCGTGGAAGTCCGGTGCACGATTTACGACGGCAGGCCGTCGCCGTGCCGCGATTTTGCCCCCTACGCGCCGATCGGCATCGGCGAGGATGCCTGCGATCGCGCGCGGGCGCGGCATGGGATGAAGCCCTTGTGATCTGCTGAAAGATGAGTGACCTGAATCCCTGCATGGGATGCGGCATGTGCTGCGTCCACTTCCGGATCTCATTCTATTGGGCGGAAGCGGACGACGCGCCCGGCGGATTCGTGCCTGCCCATCTGACCGAGAAGCTCAATCACCACCTGCGCTGCATGAAGGGCTCGAACGAGGTGCCGCGACGTTGCACCGCCTTGGCGGGCGAGCCGGGTGAGCACGTGCACTGCACGATCTACGAGAATCGCCCCACGCCGTGCCGCGAATTCCCGGCCTTTCTCGAAGACGGTGTGCCGAATCCCAAGTGTGACGAGTTGCGCGCGCAGATCGGCTTGCCGCCGCTCGAACCGCTGCCGGCAGCCGGGTGACTCGTTAGGCAGGCTGGGCGACGGCCGTCAGCAGGCGGAGCGGGCCGATGTCGCGCACGGTATCGATCTGTTCAGGGTGGCGCACGAACAGCGAACCGGCAAAGCCGAGCGCATTGACCGAAATATCGTGGTGTCGTTCGCAGCTGCGCGGGATCACGACCATCCAGTCAAGCGTCGCGAGAAAGTTGTAAGGAGGCATGGGATCGGTCGCGCTGTCGACGCCGAGCGCGCGGCAGCCGGCCTCGAACGCGGACAGCAGCGCGCCACCGCCGAAGTGTGGCTGGATGCGCACGAAGCAGTGACGCCAGGGCAGGGCTGGATGGACGATCGGCCAGGGACCGCTCGCTAGTCCACGAGTAAAGGGGGCCAGCTTCGTCGCTGCGCCATTGCCCGGTATCCATTGCAGGTGCTTGTGACGCTGGCTTGCACCGGCGTCCGGTCCACCGTTGTAGAAGCCGAGGCCGCCGTGGTCGCGCATCACCATCGCCAGGGCGTCGAAATCGGCGAGGGTCAGCGGGGCGCATTGTTCTTCGAAGGTGCGCGTGACGATCAGCAGGTGCCGCTCGATCACCGGAAATTTGTTGAGTACCGCCAAGTGGCGCTCCCCGAGCGGCCCGACGGTGAGCTGCGGATCGGGCGGCAGGAAGGGGTTGAAGTTCGGGTCGCGCCGCACCGCTTCATTCACGCGGGCGGCGTCCTTCAGCGCGAGCGAGGAGACCCAGCGCACTGTGAAGTCGAAACCACGGTCGTGGACGTGCGTCTGCTCCGTGCGAATCGGCTGCAGCGCTCCGGAGTCGGTCGCGCGGCGAAGCGTATCGTCGATGCGATGCAGCAGATCGTCAGTCATGTCCGGGGCGGGCGATAATGAAAAAAGGGATGGCGGCCAGTGTAGGCCGACATCATTTGATCGATCAAATGCCGTTGCGCGGTGTCGCGGCGGCTGCGGGAGCAATTAATGGCCGTTTCCTTTGCCGTGCGCGGCGAATACATCCAGCTGGATCAACTGCTGAAGGCCGCCGGTCTCGTCGGAACGGGCGGCCAGGCCCATGCGGCGGTGGAGGCCGGCGAAGTGCGCGTCGATGGAAAGGTGGAGTCGCGCAAGCGGGCGAAGCTGCGGCCGGGGGCGCGGGTCAGCTTTGGGGGGGAGGAGGTCGTGCTCGTCGCCGAGGCGTGACGGCCGGCCCCGTCGGCGACGACGCCGACCGGCGGGCCGCCAACCGCTCCCAGATCCATCCTCCGGGCAAGTCTTCTCCCGTCAGGACGTAGGCGAGGGCGTTCTCGTTCGAAACGAGGAGGCGGAATTCCTCGCGGGCGCCTGTGCTGCCGACGAGCAGGAGTTCGTCGCCCGGGCGGATTTCGACGTCCTCGTCCGGGGTCACGATATGGTCGTCGTCGTCACGATCGACGAGCAGCACTTCGCACGCGAGCGCGTCGTCGCGGCCGGAGGGGCTGCGCAGGAGCGCCTCGAGCGTGATCGTCCGGCCTTTCATGAGGAGGCGGTACAGCGCGGGAGCGCGCGACAGGTTGATGCGTTCGCTCCACACGGCGGGAACTTCCCAACCGAGGCGGGCGGTAAGGCGCTCGATCAGGTCCCGGCACCAGCTTTCGTCGCGCTGCCGCACCTCGTTGAGGAAAGGCACCAGCAGCGGCGTCGTGAGGATGGCCAGGCATTCGTGGGCGATGATCTGGCTCGGCACGACGTTGATGTCGTGGTTGAACGCCTCGAAAAGCCCCCGGTTGGCATACTGGTTCTGACGCAGGATCACGAACAGAGAGGGATTGAGTTCGCGCGCCGTGACTGCGATCGAAAGGTTGTCCACATCGTTGGAGGTGGCCGCCACGATCCCGGCCGCCTGCATGACGCCGGCCGCCTGCAGCGCCGCCGCGCCGGTTCCATCGCCCTGGATCCAGCGCGGCGTGGTCACCGGCGGTCCCTGTCTGTCGATGATGGTGACCGGGATGCATTCGCGTTCCATCACCTCGATCAGCATCTGGCCGAACCGCCCGCGTCCGCAGACGATCCATTCGCCGTGCGGCGGGTTGCGGTGCCGTTCGACCGTCGTGCCCGGCAGTCCCGTGAGCCAGGTGAGCAGCTGCCATGCCGCCGGAGCGTGCAGCGCAAGCGCGAGGTATCCGGAAAATTTCTCGAACGGATTGATGATGTGCCGGGTGCCGAAGGAAGCCATGTTCGCCGCCGTGTCCGGGGATTCCGCGCGGCATAGTGCGGGAACCTTGCGCGCGAGCAGCCGCGCCGCGATGGCGATCGCCAGGTTGGTGGCATCGCTGTTGGTGAGGGCCATGATCCCGGTGCAGTTCGGGTGGGTCAGTCCGGCATACTTCAGAATCTCGGGATTGCTGGCGTCCGCGCATAGGGCGGGGACGTCGGCACGATAGGACTCGAGGTCCAGTTCGCCGATCTTGTTCTCGTCGATTTCCACGACCACCGCGCGATAGCCCAGACTGTCAAGCGCGTCGCAGATCAGGCGGCCCGTTTCGCCGTAGCCGCAGACGAGGTAGAAGGGTTCCCGCAGGTCGTTGACGGCGCGGAGGAAGGATTGGGTGCGGATCGCCTGCTGAAGGTTCCGGTCGGCCAGGAGCGAGAACACGGTACCGAGCGTATAAGCCCATCCGATCACGGACAGGTAGATGCAGAAGGTGATCCAGAGTCTCTGCTGATCGGAAAAGGTGTAGGGAATCTCGCCGAACCCGATCGTCGTCGCTGTATAGCTCATGAAGTACAGCGCGTGGAAGAAGCTCAGGTGCGACGGTCTTCCATCGGTAGGGACGCCGGGCACCAGTGTCAGGCCGAGCACCGAGATCGCCATGATCGCGATGATCAGGATAAGCGGCGCGCGCAGGCGCCGCATGATCAGGAAGAAGACGCTGTGATGGCGCAGCAAGGTCAGCGCCGCTGCATGATCGTCTCGGCGATGAGGATGACGACCGAGACCACGTTTGCGAACAGGGCGCCCCCGGACATCGAAACGATGCGAGCCATCATCTCTGGGGTCATGCCGTCTGCGGACACGTGAGCCGCGTAGCCCCACACCATCGCCGCTGCAAGCAGCTGGAGGTCCGCGACGAGGCTGGTCGAGAGATGGACGGCACCGATCTGGGTCCGGTCGCCGAGCTTGAGCACGGTGGCGACCAGGCTCACGACGATCGCCGCGAACAGTTCGTAGACGTCATGATGGGTCGGGTTGTCGATCTCGCCGATGAAGAAGCCGAAGTTCAGTGTGGCGGCGAGGACGATGAAGAAGCCGAAAACGACTTTTTCGAGGTTCATCTCGGAAGTTCTCCAGGCGAATTCGGACGGAAAGCCTATTCGGCGATGTCGCCATCGACATAGAACCACCGCCCGCCCTCGCGGACGAAGCGGCTCGTCTCGTGCAACCGATGTGCGCGTCCTCCGACCCGGTAACGCGCAACGAATTCGACGATCGCCGAGTCCTCCCCAGTCTGGACATGCTGTCGAACCTGCAGCCCGATCCATTTCGGAGCGGGCTCCGCAGCAAGGTCCAGTAGACCCGGGCGGGTGCTCGGGTGCCAGCTCCTCAGGAGATATTCGCTGTCGCCGAGCGTAAAGGCGGTGTAGCGGCTGCGCATCAGGATCTCCGCGCTGTTCGCCGGCAGTTCACCATCGAGCAGCGGAGCGCAGCAGTCGGAAAATCGCCTGCCGGACTGGCATGGGCAAAGCGGAGTCGCCATGGTCTTTCCTCGATGAGATTCGTCCGCATCGCGGCGCAAGTGTCGACATGGTGCCGTGGAATGCGCCCGTGAATCAAATCGCATGCGTCGGAGGGGGCGTGACGGGCGTCGCGCGTCGGCGAACGCCGCTCCGGTCGGGAAGTTTCCCATCCGGGCAGGCGCGCTGCAGGGCGTTTGGGGGAGTAGAATTCACGCTCGCAAGAACCCCCGCTGCTGCATTGCACCGCAAGTCTTATAAAAGACATATAATTCGAACGCGCGCCCGGTCGTCGCCGACCGGGTGCCCCGCCCACCGTCACGATATAGGAAGGAATTCGCCGTGCTTGAAGCCTACCGTGCCCATGTCGCCGAGCGCGCCGCCCTCGGCATCCCGCCGCTGCCGCTGTCGAAGCAGCAGACCCAGGACCTGGTTGCCCTGCTGAAGAATCCCCCCGCGGGCGAGGAAGCTGCCCTCGTCGAACTGATCACCTACCGCGTTCCGGCCGGCGTGGATGACGCCGCCAAGGTCAAGGCCGAGTTCCTGGCGAAGGTCGCCAAGGGTGAAGAAGCCTGTGCGCTGATCTCGCGCGCCAAGGCCACCGAACTGCTCGGCACGATGCTGGGCGGCTACAACGTCAAGCCGCTGATCGACCTGCTGGCCGACGCCGAAGTCGGCGCCGTCGCCGCCGAAGGCTTGAAGAAGACCCTGCTGGTGTTCGACTACTTCCACGACGTCGCTGAGCTCGCGAAGGCCGGCAACGCCAATGCCAAGGCCGTCATGCAGAGCTGGGCCGACGCCGAGTGGTTCACCTCGCGCCCGGAAGTCCCGGCTTCGCAGAAGCTGACCGTGTTCAAGGTCACCGGCGAAACCAACACCGACGACCTGTCGCCCGCTCCGGACGCCTGGTCGCGTCCCGACATCCCGCTGCATGCGCTGGCGATGCTGAAGAACCCGCGCCCCGGGATTGAAGCCGACAAGGCCGGCGAGCGTGGTCCGATCAAGCAACTCGAAGCGCTGGCCAAGAAGGGCAACCTGATCGCCTACGTCGGCGACGTCGTCGGCACGGGCTCCTCGCGCAAGTCCGCGACCAACTCGGTGCTGTGGTTCACCGGCGAAGACATCCCCTTCGTGCCGAACAAGCGTTTCGGCGGCGTGTGCATCGGCTCCAAGATCGCCCCGATCTTCTTCAACACCATGGAAGATGCTGGCGCGCTGCCGATCGAAATCGACGCCGGCCAGATGGACATGGGCGACGAGATCGAACTGAAGGTCGATGGCGCCACCGGCAAGGTCACCGCGCTCAAGAACGGCGCGACCATTGCCGAATCGCAGCTGAAGACCCTGGTCATCCTCGACGAAGTGCGCGCCGGCGGCCGCATTCCGCTGATCATCGGTCGTGGCCTGACCACCAAGGCGCGTGAATTCCTCGGCCTGCCGACCAGCACGCTGTTCCGCCTGCCGCAGAACCCCACCGACTCCGGCAAGGGCTATTCGCTCGCCCAGAAGATGGTCGGCCGCGCCTGCGGTCTGCCGGAAGGCAAGGGCATCCTGCCGGGCACCTACTGCGAACCGAAGATGACCACCGTCGGCTCGCAGGACACCACCGGCCCGATGACCCGCGACGAGCTTAAGGATTTGGCCTGCCTCGGCTTCTCGGCCGACATGGTGATGCAGTCCTTCTGCCACACCGCTGCCTACCCGAAGCTGGTCGACGTGCGTATGCACCGCGAGCTGCCGTCCTTCATCTCGACCCGCGGCGGCGTTGCGCTGCGCCCCGGTGACGGCGTGATCCACTCGTGGCTCAACCGCCTGCTGCTGCCTGATACGGTCGGCACCGGCGGCGACTCGCACACCCGCTTCCCGATCGGCATCTCCTTCCCGGCCGGCTCGGGTCTCGTGGCCTTCGCCGCCGCGACCGGCGTGATGCCGCTCGATATGCCGGAATCGGTGCTGGTCCGCTTCAAGGGCAAGCTGCAGAACGGCGTCACGCTGCGTGACCTGGTCAACGCGATCCCCTACTACGCGATCAAGCAGGGCCTGCTGACCGTCGAGAAGAAGGGCAAGAAGAACATCTTCTCGGGCCGCATCCTCGAGATCGAAGGTCTGCCGGATCTGAAGGTCGAACAGGCCTTCGAGCTGTCCGACGCCGCTGCCGAACGTTCCGCTGCCGCTTGCGCGGTCCAGCTGAACAAGGAGCCGATCATCGAGTACATGCGTTCGAACATCACGCTGATGAAGTGGATGATCGCGAACGGCTACTCGGACGCCCGCACGCTGGGCCGCCGGATCAAGGCGATGGAAGCCTGGATCGCCAAGCCCGAACTGCTTAAGGCCGACGCCGACGCCCAGTACGCTGCCGTGATCGAGATCGATCTGGCCGACGTCAAGGAGCCGATCGTTGCCTGCCCGAACGACCCGGACGACGTGAAGCTGCTGTCCGAAGTCGCCGGCGACAAGATCGACGAAGTCTTCATCGGCTCGTGCATGACCAACATCGGCCACTTCCGTGCGGCCGGCAAGGTGCTCGATGGCAAGTCGGACATCCCGACGCGCCTGTGGATCGCTCCGCCGACCAAGATGGACGCGATGATCCTGAACGAGGAAGGCTACTACTCGGTGCTCGGCAAGTCCGGCGCGCGCATGGAAATGCCGGGCTGCTCGCTGTGCATGGGTAACCAGGCGCAGATCCGCAAGGGCTCGACCGCGATGTCGACCTCGACGCGTAACTTCCCGAACCGCCTCGGCATCGACACCCGCGTGTATCTCGGCTCGGCAGAACTCGCCGCCGTGTGCGCGCTGACGGGCAAGATCCCGACGGTCGCCGAGTACATGGAGCAGGTCCAGGTCGTCAATGCGAAGGCTGCTGACGTCTATCGCTACATGAACTTCGATCAGATCGCCGAGTTCAGCGAAGTCGCCGCGACCGTGACGGTCTAAGTCTCAAGCAGCAGTTGGCACCTCGAAAGCCCGCACCGTTACTGGTGCGGGCTTTCTTTTTTCGCTCACCGCGTTCCGCCCGCTTCCAGCCACAGCTCTTCGAGCCGTCGGGCGAAGCGCGTTCCCAGCGCCCCGTCTTCGTGCTTGAAGTAGACGTAGGCGTGCTTGAGCGGTTGTGCCGCAATACGTTCGACCCAGGTACGTAGGTCGCTATCTTCGTAGTGTGTTCCCCTCAGGCGCATGTATGCGCACTCGGCTGTCGCCACGAAGGGCGTTTCCCCTTCGTCGGGGTCGGTGACGCAATACATGGCGCTGTGAGAGCGGAGGGCTTCGAAGACCTCGTCGTCCTGCCAGGAGGCGTGGCGAAACTCGAAGGCGTAGCGTTTGTCTGACGGCAATCCCGCCAGGAAATCTTGCAGCCGATGAAGATCCTTTCTGAGAAACGGCGGCAGCTGGAACAGGAGCACGCCGAGCTTATCCCCCAGGACGGCGGCGCGGCGCAGGAATTCGGCCACGCTCGCTTCGGAGTCGTGCAGGCGCTCCTCGTGCGTGATCCGGCGCGGCGCCTTGAGCGTGAAGGAGAAGCCGGGCGGCACTTCTTCCACCCAATGCGCGAGCATCGACTCGGCGGGCATGCGGTAGAAGGTGTTGTTGATCTCTACCGTGGTGAAGCGCTCGGCGTAGTAGTGCAGCATCGCGTTCGCGGGGAACTTCTCGGGGTAGAAGGAGCCGAGCCACTCCTTGTACGAAAAACCGCTCGTTCCGGTCGACAATCGCATCGCATTTCTCCCGGGAGATTGCCTCATGCCGCGCGGGGTTGAGGCGGTTCCGCCCTCGCGTGGGGTGCGCCGAGCGAAAGAACCGGCGAAGGGACCGCCTGCGGCCGGGACGGACCCGCTCGGCGAGTACTCCGCCAAGCGGACTTTCACTGCCACACCAGAACCCGCAGCTTCAGCGCTACGGGCAGGCGGCGGGCCGTTGCTCTTCGTCATCCAGCAGCACTCGGCCAGGCGGCTGCACTTCGACTTCCGGCTCGAGTGTGATGGAGTGCTGAAATCCTGGGCAGTTCCCAAGGGGCCCTCTCTCGATCCCGCCGACAAGCGGCTCGCGGTGGAGACCGAAGATCATCCCTATGACTACGCCTCCTTCGAGGGCGTCATCCCGCCGGGACAATATGGCGCCGGGGAAGTGATCGTCTGGGACTGCGGCGTCTATTCGCCCGACGAGGGGCAGGCGTACGCGTTCCAGGATCGCGACGAGGCCGAGCGGCGGATCCGTGAGGGCCTCGCGAAGGGCAAGCTCAGCTTTACCCTGTGCGGGGAGAAGGTGAAGGGCTCCTTCGCGCTGGTGCGCAGCGGGGAGCCGCGCAATTGGTTCCTGATCAAGCACAAGGACCGATTCGCGGGAGCGACCGACCTCGCGGCGAGGAACCGTTCGGTGCTGAGCGGACTGGCGGTCGAGGAACTCAAGCAGCTGCCGGCGCACAGGGTAGCCGCAGCGACGCTGGCGCCCACCGGCCACCCCGGGTCGATGCCCGCCAAGCTGTCGCCCATGCTGGCGGAGACCGGCGAGGCGCCGTTTAGCAATCCGGACTGGCTGTGGGAGCCCAAGCTCGACGGTTATCGCGTGCTGGCCTTCGTTTCCGGGGAGGGGGCGGAAATGCGCGTGAAACTGCTTTCGCGTCGTGGCCTCGATCTGACTGCGACCTTTCCGCGACTCGCCGCGGAATTGCACGGGCAGGCGGCGGACATGATCCTGGATGGGGAATTGGTGGCCTTCGATGCGGCGGGCCGGCCTTCCTTCAATGCGCTGCAGAATCGCGTTCAGCTGAAAACCGAGCGTGACATCGCCGCGGCGGACCGGACGACCCCGGTGGTCTTTTGCTGCTTCGATCTGCTGCACTTCGCGGGCGTCGATCTGCGCGGGGCACCCTATCGCGACCGTCGCCGCTACCTCTCTCAATGCCTGCTGCCTTCACCCCTGCTGCAGCTCGTCCATGTCGCGGAGGACGGAGAGGCGCTGCAGAGCGCCGCTCTCGCCAGCGGCTTCGAGGGGGTCATCGGCAAGCGCAAGGACAGTCGCTACGAGGCCGGCCGGCGCTCGAGGTCGTGGCTCAAGATCAAGGCCACTCAGAGCGGGGAGTTCGTGGTCGGAGGCTACACGCGCGGCAAGGGCTCACGCGCGCCGCTTGGCTCGCTGCTGATCGGATACTGGGACGGGAAGGCATTGCGTTACGCCTCGCACGTCGGGTCCGGTTTCGACGCCACGACGCTGGAGCAGGTCAGGGCGCGGCTGGAGAGCTTGCGCACGGATGTCTGCCCCTTCGCGGAAAAGCCGGAGCTGAATGGCCCGACGACCTGGGTGGGGCCGGAAATGGTGGTCGAAGTGCAGTTCCAGGAGTGGACCGAGGACGGCAGCCTGCGCGTGCCGATTTTCCTGCGCGTGCGCGAAGACATCGATCCCAAGGCGGTGCGGCGTCCCGACTCGCGCTCGGTTCCCCATCAAGTGCCGCATGGCGGCGCGGCGCCGAGCGTCGAGGGAGGGACAGGCGAGATCGACGAGATCCTGCAGCAGCTGGAGAATGGCAAGACGAGTTTCTCGCTCGCGGTCGGCGCGCATCAGATCCGCCTGACGCATCTCGATCGCGTCTATTGGCCAGAGGATGTTGCCCTCAAGCAGCCGGCGGTGACCAAGCGCGACCTGCTGCGCTATTTTATCCAGGTGTCACCCTACCTCCTGCCGCACCTCGCGGATCGTCCGCTGACCCTGATCCGCATGCCTGACGGTATCTTCGGTCAGCGGTTCTTCCAGAAGCGCTGGGAGCAGGAGCGGCCCGAGTTCGTCGAAACGCTCGATGTGTATTCGGAGCACAAGGACGAGCGCCACGAAGTCCTTATCTGCAACAACCTGGCAACGCTGCTGTGGCTGGCGCAGTTC
The DNA here is from genome assembly GCF_035254505.1 of Aromatoleum sp. Classification (GTDB taxonomy): domain Bacteria; phylum Pseudomonadota; class Gammaproteobacteria; order Burkholderiales; family Rhodocyclaceae; genus Aromatoleum. The sequence continues at coordinate 68,647 of NZ_DATFAO010000096.1, read as the reverse complement.
GGGACCATCGAGCTCCATGTCTGGCATTCACGGGCAAGCCCCGGCGCGGATGCGGCGGTGCAGGGGACGGACTACGGCAGCTCGGCCGCGACGCTGGAGGCTTCGGTGCTGAACTACCCCGACTATGTCGTGTTCGACCTCGATCCCTACATCTATTCGGGCAAGGAGGCAGCGGGGGCGGAGCCGGAGCTCAACACCATTGCCTTCGAGAAGGGCAAGGAGGTGGCCTTCTGGTTGCGCGAGTTGCTGCAGAGCATGGCGCTGGACGCGATCGTGAAGACCTCGGGCAAGACCGGGCTGCACATCTTCGTCCCGATCCGCCGCACGCTCGATTTCGACGCCGCGCGCAAAGTGTGCGAGCTCGTCGGGCGGCATCTGCTACGTCAGCATCCGCGCGACATCACGATGGAGTGGAGCGTGCGGCTGCGGACCGGGAAGATCTTCCTTGACTACAATATGAACGTCCGCGGCAAGACGCTGAACGTCGCCTACTCGCCCCGAGGGGTGCCGGGTGCGCCGGTGTCGATGCCGCTTACGTGGGACGAGCTGGCCAGCGCGCACCCGCTCGACTTCAGGATCACCAATGTCGCGCAGCGCCTTGGGCAAACGGGCGATCGCTGGCACGACGCCCTGGAGCGCAAGCAGAGCCTGGAAGGGGCTTTGTCGGGCGCCAAAACCTGACCCCCGGAGACAAGCATGGCGGCACGATCGATCGCATCGCTCACGATCTCATTCGGAATGGTGGCCATCCCCGTGAAGCTCTATTCGGCCACCGAGACGAGCAAGACTATCTCGTTCAACATGCTGCACAAGGGCTGCGGATCGCGGCTCAAGCAGCAGTACGTGTGCTTGAAGGAAGAGGTCGTGGTGCCGCGCGACGACATCGTCAAGGGCTACGAGTTTGCCAAGGACCAGTACGTCACCTTCAGCCCCGACGAGCTGAAGGCGCTCGAGGAGACGGGTTCGCACAGCGCTGAGATCAGCGAATTCGTGCCCATCGAAACCGTCGACCCGGTGTATTTCGACAAGGCCTATTACCTCGCCCCCGACAAGGGCGGGGCCAAGCCCTATGCGCTGCTTGCCCAGGCGCTGCGTGCATCAGGGCGTTGTGCGCTCGGCCGTTGGGCGTCGCACGGCAAGCAGCATGTGGTGATGATCCGGCCGGTCGAGGACGGACTCGTCATGCAGCAGTTGCTCTACGGTACGGACGTGCGCTCCATCAAGGACCTCGACATTCCGCGCACCGAAGTCAAGGACGCCGAGCTCAAGCTTGCCGAGCAGCTCATCGATCAGCAGGCGGTCGACCGCTTCGATCCCGACGCCTATACCGACGAGGTTCGCGTGCGCATCGAAGCGGCTGTGCAGAAGAAGGTCGAGGGACAGGAGATCACGCTGACCGAGGAGCGCGAAGGCGGCGGGCAGGTGATCGACCTGATGGAAGCGCTGCGCGCGAGCCTGGAGAAGAAGGCTCCGGCGGCGCCCGCCCCGCAGGCCGAGGCGCGCAAGCCACCGAAGCGGGCGCGATCCGCCGCGGAGCCGAGCGTGCGCAAGACGGCCAAGAAATAGCGAGGTTTCTCCGATGCACCGCTACGGCGTGCGCGAGGTCGAAAAGTTCCTGGGCCTGCGGCGCAGCACGATACGGGCGCTGATCGTGGCGGGCTTCGTCTCGCCGGAGCGCGGCCCGCGCAACGCCTGGCGGTTCTCCTTCCAGGATCTCCTCATCCTGCGGATCGCCCGGGCGCTCGCGCAGGCGCAGGTGCCGCCCAAGCGAGTCCTGCGGTCTATGAAGGCGCTGCGCGGCCGGCTTCCCGAGGAGATGCCCTTATCGGGCCTATCCGTCCGCGTGGTCGCCGATCGCGTCGTAGTGAGGGAAGGCGGGGGGCATTGGCAGGCCGAATCCGGTCAGTACCTCCTCGCGTTCGAAGGCGATCCGGCCGATGGCTCGCTGAAGGTGGTCGAGTACAAGCCGGTCGCAGAACCTCCCGCCCACGCGCCTGCGCATGCTGCGCACTGGTTCGAGCAGGCGCTCGCCTTGGAGCGCGACGAACCCGAGTCCGCGCGCCTCGCGTACGAGCGAGCCATCGCCGAGGCGCCGAACCTGCTCGATGCCCGTATCAATCTCGGGTCGTTGCTGCACGAGACCGGATCGCTGACGGAGGCAGAACGCGTCTACCGTGACGCGATCGCGGCTTGCGGCAGCGATCCGACGCTGATGTACAACCTCGGCGTGCTGCTCGACGACATGGATCGCAAGCATGAAGCAATGGAGGCCTACCAGACGGCCTTGCGCGGCGATCCGCGGCTCGCCGATTGCCACTACAACCTGGCCTTGTTGTGCGAACAGTTCAGAAAGCCGAGAGAAGCCATCCGCCACATGGCGCAGTATCGTAGACTGCTGGAGGCGAAGCCGGATTAGGTGCCTCTTACGACTCGTGATCGCCCGGGTCCGGATACTGACGCCACAAATCGATCAGGCGGTCGGCGTGTCCAAGGAAGATATCGGTGTAGTCCGGATCGAACTGGCGGGCACGATTCGTGCGAATGTACTCGATGATCCGATCCAGTTCCCACGCGCCCTTGTAGCAGCGCGGATGCGAGAGCGCGTCGAAGACGTCGATGACGGCGACGATGCGGCCGAAGGGGTGGATCTCCTTGCCCTTGCGTCCGTTCGGGTAACCGCCTCCGTCCCACCATTCGTGGTGCTGCTCCGCGATGATTGCGGCGGTCTGCAGCGTCCGTCGTTTCGAGCCATGCAGCAGGTTGTAGCCGAGCGAAGTGTGGGTCTTCATGATTTCCCACTCGTCCGGTGCGAGTGGACCCGGCTTGTGCAGGATCGAGTCGGGGATGCCGACCTTCCCGAGGTCGTGCATCGGCGCAGCCTGCATCAGCATCAAGCAGTCCGTCTCGTCATGGCCTGCAAGATGGGCGAGCAGTGCCGACAGCGCGCCGACCCTGACTACATGCATGCCCGTCTCGTTCGAGCGCGTCTCGACGACCTCGCTCAGGGTGTGCACGAGCTCGGATTGTGTCGAGGCGAGCTCTTCCTGCAGATGCACGTTGTCGAATGCGAGGCCGATGTTGGAGGCGAATAGACGGATCAGGTTGACGTCCATCGCCTCGCTGGAATGCGCCGTTTGGACGAAGATGATGTTTTCCGAGCCGGTATGGGCCTTGAATCGGCCGATGAATTCCCCGCCCGAGAACACGATCTCGCCCTGGCCGATCTTCAGCATCCGCTGCATCTCTTCGGGCGCGAGTTCGGTGCTGAGCTTGTGCCCTTCGGTGCCCGCAAAGCGACCTGTGCCGGCGAGGATTTCGTAGTTCGCCTGGGATTCGTCGCCGCGGATCGCCGCCACGCCCGAGTCCTGCAACAGCAAACCGTTTTCCCCGAGGTGGAGCAGGGCTGTGAGCTGAGTGAGGACGCCAGACGACAGGCGTGCGAGTGACTGGGGTGCGAAGAGGTCGCGCGACGCGTCGATGATTTGCGCCAGCCCGCGCCGGCTGCGCTCGATGGTGACGAGATCGCGATAGGAACGCAGCCCTGCGATCACCGTTGTCACGAGCTTCTGTGCGGTGAGCTCGGTCTTTTCCTTGTAGTCGTTGATGTCGTAGTCGATTACCACGCTGCGTTCCGGCGCCTGGCCCGGCTGCCCCGTCCGCAAAATGATCCGCACCATGTGATTGTGGAGTAGGTCGCGGATGCGATGCGCGACGTCCAGCCCCGAGTGATCGGTTTCCATGACCACGTCGAGCAGGAGTACGGCGACGTCGGGATGTGCGGCGAGCTGTTCGAGGGTTTCTCGTCCGGAGTGCGCCGAAATGAGTTTGATGGGGCGTCGCTCGAACTCAAGGTCGCGCAGCACCATCTGCGTGACCGCATGCACTTCCTCGTCGTCGTCGGCGACGAGGATCTTCCAGGGGGAGGCATGGCTGAGGGGCGTTTCCGTCTGGGGCGAGGTGTCCTCGTCGGCGAACAAGAGCGCGTCGTCGTCCGGGACAGCCTTGGCGGGAACGCCGGGATCAGCCATTTGGAGGCTCCGTCGTCAGAGGGAGGGTTATCGTGAAGCTTATGCCTTTTCCGGGAGCAGTGAAACAGGTGATCCGTCCCTGCAATTGCTGGGTGACGAGGTTGTACACGATGTGCATCCCAAGGCCGCTGCCGCCTTCGCTGCGACGAGTCGTGAAGAAAGGATCGAAGATGAGCCGCGCGAGATCGGCCGACATTCCCCGTCCATCATCGCGATAGGTGAGCCACAACGTTGCAGCGTCTTCGCGCACGACGATCTCGATGTGACCGGGTACGTCGTCGGTGAAGCCGTGCTGCAGGGAATTGACGATCAGGTTGGTCAGGATCTGTGACCAGGCCCCCGGGAAACTTTCGATCTCGAGATCGTCGCGACACTCGACGTAGACCGAGTGGGGCGTCCTTTTGAGCTGCGGCCGAAGGCTGTCGAGAATCTCGCCGAGGTATTCCCTGACATTGAAACGGCGCGGTGCGTCGCTCGACTGGTCGACCGCCACTTGCTTGAAGCTGCGCACCAGCCCCGCGGCGCGATGCAGGTTGTTTTCCAGGGATCCGAGCGATTCGTCGAGTGTCGAGAGGAATGTCTCGAGATCGGACCGTTTCATCTGCCCGCTTGTGTAGCGTTCGGAAAACTCGCTCGCCCGTTCGCGCAGGAAGCTCGTCGCGGTGATGCCGAGCCCGACAGGCGTATTGATCTCGTGCGCCACACCGGCAACGAGTCCCCCCAAGGCTGCCATCTTTTCCTGGCGGATCAGCTCAAGTTGCGCGCGCGCGAGCTCGGTCACGTCGGTCGCTGTACCGCGATAGCCGAGGAACATGCCACTCGCGTCAAACACCGGCTTGCCGCTCAGCCGCACATGCGTAATCTCACGGTCGCCGGTCTCGATCGGATATTCGATGCCGCTGAATGGCCGGTAGGCGTCGAGATCCTCCAGATGCTTCTTCCACGTTTCCGGAGAGATTTCGTGGGCCGCCGCGAGGCTCGTGAGGCTTTGACCGATCGCAGTGACTGCCGGATGGCCAAGCGTCTCCGCCGCCCGCTCGGAGAGATAGGTCAAGCGCAGCCGGTCGTCGCATTCCCACAACCAGTCCGACGCCGATTCCGCGAAATCCCGAAAGCGATGTTCGCTTTCCCTGACCTCGGCGGTTCGCGCTTCGACCTGTTGTTCGAGATTCGCTTTCGCGTCCCACAGGGCCTTTTCGGCGAGTTTGCGGTCAGTGATGTCCGTGAAGGTCGCGAGGAGGCCGCCGTCGGGCAATCGCTTCTGGTAAACGTCGATGATGTGGCCGTCCGGCCGCCGATGCTCGTAGGTCTGGGGTTCGGAGAGCCTCGCCCGTTCGACGGCTTTGCCTACGAGTGAATCCGTTTCGGCTTCATTCGCGTCGCGTGTTGTTTCCCGAATCAGCGCTGCAAAGGGAGTGCCGACCGTCGCAAGGGCCGGGCCGATCGCGAACATCTCGAAGAAGCGGTCATTCCACACGACGAGGCGCAGATCCGCGTCGAACATCGCGAGACCCTGATCGATGTTCTGGACGGCTTCGCGCAGCCGCTCCCATTGCATTTCGATCTGCTCCGAGGCCTCCGAAAGCAGCGTCAGGACACCGGCGATGTTGTCCTGCCGTTCACGTGTGACGGACGCAATGACGACGCGGGCGAGGCTGCTGCCGACGGCTCCCGCGACCAGCTTCTCCACGTCGCCGACCAGTTCGGTGTCGGCGGCGCGTTCGAGTTCGAGCGGAATGCCGCGCGTGGCAGCGAGCCTTTCCGTCTCGCGCCGCGCCGCGTCGTTGCCGAGGAATCGCGCCAGCACCTGGGCAAGGTCGCCCCAGTGCAGCGAGGCGGAAAACTCGCGTTCGGGCGCCGTCTGGACGCTGTCGACGAAAGCCCCCGCGAGGGCGCGATCGTCCTGGGTCGGGCTCGACAGCAGCGACACCCCGACATAGGTCCCCAGGCTGATGCCGAAGCTCCATATCAAGCCGTGCGTGATGCGGTCGAGGCCGGCGAGGCCGAACAGCGCGTAGGGTTTGAGCGCTGCGATGCCGAAGGGGCCGCGTTCCAGCAAGCCGCTCCCAAGCCAACCCGATTCGGCAAGGGACGGGATCAACAGCGTGTAGCACCAGACCGCAAAGCCCGCGACGAGCGCCCAGAAGGCGCCGCGCCAGTGCGCCCGGCGCCAGTAAAGTCCGCCGACGATGACGGGCGCAAAGAGCGCTACGGCGACGAAGGACACGAGTCCGATGCCGGTCAGCGCGAAGGAGTTGCCGACGAGGCGGACGTAGGAGTAGGCCAGCAGGAGGATACCGAGGATGGAGCCGCGGCGGACCCACTTGACGAGGCCCACGAGGCTGCGCTGGCTGGCGTCGCGCAGCCGGCGCCCGCGAATCAGCGACGGCAGGATCAAGGCGTTGCTGACCATCGTCGCGAGGGCGACGGTCTCGACGATGATCATGCTGGTCGCCGCCGAAAAACCGCCCAGGAACGCAAAGAGGGCCAGCCAGGTGGCACCGCTCGCAAGCGGCACCGTCAGGACGTAGCTGTCCGGACTGACGCCTGTGAGCGCCGGGATCAAGCGGCCGGCCAGCGCGATCGGCAGGATGAAGACGTTGAGGGCGACGAGATAAAGCGGAAAGAGCCAGGCGGCGGTGCGCAGGTGGGCCGTCTGCGTGTTTTCGACGACCAGTACCTGGAATTGGCGGGGCAGACAGATGACCACCATGGCCGACAGGACGGCGATCGACCAGAACTCCGGCACCCGCATTTGCGCGGCGAGATCGACTAGGTGAGCCGTATCGCTGCGGCTCAGAGCGTCTCCGACCACATCGCCGAATCCATCAAACAGCCCGTATGTCACAAACACTCCGACCGCCAGCATTGCCGCGAGCTTGACCAGCGACTCGAACGCGATCGTCGTGACCATGCCGCGATGCTGCTCCGTGGGGTCGATGCGACGCGTGCCGAAGAGCATCACGAAGCCGGCCATCAGCAGTGCGACGTATAACGCGGTGTCCTGGTGCATCGGCACGGCTCCTGCAGCACGCTCCGCCAGCGGGCCAAGAGGCGTCGCCGTCAGGAGGTCGAAGGTGGTCGATACCGCCTTCAACTGTAGGGAGATGTACGGGATGATGCCGATGACGACGATGAGCGTCGTTAGCGCGGCGAGCGAGCGCTTCTTGCCGTACCGGGCCGCGACGAGATCCGCGAGCGAGGTGATGTGCTGGCTCTTGCATACGCGCAGCAGCTTGCGCAGCAGCGGCTGAGCGAATACGAAGACGAGGATCGGGCCCAGATCAAGCGGGATGAATCCCTGCGTGGACGTCGCCGCCTGACCGACGTTGCCGTAGAACGTCCACGAGGTGCTGTAGACGGCGAGCGATAACGAAAAGATCCAGCGTTCCGGCAGCGCGCGCGACGGCAACAACGAACCTCCGCGATCGACGGTGAAGGCGATCGCGAAGAGTAGACAAAGGTAAGCCGCGGAGGCCAGAACCACCCAGCTCGCACTCATGCCCCATCTCCTCGGCTCCGGATCCGGGAATCTCAGCCGTGCGCGGCGGCCGAGGCGGGATTGCTATTCACCCTAGCGAAAGAGTTTCTGCAACTCAAGCGATCCGGGCCGCAGGGCAGGCCGGCATTGTGCCAGCGTGTGTCGCGCGGAAGAGCGCCTCCCGCGCGATCAAAGGCTTATTCGGTCCCCGTTCCGTCCTGCAGCAGGCGACGGCCACCGTTGAAGCGTTTCAGCCAGTAGGTCTTGTCCATGTCCTCGATGCGCACCTCGGCGCCGCGATGGGGCGCATGGAGGAAGCGACCGTCGCCGAGATAGATTCCGACGTGCGAAAACGCTCGGCGCATCGTATTGAAGAAGACCAGATCGCCCGGCTTCAAATCCTGCATGCCCACCTTCTCGCCGAGGCGCGCCATATCGTGCGCTGCGCGAGGAAGATCGAGGCCGAGTGCGTTGCGGAAGACGTTCTGGACTAGGCCGCTGCAGTCGAGGCCTGTTTCTGGCGAATTACCGCCGAAGCGGTAGCGGATCCCGAGATAGTCCATGCCCTCGTTGACGAGATTCTGGACCGCGCTACTGTAGCCCTCGATGGACTGGAGAGCGCTTTGGGTGACGGTTTGCTGCGATGTTTCAGCTGCGTCTGCAGCGGGCGAAATTGCGAGTGAAAGTGACAGGGCCAGGGAGGCCAGGGTGAGGGTTAGATTGGAAAAGCGGGTCAATATCAACTCCCGTCTGGTCATGGCTGGCGGCTCAATTGCCGCCGGTTGCGTTCAAGGTCGGCCAGGCTGCGTGCGGAAGATGTGCCTGCCTGGAGGGCACGGGATTGTGCGGCGAGCATGAGCTGGGCGATCACCCACGCGTCGCCGAGCGCGTGGTGACGCTGAAAGGTTTCGATGCCGAAGACTTTCATCCAGTCGCCAAGCCGGGCAGGCCTGTCGATGTGCTCTTCGAAAAGGCTGGGGAGCAGCCAGTACAGATCGAGCCAGCACCATTCGGGCTCGACGCCCAGATGTTCTGCCAGCGCCCGCTCGATCAACGTGCGGTTAAACCCAGCATTATAAACGACGGCCGGCCCGTTCCCGGTAAACGTCAGCAGTTCGGCAAGCGCCTTGGCCGGATCCGGGTTCAGTGTTGCGTAATAGCTGTCGCGAGGAGACAGCAAGGCGCCGTCGATCGCGATTGCGCCGACCGCGAGCAGCCGGTCGTGGTCGACATCGAGGCCGGTCGCTTCGGTGTTCAACACGACATAGCGGGTTTCGAACTGCGGCTTCCCGAGGTCCGGCTGCGGAAGCGCCTGCCAGCGCAGGATGGCGTCACGCGACAGCGCGTCGAGCGATTCGAGGTCGGGGCGGTTGCCGAGCAGGCGAGTGAGCCAGTTCATAGCTGGTAATCGAGCTTCAGCCGCAGCTGCAGCTTGCGGGCCTGTCGGAACGCTTCCTTCAGGATGCGGCGGTCCAGTTCGTTCAGGTTGTCCGGGTTAATGCGGTTGTCGCCCGGCGCGTCGTGCTCGGTATCGAGATGCTGCGAGCGCAGGCGCAGCAACTGTATGAAGTGGAAGCCGTCGATCAGCGCTGCGAGCTCTTCGGCCGCCACGCCGATCTTCGCGCCTGCCTGGCGCAGGCGCTGGACCGTGCTGCTGGAGCCGACCTCGGCGCGTAGCGCGAGGATGCGTGCGGCGTCCACGAAAAGCCGCGTGCCGAATTTCTTCAGGTCGATCGTGCCGTCATCCTCGACGACGAAATCGCGGATGCGGCCGAGCGGGGGCGCAACCTGCAGCGCGTTCGCAGCCATCATGCGCAGGAAGGCCGTGTTCGAACGCGCGGAGCGATTGAGCCAGCTGCGCAACTGATCCCCGAGCCGCTCGTTGCCGCACAGGACGCGGAAATCGAAGAAGATCGATGCGTTGAGCAGCGCCTGCGGATCCGGTTCGCGGATCCAGTCGCCGAAGCGGCCTTTCCATTCGTCCAGCGTCAGACAGAGGTCGGCGTTGCGGGCCATGATGCCGCCCTTGCACAGCGGGAAACCGCAGGCAGCAAGGTCGTCGTTCACATCGCCCGCGAACACCATCAGCCGCCGCTTCAACGTCGCGCCGTCGCCGCCTTCGGGGACCTCGAAGATGATGCCGTTATCCTGGTCCGACGACAGCGTCTGCTCGTGCCGGCCCTCGGAGCCGAAGGCGAGCCAAGCGTAATCGACGCCGTAGAGTGCGTGCTTGGCGACGGCGAGGTCGATGATGCGGCGGGTCAGCACATCGTTGAGTGCCGAGATGAATTGCGTGAGCTGCTCCGCGCCGATCCCCTGGGCGATCAGGTTCAGCGCGAGCTGGCGGATGTCGCGGCTCGCCCCCTTCAGCGCTTCGATGTCCGCGGCGCCCTCGATGCTCGCGCGGATCTGGCGCAGGCTGATGCGCTGTAGCGTGAAGAGGTCGCGTTCGGACACGACGCCTTTGAGGCGCTCTTCGCTATCGATGACGAGCAGGTGCCGCACGCCATGCGTCGCCATGTCGAGTGCGGCGTCATAGGCCGACGCGGTCGCCGACATCACGTGCGGCGCTTGGGTCATCACGTCGCGGATGGAGCGGGTGAGGTCGATGCCGGGAAGCACCACGCGCGGCAGCAGGTCGCTCTGCGTGAGGATGCCGACCGGACGCCGCTCGCCGTCGACGATGACGATGCAGCCGATGTGTCGTTCGGCCATCTTCTCGAGCGCAGAGCGGATCGTCGCGTCGGGCGTGACGAAGACGGGATCGCTCTTGACGAGCTGCCCCAGCAGCGTCGTCATCGTCTGCTGCTCGGCCGCGCGCTGCGAGAACGTGGTCTGCAGCTGTTGGCGCGACTGGCTGAGCAGGCTCGCGATGTACTGCGTGCAGAAGAGGTGGAAGACCGAACTCATCTGCATGAGCGCCAGGAAATCTTCCGCGGGAATCTGGAAGACGAAGCTGTCCTCGGCCGCGACGTAGGCATTCGTCGATGGACGCTGCGCCGAGATTGCGCCGATCGGGAAGCATTCGCCGGGGCCCAGCGTCATCATCGTGTAGTCGGTGACGCTCGTCGGACCGGACTGTCTTGCCTGGACCTGGCCGCGCTGCACGATGTGGAAGTGTGTCGGCTGCCCCATTTCGGGCGTCAGGATTTCCCGGCCCTTGGGGTGGAAGGCGAGGACCGCGCGCTCCGCGAGAAACTCGAGCGCGTCCGCTTCCATCCGGTTGAACGGTGAAAAGCGCTTGAGAAACTCGGCGCTGGCTCCGACCAGCATCTCGGGGGCAGTGGCGGTCATTAAAAGGTTTTCTGGCAAAAAACCTTTTTATTATAGGACGCTTACCCCCGGTACAGTATGACCTGTAACAATGTTTCGCTACGGGGCGTGGATATCCCGGACGCCCCGTTGAACTCGCGTGCGGCTACAGGACTTCGGCTGCGTGGTCCGCCAAGCGCGAGCGTTCGCCCCGTTGCAAGGTGATGTGGCCGGAGTGCGGCCAGCTCTTGAAGCGATCGACGACGAAGGTGAGGCCCGAGCTGCCCTCCGTGAGGTAGGGCGTATCGATTTGCGCGATGTTGCCCAGACATACGACTTTGGTGCCGGGCCCGGCGCGCGTGATCAAGGTCTTCATCTGCTTCGGCGTCAGGTTCTGCGCTTCGTCGATGATCAGGAACTTGTTGATGAAGGTGCGTCCGCGCATGAAGTTGAGGCTCTTCACCTTGATGCGCGAGCGGATCAGGTCGCGCGTCGCCGCACGGCCCCAGTCACCGCCTTCACCGGTGGTCCCGTTGAGGACGTCGAGGTTGTCCTCAAGCGCCCCCATCCACGGTGCCATCTTCTCTTCCTCGGTGCCCGGCAGGAAGCCGATATCCTCGCCGACCGGCACCGTGACGCGCGTCATGATGATTTCGGAGTAGCGCTTGGTCTCGAGGACTTGGGTCAGGCCCGCGGCGAGCGTCAACAGCGTCTTGCCGGTGCCGGCCTGGCCGAGCAGGGTGACGAAGTCGATCTCGGGGTTCATCAGCAGGTTCAACGCGAAGTTCTGCTCACGGTTGCGCGCCGTGATCCCCCAAACGTTGTTCTTGTTGTGCGCGTAGTCGGTGACAGTCTCGATCAGCACGCTGCGGCCGTTGCGTTCCTTCACCCAGGCGTTGAGCGGATTCTCGCCGTCCTGGTAGATGAACTCGTTGACCATCAGGTCGGTGCTCATCGGACCTTCGACCTGGTAGTAGGTGTGCCCGTTCTCCTTCCAGGACTTCATGTCCTTGGCGTGCTTGTCCCAGAAGTCGATGGGCAGCTCCGTCCAGCCGGTGTAGAGGAGGTCGGTGTCCTCGAGAACCTTGTCGTTGAAGTAGTCCTGCGCGTCGAGGCCCAGCGCGCGGGCCTTGATGCGCATGTTGATGTCCTTGGAGACGAGGATCACCGGACGCTTGGGAGCGCGTTCGGCCAGATGCATCATCACGCCGAGAATCTGGTTGTCGCCCTTGGCGGTGGGGAGTGCAGCCGGCAACTGCACGTTGATCGCCTCCGTCTGCAGGAAGAGCTTGCCGGTCGCGAGATCGTGCGAGGGCGCCGCCAGATCGATCCCGGTCGCGATGTCGTGCTCGCCGGAGGTGACGACTTCATCAAGCGTTCGGCTGGCCTGGCGCGCGTTGCGCGCGACTTCCGACATGCCCTTCTTGTTGTTGTCGAGTTCCTCCAGCGTCATGATCGGCACGTAGACGTCGTGCTCCTCGAAGCGGAACAGGCTGGTCGGATCGTGCATCAGCACGTTGGTGTCGAGGACAAAGAGTTTGGTCTTCGTTGAGCTGGGCGCGCGCTTGACCATGAGGTGAACCTCCGTATTGACCTCGGTGACGGCCGTTTCGGCCGGGTTTCTTAGAGACTCTGTACGAACTGCAGCACGTCCTTGGCGTGGTTCGGAACCTTCACGCCACGCCATTCGCGCAGGATGCGGCCGTCGACACCGATCACGAAGGTGCTGCGTTCGATGCCGCGGACCTGCTTGCCGTACATGTTCTTCATCTTGATCACGCCGAAGGCGTTGCAGGCGAGTTCCTCCGTATCCGAAGTCAGTTCGAAGGGCAGGCCGAGCTTGGCCTTGAAGTTTTCATGCGATTTGAGGCTGTCGCGCGAGATGCCGAACACGGCGCAGTCGGCCGCGTGGAGGGCCTCGTAGTGGTCGCGGAAATCGATCGTTTCGTTCGTGCAGCCGGGCGTGTTGTCCTTGGGGTAGAAGTACAACACCACTTTCCGGCCGCGCAAGCCGGCAAGCGACACGGATTGGCCGCCTGTTGCAGGGAGTTCGAAGTCGGGACTGGGCGTGCTGTCGGCTGTCATCGCATCTCCGGCATAAGGACATATGCGCAGCGTAGCGGAGGACGCGGCCGGCTGACAATCGGCCGGCGTGCGATTGACGCGCGAATGCGACGTTTTGCCGGATTCAGGCGGGATCGAAGAGCAGGGCGGCGGCGACCGATCGTCCTTCCGATGCCAGTATGTTGTAGGTGCGGCAGGCCGCGGCGAAGTCCATGACCTCGAACCCGACACGCGCGTCGATCAGCGGGCGCATGATCTGGGGACGCGGGAAGCGCTGGCGGGCGCCGGTGCCGATGATCACGATTTCGACCTGCAGCGCGCGAACGGCTTCGAAGTCCTCGGGCCGAAGTGCGTCGAATCCGCCTTGCGCCCATCCGGTGACGATGCGATCGGTCGTCACCACCAGGTTTCCGTCATGGCGGACCTTGTTGATCATGAGGTGGTCAGCCCCATACCCCGTCACGAGGTTGAGGTTCGGATTGACGTCGAGATTCAGTTTCATGGCGTGCGGCTTGGGCGGCGAAATTGCCGGGGGGTACAGGGTTGGATAAGATACCTTCTTTTGGATTCCCGGCCCACCCGATGCTTTCTCCGGGTCCGGTGCTGTGGACAAGTATCCCGGCGCGTCGATGGCGCGGTGCGGAGTGTCGATAATGCGAAAGAAAGGACGTACTGCGATGAGCGTCGAGCCCAAGCTGAGGGTGGCTTCCCCTTTACCCGAAACGCATTCTGCGCCGGAAGCGGCGCGTGCCGGCGCCGTGGTCCGCAAGTCCGCCAAGCTCGCAAACGTCTGCTACGACATCCGCGGCCCGGTTCTGACCCGCGCCAAGCAGATGGAAGACGAGGGGCACAAGATCATGAAGCTGAACATCGGCAACCTCGCCGCGTTCGGTTTCGACGCTCCCGAAGAAATTCAGATGGACATGATCCGGAATCTGCCGAATTCGGCGGGCTACTCCGATTCCAAGGGCATCTTCGCCGCGCGCAAGGCGATCATGCACTACACGCAGCAGAAGCAGATCAAGGGTGTGGATATCGAGGATATCTACATCGGCAACGGTGTGTCCGAGCTGATCGTGATGGCGATGAACGCGCTGCTCAACGTCGGCGACGAAGTGCTGGTGCCGGCACCGGACTATCCGCTATGGACGGCCGCGGTGAGCCTTTCCGGCGGCACGCCCGTGCATTACCTGTGCAACGAGGCCGAGGGCTGGCTCCCCGACCTCGAGGACATGCGCGCACGCATCACGCCCAACACGCGCGCGATCGTCGTCATCAACCCGAACAACCCGACCGGCGCACTGTACCCGGACCATATCCTGCGCGGCATCGTCGAGATTGCGCGCGAGCATGGGCTGATCCTGTATGCGGACGAGGTCTACGACAAGGTGCTGTACGACGGCGAGAGGCACACGTCGCTCGCCTCGCTGTCGGAAGACGTGCTGACGATGGTCTTCAACGGCCTGTCGAAGAACTACCGTTCCTGCGGCTACCGCGCCGGCTGGATGGTCGTATGCGGCGACAAGCGTAACGCACAGGACTACATCGAAGGGCTCAACATGCTTGCCTCGATGCGGCTGTGCGCGAACGTCCCCGGCCAGTACGCAATCCAGACCGCGCTGGGCGGCTACCAGAGCATCGATGACCTGGTGAATGAGGGCGGCCGGATGCGCCGCCAGCGCGATCTCGCGCACGAGCTGATCACCGCGATTCCGGGCGTCAGCTGCGTGAAACCGAAGGCGACGCTGTACATGTTCCCGCGGCTCGATCCGAAGATCTATCCGATCGAGGACGACCAGGCCTTCATCACGGAGCTGCTGGAGGCCGAGCGCGTGTTGCTCGTGCAGGGCACCGGCTTCAACTGGCCGCATCCCGACCACTTCCGGCTGGTGTTCCTGCCGCACGAGGACGACCTGCGCGACGCGATCGGCCGTATAGCACGCTTCCTCGAGCATTACCGCAAGCGTCACGGCACCTGAATGCTGCACCGTTTCAACCACGTTTCACTACTCAACGAGCTCTTATGAAAGCGATCAATGTTGGCCTGCTGGGCATTGGTACCGTCGGCGGCGGTACGTTCACCGTTCTGAAGCGCAACGAGGAAGAAATTACTCGTCGCGCCGGTCGCCCGATTCGGATTACCACCGTGGCCGACAAGAATCTGGAGCTCGCCCGCAAGGTTGCCGGTGAAGGCGTCAAGCTGACCGACGACGCGTTCTCGGTCGTTGCGGATCCGGAAATCGACATCGTCGTCGAACTGATCGGCGGCTACGGCGTCGCGCGTGAGCTGGTGCTGAAGGCGATCGAGAACGGCAAGCACGTCGTCACCGCCAACAAGGCACTGCTCGCGGTACACGGCAATGAGATCTTCGCCGCCGCGCAGAAGAAGGGCGTGATGGTCGCGTTCGAGGCCGCCGTTGCCGGTGGCATCCCCATCATCAAGGCGCTGCGCGAAGGCCTATCCGCGAACCGCATCCAGTGGCTCGCCGGCATCATCAACGGCACGACGAACTTCATCCTGTCGGAAATGCGCGACAAGGGTCTGCCCTTCGCCGACGTGCTCAAGGAAGCGCAGGCGCTGGGTTATGCCGAAGCCGACCCGACCTTCGACATCGAAGGCGTCGATGCAGCGCACAAGGCGACGATCATGAGCGCGATCGCGTTCGGGGTGCCGATGCAGTTCGAGGCGGCCTACGTCGAAGGCATCACCAAGCTCGAAGCCGAGGACATCACCTACGCCGAACAACTCGGCTACCGCATCAAGCTGCTGGGCATCGCGAAGATGCGCGAAACCGGCGTCGAGCTTCGCGTGCATCCGACCCTGATCCCGGCCAAGCGCCTGATCGCCAACGTCGAAGGCGCGATGAACGCAGTGATGGTCTATGGCGACGCCGTCGGCACGACCCTGTACTATGGCAAGGGTGCCGGCGCCGAGCCGACCGCTTCGGCCGTGATCGCCGACCTCGTCGACGTCACCCGCCTGCATACCGCCGATCCCGAGCACCGTGTGCCGCACCTCGCGTTCCAGCCGGACCAAGTGCGCGACATGAAGGTCCTGCCGATCGAAGAGGTCGAGACTTCCTACTACCTGCGCATGCGCGTCGACGACAAGCCGGGCGTGCTTGCGGACATCACGGGCATCCTCGCCGACAGCGACATCTCGATCGAGGCATTGCTGCAGAAGGAAGCGGCCGAAGGCGCCTCGCAGACCGATATCATCATGCTGACGCACTCCACGCTGGAGAAGAACGCCAACGCCGCGATCGCGAGCATCGAGGCGCTTCCGGTGGTCTCCGGCAAGATCGTCCGCCTGCGCATGGAAAGCCTGCAGTAATCGTCATGCCTGACCGGACGGTGCGCCGGGCTTCGGCCGGACGCCGCCCGGCTTCCCCACGGGGAACGTCCCCGCACAGTTGAAGGAAGATTCAGTGAAGTACCTGTCGACCCGCGGCCATGCCGCTCGCCCCGAATTTTGCGACATCCTGCTCGGCGGTCTCGCGCCCGACGGCGGCCTCTATCTGCCGGAAAGCTATCCGCAGGTCTCGCGCGCCGAGCTCGATGCCTGGCGCGGCCTGTCCTATGCCGAGCTGGCGTTCGAAATCCTGTCGAAGTTCATCACCGACATTCCGGCCGCCGACCTGAAGGCGATCTGCGACAAGACCTACACTGCCGACGTCTACTGCTTCGCGCGTCCGGGCGACAACGCGGCCGACATCACGCCCGTGCACTGGCTGGAGAAGGGGCGCTTCGGGTTGCTTGAGCTGTCGAACGGCCCCACGCTGGCATTCAAGGACATGGCGATGCAGCTGCTCGGCAACCTGTTCGAGTACGTCCTCGACAAGCGAAGCGAGCAGATCAACATCCTCGGCGCGACCTCCGGCGACACCGGCTCCGCTGCGGAATATGCGATGCGCGGCAAGCACGGCGTGCGCGTGTTCATGCTGTCGCCGCACGGCAAGATGAGCGCGTTCCAGCGCGCGCAGATGTACTCGCTGCAGGACGAGAACATCTACAACATCGCTGTCACGGGCATGTTCGATGACGCCCAGGACATCGTGAAGGCGGTGTCCAACGACGCCGAGTTCAAGGCCAAGTACAAGATCGGCGCGGTCAATTCGATCAATTGGGCGCGCGTCGCGGCGCAGATCGTCTATTACTTCAAGGGCTATTTCGCCGGTACCACGTCGAACGACCAGCAAGTTGCCTTCTGCGTGCCCTCGGGCAATTTCGGCAACATCTGCGCGGGCCACATCGCGCGCCAGATGGGCCTGCCGATCTCGCGTCTGATCCTCGCGACGAACGAGAACGACGTGCTCGACGAGTTCTTCCGCACTGGGGTGTATCGTCCGCGCAGGGCGGCGGAGACGCACGTCACGTCGAGTCCCTCGATGGACATTTCCAAGGCATCGAACTTCGAACGCTTCATCTTCGACCTCGTCGGCCGCGATCCGGCGAAAGTCGCCGAGCTGTGGAAGTCCGTCGACGCGGGTGGCAGCTTCGACCTGTCGCAGTCCGCCGAGTTTTCGCGCCTCGGCAACTTCGGTTTCACGTCCGGGCGCAGCTCGCACGCCGACCGTCTGGCGACGATCCGCCAAGTGTTCGAGCAGTACGGTGCGATGATCGATACGCACACTGCGGACGGCGTGAAGGTGGCGTGGGATTGCGCCGGAAGCGTGCCTGCCGGAGTGCCGCTGCTGGTGCTGGAAACGGCGCTGCCGGTGAAATTCGCCGAGACGATCCGCGAGGCCCTGGGACGCGAACCGGAGCGGCCCGCACAGCTGGAAGGCATCGAGGCCTTGCCGCAGCGCGTCGAAGTGATGGCGCCGGACGTTGCCGCAGTGAAGCAGTTCGTCGTCCGGCACGTCGCTGGGTAAACGGCAGGCGCCCCACCGGACGCATTCAGGTTCCGATCCGACGCCCCCGTGGAGAAATTCCGGGGGCGTCGAATTTTCGGGGGGCCTATTCCTCGACGTGGCGCAGAGACAGATCCAGCGCGCGTACATCCTTAGTGAGGCTGCCGATCGAGATACGGTTCACGCCGGTCTCGGCGATCGCGCGAACCTTTTCCAGGTTCACGCCGCCCGACGCTTCAAGTTCGGCGCGGCCCGCCGTGATTTCGACGGCCTTGCGCATCTGCTCGAGACTCATGTTGTCGAGGAGGACCATCTTGGCGTCGGCGGCGAGGGCCTCTTCCAATTCGTCGAGCGTTTCGACTTCGACTTCGATGAAGACATTCGACGGTGCGATCGTGCGGGCCTGTTCCATCACCTTGGCGATGCTGCCGGCCGCGATGATGTGATTTTCCTTGATCAGGATGCCGTCGTAGAGGCCGATGCGGTGGTTCGCACCGCCGCCGACCGCGACTGCATATTTCTGCGCCAGCCGAAGTCCGGGAAGTGTCTTGCGTGTGTCGACGATCTTCGCGCCGGTGCCGGCCACCGCGTCGACGAAACGCCGTGTCACGGTCGCGGTCGCTGAGAGCAACTGCAGGAAATTCAGGGCGGTGCGTTCGGCAGTCAGCAGCACGCGGGCGCCGGCGACGACATCGCACAGCACCTGCCCGGCGCTCACGCGCTCGCCGTCACGCACGTGCCAAATGATCGTCGCGGACGGACTGAGCGCTGCGAAAGTGGCGTCGAACCAGGCCGTTCCGCAGATCACCGCTTCTTCGCGAGTAATGACGCGACCGCGCGCGTCGGTTTCGGTTGGGATGAGACGGGCCGTCAGGTCGCCCGTGCCGACGTCCTCGGCGAGTGAGCTCGCGACATTGCGCTGGATCTCGATGCGAAGTTGCTGGGAGAGTTTCATGAGGACGTGTCTGTATCTGGCAAAGGTGGAATTTTAGCCGTTCGGCCCCATCGCTGGGGTGAATCTGGCACGATTGCGCTGTCATCGAGTTTCCACACGGACGGCCCCCGTTGAAGACCCGCGATTTTTCGGAAATGTTGATCCTCGCCGCGCTGTGGGGTGGCTCTTTCCTGTTCATGCGTATCGCCGCGCCGCAGTTCGGGCCGGTTCCCTTGATCGAACTGCGGGTCGGCCTTGCCGCGCTGGTGTTGCTGCCGGTGCTTGCGTGGCGCGGGCACACTCGATTGTTAAGAGAACGGGCCGGCTCGCTCTTGTTCGTCGGTCTCACGAATTCGGCGCTTCCGTTCGTGCTGTACGCGTGGGCGTCCTTGTCGGTGACGGCGGGCTTTGCTTCGATCGTGAACGCCACTTCGCCGCTTTTTGCGGCGCTCGTGGCGTGGTTGTGGCTGAAGGACAGGCTGTCTCCGACGTCGATGGCCGGGCTGCTGCTGGGTCTCCTGGGCGTGGTGCTGCTGGTGTGGGGCAAGGCCTCGTTTCGTGCCGGAGGCTCTGGCTGGGCCGTGCTCGCCTGCCTCGGCGCAACGCTCAACTATGGGATTGCGGCGAATTTCACCAAGCGCTATCTGACCGGTGTCGATCCGATGGCCATCGCGACGGGAAGTCAGCTCTACGCAGCGCTGTTGCTCGCGCCCTTCGCCGTGTGGTTGTGGCCGGCGGGCGATCCGGGCCGCGAGGCGTGGCTGGCAGTGATCCTATTGGCCGTGGGCTGCACCGGTGTCGCCTACGTGCTGTATTTCCGACTCATCGCCCAGATCGGTCCGGCCCGCGCGATTGCCGTGACCTTTCTTATCCCGGTATTCGGAATGTTGTGGGGCGCCCTGCTTCTGGGGGAAGCGGTCACGTCGAACATGATCGCGGGCTGCGCTGTGATCCTTGGCGGGACCGGGCTCGCGACCGGTTTCCTGAAACTGCGACCGCGTGGCCTCGGTATTCGCTAGCCGGAAGCGGTTAATTTTCCTGTGGCAGCAGGGCAGATACGTGTATCCGTCGCTGGTCGGTTGTATCCTGTTACAAAGCAGCTCCGGTCAAGGCGGAGGCAGGCGGATTCGACCATCGGGCGCGCAATCTCGGGCGCTTCGGAGACTTGGACGCAAGCAGCGGTGACGATATTGGATTTTCTCGGCAGGGTCCGGGCGCTAGTTGTCGGTGTCGCCACGCGACGCGGAAGCTTGGCGCGCGTCGTCGCCCACCAGATGATCGTCTTCGTCGCCTTGCTGCTGATCGCGATCCAGCTCGTCATCTTCGTCGTCATCGACAAATCCATCCACGCCAATGCGCTGCGGAAGATCTACGAGGAGATCCAGGTCGGCGACCGGATCTTCCTCCGCCTGCTGGAAGATCGCTCGCGGCGCCTTGTCGATTCGGCAAGCATCCTGACCTCGGATTTCGCCTTCCGTCAGGCCTTGATGACCGGCGACAGTCCCACGGTCGCATCGGCGCTCGCCAACCACGGCGCACGCATCAGTGCCGAAAAGATGATCCTGGTGGCCCCCGATCAGAAAGTGCTAGCCGACGCTTCGGCCGGCGCCGAGGCACACATCGGCAGACCGTTCGCGTTCCCGGAGCTGATTGCCGAGGCGGCCGAAAAGGGCAGCGCGTCTGCGATCAAGGTGCTGGACGGCGGCGTGTTCCAGCTGGTCATTGTCCCGGTGCTCGCGCCGGTGCCCGTGGCCTGGGCCGTGCTCGGGTTTCGCATCGATGCCGCTCTTGCCGGTGAACTCGGCCTGCTGACATCACTTGACGTGTCCTTCGCAGCTTGGCGTCCGACTAGCGGCTGGGAGATCGTTGGCAGCACGATGCCGTTTGCGCCCCGAGGGCGCTTGCTGTCCGCATTGGCCCAATATCGGCCCGACAGCCTTGCCGCTGGCCTGAGCGATCTCTCGGGTGAAGACTACGTCGTATCGGTGTCTTCCCTCGCCACGGGGCAGGAGGGCAGCGTGGTGGCCATACTGCAGCGCTCGCTCGCGGATTCCGTCGCGCACTTCGCCTCGCTGCGCGTGACCTTGCTGGTCCTCGCCGGCCTTAGTTTGGCCGGAACGATTGTCGGAAGCCTGATGATCGCTCGCAGCATTTCGCGCCCGGTCACCTCGCTCGTCGCCTTTGCGCGCCGGCTCGAACGCGGCGAGTACGACCAGGGGCCGCCCGAGACCGGAGCCGA
This sequence comes from Aromatoleum sp., assembly GCF_035254505.1. Taxonomy (GTDB): domain Bacteria; phylum Pseudomonadota; class Gammaproteobacteria; order Burkholderiales; family Rhodocyclaceae; genus Aromatoleum. Next base: position 47,796 of record NZ_DATFAO010000096.1, on the reverse strand, counting down.
CGAACTGGGCGAACTAGCCTCCGCATTCGACAACATGCGGCTCGCGATCTTTTCGCGCGAGCAGCAGATCAAGGCGATGGCCTATCACGACGCGCTGACGGGCCTTCCCAATCGCGCGCTGTTCAACGATCGCCTGAACCAGGCAATCGGTGTTGCACGACGCCTGGGCCATCCGGTGAGCGTCATGCTGATCGACTTGAACCGCTTCAAGGAGGTCAACGATACGCTCGGGCATCACGTAGGCGATCTGCTCCTGCGCGAGGTTGCGACGCGCCTTCGGGGCGCGCTGCTGCGCGCGTCGGACACCGTGGCGCGACTCGGCGGCGACGAATTCGCGGTGCTGCTGCCCGCGGCGACGAAGGAAATGGCGGAGGACGTTGCGCGCCGCATCCTCCTGTCGCTGGAGGATCCCGTGTCTTTCGAAGGCCGCATGCTCGACGTCGAGGGCAGCATTGGTCTGGCCTGTTTCCCGGAACATGCCGACGAAATGAACGTGCTCATGAGCCGGGCCGACGCGGCGATGTACTACGCCAAGCGGCGGCACCTCGGCTCCGCGGCGTTCGACCCCCGGCTCAAGATGGAGCCGGAAATCGACTCGCGGCTGTCCTTGTCCAGCGAACTGCGCCAAGCGATCGAGCGGGACGAGTTCGTGCTGCATTACCAGCCGCGGCTCGATCTGCAAGACCGTACGGTACGACAGGTCGAGGCCTTGCTGCGCTGGCAGCATCCCGTCCACGGCTTCGTGCTTCCTGCCGAATTCATTCCCTTCGGCGAGCAGACAGGTTTCATCCGGGAAATCACCTGCTGGGTGATGAACCGGGTCTTTGCAGACGTCGTCCGCTGGCGGCAGCAGGGACTCGAGGTCACTGCCTCGATCAATTTTTCGGTGCGCGATCTGTTGAATGCCGAAATCGGCGAACACGTCCGCGAGCTATTGGCGCGTCACGGTGCCCAGCCCTCGTGGTTCGTGATCGAGATCACCGAGAGCGCGATCATGGACGACCCCGTCCGTGCGCTCGAGACGGCCGCCGAGTTGAGGGCGACGGGATTTCAGCTTTCCATCGACGATTTCGGGAGCGGTTATTCCTCGCTCGCGCTGATCAAGAAGCTTCCAATCTCCGAACTCAAGATCGATCGATCCTTTATCGCGAACATGGCGACCGACAAGGACGACCTGATGATCGTGCGCTCGGTCATCGATCTCGCCCACAACATGGGCTTGCGCGTGGTTGGGGAGGGGGTCGAGTCCGCCGACAGTCTAGCGCTGCTAGAGGGACTGGGCTGCGATGTCGTGCAGGGCTACCATATCTCCAAACCGGTGCCCTTCGCCGAAGTCCACGAGTGGTTCGCGCTCCGTGGGGCGGAAGGACAAGTGGCGGCGCGACAACCGGGGGCTGGGGAGGGCGTCACATGACAGGAATCCGCTGGACCTTCGTCCCGTTGCTGACGTGCGCAGCGTGCGTTGCACAGGCAGGTTGGTTGGACGAAACCGAGCTCGAGCTGCGCTTCGACGACAACCTGCCACGGGGGCAGTTGAAGCGCGACATCAAGTCCGATATGGCCGTAGCCGTAACGGCCGAAGGCGGGCACGGTTATCAGGTGACGGATAACGGCCGCCTCACGCTGACCATGACGCTTTCCGCTACCGGCTACCGTCAGTATTCGGGACTCGACCATGTCGATGCCGGCGTAGGAGTCGCCTATCGCCACAAGTTCGGACTCGGGCCGCTGGCGCCGGAAGCGCGGGCGTCGATCTCGGCGACACGTCTGGAATACCGCCACGACGGGCGCGATGGCTGGTTGTACTCGGCTCAGCTCGGGGTCGGCAAGCGGCTCACCGAACGGCTGGGACTGACCGCCACCTATGAGTTCGAGCGGCGCAAGTCCGACTACGTCCTCGATCGGCTGCTTCCGACCGTCCCCGCCGATGTCTTCGATCTGACCAGCCGCAACTTCACGCTCGGCGGTGACTACACGCTCAGTTCGGACTACGTATTGTCCGCCGCCTATACGATCCGAAACGGCGACGTCGTCTCGACCACGATGCGCAACCTGCCCATCTTTCTCGTTTCGAGCGCAATCGCCGAAGACCCGGTATTCGGAGGAGATCGGTATGCGTATAAGATGAAGGCGATCACGCGCGGCGCGAGTCTTGGCGTCAGCAGGCTGATCAATGACCGCTCGTCGTTTACCGTGGGGTATGAATACATCGACAGCCGTGCCGAAGGCGGTGTCGACTATCAGGCGAACATCGTTCGCGCCATTTACCTCCATCAGTTCTGAAGGCCATGAAGAGCAAATCTCGGATGGGTCGAATGCGGGCAAGCTGTGCTTGGGTAGCCTTGCTGTCGAGCCTCGGCGCTGGCGAGCTCCTTGCTGGCGATATCCAGGCCAAGGTGCGGGACAAGACTGGAAAGGGCGTCGCCGACGCGGTGATCGTCGCGCTGCCGGCGACGCCCATGCCAGCAGCGACAGGCGGTCCGGTTTCGTCGATGGTCGTCGATCAGATCAACAAGGAATTCGTGCCCTACGTGTTGCCGATCCAGGTCGGCAGCTCCGTCAATTTCCCGAACCGCGACAACATCCGCCACCACGTCTACTCGTTTTCGCCCGCCAAGACCTTCGAGTTACCCCTCTATACGGGCACGCCGGCGACGCCGGTCCTATTCGAAAAGCCCGGTGTCGTCATCCTCGGCTGCAATATTCACGACTGGATGATCGGTTATATCTACGTCTCCGAAAGTCCTTACTTCGCGAAGACGGGGGCTGACGGCAAGGCCGTGCTCGCCGACCTTCCCCAGGGAGAATACGTGGTCCGCGCGTGGCATCCACGCTTGGAGGGACGGGAGGAGGCGACTGAAAGGAAGCTGACGGTGACTCGGTCGGGCGCGACTGAATCGGTCTGGGAGATCGGCCTGCTGGCGGATCTGCGCATCCGGCGTGCCCCGATCCCCGGACAAAGCGGCTACCACTAGCCTCGGGCTATTTCTTGTTTCCTTCGACGAAATAGTCGAGCCGGCCGCGCGGGGAGAGGTATTCGACGGTCTCGATCGGGAGCTTCGCCGGACTGAGTGCGGTTTCGACTTTGAGATCGGCATCTCGCAGATCCACAAGCAGTGCCTCGGAGCGGGGGATTCCCACGTCGTAAAGCATCACCAGTGGATGGAGAAGATCAGACGGGTTGGTCTCCACCACCATGCCGATGCTGCCGTTCGAAAGCGAGACGAAGGTCCCGGGCGGATAGACCCCCAGCGTCTTGATGAACAACTGCACCATCCCGGCGTCGTAGCGGCCACTTTCGGTGCGGAACATCTGTCGCAAGGCTTCGGCCGGGGCCTTCGCTTCCTTGAGCTCGAAGGGATTGCACAGGTTGTCGTATCGATCGGCAATTGCGGCGATACGAGCGAGTTTCGGGATCTTCTCGCCAGCGATGCGGTTCGGAAATCCCGAGCCGTCGAAGTACTCATGATGGCAGGCGATCACGTTGCGTACGGAGACCGGCAACTCGCGCATGCCGCTCAAGGTCTTGATGCCGTAGCCGACGTGGGCGCGATAGAACTCCTCTTCGGGCCCGGTCCGCTTCGTTGTGCGCAGGATTCGGGGAGGGATGTCCTGCTTGCCGATGTCATGGAGCAGGGCGCCCAGGCCGAGGTGCTGCATCTCCTCCTCGGAAAGCTTCAGCGTCTTGCCCAGCATCAACGAAAGCGCCATCACATTCAGCGCATGGAAGGCGAGTCCCCCTTCGCGGCTCTTCTGGCTCACCAGGTGGATGACCATGCTGTCGGCGCCCATCAGGTTCTGCACCAGTCCCCCGACCAGCGCCGTTGCGTGCCGATGGGCGTCCTGAGGGCGCGCGAGCACCGAGCGGAAGATGTCGCCCGCCGCGACCGCCTGCTGCTCGAACAGTCGTTCGCGCCGCGCCAGACCTTCGCGCTGCTGACGCACGCGTTCGAGGCGCACCCGTTTCTGATCCTGCATGTCCGCGAGCGCGGCGTTGCCGAAATCCTCTTCCGGCAGCGCGGCGGCGCCCGTCGGCTGTTCGGGCAGCGGCTCAGCGGTGCTGCGCGCCGGATCCCATTCCACTTCCGCAATACCCATCTCCCGCAAGGCGTGCACCTGTTGCAGGCTGGAGAGGCAGAAACGGTTCAGCAGGAACGGGTGTCCCATCCATCCGAGGTCGGACAGCGACACAAAGACGCCCGGCTGTAAGCGATCGACGCTGATTCGCGGCATGACTCTGTTACATATTCTGTTGCGGCAAGTCTAGCAGAGAGCGGGGGCGCGGATCGCATTGCATTCGCATGCGAAATTCAACGAATCTTTGCCGCCTGCGCGATCCAACCATTGAAGACGCCGCGCGAGGCCTCGACGACCTCGCCTGCGGTGAGCCCGATCGGGCCGATGCCCTCGCGCGCGAGCCGGTCGGCCGCGGCGCCGTGCAGATGAACGCCCGCGATCAATGCCGACTCCGGATTCCAGCCCTGGGCGACGAGACTCGCGATCAAGCCGGTCAGTACGTCACCCATGCCTGCGCTTGCCATGCCCGGATGTCCCGTGCTGTTGATCAGCCAGCGGCCGTCGGGATTCGTCAGCACGCTGCCGCTTCCCTTCAGCACGACGAGCGCGCGATAAGTACTGGCCAGCGTCAGAGCGGCGGCGACGCGGTCCGCCTGGACACTGGCGGTGTCCGCGCCGAGCAGCCGTCCAGCCTCGCCCGGGTGGGGCGTCATCAGTGTCGGCGCCGTGCGGATTGCCACCTGCGAGCGGAGCTGTGGGGATGCGGCGACGAGGTTGAGCGCATCGGCGTCGAGGATCAGCGGCTTGTTGCTGCGGATCGCACGGTTGAGGATCGAAATCGCCTCCTCGCTGCTTCCAAGGCCGGGGCCCACCGCGAGCACCGACGCGTACGCCAGAACGTCATCCGGCTTCTGCAGCATCAGTTCGGGCTGACTGAAATCGACGCTCGGTGCACACTCGTCGACCATCCCGATGAGCACGCGACCGCAGCCGAGCTTGAGCGCAGCACGGCCTGCCAGCAGCGCGGCGCCGATCATGCCGCTCGCGCCCCCGATGATCCCCACATCGCCGTATGTGCCCTTGTGCGTATTCTGCAGACGCGGCCGCATGAACGGACGGACAAGCGCCGGCTGAGTCTGCAGGCCCATCGGCGGAAGCCAGGCGGGCGGATCGATGTCGAGGCGGTGGACATGAACGACGCCCGAAATGTCGGGGCCGTCGAGTGTGAGAAGTCCGGGCTTGAGTGCGAGGAAGGTCAGCGTCGCAGTGGCACGAAACACGCTGCCAAGAATCCGGCCGGTATCGGCGTCGAGTCCGCTCGGAATGTCGATCGCGAGCCGTGGCGCCGGCTGCGCATTCAGATTGGCGATCCACTGGGCGTAGCGCCCCTCGACGGGGCGCCGCAGTCCGATGCCGAACAGCGCGTCCACGACGAGCGCCCACCCATTCGCAGGAGCCGCGGGGAAATCGGACACTGTCTCTCCGCCGGCAGCGCGCCAGGCAGTAAGCGCTGCCGCGGCGTCGGGAGGGAGCTTGGCCGGGTCGCCCGCAAACGCGACGGTGACGGGGCGCCCCGCCTGCAGCAGCCGCCGCGCCATGACGAAGCCGTCGCCGCCGTTGTTTCCCGGACCGCAAGCGATCAGCGTGTGGCCTGCCCGGTCCTGGGTCAGGCGGACCGCCTCCTCGGCCGATGCCCGGCCCGCGCGTTCCATCAGCGTAGGTTGGGCGTGGGGTGCCACGAGGGCTTCGATGGTGCGAATTCCCGCCACCGGGTAGATCGGTTGGGCTTGAGGAAACATCATTTCTCCGGATCGCATGATGTCCGGATTTTACGCGTCAGACCGCAACTTTTTGGCGACTTCTGCAGCAGATGACGGAGCAGGCTGGGCATCCTGCTCCTGCGGCGGTATTCAGTTGTCGGAATTGCCACGACGCTTTTCGATGCGCGTCTCTTGCACCAGCTCGATCGTGCCGTCTTCGCGTTGCGTGTCGAGCCTCACGGTGAAACCCCAAAGCCGCGCAAGGTGCTTCATCACTTCGTCGATCGGCCCACCGAGAGGGCGCTTGCGATACTGCTGATGGCGCAAGGTCAGTGACCGGTCGCCGCGCAGATCGACGTTCCACACCTGGATATTGGGCTCACGCGTTCCGAGGTTGTATTGGTCGGAGAGAATTTCGCGGACACGGCGGTAACCCGACTCGTTGTGGATCGCCGACACCTTCAGCTTGGGCTCCTGTTCGTCGTCGAGGATCGAGAACATCCGGAAATCGCGCATGATCTTCGGCGACAGGTACTGCGCGATGAAACTCTCGTCCTTGAAGTTCTTCATCGCAAAATCGAAGGTCTCGCGCCAGTCGCTGCCGGCGATGTCCGGGAACCAGGCGCGATCTTCCTCCGTCGGGTTTTCGCAGATGCGCTTGATGTCCTGCCACATCGCGAAGCCGAGTGCGTAGGGATTGATGCCGTTGTACCAGCGTTCGTTGTACGCCGGCTGATAGACCACGTTGGTGTGCGACTGCAGGAATTCCAGCATGAAGCTGTCGGCGACCAGGCCTTCGTCGTAGAGGCGATTGATCAGCGTGTAGTGCCAGAAACAGGCCCAGCCCTCGTTCATCACCTGCGTCTGGCGTTGCGGGAAGAAATACTGCGCGACCTTCCGAACGATGCGGACGACCTCGCGCTGCCACGGTTCGAGCAAGGGCGCGTGCTTCTCGATGAAGTAGAGGAGGTTCTCTTCGGGTTCAGGCGGAAAGCGCACTGCCGGCGCCCGGTCGGGCTTGCTTTCGTGGATGGGAAGCGTGCGCCACAGTTCATTCACCTGGCTCTGGAGGTATTCCGCACGCTCGGACTGGCGCTGCTTTTCCTTCGCCAGCGAAAGCTTGGGGGGGCGCTTGTAGCGGTCGACGCCGAGATTCATCAGCGCGTGGCAGGAGTCGAGCAGCAGTTCGACTTCCTCCTCGCCATACCGCTGCTCGCATTCGGCGATGTAGTTCCGCGCGAAGATCAGGTAGTCGACGATCGCATCGGCATTGGTCCATGTCCGGAAGAGATAATTGCCCTTGAAGAAGCTGTTGTGGCCGTATGCCGCATGCGCAATCACCAGCGCCTGCATCATCAGCGTGTTCTCTTCCATCAGATAGGCGATGCACGGATTCGAGTTGATGACGATCTCGTACGCCAACCCCATCTGCCCGCGCTTGTAGCTCTTTTCCGTGGACAGGAAATGCTTGCCGAAAGACCAATGGTGGTAATTGACCGGCATGCCCACCGACGCGTAAGCGTCCATCATCTGCTCGGCAGTGATGATCTCGATTTGCGGCGGATAGGCGTCCAGGCCGAACTCTTCGGCGACCCGCGCGATCTCCCTGTGGTAGGCGGTGATCCCATCGAAAGTCCATTCCGACGTGGCCGGCAGATCCCGTTCCTTCTTCTTGACCGATGTGCGCTTCATACGAGGTTCTTCTTGAAGAGTTCACGAAATACCGGATAGATGTCCGCCGGCTCCTCGATTCTCTGCATGGCGAAGTTCTTGTGCTGGCCTTGCAGTTTCTCGTATTCGCGCCAGAGGTTTTGCGGTTCGCCCGGCGTGATCTCGATGTAAGCGAAATACTGGCAGAAGGGGAGGATCCCGGATCCGAGCAGATCGCGGCATACGGGCGAGTCGTTGTCCCAGTTGTCGCCGTCCGAAGCCTGCGCCCCATAGACGTTCCAGCTGCTGCCGGCGTAACGCTCGGCGATGATGTCGTGCATCATCTTCAGCGCACTGGAGACAACCGTCCCGCCCGACTCGCGCGAGTGGAAGAACTCGTCCTCATCGACTTCCTTCGCGACGGTGTGGTGACGGATGAAGACCACCTCGATGTGCTCGTAGGTCCGGTTGAGGAAGAGGTAGAGGAGCATGAAGAAGCGTTTTGCGGTCGCCTTCTTTTCCTCGTCCATCGACCCCGAAACGTCCATCACGCAGAACATTACCGCCTGCGTGCTCGGCTTCGGCACCCGGATACGGTTGTTGTAGCGCAGGTCGAAACTGTCGATGAAGGGAATCGCCTCGATCTTTGCGCGGACCTTGGCCACTTCCTCTCGCAAGGCCTTCGCTTCGTCACTGTCTTCGCCAAAGCGTTCGACCGCCTCGTCGAGCTCCCGCTGCAATTCACGCAAGCGCGCAGAAAATGGCGACCCGAGCGCCAGGCGCCGGCCCAGTGCGCCGCGCATCGAACGCACGATGTTGATGTTCATCGGCGACCCGTCGGACGTGAAGCCGGCGCGTTGCGTCTTGTAGTCCGAGATCCGAGCGAGCTGCGTGCGGACGAGGTTCGGCAGCGCGAGATCGTCGAAGAAGATGTCGAGGAATTCCTCGCGCGACAGGTGAAAGACGAAATCGTCCTCGCCTTCGCCCTCGTTGCTCGCCTTGCCCTGTCCGCGGCCGCCGCTGCCCCCCATCGGGCGGTTGATCAGGTCCCCGCTCGCGAACTGGTCGTTGCCGGAATACACCTGTTCCCAGACGCCGCCGCGTCCCTGCTGGAACTGCGGTTCGTTCAGATCCTTCGACGGGATCGAGATCTGTTCGCCATTGTCGAGGTCGCGGATCGAACGCTCGTGAATCGCGTCATTCACTGCACGACGGATTTGCTGCTTGAACCGGCGCATGAAGCGCTGACGGTTTACTGCGCTTTTCTTCTTGCTATCGAAACGCCGATCGATGATGCGCGTCATGACACCCTCCGGATTCGCGAGCAGGGGTGGGCAGGGCCTCCCGCCCCGCTCACCTTACACGTCAAACTCAGGACGACTTGCGGACGCGCAGATACCATTCGCACAGCAGTCGAACCTGCTTCTCTGTGTACCCCTTCTCGATCATGCGGTTGACGAAGTCCTGGTGCTTCTTCTGCTCGTCAACGCTGGCCTTGGCGTTGAAGCTGATCACAGGCAGCAGTTCTTCGGTGTTCGAGAACATCTTCTTCTCGATCACGCCGCGCAGCTTTTCGTAACTCGTCCAGCTCGGATTCTTGCCGTCGTGCTTGGCCCGCGCGCGCAGGACGAAGTTCACCACCTCGTTGCGGAAGTCCTTCGGGTTGCTGATCCCGGCCGGCTTCTCGATCTTCTCCAACTCGTCGTTCAGCGCCGAGCGGTCGAGGATCTCACCGGTGTTTGGATCGCGGAACTCCTGATCCTGAATCCAGAAGTCGGCGTACGTCACGTAGCGGTCGAAGATGTTCTGGCCGTACTCGGAATAGCTTTCGAGATACGCCGTCTGGATTTCCTTGCCGATGAATTCGGCGTAACGCGGCGCGAGGAACTCCTTGATGAAGCCGAGGTAGCGCGCCTCGGTCTCAGGTTGATACTGCTCCTGCTCGATCTGCTGTTCGAGCACGTACATCAGATGGACCGGATTGGCGGCCACCTCGCGGTGGTCGAAGTTGAACACCTTCGACAGCGCCTTGAAGGCGAAGCGCGTCGACAACCCGGTCATCCCCTCGTCGACCCCTGCGTAGTCCCGATACTCCTGATAGCTCTTCGCCTTCGGGTCGGTATCCTTGAGATTCTCGCCGTCGTAGATCCGCATCTTCGAGTAGATGCTTGAATTCTCGGGCTCTTTCAGTCGCGACAGGACGGCAAACTGCGCCATCATCTTCAGCGTATCCGGTGCGCACGGCGCTGCGGACAGCGAGCTGTGGAAGAGCAGCTTCTCGTAGATATGCACCTCGTCCGACAGGCGCAGGCAATAGGGCACCTTCACCGTGTAGATGCGGTCGAGGAAGGCCTCGTTGTTGCGGTTGTTCTTGAAGGCCATCCACTCGGACTCGTTCGAGTGCGCCATCACGATGCCGTCGAAGGGGATCGCGCCGAAGCCCTCGGTGCCCTTGTAGTTGCCTTCCTGGGTCGCGGTCAGCAAGGGGTGCAAGACTTTGATCGGAGCCTTGAACATCTCGACGAATTCGAGCAGACCGCGGTTGGCCAGGCACAGACCGCCCGAATAGCTGTAGGCGTCCGGATCGTCCTGCGAATACTGCTCGAGCTTGCGGATATCGATCTTGCCGACCAGCGACGAAATGTCCTGGTTGTTCTCGTCGCCCGGCTCGGTCTTCGCCACTGCGATCTGCCGCAGCACCGAGGGGCGCAGCTTGACCACCCGGAAGCGGGTGATGTCGCCGTTGAACTCATGGAGCCGCTTGACGGCCCAAGGACTCATGATCGTGTTCAGGTAGCGGCGCGGGATGCCGAAATCGTCTTCGAGCAGCTTGCCGTCCTCCCGCACGTCGAAGAGTCCGAGCGGCGACTCGTGCACCGGTGACCCCTTGATCGCATAGAAGGGCACATGCTCGATCAAGGACTTCAGCTTTTCGGCCAGCGAGGACTTGCCGCCGCCCACCGGCCCCAGCAGGTAGAGAATTTGCTTCTTCTCTTCCAGACCCTGAGCAGCGTGGCGGAAATACGACACGATGTGCTCGATCACCTCTTCCATGCCATAAAAGTCACGGAAGGCCGGATAAAGCTTCAGCACCTTATTGGAGAAAATTCGAGACAGGCGCGGATCCAGACGAGTATCTACAAGTTCCGGCTCGCCGATCGCCATCAGCATCCGTTCGGCTGAGGTGGCGTAGGCCGAGGGGTCGGACTTGCACAATTCGAGGTACTCCTGAATCGACATCTCTTCTTCACGGGCCGCCTCGAAGCGGGCCTGGTAGGCATTGAAGATGGTCATCTGGATCTCTCCTGTGAGGTCGAGCCCTTTGCCGACACCCGTCAGAGGCTGGCTAAGGCTGCAAGTTCCTTGTCAACTCATTCCATGGTCAAGCGCTCCAGGACCTATTTTGCGACCGGAAGCACGCTGGAAGGAAGGGTGTTTCGCTGTGTTAGAATGAAATTTTTTCCGGATGCGCCCGCGCGCGCTCATTCTCTGTCGACGATCGTCGTCGCGCGGGAGGCGAGCGGGCTACTTTTCACTAGTCAGGGGTTGTTAAGGTAATGCAGACCAACCAGGAAACTCTGGGCGCGCTGGAGCGCCGCATCGATATGTCCGTGCTGACCGCCGACATCGACAAGGATGTCGACGCGCGTCTTTCGCGCATGGCCCGCACCGTCAAGATGCCGGGCTTCCGCCCGGGCAAGGTGCCGATGAAGATCGTCGCCCAGACCTACGGTGCCCAGGCTCGTTCCGAAGCGATCGGTGCTGCCGTCGAAAAGGCCTTTGGCGACAAGGTGCGCGAGCAGAATCTGCGCGTCGCTGGCTATCCGCGCATCGAACCGAAGGAAGCGGGCGGTGATGGCCTGCTGGAATTCAGCGCCGTTTTCGAAGTCTATCCGCAAGTGCCGCTGGGCGAGTTGTCGGGCCAGAAGGTCGAGCGTCCGGTGCTGACGGTGGGCGATGCGGAAGTCGACAAGACGATCGAAGTGCTTCGCAAGCAGCGTACGACCTTCTCGCGTGTTGAGCGGGCTGCTGCCGAGGGCGATCGCGTGACGATCGACTTCGCCGGGCGCAAGGACGGTGAACTGTTCGAAGGTGGTCAAGCCACGGACTTCCCCTTCGTGATCGGCGCGGGTTCGATGCTGAAGGACTTCGAAGAAGCTGTGAAGGGGCTCACGGCTGGCGAAAGCAAGACTTTCGACATGACCTTCCCCGAGGACTACCATGCACGTAATCTGGCTGGGCAGACCGTCCAGTTCGAGATCACGGTGAAGGGCGTCGAAGAGGCCGTGCTGCCGGCGATCGATAGCGATCTCGCCCGTTCGCTCGGCGTTGCCGATGGCGACGTCGCGAAGCTGCGCGACGAAGTCCGCGCGAATCTGGAGCGCGAGGTGAAGCGTCGCATCCAGGCCCGCATCAAGGAGCAGGTCATGGAAGCGCTGCTGGCGGCCAACCCGATCGAAGTGCCGAAGGCGCTCGTCGAAGCCGAAGCCAATCAGCTTGCAGAAAACGCCAAGCGTGATCTTGAAATGCGCGGCATGAAGACCAAAGATATTCCTGTGGAGGCCGCCTGGTTCTCGGAGCAGGCCGTACGCCGCGTGAAGCTTGGCCTGATCATGGCGGAACTCGTGAAGGCCAAGGAACTCTTCGCGAAGCCCGAGCAGGTCCGTGCCCTGGTTGAAGACATGGCCCAGAGCTACGAAGATCCCGCCGAGCTGGTGCGCTGGTACTATGGTCAGCCGGACCGCCTTGCACAGGCCGAAGCCGTTGTAATCGAGGACAACGTCGTGGAGTGGGTGGTGTCGCAGGCCGAGACCACCGACAACACGGTGTCTTTTGACGAACTGATGGGTAATAACGCGGCCTAATTGCCGCAAAGGTCGAAGAAATGAGCAACGTAGCGCCACAATCGGGCAGCAACTGGGATCCGGTCGGACTCGGCATGGTGCCGATGGTGATCGAACAGAGCGGTCGCGGCGAGCGAGCCTATGATATCTATTCGCGCCTCCTGAAGGAGCGGGTGGTGTTCCTCGTCGGACCCGTGAATGACGTCACGGCCAACCTGATCGTGGCGCAGTTGCTGTTTCTCGAGTCCGAAAACCCGGACAAAGACATCTTCTTCTACATCAACTCCCCGGGTGGCTCGGTGTCCGCCGGGATGGCTATCTACGATACGATGCAGTTCGTCAAACCTGACGTCAGCACGCTCTGCATCGGCCAGGCCGCGAGCATGGGCTCCTTCCTGCTTGCTGCCGGGGCAAAGGGCAAGCGCTTCTGCCTGCCGAACTCGCGAGTGATGATCCATCAACCGCTCGGCGGGTTCCAGGGCCAGGCGTCCGACATCGAGATCCATGCCCGCGAGATCCTGAACATCCGCGCCCGGCTCAACGACATGCTGGCCAAGCACACCGGCCAGCCGGTCGAAAGGATCGAAAAGGACACGGATCGGGACAATTTCATGTCGGCCAAGGATGCGCTGGAATATGGCATCGTCGACAAGGTCCTGACGACGCGGGCCGAGGCCTGATTCTTACGAGAGGAAGACCATGACGGAAAAAAAGGCAGGCGGCGAAAAGCTGCTGTACTGCTCGTTTTGCGGAAAGAGCCAGCATGAGGTGCGTAAACTCATCGCTGGTCCGTCGGTCTTTATCTGCGACGAGTGCATCGAACTCTGCAACGACATCATCCGCGACGAGCTGGCTCAGGTCGGCGACTCCGAGGGGGCTGGCAACAAGCTGCCGACCCCGCAGGAAATCTGCGAGATCCTGAACCAGTACGTGATCGGCCAACCCCAGGCCAAGCGTATTCTTTCGGTCGCAGTGTATAACCATTACAAGCGTCTGCGTCACATCTCGGGCAAGAAGGAAGACGTCGAGCTGTCGAAGAGCAACATCCTGCTGATCGGCCCGACCGGTTCCGGCAAGACGCTGCTCGCGCAGACGCTCGCGCGGCTGCTCAACGTGCCGTTCGTGATGGCCGATGCGACGACGCTGACCGAAGCCGGCTACGTCGGCGAGGACGTCGAGAACATCATCCAGAAACTGCTGCAGAAGTGCGACTACGATGTCGAGAAGGCGCAGCAAGGGATCGTCTATATTGACGAAATCGACAAGATTTCGCGTAAGTCGGACAATCCGTCGATCACGCGCGACGTGTCCGGCGAGGGGGTGCAGCAGGCGCTGCTGAAGCTGATCGAAGGCACGATCGCCTCGATTCCGCCGCAAGGCGGCCGCAAGCATCCCAACCAGGATTTCATCCAGGTCGATACCACCAACATCCTGTTCATCTGTGGTGGGGCCTTCGACGGTCTGGAAAAGGTCATCCGCAACCGTACCGAGAAGATCGGCATCGGTTTCGGTGCCGAAGTAAAGAGTCGGCAGGGGAAGGACGTCTCCGAGTCCTTCCGCCAGGTCGAGCCCGAGGATCTGGTCAAGTTCGGCCTGATCCCCGAATTCGTCGGCCGCCTCCCGGTTGTTGCAACATTGCAGGAACTTGACGAGACCGCGCTGATCCAGATCCTCGTTGAACCGAAGAACGCGCTCGTGAAGCAGTACCAGAAGCTGTTCAGCATGGAAGGCGTAGAGCTGGAAATTCGGTCCCCAGCCCTGCACGCGATTGCCCGCAAGGCAATCCGGCGCAAGACCGGGGCACGTGGTTTGCGGTCGATCCTCGAAGCTGCGTTGCTCGACACCATGTACGACCTGCCGACCATGAAAGGGGTCGAAAAAGTCGTGATTGACGAAGGTACCATCGAAGAGGGTGCCCGACCGCTGCTTATCTACGCAGATCAGCAGAAGGTTTCCGGTTCCAACTGAAACCGGTTACGCGCGCCGCTTGATTTTCTGTCGTCGAGCCCCCATGTGGGCTCGACCAGTCCTTTCGAGGTAACAATAATCATGTCAAGCCCGCTTGACCTCCCCGACGAGCCGATGGAGCTCCCCCTGCTGCCACTGCGCGATGTGGTGGTGTTCCCTCACATGGTGATACCGCTGTTCGTGGGGCGGCCCAAATCCATCAAGGCGCTTGAAAACGCGATGGAGGCGGGCAAGGGCATCCTGCTGGTGGCGCAGAAGTCTGCGGCCAAGGATGAACCGTCCGAAACCGATCTGTACCAGGTCGGCTGCATCGCGAACATCCTGCAAATGCTGAAGCTGCCCGACGGCACCATCAAGGTGCTGGTGGAGGGCGTGCGCCGCGCGGTGGTCGATTCTGTCGAAGACCTGCGCACCGTCTTCGTCGCCAAGGTCACACCGTTGCCGCCGGAAGAAGGCGCCAACAACGAGCTCGAAGCGATGCGCCGCGCGATCATCGCGCAGTTCGACCAGTACGTGAAACTGAACAAGAAGATTCCGCCGGAGATCCTCGCGTCCCTCGGCGGTATCGAGGAACCCGGTCGCCTGGCCGATACCATCGCCGCGCACCTGCCGCTCAAGCTCGAGCAGAAGCAGGAAGTGCTGGAGATGTCCGACATCGGCCAGCGCCTTGAGCGCCTGCTGTCGCAGCTCGAGACGGAGCTCGACATCCTGCAGGTCGAAAAGCGCATCCGCGGGCGCGTGAAGCGCCAGATGGAGAAGAGCCAGCGCGAGTACTACCTGAACGAACAGGTCAAGGCGATCCAGAAGGAACTCGGAGAAGGCGAGGAAGGTGCCGACTTCGAGGAGATGGAAAAGAAGGTCAAGGCCGCCGGCATGACCAAGGAGGCGCTCGCGAAGGCCCAGGCCGAGCTGAAGAAGCTGCGCCTGATGTCGCCGATGTCGGCCGAAGCCACGGTCGTGCGCAACTACATCGACACGCTGGTCGGCTTGCCGTGGAAGAAGAAGTCGCGCGTGAGCAAGGATCTCGCAGAAGCCGAGAAGGTCCTGGACAAGGATCACTACGGCCTCGAGCGCGTCAAGGAACGGATCCTCGAATATCTTGCCGTGCAGCAGCGCGTCGAGAAGGTCAAGGCGCCGATCCTGTGCCTGGTCGGCCCTCCTGGCGTCGGCAAGACCTCGCTCGGGCAGTCCATCGCGAAATCGACGAACCGCAAGTTCGTGCGTATGGCGCTCGGCGGCGTCCGTGACGAGGCCGAGATTCGCGGTCACCGTCGTACCTACATCGGTTCGATGCCGGGCAAGATCCTGCAGAACATGAGCAAGGTCGGCGTGAAGAACCCGTTGTTCCTCCTCGACGAGGTGGACAAGCTCGGGATGGACTTCCGCGGCGACCCGAGTTCGGCGCTGCTGGAAGTGCTCGACCCCGAGCAGAACCACACCTTCCAGGATCATTACATCGAGGTCGACTTCGACCTGTCCGACGTGATGTTCGTGGCGACGGCCAATACCCTCAACATCCCGGCCGCACTGCTCGACCGGATGGAGGTGATTCGCCTGTCCGGCTACACGGAAGACGAGAAGGTCAATATCGCGCTGCGCTATCTGCTGCCCAAGCAGATGAAGAACAACGGCCTGAAGCGCGACGAGCTCTCGGTGACCGACGAAGCGCTGCGCGACGTGTGCCGCTACTACACGCGGGAAGCGGGTGTGCGTAGCCTCGAGCGCGAGATCTCGAAGATCTGCCGCAAGGTGGTGAAGTCGCTCGTGCTGAAGAAGCGCAGCTCGAAGATCGTCGTCAACGCAAAGAATCTCGACAAATACCTCGGGGTGCGCAAGTACTCCTTCGGTATGGCCGAGAAGGAAAACCAGATCGGCCAGGTGACGGGCCTCGCCTGGACCGAGGTTGGCGGCGAGCTGCTGACCGTCGAAGCGGTGGCGCTGCCCGGCAAGGGCAAGGTCATGACGACGGGCAAGCTCGGCGAAGTGATGCAGGAGTCGATCCAGGCAGCCCTGTCGGTGGTGCGCAAGCGCTCGCGTTCCTTGGGCATTCACGAGGACTTCCACCAGAAGAGCGACATCCACATTCACTTGCCCGAAGGCGCGATTCCCAAGGATGGGCCGTCTGCGGGTATCGCGATCAGCACGGCCCTGGTATCCGTCCTGACGGGTATCCCGGTGCGCTGCGATGTCGCGATGACCGGTGAAATCACCTTGCGCGGTGAAGTGCTGCCGATCGGCGGGCTGAAGGAGAAGCTGCTGGCGGCAGTTCGGGGTGGTATCCGTATCGCCTTGATTCCTGAGGAAAACGTCAAGGATCTGGTGGAAATTCCGGAGAACATCAAGAACGCGCTGGAGATTCTTCCGGTACGCTGGATCGACCAAGTGCTCGAGCATGCGCTCGAACGCCGTCCTCAGCCGCTGCCCGAGCCGTTGCCGAGCGAAACCCCCGCGGGGGATACTGGCGACGAGAGCGGGACCGGCAAGACGGTCACCGCGCACTGAGTCGCTTCGAAACCCGCATGGAGACGCGCTGTGGCGATAGTCATATCGCTGCAGCGCGTCTTGACACCTGGGAATTGGGCGGGCTATAAAGCCCCTGCAACTCGCAACGCATTTGGTATTGGCCCGAATGCCGCGCCAGCAGGGGCTTTCGCAGCTTCGGGCTACCACTAATATCCAAGAGGGGACTTAAGTGAATAAATCCGAACTGATCGACCAGATTGCCGCGAGAGCCGATCTCTCGAAGACGGCTGCCGGCAAGGCGCTGGATGCAGCTATCGCGGCGGTCAAAGAGGCTCTTCAGCAAGACGACTCCGTGACCCTCGTCGGATTTGGTACCTTCCTGGTAGGCGAAAGGCAGGCCCGAACCGGCCGTAACCCCCGCACCGGCACGAGCATCAACATCCAGGGCGCCAAGGTCCCGAAGTTCAGGCCTGGCAAAGCTCTGAAAGATGCGGTAAACTAGCCGACTTTGCTGGATTGCAGTGATTGATCCAGCCGGTGCGGGTGCTTAGCTCAGTTGGTAGAGCGTCGCCCTTACAAGGCGAATGTCAGCGGTTCGAGCCCGTTAGCACCCACCAAATAGCCTGAAAAAGCCTGGACATGCTCCGGGCTTTTTCTTTTCCCGCCCTGGAATAGCCTGGTCTTCCGTAAAGCGATGCGTCCAGATATCTCCATCTTGCCCGACGAAGTCGAGATCACTGCGATCCGTGCGCAGGGTGCGGGCGGGCAGAACGTCAACAAGGTGTCGAACGCGGTGCATCTGCGTTTCGATATCGCCGCGTCTTCGCTGCCTGAGGAGATCAGGGAGCGCCTGCTCGAGCTTCGTGACCATCGCATCAGTAGCGACGGCGTGGTCATCATCAAGGCGCAGAAATTCCGCAGTCTCAAGAAGAACCGCGCCGAAGCGCTGCGGCGATTGCAGGACTTGGTTGCGGGTGTCGCGACCGTGCCGAAGGAGCGCCGGGCCACGAGGCCGACCCGTGCTTCCGTCGCAAGACGCCTGGAGGGCAAGGCGAGGCGGGGAGCGGTGAAGGCGGGACGGGGGAAGGTCGAGGATTAGCCTCGGGGCAGGACGACTCAGGCTGCGCCGTCCGTTGCGCCGCGTTTGCGCACGGTTTTCGGATCGCAGGTGATCGGGCGGTAGATTTCGACGCGGTCGCCGTCCTCGAGCACGGTGTCGAGGCGGACGAGCTTGCCGAAGATCCCGATCTTTTGTGTCGCCAAGTCGACTTCGGGGAACTGCTCGGCGATGCCGGAACGGGTGATGGCGTCGCCGACGGTCGTGCCGCCCGGCAGGTCGATCGTGAGCCACGCTTGGCGGCGTGGGAGGGCGTAGGCGATGCCGATCTTCATGTCCGTCTCCTCATGCGACGCTGTGGGCGCCCGCCATCTGGATTCCCTTTCCGGCACGGACGTCGAGGATGCGTTTGGCGACGACCATCAGGCCGGCGGTCAGGAAGCCGCCGGGGGGTAGGATCATCATCAGCACTGCGCTGTCGGCAGGCAATATCCTGAGTTCGAGGAAACGGAATGCCGGGCCGAGGAGCAGCGAGGCGTCGGCGAAAAGCGTGCCGGCGCCGAGGATTTCGCGCACGGCACCGATGGCGGTCAGCGCTAGCGTGAAACCGAGGCCCATGAAGATGCCGTCGAGCAGCGAGGGCAGGACGGGTTCCTTCGCTGCGAAGGCTTCGAGCCGCGCGAGGGGCAGGCAGTTCGAGACGATCAGCGGGATGAAGAGGCCGAGGACCTTGTAGAGTTCGTGCAGCCAGGCGTTCATCGTCAGGTCGACGAGCGTGACCATCGCGGCGACGATCAGGATGTAGACCGGGATGCGGACTTCCTGCGTGATGCGCTCGCGGAAGAGGGCGACGAGCAGGTTGGAGGCCGCCATCACGGCGGCGGTGGCGAGGCCCATGCCGAAGCCGTTGGTGGCGCTGGTGGTCATGGCCATCGTCGGGCACATGCCGAGGAGCATGCACAGGACGCCGTTGTTGTCCCAGAGGCCGTCGCGTGCGATCCGGCCGTAGTCGCTTGCCATCAGTTCGCTCCGATGATTTCGTTTCTGTGGGCGGCGAAGAAGTCGAGGCCGCCGCGGATCGCGCCGACGACGCCGCGTGGGGTGATGGTGGCGCCAGCGAACTGGTCGAAGTCGCCCCCGTCCTTTTTGACCTTCCATTTCTCGACGGGCGGCGTGCCGAGCGTGAGGCCGGTGAAGCGCAGGATCCAGTCGCCCTTCCTGGTGTCGATCTTGTCGCCGAGCCCCGGTGTTTCCTTGTGGGCGAGGGCGCGTACGCCGAGAATGCGGCCGCCGGCATCGATGCCCAGCATCAGGCGAATCTCCCCCGCGTAACCCGAAGCGCGGATCTCATATGCGACGCCGGTGACCCGCCCGTTCTTGCGGGCGAGGTAGGCGGTGAGATCCTTGCCGTCCTGGGCTTGCAGCGTCAGGGCGTCGCTGACCGGGTTGTTGTCGCGGAGGTTTTCGGGAAGGACCTGGGCGAGCGAATTGAGTTTGTCTTCGAGCGCGCGCTCGGCGACGGCATCTTCAGTCACGCGGTCGGTGACGGCGAGAACGGCTCCGAAACCGAGGCAGAAGGTGCCGAGGATCGTGGCATGGATCAGCGCAGACGGCTTCATGCTTTCTCCTCCAGCGGCAGGGCTTGCCCGTCGCGACGGCGTCCGAAGATCCGCGGCCGGGTGTATTGGTCGATGATCGGGGCGAGCGCGTTCATCAGCAGGATCGCGAAGGCCATCCCTTCGGGGTAGCCGGCGAAGGTCCGGATGATCCAGGTGAGGAGGCCGCAACCGACGCCGAAGACGAGCTGGCCGCTCTTCGAGACCGGTGAGGTGACGTAGTCGGTCGCGATGAAGAAGGCGCCGAGGAAGCTTGCGCCGGAGAGGAGGTGGAAGCCGCCGTCGGCGAAGCGGGCCGGATCGATGGCGTGGAAGAGCGTGCCCGTCAGGAACAGGCTGCCGAGGACGGCGGCCGGGATGTGCCACGAGATGATGCGCCGGGCCATCAGATAGAGTCCGCCGACGAGAATCAGGAGGGCCGAGGTTTCGCCGAGACTACCTGCGCGCAGGCCGAGGGCCATGTCGCGAAGCGGTGGGAGGCTGGTCACGGACTCGGTCGCCGGGATACCGCGCGTCAGTTCGGTCTTGACGTGGCCCAACGCGGTCGCTGAGGTGATCGCGTCCAGATGCTCGCCGGCAAAAGTGATCGCCAGGGATCTCGAAAGATCCGGCGAGTCAGGAGAGGAGAGCGGTTGGGGGGCGACCCATGCGGTCATCACGACGGGGAAGGACACGAGCAGAGCGACGCGGGCGACCATTGCGGGGTTGAACACGTTCTGACCGAGGCCGCCGAAGGCGTGCTTGGCCAGCGCGATCGCGAAGACTGCACCGACTACGCCGATCCACCACGGCGCCCAGGGCGGCAGGCTCATTGCGAGGAGCCAGCCGGTGAGCGCGGCGGAGCCGTCGGCAAGCCCGGCCATGACGGGGCGGCCGGCGACGGCGAGGCAGGCTGCTTCGACGGCCAGGCAGGCGCCAACGGTGACCGCGAAGAGCAGGATCGCCGGCCAGCCGAAAAGCCAGGTGTCCAAAGCGGTGGCCGGAACCAGTGCCAGCAGCACGGCGATCATCGTTTGGCTGACGCTGTTCGGCGCGTGGCCGAACGGGCCGCTCCGTTCGGGAGAGATTGGACTCATGGGGTGACCTTTTCTTCGTTTGCACTCACGGCTGCAGCCTCGCGGGCCGCGGCGGCCGCGCGTTTGGCCGCTGCGGCTTTTTCCAGGCGCAGGTTGCGCGCTTCGGCGAGCGTCCGCGTTTGTTCGAGCTTGCGTTGGGCGAGCGCGTCGGCGTTGAGCCGTCCCTTGGCGTAATTGAAGTACTGGACCAGCGGGATGTGGGAGGGGCAGGCCCAGGCGCAACTGCCGCAGGACAGGCAGTCCTGCACTCCCAGCGCGGCGGCGCGGTCGAGGTGGTCCTTGCGGATCAGGGCGGCGAGCTCGACCGGCACGAGGCCGCAGGGGCAGGCGCTGACGCAATTGCCGCAGCGAATGCAGGGGCCCGCGGCGTGTTCGGCCGTTTCCTGGGTCGTCAGGGCGAGGATGCCCGAGGTCCCCTTGACCAGCGGGACGTCGAGGCTCGCGAGCGGCTGGCCCATCATCGGCCCGCCGCTGACGAGTCGATGAGGCTCGATGGTGAGGCCGCCGCAGAAGGCGACGAGCTCGGCGAGAGGTGTGCCGATGGGCGCCTCGATGTTCTTCGGTTCGCGCACGGCGCCGCCGCTGACCGTGACGACCCGGTGAGTGAGCGGGAGGCCAGACCGGACAGCAAGGTGGACGGCCCGCGCGGTGGCGACGTTATGGACGACGACGCCGATGTCGGCGGTGAGTCTTCTCGCGGGCGTTTCGCGACCGGTGACAGCCTGCACGAGATGGCGTTCGGACCCCATCGGGTATTGCACGGGCAGGGCAGTGACCCGGACGTTGGGGAACGGTGCCGCGGTGCAGTTCAGGATATGGATCGCCTCGGGCTTGTTGGCCTCGACGGCGATGACGACATTCGGAGCGCCGAGGGCGTGAGCCATCAGACGCGCCCCATCGACGATGGCATCGGCGTGTTCGCGCATCACGCGGTCGTCACAGGTCAGATAGGGTTCGCACTCGGCGCCGTTGATCAGCAGGATGTCGAGCGGGCGTTGCTCCCCGAGCCCGAGTTTGACCGCTGACGGAAACGCCGCGCCGCCGAGGCCGACGATGCCCGACTGGGCGACGCGTTCGCGGATCGCTTGCGGCGGTGCGTCGAACGGGTTGGCGATGGGCTCGGGAAGCGGTGCAGCTTCGTCCTTGCCGTCCGGGACGAGGACGATCATCGGCTGCGGAAGGCCGGACGGGTGTGTACCGGGGAGCTCGGTGATCGCCTCGATGGTCCCCGAGGCCGGAGCGTGTTGGGGTGCGGACACGGGACCCTGGCCGCGGGCGAGGAGCTGGCCCTTTCTGACATAGGCGCCGGGGGCGACCAATGCTTCGGCCGGCGCACCGATATGCTGCTGCAGCGGGATGAAGAGCTTTGCGGGCAGTGGCAGGGGGACGATCGGACGTTCGCTCGAAAGCTCCTTGCGGTAGTCGGGATGGATGCCGCCGCGGATCGGGAAGAGTTTCATGGCTTCAATGTGCGGACGCGGATTGAGGTTTGGGCCAGTGCCACGTCGCGAGCGTCGGAGACACCGGGAGCATCACGATCGCGTCGGTCGGGCAGACTTGTGCGCACTTGCCGCAGCCGTGGCAGGCGTCGGTGATGATGGTGTGCATCAATTTCGTCGCACCGAGGATCGCGTCGACCGAGCACTCCTTGAGGCAGCGCGTGCAGCCGATGCAGAGGTCTTCGTCGATGAAGGCGTATTCCGGGCCTTTCTCGACGTGTTCCGAGAGATCGGCACTGACGCCGAGCTTCTTTGCGAGCGCTTCGGCGACGGCTTTGCCGCCCGGGGGACACAGCGTTACCGGCGCTTCGCCGCGAGCGAGTGCCGCCGCAGCCTGCGCGCAGCCGACGAAACCGCACTGGCCGCACTGCGAGCCGGGCAGCATCGACTTCAGCTCTTCTTCGAGCGGGTCTTCCTTGACGGCGAGGAAGTGTGCAGCGGTACCGAGCAGGCCGCCGAGTGCCGCGCCCATGATCGTGAGACTGCCGATATCGATCAGCATGATGGGTTCCTAGTTGGTGCTCATTCCGGAGAAGCCCATGAAGGCCAGCGCGAGCAGTCCTGCCGTGAGGAAGCCGACCGGCGGGCCGGCGAAGAGGCGCGGCACGTCCGCCAGTGCGAGGCGTTCGCGCAGGCCGGCGAAGATCACCATCACGAGGCTGTAGCCGATCGACGAGGCGAAGGCGAAGAGGGCGCTGGCGAAGAAGTTCATCTTTGCTTCGACGAGCAGCAGGGCGACGCCCAGGACGGCGCAGTTGGTCGTGATGAGCGGCAGGTAGATGCCCAGCATCTGGAAGAGCGAGGGCGAGATCTTGCGCACGGTCAGCTCGGTGAATTGCACGGCCGCGGCGATGACGAGGATGAAGGTCACCGTGCGGAGGTAGCCGAGCCCTTGCGGCTCCAGCAGCCAGGTTTCGACTGCCCAGTCGATCATCGACGAGATCGTGATGACGAAGGTGGTCGCCATGCCCATGCCGACGGCAGTGTCGACCCGGGTCGTGACGCCCATGAAGGAGCACAGGCCGAGGAAGCGCGCGAGGATGACGTTGTTGACCAGCGCGGCGCTGATGAAGAGAAGGACGTATTCCCGCATGTCAGCGGTGCTCCTGATGACAATCGAGGGGGACGGGGACGCGGCGCAGCAACTGGGGCGTGACTTCGCCGCGGGCGGTGAGAAGGCGCGCCAAGATACGGGAGAGGCCGAGGCCGATCGCGAGGCCGGCGAGACATGCCACGACTGTGATCGCGTCGCGCCCGTCCATCGCCTGCGCGAGTGCGCCGAGTGCAAACATCATGACTAGCGGAATGGCGTAGGCGGTGAGGCTTGCCCTGACCAGCGCATCCTCCCGCACTCCGACGACGACGCGCTCGCCGATGGCGAGATCGGCGGCGTCCGCCAGCGGGAAACGTCGCGCCTCGAGTCGGGTTGCGAGGGTGCCGATGCCTTTGCTGCCGCACATCGCCGCCGAGGCACATCCTCCGCAACTGCCTCCCTGTTCTGGCTCGAGCCACGCGATGCCCTCGCGGATCGCGACGACGCGTGCCGTGCCTTCTATCAGCGCGGACATGTCGCTGGCGTCGCAGGAGATTGAAGCTGTCATCGTTTTCATGCCTTGGGAGGGTCCATGCGTCCGAAGTCTGCACGAGACCGCCCAGGTAGCCGCCCCCATACAGGGGGGGCTATCAGGGATATCCGGATCGGGTTTGGTTGAGACTGTGCGGCAAGCGTGCCGCTCAGCCGCCGGCGATGATGGGCACGAAGCTCACCTGATCGCCGTCGTGCAGCGCCGCGTCGCGTTCGCCTGAGAGCACCATGCGTCCGTTGATTGCGACGTTCCACGAATGGTCGTTCAGGGACTCGCGTGCTTCGGGCAGGCGGCGGTGCAGGGCGTCGCGAAGGGCGATGACGTTCGACACCGGTTCGTCGACGACGAGGTGCTTCTCCGGGGCGCCCGGCAAGGGCTGCGGCAGTTCGACGTGGAGCGCGAAGCCGGTCGTGGCGCGCGCAAGTCGTTCGTGCCAGTCGGCCTTCGGCACGCCTTCGGCATTCAGGCCGGTGACCTCGTAAAAGCGCGCCTTGGTCGCCTCGAACTCCTTGCGGTCGACCTTCTCGCCCTTGAACGGTCCGACCTCGATCTCTTCCTCGAACCAGCGTCGCGGCAGCGTGTCGTCCTTCGCGCGCAGGCCGAGGCGGAAGTTGATCAGGCGTTCGAGGCCGGTGATGTTGCGTCCGATCTCGTTCAGCTCCTCGCCACTGAAGCCGAGCTCGGTCGCGGCCGAGAGCTGGGTCGCGAAGTCGCCGCAGTCGGGTGTCGTCGGCGAGTTGAAGAGCTTGGTGTTGAAGCGGCACATGCCGACCGAGTCGCCGACCGCGTAGGTGTTCTCGCAGCGGCGAACCGCGATTTCCTTGCCCTCATACCGGTTCGGCTCGGGGGCGACGGTGCCGCCATAGAGCTGGGTCTTGAACGGCGCGTCGTCGTTGATGCGGGCGTTGATTTCGAGCGTCACGCGATTCCTGAGGTGGTCCATGCCGCGGGTCGCGACGGACAGGCCCAGGGCGAAGGCTTTGAGGATGCGCGAGTCGTGCGGGTCGGACTGGAAAAGGCCCTTGACCGCCATGCGGTAGTCGAGCGCCTCGGCAGGATACTTGCCGCGTTCGACGGCGCGGGCGGAGTCGGCGATGGTGTCGCCGAAGCCTTCGCGCTTCGCGGTCATGAAGAGCAGCTTCTCGACGGTCTCGTAGTTGCCCCAGGAAAGATCCAGTCCGCCAGTGTGGCGCGCGTCGATGATGCCGCGCTGCCACAGTTCCATCGCCCAGGAGATTGCGCTGCCGGTCGAGGCGGAATCGAGGCCGAGGTCATTGAGGATGTTGTTGAGGCGCAGGATCTGTTCGGGTTCCTTCAGCCCGATCATCGGGCCGAACTTGCCGACCGTGACGTACTCGGGGCCGTCGCCCTTGTCGTACTGGTCGAACTGGCCGTCGTTGCGGATGCCGTTGTAGGTGCGTTGCTTGCCGTGTTCGATGTCGGCCTGCGCCTTGTCGTAGCTGGCGTTGCCCTTCAGGCCTTTCAGCGCGGCGGAGCCCCAGCCGCCCTTGCCCTCAGGGGTCATGTCGTTCTGGTTGCGGCAGTGGACGGGGCACTTGAAGCAGCCGTCCATGCCGGGGCGGTAGGGGTCGAAGTTGTCGGCGTCGAGGGTCTCGTGCCAGGCGGTCTTCTGGTTGTTCAGGGTGCCGAGTGCACCGAGCACGCGCGAGGGTTTGTAGAGGAAGGGGGTGCCGACCTGCTTGAGTGCGTTCTTGATGACCGAGGTCGAGGTGATCTTCTTGCCGATCACGCGGTTGTGTTCCTTGAGTTCCTTCGCCTTCGGCGCCTCGTCGGGCTTGCCATGGACCATGATGGCCTTCAGGCGCAGCGCGCCCATCTTCGCGCCGCCGCCGCCGCGCGCCCAGATCGCCTTGATGCCGCCCATGATGCCGCTGCATAGCGCGAGGTTCTCGCCGGCGCTGGTGATGCGTGCCAGCGCCATGTCCTTGCGCTCGGTGCAGTCGAAGTCGCGTTCGATCACGCCGGGGAGGTCGAGGTTGTCGAGGCCGAGGTAGGGCGTCGCGTCGACGAACTGGACTTCGTCGTGCGCGATGCGCAGCAGCGTCCATTGCGGCGCGAGACCGTACAACACGACGTGGTCGTAGCCGTGGCGCTTGACGAAGGAGGGGAAGTAGTCGCCCCCGTTGGTGTCGAGGATGGCTTGGCTATCGGGCGAGCGGCTCGTGAAGTTGCCGCGCGTCGCGGCCGGCATGTCGCCCGTGAGCGTGCCCGCGCCGAAGATCAGCGGGATTTCCGGATCGAGCGCGTCGCGGTCTTCCTGCAGCAGGTTGTAGAGCAGGTACATGTTGGCGCCGCGTCCGCCGAGGTAGGTGCGCAGCACATCGAGCGGCAGATATTTGCGGCGTGTTTCGCGCCGTTCGAGGTCGACGAACAAGACGGCGCCCTGGGTTGCATATTGCGGAGCATCGTGCAAGCGCACACACAATTGTTCGACCTTGTCCCTGATCCCCATTGCCATCTCCGATGATTCGTCGTCTGCGAACAAGTGTGTCAATAAAACAGTTTGAAGTCAAACAAAAAATAGCGTGACCCTGAGATGCTGCAGGGGAGTGGCGTCGGATCGACCCCCTTTGACGCGTCGTTTCGCGAGAAGGCCAGGGGCGCTCTGGGATTCAAGGAAGCGGCTCGCGAGGGGAGGCCGACAGAACGGGTATAGTGCACTGCGAGATAATTTGATATCCATCAAGTTAACCCGAGAAAATCGATTTTCATGTTGTGACTGCGGCTTCGTGCGACCTATTGTTTCAGGGATATCTCGCGATGCAGGGGTGTGCGTTCCCCATGCGTTTCCCGGTCCGATTCACTGAATGAGGCCCGCCGGACGCTGTCCGGCGTCCGCTGCAATGGAGAATTCCGAATGAATGCTGCTGAAATCCTCTTGTCCGTCGGGGCAGACGCCGCGATTGCCATCGAGTGCGGCGAGCGGCGCGTGAGCTATGCCGAACTGCGCGAGCGTGTGCGGCGTGCGGCCGGTGCATGGCGGGCGTTGGGTCTGAAGACCGGCGATCGTGTGATCGTGTTCGCGCCGGACAGCGATGAGTGGGTGGAGGCGTATCTGGGGGTGATCTGGGCGGGAGGCGTCGCGATCGGCGTCAACTCTCGATTGTCGGTCGAGGACGCGGCACCGATCCTGAAGGAATGTGAGGCGCGCTTCATCTGGTGCGAAGCCGAGGATGCGCAGGCGCTCGTGACGGCGGTGGAAACTTCCGTGAAGGTCGTCGCGAGCGGTCCGGGCACCTTGAATTGGGGGAGCTACCTTGCAGGCGCTGAAGGGATCGAACCGGTGGCGCGCGACAACGAAGATGCGGCCTTGTGGATCGGCACGTCGGGGACCACCGGCACGCCGAAGGGCGTGATCCATGTGCAGCGCGTCGTGGTCAATGCGCACTCCTTCGCGTGCGGCATCCTCGGGCTGAGCGCGGCGGATCGCTTGTACGCGACATCCAAGCTGTTCTTCGCGTATGCGCTGGGCAACAGCCTGTTCGCCGGCCTTCGCGCGGGCGCGACGGTGATCCTCGATCGCGAATGGCCGACTGCGGAGCGGGTCGAGCAGATGGTCGAAAAGCACCGCCCGACGCTCTTGTTCAGCGTGCCGACGCTCTACAACAAGATGCTGCAGACGGGAGTCGCGGCGCGCATCGCCGACCGGGGTATCCGCCATTTCGTATCGGCGGGCGAGGCGCTGCCGCCCTCGATCCGCCAGGGCTGGCGCGAACAGACCGGATGCGGCCTGATCAGCGGTTATGGCACGTCCGAGACGCTGTGTCTGATGCTGTATAGCGATGACGATTCGGGGCTGATGAAGCCCACGCCGTTGACCGAGGTGCGTTTCAATCCGAACGCGGGCGCGGATCTTCCGCAGCGCATCTGGGTGCGGCACACGACGGTCGCGCAGGGGTACTGGAAGCGGCCCGACGCGCAGGCGGACGGATTCCACGAGGGATGGTTCTCGCCTGGTGACATGTTTCTTCGCCACCCCGATGGGCGCCTGGAATACGCCGGGCGCAACGACGACATGCTGAAGATTGCCGGACAGTGGGTTAGCACGCTGTGGGTCGAGCAGTCGCTCGCGTCGCAGTGCGGCGAGGCCGTGCACCAGATCGCGTCAGTCGGGGTGGAGTCGGGGGACGGGCTGACGGCGCTGGCGGTGCTGGCGGTGGCAGCGCCGGGGTATGCGGCCGAGGCGCGCCGGCGGCTGGAGGACGCGATCGAGGCCTTGCCGGGTCATCGCCGACCTCGCTGGGTGCATTGGCTCGACGCTCTGCCCTTGACGCCGACGGGCAAGCTGCAGCGCGGCAGGCTGCGGGCCTTGCATGAGCGCCAGGTGGAGGCCATGGCCTGACTTCCTGAAAGACCCATCGGATCGCAACGCTTCATTCGTTCGTCGTCACGCAGCCAGGAGACAGCATGTCGAAAGCAGAAGATGTAGACGTTCAGTCGTTCATCAACCAGCACCCGTTTTCCGGTTTTCAGTGGTTCATCTTCGCACTCTGCTTCCTGATCGTGATGCTGGACGGGTTTGATACCGCCGCGATCGGCTATATCGCGCCGTCGCTCATCCAGGAGTGGGGCGTGACCAAGCCGGCCTTGGCACCGGTGTTGAGCGCGGCGCTCTTCGGGCTGGCCGCGGGAGCGCTGGCGTCCGGACCACTGGCGGACCGCTTCGGGCGCCGGCTCGTGCTGAACGCGTCGGTGCTCGTGTTTGCGGTCGCGTGCTTCGCCTCGTCGTTCGCGTCCGATCTGCAGGCGCTGACGGTATTGCGCTTCATGACCGGCCTGGGGTTGGGGGCCGCGATGCCCAACGCGGTGACGCTGATCAGCGAATACTGTCCCGCCAAGCGTCGTGCG
Source organism: Aromatoleum sp. (assembly GCF_035254505.1). Lineage (GTDB taxonomy): Bacteria > Pseudomonadota > Gammaproteobacteria > Burkholderiales > Rhodocyclaceae > Aromatoleum. The sequence continues at coordinate 19,391 of NZ_DATFAO010000096.1, read as the reverse complement.
CTGATCACCAACGCGATGTTCTCCGGTTTCCCGCTCGGCGCGGCGTTCGGCGGCTTTCTTGCGGCGTGGATGATTCCGCAGTTCGGCTGGCGCAGCGTGCTGCAGCTTGGGGGCGTCGCGCCGGCCGTGCTGCTCGTGCTGATGCTGGTGTGGTTGCCGGAATCGGTACGCTACATGGCGACGAAGGGACTATCGCCGGAGCGGATTCGCGCTGTCCTTGTTCGCATCTCTGCGACGGCGGCGAGCGCGCGGTCGTTTCACCTTGCAGAACTGAAATCGGCCAACGTACAGGGGAGTGGCCTGGGACTGGTGCTGTCCCGGCCGTACATCGCCGGATCGCTGATGCTGTGGCTCGCTTACTTCATGGGCTTGGTGATCTTCTATGCGCTGATCAACTGGATGCCGATCCTGTTCAAGGACGCCGGGCTTGAACCGAAGACTGCAACGCTGGTCGCGGCGCTGTTTCCGCTCGGCGGCTGCGGGGCGATCTTCTTCGGCTGGCTGATGGACCGTTTCAACGGCAACCGCATCATCGCTGTCGGCTATGCGCTGACGGCCGTGTCGATCTGGGCGATCGGGCAGGTGGCGGGCAACGTCGGTGCGCTGATGGTGGTCGTGTTCGTCGCCGGCACGGCCATGAACACCGCCCAGGTGTCGATGCCTGCGCTCGCGGCCGGCTTCTACCCGACCCAGGGGCGGGCGACCGGTGTTGCGTGGATGCTGGGGATCGGCCGCTTCGGCGGGATCGCCGGATCTTTTCTGGTGGCCGAACTGGCTCGCCAGAAGCTGGGATTCAGCGAGGTGTTCACGGTGGTCGCGATTCCAGCCGTGATCGCGACACTCGCACTGATCCTCAAGCAGCGCGCCCACCCGGAAACCGCCCGCGAGCATCGCGTGACGACTGCCGAAGCGCATCTGCACTACCAGGAAGAGCAAGCCGCCGCGCACTGAGCGCGGGACGGGCGACGGGCGGGGGCGACGATGCGCGCGGACGAACTGGATTTCCATTCGTTGGTGAAGTTCGTCCCCGATCGGGGCGCGATCCAGTTCAGCGGCCGGCGTGCGATCCTGCTGCACACGGATGCGATGGGGGCGTTGCGCAAGGAGCTGGTCGAGACGCTCGGCGCCGATATCGCCAAGGTCATCCTGACGCGCTATGGATTCAGCTGCGGGCACGAGGACGCCGGACTGCTGCCGGGTTTCATGAACCCGGACACGGTCGAGGAGTTCGTGCGGGGCGGGCCACGTGTCCACATGTTCTCGGGCATCGCGGAGGTCGAGACGCACAACGTCGAGGTCGACCACGAACATGGCCGCTACCGCATGAGCGGCTATTGGCGGCGTTCCTACGAGGCGGAGCAGCATCTGCGGCTGTTCGGCCGCTCCGAGGAGGCCGTCTGCTGGACGCTCGCGGGCTACGCCTCCGGCTTCGCGTCGTATGTGTTCCAGACGGATATGATCTGCGTCGAGCACGAGTGCGAAGGGCGCGGTGACGACCATTGCGCGTGGACCTTGATGAACGCGGCCGACTGCGCACCGGAGTTCGCCGACCTGCGGCGCTATTTCCAGCCGCTCAACATCAAGGACCGCATCAACGTTCTCGAGGGCAAGGTGTATGAGCGCACGCGCGAACTCGAGGCGTCCGAGCAGCGTTACCGCAACCTGATCGAGGATCTGCCCGAGATGGTGTTCGCGCTGCATGTGTCCGGGCGCATGCTGCAGCTCAACAAGGCAGGGCGGACGCGGCTGGGCATCGCGGAGGACGAGTTGCCGGGCATGCGCCTGAAGGATCTCGTGCTGCCGGAATATCGCGCCCGGGCGGCGAGCTTCCTGAAGGGCATCGCCAGCGTGCGTGCTGCGACGCGGCTCGATGTCGTGATGCGCGATAGCGAAGGGCGCCACATCCCGATGCGGCTGCAGGTCGAGCCGGTGTTCAAGGACGACAAGATCGTCGGCTACAGCGGGTTGGCAATCGACATAACGGCGCAGCAGGAGCGGGAACGCAAGCTCACCGAATACGCGGCGCGGCTCGAGAACCGCGAGCAGCAGATCCAGGACATCATCAACGACGCAGTCTACATCCTCGATCTCGACGCCCGCCTGAGCTTCGTCAATGCCCGCATGGCCGAGCTGCTGGGCGTGCCGGCGGATCGTGCGATCGGCCGGCGTTGCGGCGAGTTGATGCTGCATTCGTCTGCGCTGCGTGTGGAGCGCGACTTCCGGCGGCGGCTTGATGGCGACGGTGCGGCCCCGTTCGAAATCATGCTGGCCTTGGGCGATGGCTCGAAGCGGCTGCTGGAGGTGAGCTCGGCGCTGTTGTCGAGCGGCGGCGAGGTCGAAGGTGTCATCGGGGTCGTTCGCGACATCACTGCGCGTCGGGAAATGGAGCGCCAGCTCGCGCAGGCCAACCGCCTCAGCGCGCTGGGGCAGTTCGCGTCCGGCATCGCGCACGAAATCAACAACCCGCTCGGCCTCGTGTCCGGCTTCGCCGAGGAGCTGCAGGCGCTGATGGAGGCCATTCCGGGCGTCGAGGCGAATCCGGAACTCGATGTGTTGCGCCGAGGGCTCACGACGATCCAGGAGCAGGCGCAGCGCTGCAAGGCGATCACCGACAACTTGCTGCTCTTTTCGCGCAAGCAGGCGGTGCCGGTGGAGCCGGTCGACGCCGGAATGTTCGTGCGCGAGCGCCTCGCCTCGTACCGGGAGATCGGGCTGACGCGCGGGCTCGATATCGCGCTGCAGATCGAGATCGACCTGCCGGTGATCGCGACCAACCCGTCGCTGCTCGATCAGGTGCTGCGCAATCTGCTGAAGAACGCGGGGGACGCGATGCACGGGAGCGGACGTGTGGAGCTGAGCCTGAAGCCGTCCGCGGGCGGCGTGGATCTCGAAGTGCTCGACGAAGGGCCGGGTCTGCCGGCCGGCGTGATCGACCATGTCTTCGATCCCTTCTTCACGACGAAGGCGCCGGGGCGCGGCACGGGGCTGGGGCTGTCGATCTGCTACGGCATTCTGTCCGAACTCGGTGGGCGGATCGATTGCGGCAACCGGCCTCAGGGCGGCGCGTGGTTTCGCATCCACCTGCCCGCGGACGACGCAAGTTTGGAGGCAGGGCTCGCATGAAAGGACATATCCTGATCGTCGACGACGAGGCCTTGTACCGCCAGCTGCTGACGAGCCGTCTCGGGCGGAGCGGCTACGCGCTCAGCGAAGCGGGCGACGGAGAGGCGGCGCTGGCCCGGGCGCAGGACGGGGGAGTCGATCTCGCGCTGGTCGATATCAAGATGCCGGGGATGGACGGCATCGAGGTCCTCAAGCGATTGAAGCAGTTCGACCCGCTGATGGAAGTCGTGATCCTGACCGGTCACGGAAACGTCGATACCGCGATTGCCGCGATGAAGCTCGGCGCCTTCGACTATCTCTCCAAGCCCTACAAGCTGACGGAGCTCGACATCGTCGTCGAGCGTGCGCTGGAAAAGCGCTCGCTCGCGCGGCGCTGCGCGGCCTTGAGCGCGGAAGTGGCGCATCGGCGCGTGTGCGACGAGGTGGCGGTGGTCGGACGTAGCCCCGTATGGCAGAAGACGCTGGAACTCGTACGTCGCGCGGCGCCCCTCGACATGCCGGTGCTCGTCACTGGCGAGAGCGGAGCCGGCAAGGAGGTCGTCGCGGGTCTGCTGCATCGCTGGAGCGGACGTGGCGCGGAAGCCTACGTGCCGCTCAACTGCGGACTGCTCGACGACGAGCTCGTCGAAAGCGAACTCTTCGGACACAAGCGCGGGGCCTTTTCGGGCGCGACCGCCGACAAGGAAGGGCTCTTCGAGGTCGCGAGCGGCGGGACGCTGTTTCTCGACGAGATCGGCGAGCTGCCCGCGGCCTGCCAGGCGAAGCTGCTGCGCGTGCTCGATTCGGGCGAATTCCGTCAGCTCGGGGCGACGGCCTTGCGGAGGACGAACGCCCGGGTGATCGCCGCCACGCATCGCGATCTCGATGCCCTGGTTGGGCTGGGGAAGTTTCGCCACGATCTGCTGTACCGGCTCAACGTCGTGCATATCCCGGTACCGCCCTTGCGCGAACGGCGCGAGGATGTCCCCTTGCTGGTCGAGCATCTGATGCGGCGCAAGGGCAGAGCGGGCGGCGAGCTGCCGCGCTTCTCCGAGGCCGCGATGGGGCGGCTCGCGGCGTACCCATGGCCGGGGAACGTGCGCGAGCTGCGTAACATCGTCGAGCGTCTGGTCGCCTTCAGCGACGGCGCGTGCATCGACGAAGGCGCGGTTTGCTCTGTGCTCAACCTTCCCGTGGTGGCACCCGCGACCGCAGTGCCGCGGGCTTTCCCCGGGATCGTGCCGCTCGACGATTTCGAGCGCGACTACGTCGTGTGGGTGCTCGACGAAGTCGGCGGCAACGTCAGCGCGGCGGCGCAGGCCCTGGGCGTCTCGCGTTCGACCGTGTATCGCTTCCTGCGCGGCGAACTCGCCACGGGCTGAGCGGGTTGTCGGGCCGTGGTCGCGTTAGGGCTTGTCGTACCTTGTCGGCTTGGTGCCGCCAACGGGGCTGGCGCCGCTAGTGCCGCCGGGACCGCTATTGCCAGCCGCCACGATGGGCGACTGCGCCTGGGCCTCCTTCAGCTGGGGCGCGGTGAGTCCCCGCGCAACGTCGTCTCGCGCACGCGCCGCTTCGACGTGCAGCGCCGCGGCGGCGCGATTGAACCAGACGTAGGCGAGTATGGGATCGCGTGGGAGGCCGACGCCGTCCCGATAGAGCCGCCCCAGTTCGAGCATTCCTTCCGGATCTCCCTGGGCGGCCGCGGTGCGGATCCACTTGGTCGCCTGATCGTAGTCCTGCAGCACGCCGAAGCCGCTGCGGTAGAGCTTTCCGAGCTCGACCATTGCACCGGAGCTGTTGTTCTCGGCTGCGGATCGCAGCCAGTGCACCGCTTCGGCGGATCTCGTGCCCTCGCGGCCGCGGTCCGACAACAGTGCTCTCGCAAGCCGCAACTGCGCCGCCGCGTCGCCCTCCTGCGCGGCCCTGAGGGTGTAAGGATCAATTTGCATCGGCGCCGCAGCCGGGATCGGTTCGGGAAGCTCCTCGACCTTCGACCAGTCGACCAGCATCACGACGCCGACGGCGATGATCAGGCATGCCATCGCGAAGGAAACGACAAGATTCCGCCCTGGGTGTCTGCCGTCCGGTGCGAAGAAGCGATGCTTGCAGACGTGGCACCGGTAGGGTCGGCGCCCCGTTATGAGGGTCCTTTCGTCCTGTCGCCATCGGGATTTCCGGCAATCGGGACTCTGGCAAATCGGGCATATCACAACCGTCGGCTGCGTCATCTCGATTCCGAATGGCGTATTTCAACAGGCCCTGGCGACCGACCGTCGATCCGGCGGGTCGTCTCCATCTGTCATTTATTCTATTAAATTATTTGCCGGCTTTACGCCTGGTGGGGAGAAATTGCCGACTGTTACGAATCGGCGACGAAGCGGCGGTTCGTCCGGACTTACTCGGCCATGAAAGTCTCGTCGGCAGCAGGGGGGCGCGCCTGCGAGGGTTTCAGCAGGGCAAGCAGCGGTATCGCAGCGAGCGTGACCCAGGTCATCAGTCGGAAGTCCTGCAGGTAGGCGAGGAAGGCGGCCTGGCGTGTCACCTCGCCATTCAGGGCAGCGATGCCTGCCGGAGTGCTGAGGTCGAAGGCGCCCGCGTCCGCCGCTTCGCGGACGGCGAGACTGAAGGGTGTGATGAAGTCAGCCAGCGCGGCGTGGTTCGCCTGCATGTTCCGGGACAGGTAGGTCACGACGATCGAGATGCCGATGCTGCTGCCGATGTTGCGCATCAGGCTGAAGAGGGCCGTGCCTTCGTTGCGGTAACGCGGGGTGAGCGTTGCGAAGGTGATTGTCGATAGCGGCACGAAGATGAAGCCGAGTCCGAGCCCTTGCACGAGGCCGGTGCGGACGATGTCCCACGATGTGATATCCATCGAAAAATGCGTCATCTCCCACTGCGACAGGCTGGTGAGCAGCAGGCCAAGCAGGATCAGCCAGCGCGGATCGACGCGTTGCGCAAGGCGGCCGACGGCCATCATCGCGAACATCGTGCCGACGCCGCGCGGTCCCAGCAGGTAGCCGACCTTGATCACCGGGTAGCCCATCAGGTTCTGCAGCAGCGGCGGCAGCAGCGCCATCGTCGCGAGCAGGATGATGCCGACGACGAAGATCAGCAGCAGGCCGACGCTGAAGTTGCGGTCGCGGAAGAGGCCGGGCTCGAGGAAGGGATGGTCGTGCGTGAACATGTGCGCGACGAAGAGGTACAGGAACAGTCCGGCCGCGATGGCTTCGGCGACGACTTCGGGATGCGAGAACCAGTCGAGCGTCTCGCCGCGGTCGAGCATCATCTGCAATGCGCCGATTCCGAGCGTCAGCAGCGCGAAGCCGAGCAGGTCGAAGCGGCGCGAGCGGTCGATCGGCGTCTCATGTACGAAGGCCGCGAGCCCGAGCCAGGCGAGGATGCCAAAGGGCAGGTTGATGTAGAACACCCAGCGCCAGTTGTAATACTCGGTCAGCCAGCCGCCCAGCGTCGGACCCAGAATTGGCCCGACCATCACGCCCACGCCCCACATCGCCATCGCCTGGCCGTGCTGCTCGCGCGGATAGGTATCGAGCAGCACCGATTGCGACAGCGGCACGAGGCTCGCGCCGAACACGCCTTGCAGCAAGCGGAAGAGCACGATCTGCGTCAGGTTCTGCGCCGCGCCACAGAGCATCGACGCGATCGTGAAACCGACCACCGCGGTGAGAAAGACGCGTTTGCGGCCGAAGCGTGCGCTGAGAAAGCCCGTGAGCGGCATGAAGATCGCGGCCGCGACGATGTAGGACGTTAGCACCCACGAGATCTGGTCTTGCGTTGCGCTCATCGAGCCCTGCATGTGGGGCAGCGCGACGTTGGCGATCGTCATGTCCAGCGCCTGCATGATCGTAGCCAGCATCACCGAAACGGTGACGAGGCCGCGATGCGGGGTGCCGGGCGCGTGTGTCATGGAGGTCAGAGCGCGAAGCCGAAGAGGCGCCGGCGGTGTCCGGTGTCGATCTCGACGACGGCACTCAGGCCGGCACGGAGCGCGGGCAGGTCGGCACGCGCGTCGAGCGCGATGCGGACCGGCACGCGCTGCGTGATCTTGACCCAGTTGCCGGTCGCGTTCTGCGCCGGGATCAGCGAGAACTCCGCGCCGGTGGCGGGGCTCAGGCTCTCGACCTGGCCGTGCCAAACGGCGTCGGGGTAGGTGTCGATGCGGATCGATACGGCCTGTTCCGGGCGGACCCACGTTAGGTCGGTTTCGGGGAAGTTCGCCTCGATCCACAGCTTGTCGCTCGCGACCAGCGCCATCGCGGTGCTGCCGGCGCTGACGTATTGCCCGGGCTGGGGCACCTTGCTGGCTGTGCCTGCGGTCGCCGAGCGGATCTCCGTATGCTTCAAGTCCAGGCGGGCGCGGTCGAGCTCGGCCTGCGCCGCGAGGAAGTCCGGGTGGCTTTGCAGAGGAACATCGACGCCGCCCCCGAGCGATTCGGCAATCTGGCGCAGGTTTTCTTCATTCACGACGATCTGCTGGCGGGCGAGGTCGGCGTCCTGTTTCGCCGCGTCGAGTCGCGAGCCCGAGATGAAGTTTCGCGCGGCGAGGTCCGCCTGGCGCTGCTCTTCGCGGTTCGCGAATGTCAGCCGCGTCCGCGCGAGCGTGATCTCGGCCTGCTTCTCGCGGTAGCTCGCGCGCATCGCGGCGTGCTGGGTGCGCACTTGGGCGAGCTTGGCCTCGGCCTTCGCGACGGCAACGCGGAAGGGTTCGGGGTCGAGCCGGAACAGGATCTGGCCGGCCTTGACCGGCTCGTTCTCCTCGACCAGCACTTCCTTCACCGTGCCGGACACTTCGGCGCTGACCGGCGTCTTGTCGGCCTTCACGTAGGCGTTGTCGGTCTCGATGTAGCGTCCGCCGCCGAGATAGACGATGAGGCCGACGATGCCGGCGAGCAGCGGGACGACAACCAGCAGGATCAAGCGTTTCGTGCCCCGCCCGCGCGGAGCGGATGTGTCGGCGGACGGAGCGGCGGCGGGGGCTTGCGGGGTACTCATGTCGATTACCGCGGTGCGAGGTTTTGGCGGATGCGCCTGAGCACGACCATGACCTGCTCGCGGTCCTCATCCGAGATGCCGTCGAGCGCCCGGTCGCGCAGACCGTCGGCGACTTTGGCGATGACGTCGAGGTGTGCGGCGGCCTTGTCCGTGAGGTAGAGCCGGTAGGCGCGACGGTCGGCAGGGTCCTGGCGACGTTCAACGAGGCTTTCGGCTGCGAGCTGGTCAATGAGCCGCGCGAGGGTCATCGGCTGGATTTCGAGCAACTCTGCGAGATCGACCTGTCGCATGCCTTCGTTGCGGGCGAGATACACCAATGCGCGCGCCTGCGCCAGCGTGATCGGAGTGTTCTGCACCGACTGCTCGAACGCGCGACGCAGCAGACGAGCGGTATCGCTGAGCAGGAATCCGAAAGTGTCTTCACCGAATCTCATGGGGGTCGGATGTGATAGTAAGCGTTGCTTATTATCACACATTTTACTAACGGCAGGCCAGTTCCACCCTGTCCAGATTTGCGCCAGTGGCTGGATTTGCGACACCGCCCCGCGAGCCCTTGCATGACATTGACTCGCTCCGCAGACGAGGTTGCGATGTCCAGAATCCAGACATTTCCCGCGATGATCGAGCTTGATCTCATTAGCATTTTATATTGGGTAAGTTGATGATAACAAAAGTACAAAAAATGTAGCCAAAGTGCCGGCACGTGCCTTGCTCTACTTCCTCTGCCAAGGAGTCGGAAAGACCAACCAGAGGAGGTTCGGAGACATGTGGACAAGAAGAGTGGCCGGCATTGCGGTAGCGGCACTGTGCGTCGGCGGCAGCGCAGAGGCGTCGGCCTGGCGCGACGGGGCGCAGGTATACGAAAAGGTGTGCAGCCACTGCCATGAGGCAGGTGTCGGGCCCGTCATCCGTGGACGCAGCCTGCCGGCGGAGTATGTGCAGCGCGTCGTGCGCTACGGCAATCGCGCCATGCCGGCGTTCCGGCCGACCGAGATCGACGATGCGTCGCTCGCGGACATCGCCCGCTTGATCAACTCCGGTGCGGCACTCGCGAAGGAGTGAGGGGCCATGGATCGACGAATCTTCCTGAAGGGTTTGATGGGGAGTGGTGCGCTGGGCTTGCTGCCGGTGGCCGCCTTTGCGCGCCAGGCGGGGGCGGGTGAGGGGGCTGTGACGGTTGTCGTTCAGGCCGACCTGCCGCGCGCCCAAGCGCTTGCGGTCGGCATGGCGGACGCCCGCGGCGTGACCCCGCTCTTTGTCGGACCCGATGAACTGGGCAGCTACGGCGCCGTATCCGCGCTGCTCGACCGCGCCGGCCGCACCTCGCTGATCGGCGTCATGGACGACGCCGCCGCGGTGATCTTCCAGCAGATCGCCGCCAGCCGCGGCGCGGGTCTCGTCGCCCACACGCAGCACCGTATCGGCACCGAGAGCCTGGTGTCCTTCGCGATCAATACCTGAAGCCGAATCAACGGCTTTTCCACGGAGACAAGGGAATGAAAGAACAGCGCAAGGTATTGCCCAAGGGCATCAGCGCAGCGGATTTCGACAAGGCGGTGCGCGAGCTGCGTGCGATCGTCGGCGACGAACACGTGATCGTGGAGGAGGACAAGCTCGCGCCCTACCGCAAGATCATGATGCCGGTGCCGGACGAGCAGCACGAGCTGTCGGCCTCGGTGATGCCGGACGGCGTCGAAGAGATCCAGCGCGTCATGAAGGTCGCGAATAAGTACCGGATCCCCGTGTATCCGGTGTCGACCGGCAAGAACCTCGGCTACGGCTCCGCGGCGCCTGTGCAGCGCGGCCAGATCGTGATGGACCTGCGGCGCATGAACCGCATCATCGAAGTGGATGCGGAGCTGTGCACGGCGCTCGTCGAGCCCGGGGTGACCTACCAGCAGCTCTACGACTACCTGCAGGAGCACAAGCTGCCGCTGTGGTTCTCGTGTCCGGCGCCGTCGGCGATCGCCGGGCCGGTCGGGAACATGGTGGATCGCGGCGTCGGCTACACGCCCTACGGCGAGCACTTCCTGTTCTCGTGCGGCATGGAAGTAGTGCTGGCGGACGGGCAGGTGCTGCGCACGGGCATGGGCGCGATGGAGAACTCGAACACCTGGCAGGTGTTCAAGTGGGGCTACGGGCCGACGCTGGACGGGATCTTCACGCAGTCGAACTTCGGCGTCGTGACCAAGATGGGGATGTGGCTGATGCCGGCGCCGCCCGACTTCCGCCCCTTCTGCATCCAGTATCCGAACGAGACGGACATCACGAAGATCGTCGAGGCCTTACGCCCCCTGCGCATCGCGATGGTGATCCCGAACGCCGTCGTGATCGCGCACACGCTGTGGGAAGCGCCATGCAAGCCGGTCAAGCGGGCCGACTATCACACCGGGCCGGGCGCGATCAGCGACGAGGCGGTGAAGAAGATCCAGAAGGATCACGACATCGGCGCGTGGAACGTGTATGCCGGCCTCTACGGCACGAAGGAAACCAACGACGCGAACTGGAAGATCATCGAGGCCGTCGCGGCGGGAACGGGCGGCAAGATCATCACGCAGGAGGCGTCGAAGGGCAGCAAGGCGCTTGAATATCGCTTCGACCTGATGAAGGGCAAGCCCAACCTCGGCGAGTTCGGGCTCTACAACTGGCGCGGGGGCGGCGGCTCGATCTGGTTTGCTCCGGTGTCGCAGGCGAAGGGCGCCGAGACGCTCAAGCAGATGCAGATGGCGAAGACCATCCTTGCGAAGTACGGCTTCGACTACGTCGGCGAGTTCATCGTCGGCTGGCGCGACATGCACCACGTCATCGACCTGCTGTACGACCGCTCGAATCCCGAGCAGATGCAGAAGGCGTACGCGTGCTACGACGAGCTGCTGCACACCTTCGCGAAGGAAGGCTACGGCATGTACCGCGCCAACACGGCCTTCGCCGAGAAGGTTGCGGCGACTTACGGGCCGGTGAAGCGCGACGTCGAAAAGCGCCTGAAGCGCGCGCTCGATCCGAACAACATCATCGCGCCGGGCCGGTGCGGCATCAGCCTGTAGGAGCTTCCATGAAAGAGTACAAGCTGTTCATCGACGGCGAGTGGGCGCCGTCCTCGACCGGGACGATCCTCGACGACATCAACCCGGCGACAGGCGAGGTGTGGGGGCGGGTGCATCAGGCCTCCGCCACGGACCTGGAGCGGGCAATTGCCGCGGCCTACCGCGCGCGTGAAAGCTGGGGCAACACGCTCGCGAACGAGCGCGAGGCGATCCTGCTGCGCGCGGCCGACGAGCTGCAGAAGCGCATCCCGGAAGTCGCGGAGGTGCTGATCGACGAGGCCGGTTCGACCTTCGGCAAGGCGATGTTCGAGGCGTCCTTCGTCGTGAATCTGCTGAGGAGCGCCGCGGGCGAGGCGAGACGCATCACCGGCGAGACGATGCCCTCCGACAGCCCCGGCGTGTTCTCGATGAGCGTCCGGCGTCCGCTGGGTGTGATCGCCGGCATCGCGCCCTTCAACTTTCCCTTCCTGCTGGCCACGAAGAAAGTGGCGCTCGCGCTGGCCGCGGGCAACACCTTCATCCTCAAGCCCGCGACCTACACGCCCGTGACGGGGCTCAAGATCGCCGAGATCTTCGAGGCGGCAGGCCTGCCGAAGGGCGTGCTGAACGTGGTGCCGGTTCAGGGGGCGGTGCTCGGCAACACCTTCGTCGAGGATCCGCGTGTGCGCATGATCACTTTCACCGGCTCGACGGAGGTCGGACGCGAGCTGTCGGCTGCGGCCGGCAGGCATTTCAAGCGCATCACGCTGGAGTTGGGCGGCAAGAGCCCGCTGATCGTACTGAAGGATGCCGATGTCGATTACGCGGTGAATGCGGCAGCCTTCGGCATCTTCCTGCATCAGGGGCAGGTGTGCATGGCGAACTCGCGGCTGATCGTCGAGGCGCCGATCTTCGACGCGTTCTGCGAAAAGCTGGCGGCGAAGATCAAGGGCTTCAAGGTCGGTGATCCGCGCGACCCGCACACGGTGATCGGCCCGCTGATCGACCGCAAGCAGTGCGCCGTGCTCGATCGGCACGTCGCCGATGCGGTCGGGAAGGGGGCGAGGCTGCTCCATGGCGGCAAGAGCGACGGCGCCTTCTACCAGCCGACGATCCTCGCCGGCGTGACGCCCGACATGGTCGTCTTCCGCGAGGAAAGCTTCGGTCCGGCCGTGTCGGTGATCCGCGCCGCGGACAGCGAGGAGGCGCTGCGGCTCGCCAACGACTCGTGCTACGGCCTCTCGTCGGGCCTGATCACGAACGACCTGCAGAAGGCCTTCGACCTGTCGCTGCGGCTGGAGGCGGGAATGGTGCATATCAACGACGCGTCGATTATGGACGAGCCGCATGTGCCCTTCGGCGGCGTCAAGGACAGCGGCGTCGGGCGCGAGGGCGGACATCACTCGATGGACGAGATGACCGAGCTCAAGTGGATCACCGTGCAGATGGGCAAGCGGGCTTTCCCGTTCTGACCGGCACAAAAATTGGGGAGGAGACATGAAGATCAAAACGATCTCGATGGCGGTGATGCTGGCAGCAGGGCTCTTGAGCAATGCATCGGCAAAGGAAGGCGGCGACCAGTATCCGAACGGCGCTGAAAGCTGGCTCGCGGGCGCGGTGCCCCCGCCGGGCAACTATTTCCTCAACTACTTCGGCCACTACGAAGGCAAGCTCCGCGACGGCGACGGGGACAAGGTGCCGGGCGCCTCGGTCGACGCGTGGTTCGACGCACTGCGCTTCATCAAAATGACCGACACGAAGATCCTCGGCGGCGATTGGGGAATGCACCTGATCGTGCCGGTCGTGCATCAGGAGGTTAAGCTCGGCGGTGACGGCAAGTCCGTGACCGGGCTGGGCGACATCACCTTCAACCCGATCATCATCGCGTGGCACACCAAGAATTTGCACTGGACGGTCGCGCTCGACCTCAATATGCCGACCGGCAAGTACAAGTCGGGCGATCCGCGCGAGAGCATCGGCACGAATTACTGGAGCCTGGAGCCGATCTTCGCGGCGACCTGGCTGTCGGACGACGGCTGGGAGCTGTCCGGCAAGTTCATGTACAACATCAAGAGCAAGAACAAGGACTTCCGACCGGCGCCGGGCGCGCCGAAGATGGATTACGAGTCAGGCGACGACTTCCACATGGACTACGTCGTCGGCAAGCACTTCGGCCCGTGGGCGGTGGGGTTGTCCGGCTACTACCTGAAGCAGACGACGAACGACAAGCTCGACGGCGACACGCTGTCGTCGGCGCTGGGGCCATGGTCGAACGGGCGCAAGGGGGAAGTCTTCGCGATCGGGCCAAGCGTGAGCTACACGAACAAGAGCGGCGTGATGTTCATCGGGCAGTGGCACCACGAGACGGAGGCCGAGAATCGCTTCCGCGGCGACAAGGCGTGGTTCAAGCTCGTGATGCCGTTCTAGCTGCCGCCCCGCACCGGCCTCATTGCCAGCGATACACGGTGATGTGGTCGGTGCCCGATTCTGGTGCCCACGTTTCTCCGGGGCGACCGAGAATCTGGCGGATTGCGGCGTTCGGCTGCGGCGACGGAAACGACTCGAAGCGTTCCGTCGCCGGATCGAAGCGCAGCACGGCGTTCGCGCCGAAATCGCTGATCCACACGCGGTCCTGCTGGTCAGCATAGACGGCGTAGGGGTGCGGGTCACTGCCGGGTAGCCGCCACGCGCGCCATTCGCGGGTCTTCGGGTCGTAGCGAGAAAGCTGGCCCGACTGCCACTCGCTGACCCAGATGCGCCCGGTCGAATCCGACCACACGCGGCGCGCGCCTTGCTGCGGCGTCGGCGGATCGATCGGGTGGGCTTCGCCGGTCGTCGTGTCGATGCGGGCGATGTGGCTGCCGGCGAGCGATGCGTAGTAGATGTCGCCCGCGGGCGTCGCCGTGATGCCGTAAGGCCCGCGGCCGCGCGGGGCGTCGAACACGCGCATCGAGCCGGTCGCGGGATCGAGGCGGCCGTAGATGCCGGACTGTCCGGTGAACCAGAGGATCCCTTTGCCGTCGAAGGCGGCGGTGTTCAGGTTTGCGTTGCGGTCTTCGGGAAGCGGGTAGCAGGTGATGTCGAAGGTCTTGGGATCGACTCGGACGATGGCGTTGAGCCCGCTGTCGGTGATCCACAGCGCGCGGTCAGGACCGACGATCACCCCATGCGGTGATGAACCCTTGCCAAGAGGGATCTGCCGAGTTTTGCCGCTCGCAGGTTCCAGCACGCCGAGCGCGCCCTGGCCCTGCGCCGTGTACCACACCGGGCCGCCGGGCTCGGGCGAAGGCGCGACGTCATGCGGATGCGCGCCCTCGGGCACGCGGAAGCGCTCGATCGTGACGTCGGCGGCAATACCGGCGGTCGATGCGATGCATGCCAGGGTTGCGAACCACAATTTCAAGCCCATCGCGCGTCCTCCTCCGATGATCCTCATCGCATGGACGTCGATCCGGCCCCAATGTTCCGGGGCCAGGAGGGCAGGACCGTCGTCAGGCGGTGCCGAGGTCCAGCGTGACTTCGGCCGTCAGCGAGTTCGCGATGAAGCAGCGCTTGTGTGCGCCTTCGTGGATCTGCTGCAGCGTCGTCGGGTCCGGCTGCTTGTTGGAGAAGCTCACACGCGGTGACAGGACGATGTGGGTCAGCGCCATCCCCTTGTCGGTCTTGCCGAGATGGCCCACAGGGTTGTCGGTGTAGCGTTCGACGAGGAAGCCCTTCAGGTCGGCGATCGCGAGGAAAAACAGCATGTGGCAGCTTGCCAGCGCACTGACCACCATCTGCTCGGGGTCGGCGCACTGCGGGTCGCCCTTGTATTCGACCCCTGCCGACATGTTGACGTGCTGGCCGCCGGCGAGCGTGGCGACGTGGTTGCGGGAGTAGGTTTTCGGGTCGGACGCGTTAACCGCGCGCGTCCATTCGATGCTTGCCGTGTGTTGTGACATCGTCAGCCCTCTTGGGATATTCCGGTTACCGATATTTCTTGTAAACGGCCCGTGCGTCTTCGTGCGCGCGTTCCAAGGTGCAGATCGACGGATCGTCGTCGTGCAGCGTGAAGAAATCGTCGGCCTGGGCGCGCATCACCATGTCGATCGCGACCTGGTCTTCGACGTCGTACTTTTCGGTGATCAGGGTCGTGACTTCGTCGAGGTGTTCTTCGTAGGTCATCGGGATTGCCTTGCGTTCTGGCGAACCATGTAGAGGTAGAGGGATTCGACCTTTTCCCGCGCCCACGGCGTGCGCCTGAGGAACTTCAGGCTCGAGGCGATGCTCGGGTCGTCCGTGAAGCAGCGGATGTTGATCCGCTCGCCGAGATCCTGCCAGCCGTAATGTGTTACGAGCTGGTTCAGCATCATCTCGAGGGTTACGCCGTGCAGCGGGTTTGCGGGTTGTGAGTGAGTCATTGCTGCGAGGGGGCCGGGGCCTCAGCGGTGCTCGGGGAAGATCTTCTGCAGCAGGCTCACGAGGGTCATGCGCTCGTCCTCGCTGAGGTGCTCGACGAGGCGCTTTTCGTGGTCCGCGACGCGGCGCTTGAGCTTCTTGAGGAGCGCCGAGCCTTCGACGGTCAGCACCAGCGAGTTGGAGCGGCGGTCGTTCTCCGCGGCGCGGCGTTCGACTAGGCCGCGGCGCTCGAGGTTGTCGATTACCGAGACGACCGTCGAGCGGTCGAGATGGGCAGCGCGGGCGAGTTCGGTCTGCTTGAGGCCGGAGTTGGCTTCGATGATCACGAGGATGCCGAACAGGCCCGGCGTGACGTCGAATTCACCGAGGGATTCGGAGAAGTCGCGGAAGATCGCGATCTGCGCGAGACGCAGCTGATAGCCGGCGAGCCCCGGCAGCATGCCG
This sequence comes from Aromatoleum sp., assembly GCF_035254505.1. Lineage (GTDB taxonomy): Bacteria > Pseudomonadota > Gammaproteobacteria > Burkholderiales > Rhodocyclaceae > Aromatoleum. Next base: position 3,411 of record NZ_DATFAO010000096.1, on the reverse strand, counting down.
AAGTCGATGCCGTTCCGATCGGAAGATTTTTTTTGTGTCATGGTTTCTGTGGGGTTTGGTAAAACGTTTGGCCTCCCAAGTATGCCGTCCAATCATTCATAAAAATAGTGGAATACAAACAATTTGACAGGAAGCAAATGCGCTGCTAATTTTCAGCCATGCGGTGCGCGGCGATGCGTGCCGGCCAATCGACCACGGCGGAGGGGCGGATGAGCGGGCAGACTGTTTCATTTGTGATGGCAGGCAGCGGCGGCGCCGGGGTGGTGACCGCGGGCAGCCTGCTGCTGGAGGCTGCGGCGCGGGCAGGTTGGTATGCGTACATGACCCGTTCGTCGGGGCCGCAAATCCGCGGCGGCGAGGCGGCGGTGATGATCCGCCTGGGCACGACGCCGATCTCCTCGCATGACGACTGCTTCCATATGCTGGTGGCCGTCGATTGGCAGAACGTGGGGCGCTTCGCGGCCGAGATCCCGCTCGGCGCGAACAGTCTGGTCATCGGCGATCCGGGCGAAGGCGAGGCGCCCGAAGTCTTCGTGCGCAGCGGTGCGCAGGTGCTGGACCTGCCGATGAAGGCGCTGGCGAAAGGCGTGCCGGGCGGTCGCCCGAACATGGTCGCCTTCGGCGCGATCGCCGCGATGATCGGCCTGCCCGAGGACATCGTGATCGGCGTGCTGCAGGACAGCCTCAAGCGCAAGGGCGAGGACGCGATCGCGGCGAGCATCGCGGCCTTCCGCGCAGGCGTCGAGGCGGCGGTCGCCTTTCCTGCTGTGCCGCGGCTGGCCGTCGGCAATTCCGATACGAGCGAGCGCTGGAGCATCACCGGCAACGAGGCGACCGGCATGGGCGCGTTGCGGGGCGGCGTGCGCTTTGTCGCGGCCTATCCGATCACGCCGGCGACCGAGGTGCTGGAGTGGCTGGCCCCGGCGCTGCCGAAGGTCGGCGGCGTGCTGGTGCAAGCCGAGGACGAACTTGCGTCGATCAACCAGATCATCGGCGGGTCCTACGGCGGCGTGCCTTCGCTAACGGCGACCTCAGGCCCGGGGCTTGCGCTGATGACCGAATCGCTCGGCCTCGCGGTCGCGGCAGAGGTCCCGATCGTCGTCGTTGATGTGATGCGCGTCGGGCCTTCGACGGGGATCGCGACGAAGTCCGAGCAGAGCGACCTGAACATCGCGGTCTATGGCCTGCATGGCGACGCGCCGCACTTGGTGCTGGCGCCGACTTCGGTCGCAGATTGCCTCTTCACGACGCAGTGGGCCGTCCATCTGGCCGAAAGCCTGCAGACGGCGGCGATCGTGCTGACCGACCAGGCGATGGGGCAGGCGCGTGCCGTCATGCCGCGTTCGGCGGCGATCGCCTTCATGGGGCAGCGCGAAAAGCCCGAGGCGCTGGCCGAGGGCGTGCAGTACAAGCGCTACGCGAACACGGCCTCGGGCGTGTCCCCGATGGCGGTGCCGGGCATGGCAGGCTTCATGTATACGGCCGACGGCCTCGAACATAACGAGACCGGCACGCCGTCGTCCCAGGCGTCGGACCACCAGGCCCAACTCGACAAGCGGCTGCGCAAGCTGACCGGTTACAACTACGGCGACCACTGGGCGGAGATCACCGGTGACGAGGACGCGGACACCGCGATTGTGACCTGGGGTTCGAGCGCCGGGCCGGCGCGCGAGGCGCTGGAGCGGCTGCGGGCGGCCGGGCAGGCGGTGAAGCTCGTCGCGGTGCGCCTGATCTCGCCGGTGCAACCGGAGAAATTCGAGCGTGTGATGAAAGGGGTTGAGCGCGTGCTCGTCGTCGAGCAGTCGCACAGCGGGCAGTTCCACCGCTATCTGCGCGCGCAGTACGACCTTCCGCGGCAGGTGCGTGCGCTGCACCACCCCGGGCCGCTGGCGGTCAGCCCCGGCGCCATCGTCGAACAAATTGCCCAGTGGAGCTGAACATGGATGCGTGTGCAAAGCAGCGGGAATACAGCGCGAAGGACTACAAGTCGGACGTGAAGCCGATCTGGTGCCCGGGGTGCGGCGACTTTTCGGTGCTGGCGGCGATCACCCGTGCGCTGGCGTCGATGCAGCTGGCGCCGGAGAACGTCGCGGTGGTGTCGGGCATCGGCTGCTCGTCGCGGATTCCGGCTTATACGAGCGTGTACGGTTTCCACGGTGTGCATGGACGCGCCTTGCCCGTCGCGACGGGACTCAAGATCGCGCGTCCGGACCTGACGGTGCTCGTCACCGGCGGCGACGGCGACGGGTTCTCGATCGGCGGCAACCACTTCCTGCACGCCTGCCGGCGCAACGTCGATCTGACGTACATCGTGATGGACAATCAGGTCTATGGCATGACCAAGGGCCAAGCCTCGCCGACCACGGCGCCGGACTGGGAAGGCAGCAAGCTGACGCCCGAGGGCTCGGGGGTCAATCCCTTTCATCCGCTGGTCGTTGCACTCGCGGCCGGGGCGAACTTCATCGCGCGCTGTTCGAGTTCGGACCCGAACAACGTCGCAGATATCATCACGCAGGCGATCCGCCATCCGGGCTTCTCGCTGGTACAGGTGCTGAGTCCGTGCGTGACCTTCCGCCCCGAGCAGCAGGAGTGGAAGCACATCGTGCGGACCGCAGTGGTCGACGTCACCGACGACGCCGCCCGGGCCGCACGACGTTTGATGACCGACGATGGTTTCAACGTCGGCAAGGTGTTGTATAAAGGCAGCCGTCCGGCCTACCAGCCGGAGCCGAAGGGTGGTGTGGCGGTTGCCGAACTGGAAGCCGATTTTGCGCTGTGACGGCGATCAGCGCTCGGGTGCGATGAACATCCAGCCCCTCCAACCCCTCCGTTTTTAGAAAATCGACAGGAGTGAGCCGAAATGGCCCTGCAAATCAACGAAGACTGTATCAGCTGCGACGTGTGCGTCGCCGAGTGCCCGAACGAGGCGATTGCCGAAGGCGATCCGGCTTTCGTGATCGATCCCGCCAAGTGCACCGAGTGCAAGGGGCACTACGACACGCCGCAGTGCCAGGACGTCTGTCCGGTGGACGCGATCGTCCCGCTCGCGGCCTGAGCGTCAGCTTTCGGCTACCTCCGGCGTGGCGGCCTCCGTATCCAGGCCGCCGAAGCGCTGGTAGAAGTAGGGCGCTGCGCCGGGGAGGGCCCCGGCCGGCGTCTCACAGACCGCCATCAGGTGCTGTTGCGACAGGCGCCAGGTGATGCGGTAGATGTCCTGGCAGAGCGCCCGCGCCGCGGCGCCGCTCCAGTCGGGCGGCATCAGTTGCGGCGGCAGTTGCGGGTCGTGCAGCAGCGCGCGGCGGAATTCGTGCATCATCAGCGTCTGCACGAGAAAACATTGCTCCGGATCGAGATTGCGGGTGCTGCGCAGCGAGCGCAGGACCGGCCGCAGATGATCCGAAAATTCCTGGT
>NZ_DATFAO010000095.1:0-74617 GCF_035254505.1 Aromatoleum sp. | reverse complement strand
GCGAACGGGCACAGGTTGAGCCCGATCACGGCCTTTTCCAGCCATTGCCGCGTGGCGGCGATTACTTCGTCACGATTCATGGGTATTCCTTGAAAGGCCGCCATTTTGCCCCAATCGGCACGCGATCGAGGCGATAATGCGCGCCTTGTCTACAGATTCAGTTTCCGATGCCCATCCAGTGGTTTCCCGGTCACATGACCTCGGCGCGCAAGAAAGCGGCCGAGACCATGGCTTTGACCGATGTCGTGATCGAAGTGCTCGACGCCCGCATTCCCGAGGCGAGCAGCAATCCGATGATTCGCGAGCTGCGTCTCTTCCGTCAGCGTCCGTGCCTGAAGATCCTCAACAAGACGGATCTGGCGGACCCGGTCGCCACGCGCGCATGGCTGGACTACTTCAACAGCCAGCCGGGCGTGAAGGCGGTGGCCTTGTCATGCAAGAAGCCGGGCGACGTCGCGCGCGTGCCGGCGCTGTGCCAGGGCCTTGCGCCGCACCGGAACGATGGCACGAAGCCGCTGCGCATCATGATCATGGGCATCCCCAACGTGGGCAAGTCGACGATGATGAATGCGCTGCTCAAGCGCCGCGTCGCGGCCGTTGGCGACGAGCCGGCCGTGACGAAGCAGCAGCAGACCTTCGACCTCGGCGCGCATATGACGATCACCGACACGCCGGGGCTGATGTGGCCGAAGATCGAGCACGATTCGGACGGCTTCATGCTGGCCGCGAGCCACGCGATCGGGCGCAACGCGGTGATCGACGAGCAGGTCGCGGAGTTCCTCGGCAACCTGCTGCTCGACCGTTATCCGGGGCTGCTCGCGAGCCGCTACGGGATTGCACCTGAACGCCTGGAGGCGCTCGACGGCGTCGGGGTGGTCGAGACGGTCGCGACCAAGCGCGGCTGCCGCCTGAAGGGCGGCGCGCCGGATCTCGAAAAAGCGTCGCAGATCCTGCTGGTCGATTATCGCAGCGGTGCGCTCGGGCGCATCAGCCTCGAGACGCCCGAAACCCGCCGCGCGATGCTCGCGCAGGACGGGGAGATCAAGTCTCCAGACGGAAACCCACCTTCAGCTTGACCTGGAAGTGCCCGATCTTGCCGTCGGCGATGTGGCCGCGGATCTCGGTCGCCTCGAACCAGTCCATGTTGCGCACGGTCTTTCCGGCGGTGTCGATGGCGTTGCGAATGGCGTCATCGACGCTGACTGGGGACGAACCGACTATCTCGACGAGCTTGTACACGTGGGCCGACATCACGCTCTCCTCGGGGATTGAACGGGCAGCGCTCCCAGTATAGAGAAGGGTTTCGGCGTTGCCCCGGCACGGATGCGTAACGATCCGTGCGCGCCGTGGCATCCGTCACGCGGCGGGCGCCATATTCCGGGCGGTGAAGGTGCGGGGCGGATAAATCGGGCTTATGTGAGGATCATGACACCTTGCGTTGGCTTGATCCATACCGTACCGTATCGAGTCAAACGATAAGGACGACCCCCGATGAGAGAGCAGATGCAGCGGATGAAGGTTCTCGGTGCGGGAATCCTCAGCCTGATCCTGGTGATGGGCGTTGCGCGCTTCGCCTATACGCCGCTGCTGCCGCTGATGCAGGCGCAGGCAGGACTGGGCGTCGCGGAAGCCGGCTGGCTCGCGGCATGGAACTACGCGGGTTACCTGACGGGAGCGCTGACGGCGTCCCTGATCAGCGATCTGGTGCTGAAGGATCGGCTGTACCGCATCGGGCTCGTCGTCGCGGTCCTCAGCACGGTGGCGATGGGGTTGACGACGGACGTCGTGTGGTGGTGCGTGTGGCGCTTCGTCGCGGGCTTGAGTAGTGCGTCGGGGATGCTGCTGGGAACCGGGCTGATCCTGAACTGGCTGATCCGGCATCAGCATCGCTCGGAGCTGGGTATCCACTTCACAGGCATCGGTCTGGGCATCGCGGGCTGTGCCGTTGCGGTCTGGCTGATGAGCCAGTGGTTCGACTGGCGGACGCAGTGGTTCATCCTGAGCGGGCTCGGCGTGCTGTTGCTGATCCCGGCTTGGCGCTGGCTGCCGCGGCCGGATCGTACGTCGTTCACGGTCGGCGGGCAGAAGATGGAAGACAACCCGCCCGGGCCGGCCTTCATGCGCGTGTTCATGGCGGCCTACTTCTGCGCGGGCGTGGGCTACGTCGTCAGCGCCACCTTTATCGTCGCGATCGTCAATAAGCTGCCGGGGCTGGAAGGGCGGGGAGCGCTCGTCTTCCTCGTGCTGGGACTCTCGGCGGTGCCCGCTTGCATCGTGTGGGACTTCATCGCGCGGCGCGTCGGCTACCTCAATTCGCTGGTGCTGTCCTTCGTGCTGCAGATCGCGGGCATCCTGCTGCCGCTGGCGGGCGGATTGATGCCGGCGCTGCTCGGAGCGCTGCTCTTCGGCGGAAACTTCATCGGCGCGGTGAGCCTGGTGCTGACGATGGCGGGGCGTTACTACCCGACGCGGCCGGCGAAGATGATGGGCAAGATGACCATCGCCTACGGGATCGCGCAGATCCTCGGACCGGCGGTGACGGGCTGGCTCGCGGCGGGGAAGGGGAGCTACGCCGACGGGCTGTACGTCGCGGCGGCGGTGATGGCGGTCGGTACGGTGCTCGTCCTCGTGCTGAAGGGCATCGAAGTGCGGGAGCACGCGGCGATTGCGGTGGCGGACGGCGATCCCGTTTAGAATGCGGGCCTGCCGGCGCGTGCGCCGGCCCCGCTGAACTGGATCACTGGACTTCCCCGAATGTTGCGAATTACCGAACTCAGACTGCCGCTCGATCATCCCGAGGGCGCGCTGAGCGAAGCGATCCTTGCGCGCCTTGCGATCGCACCCGACGAACTGCTCGGCTTCACCGTGCACAAGCGCGGTTACGACGCCCGCAAGCGCGGCGCGATCATGCTGATCTACACGGTGGACGCGCAGGTTGCGGACGAGGCCGCGCTGCTCCGGCAGTTCGAGGCGGACCGCCAGATCTCGGTGACGCCGGACATGAATTACTGCTTCGTCGGCAGTGCACCGGAGAAGCTCGCACATCGGCCGGTGGTCATCGGGTTCGGCCCCTGCGGCATCTTCGCGGCGCTGATCCTCGCGCAGATGGGTTTCCGGCCGATCGTGCTCGAACGCGGCAAGGCCGTGCGCGAGCGGACCAAGGACACCTGGGGCCTGTGGCGCAAAAACGTGCTGAACCCGGAGTCGAACGTGCAGTTCGGCGAGGGCGGCGCGGGCACTTTCTCGGACGGCAAGCTCTACAGCCAGATCAAGGATCCGAAGCATTATGGCCGCAAGGTGCTGACGGAGTTCGTGAAGGCCGGGGCGCCGGAGGAGATCCTTTACGTCAGCAAGCCCCATATCGGCACTTTCCGTCTCGTGGGCATGGTCGAGAACCTGCGGGCGGACATCGAGGCGCTCGGGGGCGAGATCCGCTTCACGCAGCGCGTGACGGACCTGTTGATCGAGGACGGCCAGGTGCGCGGCGTGACGCTCGACGCCGGCGAGGAGATCCGTACCGATCACGTGGTGCTGGCGCTCGGTCACAGCGCGCGCGACACCTTCGAGATGCTGCACGAGCGCGGCGTGTTCATGGAAGCGAAGCCTTTCTCGGTCGGTTTCCGTATCGAGCATCCGCAATCGCTGATCGACAAGGCGCGCTTCGGGCCGCAGGCGGGACATCCGGTCCTCGGCGCGGCGGACTACAAGCTCGTCCATCACGCGAAGAACGGGCGCGGGGTGTATAGCTTCTGCATGTGTCCGGGCGGCACCGTGGTGGCGGCGACGTCCGAACCCGATCGCGTCGTCACGAACGGGATGAGCCAGTATTCGCGCAACGAGCGCAACGCGAATGCGGGCATCGTCGTCGGCATTACGCCGGCGGATTTCCCCGCGGACGGGCCGCTCGCCGGGATCGACTTCCAGCGCAAATGGGAGTCGCGCGCCTACGAGTTGGGCGGCGGGGGTTACGTCGCGCCGGCGCAGTTGGTCGGGGACTTCATCAAGGGGCAGCCGTCTGCGGTGCTCGGTTCGGTGGAGCCGTCGTACAAGCCGGGGGTGAAACTCACGGATTTGGCGACGAGCTTGCCCGACTATGCGATCGAGGCCGTGCGCGAGGCGCTGCCGGCCTTCGAGCGGCAGATCAAGGGGTTTTCGATGCGTGATGCAGTGCTGACCGGCGTCGAGACACGGACCTCGTCGCCGCTGCGGATCACGCGCGGCAACGATTGCCAGAGCATCAATGTGCGCGGGCTCTTCCCGGCGGGCGAGGGCGCGGGCTACGCGGGCGGGATCCTGTCGGCGGGTGTGGACGGCATCCGTGTCGCGGAGGCAGTCGCGCGCGCAGTGCTGGGCGAAGCAGCACCGATGATCGAGGAGGCGTGATGGATCAGTCGCTGGAAGAGCGCTTTGCGCGCATCGAAAGCAAGCTCGCGCTCACCGAGGACACGGTGGATGTGCTCAACATGACGGTGTTCCGGCAGCAGAAGCAGATCGAGCGGCTGCAGATGCAGCTCGCGGAGATGCACCGGCAGATCGCGACGATGAAGCCCGATTCGCGGCGCGACTTGCGCGACGAAATTCCGCCTCATTATTGAGTTCGGGCTTGCGTGGCGGCGCGGGGCGCCTAGATTGAACGTGTGCGGGCCTGCGTGCGCCCGCCGGTCCAATCGAGGAGAGCTTCATGAGCGATCCGAGTCCGAATGTCGCCCAAAAGGGACCTTACGCCGTCGAGTTGAAAGCCGGCGAGACCTATTTCTGGTGCCAGTGCGGCAACAGCAAACACCAGCCGTTCTGCGACGGCTCGCACAAGGGTGGGCCGTTCGGGCCCTTGCAGTTCGTCGCGGAGAAGAGCGAGACGGCCTATCTGTGCGGGTGCAAGCACTCGGGGAACAAGCCTTTCTGCGACGGCACGCATAAGACGGTCTGAGCCGGCCCTCGGGCGTTTCGGTTGAGTCCGTCGAAGCTCCTGCCGGCGCCCTTCGACGAGTTCAGGACGAACGGACGCGGGCGGTGATCGTACCGGATCAGGCGGCGATGAGGCACTCGTCGAAGCCTGCGCGCAGCTCGGCTTCGGGGAGGTCGCGGCCGATCAGGACGATGCGTGAACGCCGCGTGTCGGCGTCGCTCCATTCCGTGCCGTAATCGAAGCCGGCGAGGCGGTGCACGCCCTGGAAGACGAGGCGGTTCGGCTGCGCGGGGATCGCGAGCACGCCCTTGTAGCGCAGCAGATCGTCGCCGTGGCGGTCGAGAATGCCCTGGACGAAGACGCCGATGCGGTCGAGGTCGACTTCGCCTGCGTGCTCAAGCAGCAGCGATCCGATTTCGTCGGGATGATTCCGGCGCGCGAAGGAGTTAATGCCCCTTGCTGCCGCGGGGCGGAAGCGGGCGGGGGTATCGTTCGCGAGCAAGTTCTCATTGAGGTTGAAGCCGCGGATGTCGAGCAGGAAGGCGAGGTCGAGCGGCTCGTCCGCAGCGAGTGGCCGGATCGGCGCGCGCGGATTGATGCGGGCGAGGCGGCCGAGGAGATCGTCGAGGACGTCTTCCGCGACATCCTCGGTCTTCGATACGAGCAAACGGTCGGCGAAACCGATCTGCTTCAGCAGCACCGCATGCTCGTCGAGCTGGCGCGGCGCGTGGATTGCGTCGACGACCGTCAGCACCGCATCCAGCAGGTAGATGTCGGCGAGTTCCGGCTCGGCGAAGAAGGTCTGGACGACCGGTCCCGGATCGGCGAGGCCGGTCGTCTCGATGACGACGCGGTCGAACGCGAGCTCGCCCGCGTCGCGGCGTGCTTTCAGTTCGACGAGGTTCTTCGCGAGATCGCCGCGGATGGTGCAGCACAGGCAGCCGTTGGTCATCTCGACGACTTCGGCCGTCTGTTGCACCAGCAGCTCGCTGTCGATGTTGACCGGCCCGAACTCGTTTTCGATGACGGCGATGCGTTGGCCCTCGGCTGCGGCGAGGATGCGGTTCAGCAGCGTGGTCTTGCCGGCGCCGAGGAAGCCGGTGAGCAGGGTCACCGGGATGGGAGAGGCTGTCGCGTTTTCCATGTCGATTCTCTTAGCAGCAGCGGCCGGAGCCGCCGCCGTAGCGCGCCTCCTGCCGTTCGCGGAAGAATTCCTCGTAGCTCATCACCGGCCGGTCGGGGTGTGTCACCTTCATGTGCGCGACGTAGGTGTCGTAGTCGGGCAGGCCCACCATCAGGCGGGCGGCCTGCCCGAGATACTTGCCGAGCTTGGAGAGGTCGTTGAACACGTCGGGCTCAGGCAGCGGCGCGCTGGGCGGCCGCTTCGGGGCCGCCGACTTCGCGCGTCGTCGGGTGCGCGGCGCGGTAGGCGCGGTAGCAGCCTTGAGCGCCGTAGCCGAGGATGCTGACGACAACGAGGATGAAGAACACCGACAGCCCGGCATCGATCTGGTTGTTGAGGATGATCTGATGCATCTGGTCGACCGTTTTCGCCGGGGCGAGCAGTTCACCGCGATCGAGGGCGGCCTGGTAGCGCGAGACCTGGGCGAGGAAGCCGACCTTCGGGTTCGCGTCGAAGACCTTCTGCCAGCCGGCGGTCAGTGTGCAGGCGAGGAGCCACACCGTGGGGGCCAGCGTGACCCAGGCGAAACGCTCGCGCTTCATCTTGAAGAGCACCACGGTCGCGAGGACCAGCGCGACGGCGGCGAGCATCTGGTTGGAGATGCCGAAGAGCGGCCACAGGGTGTTGATGCCGCCGAGCGGATCGATGACGCCCTGGTACAGGAAGTAGCCCCAGGTGGCGACGCACAGGGCGGTGGCGATCGCGTTGCCGACCCAGGAATCGGTACGCTTAATCGCCGGGATGGCGGTGCCGAGGAGATCCTGCAGCATGAAGCGGCCCGCGCGGGTGCCGGCGTCCACCGCGGTGAGGATGAAGAGGGCTTCGAAGAGGATCGCGAAGTGGTACCAGAAGCCCATCATGCCGGTGCCGCCGAACATCACCGAGAAAATCTGCGCCATGCCGACGGCGAGCGTCGGGGCGCCGCCGGCGCGGGCGATGATGCTGTGTTCGCCGACCGCAGCGGCCGTGCTCGTGAGCATCTCCGGCGTGACGACGAAGCCCCAGTTCGAGATGACTTGGGCGGCAGTCTCGGCGGTTGGGCCGAGCACGGCGAGCGGGCTGTTCATCGCGAAGTAGATGCCCGGCTCGATGATCGAGGCGGCGACCAGCGCCATGATCGCTACGAAGGACTCCATGAGCATGCCGCCGTAGCCGATGAAGCGGGCGTGGGTCTCATTTTCGATCAGCTTGGGCGTGGTGCCCGACGAGATCAGCGCATGGAAGCCGGAGACGGCGCCGCAGGCGATGGTGATGAAGAGGAAGGGGAAGAGGTTGCCGGCCCAGACTGGTCCGGTGCCGTCGATGAAGCGGGTGACGGACGGCATCTTCAGCTCGGGGGCGACGAAGGCGATGCCGACCGCGAGCGCGACGATGGCGCCGATCTTGAGGAAGGTCGACAGGTAGTCGCGCGGCGCGAGCAGCAGCCAGACAGGCAGCACCGAGGCGACGAAGCCGTAGCCGATCAGCATCCACGTGAGCTGGCGGCCGTTGAACGTGAAGAGCGGGGCCCAGGTTTCGCTCGCGGCGACTTGGCCGCCGCCGAGGATCGCGAGCATCAGCAGCACGAAGCCGATCACCGAGATCTCGCCGATCTGGCCGGGGCGGATGTAGCGGGTGTAGAGGCCCATGAAGATCGCGATCGGAATCGTCGCTCCGACCGTAAAGGTGCCCCAGGGGCTCTCGGCGAGGGCTTTCACGACGATCAGCGCGAGCACGGCGAGGATGATCACCATGATCATGAAGGTGCCGAACAGCGCGATCACGCCGGGGACGGGCCCGAGCTCGGATTTCACCAGATCGCCGAGCGAGCGGCCGTCGCGGCGCGTCGACACGAAGAGGACGAGGAAGTCCTGCACCGCGCCGGCGAAGACGACGCCTGCGAGGATCCACAGCATCCCCGGCAGGTAGCCCATCTGCGCGGCGAGCACCGGTCCGACGAGCGGGCCGGCGCCGGCGATTGCGGCGAAGTGGTGGCCGAAGAGTACGTACTTGTTTGTCGGGACGTAGTCGAGGCCGTCGTTGTGACGATAGGCGGGGGTGGTGCGGTTCGGGTCTAGCGACATCACCTTGTCGGCGATGAAGAGGCTGTAGTAGCGGTAGGCGATGAGGTAGACGCAGACGGCGGCGATGACGATCCACAGCGCGTTGATTGTCTCGCCGCGGTTGAGCGCGATGTAGCCGAGCGCGGAAGCGCCGACAACCGCAAGCACGGCTCCGAGCGCATGTCTTGTGAGACTTGCCATTGTTTTCACTCCTCCTGGGTCCGGGCGGCCTTTTGCTGGCTCTGGTCGTACCGGACGGGGTCCGGGCTCCGGCACCTTTGCCGGAGATTGGCCGCGACTTTCGCGCGAAACGAGGCGGCGGACCATTCGCAGTACTACTTTGCGGGGCTGCGTAGTACTACTTAGGACGCTCCGGCAGCCGGCCGGAACACTACAATCGCTGTCAGGAAGCGATTGGAAATCGGTCGGGAATCGAGGAGCCGGCGGTGCGTCTGAAATACAAAGTCATCGTCCTGGCGGTGTTGCCGCTGATCGCGGCGGTGTCGGCGATCGCGATCTTGGTCGCGATGCAGGCGCGCGACCTCGCCGGGCAGCAGGGGGAAGTGCTGAAGGAGGCGATGCTCGCCGCCAAGCGGGCGGAGCTGCAGCACTATGTGCAGCTCGCGCGCACCTCGATCGATCACCTGTATTCGTCAGGGCGCGACGACGAGGCGGCGAAGGCCGAGGCGAAGCGCATCCTCAGCGAGATGAACTACGGCGACGACGGCTACTTCTTCGCGTACGACGTCACGGGCCTCAGCCTCGTCCATCCGCGCCAGACCGAACTCGTCGGACGCAATCTGTGGGACAAAAAGGATTCGGAGGGGCTGCCGGTGATCCAGCGGCTGATCGAGGTCGCCGCGTCGGGCGACGGCTTCCTGCAGTACAAGTGGCGCAAGCCTTCGAGCGACAAGGAGACCGACAAGCTCGGCTATGTGGTGTCGCTGGATCGCTGGGGCTGGGTGTTCGGCACCGGCATCTACCTCGACGACGTCGAGGCCGTGCGGGCGACGCTGCGCGAGCAGATGTCGGCGCGGATTTCTGGGACGGTGTTCGGCTTCACGATCGTTGCGATCGTGGCGTTGCTGATCGTGTTTTCGGGCGGCATGGCGCTCAATATCAGCGAACACCAGCTCGCCGACCGGCAGCTGAAGGCGCTGGCGCAGCGCATCGTGAGCTCGCACGAGGAGGAGCGTGCGCGGGTCGCGCGCGACCTGCACGACGGGTTGAGTCAGTTGCTGGTGTCGGTCAAATACCATCTCGAACTCGCGAAGGAGCGCGCGATTGCCGGACGCGACGACGTCGCGGCGCATATCGGCAAGGGGCTCGACGGACTGGGCGTCGCGATTTCCGAGATCCGCAGCATCTCGCACAATTTGCGGCCTTCGCTGCTCGACAATCTCGGTCTGCCGGCAGCTGTCGGCCAACTGCTCGACGAGTTCCGGGCACGCACCGGCATCGTCGTCGAGGCTGCGATCGGTCAGGTCGATCTGTCGGCTGATGAGGCGGGGGCCACGACGCTCTATCGGATTGCGCAGGAGGCGCTGACGAACATCGAACGGCACGCGGGGGCGCAGCATGTGCGCTTCGGGCTCGACGCGCACGATGGAAAGGTGCGCCTTGCGATTGCGGACGACGGCTGCGGCTTCGATTCCTCGCGCATCGATCATCCACGCAGCGGCGGCATCGGGCTGCGCAACATGCGCGAGCGCATCGAACATCATGGAGGGCGCCTGACGGTCGCGTCGACGCCGGGCCGGACCGAACTGACGGTGGAATTGCCGTGTCCGAACCCGACAAACAAGGGAAAGATGTGATGAGCGAAGGGGGTGGGGCGAAGATCCGGCTGTTTCTCGTCGATGACCATCAACTCGTCCGCGACGGGCTGAGGGCTCGGCTGGGGGACATCGAAGAGTTCGAGATCGTCGGCGAGGCCGCGAGCGGCAAGGAGGCGTTGGTGGCGGTCGAGAGCCTGCGTCCGGACCTCGCGCTGGTCGATGTCGGCCTGCCGGACATGACCGGCATCGAGCTGACCGCCACGCTCGGCGAGCGCTGTCCGGTGCTGCGGGTGCTGATCCTGAGCATGTACGACAGCCAGGGCTACGTGATGTCGGCGATGCGGGCGGGGGCGCGCGGCTACGTGCTGAAGGATGCGCCGTCGACCGAGATCATCGCGGCGATCCGGGCGGTCGCGGCGGGCGGCGCCTATTTCAGCGGAGCGCTCACTGCCGCGCTGGTGACGCCGCAGGTGGAGGACAACGCGTTGACGGAGCGCGAGCGCGAGGTGCTGATCCTCGTCGCGCAGGGCGACAGCAACAAGCGCATCGCGCAGAAGTTGGACGTCAGCGTGCGCACCGTCGAGACGCATCGGCTGAACCTGCGCCGCAAGCTCGGTATCGAGACGGCGGCGGGGCTCGCGAGTTACGCGCTCAAGCGCGGCTGGATCAAGGGCTGATCGCGCTGCCCTGCAGGTAGCTTGTCAGCAGGGCCTGGAAGCGGGCGACGTCGAGCGGTTTGGTGAGGTAGTCGTCGAAGCCGGCCGCGCGCGCGGTGGTGATGTCGTCGGGCATCGCATTGGCGCTGAGCGCGATGACCGGCGTGTCGTGAAGCCCGGGGGTCTGCCGCAGACGTCGCAACGCTTCGGTGCCGCAAATGCCCGGCAGGCCGAGGTCCATCAGGATGAGGTCGGGGTGGCAGGTTCGGGCGAGCTCGAGACCGGTCTCGGCGGTGGCGGCGTCGATGAGGCGCAGCTGCGGGTGCAGGGCGATGATCTTCTGCACGAGGCGCAGGTTGGCGGCGTTGTCCTCAACGTAGAGCAGGGTGTGGGTGGCGCTGCCCGGGTCGGGCGAGGCGGCGGCCTCCGGTTCGTGGGGCGCGGCGGGGGGCGTGCAGGCCGGGGGCACGGGCGTGCAGGGGATTGTGACGCGGAAGATGCTGCCTTCGCCGAGACGGCTATCGACGGCGATCGCGCCGCCCATCGCCTCGACGAGCCGCTTGCACAGCGCGAGGCCGATGCCCGTGCCCTCGACCTGGCGGCTCGCCTCAGCGTGGCGCTCGAAGGGCTTGAAGAGACGCGGCAGGAAGTCGGGGGCGATGCCGATTCCGGTGTCGTGCACGGCGAGCTGGATGAAGCTGGGCTCGGCAGTGACGACGAGGCGCACGGCGCCGCCGTCGCGGTTGTATTTGACGGCGTTGGAGAGGAGGTTCACCAGCAGCTGGCGCAGGCGCAAGCGGTCCACGCGTAGCAGGCAGTCCTCGGGTACGTGAGCGACGAGTGCGATGTGCCGCGCGTCGGCGAGCGGGCGCACCAGCGACAGGCATTCCTGCGCGAGCGGGGCGAGTTCGACCGACTCCGGGGCGAGCTCGAGGCGGCCGCTCTCGATGCGGGCGAGATCGAGCACCTCGTTGATCAGCGCGAGCAGGTGCTTGCCCGCCCGCAGGATCTCGTCGAGGCTCTCGTCCTGGTCCGCGTTGAGCGGGGCCCCCGGGTCGGACTTCAGGAGCTGCGAGAAGCCGAGGATCGCGTTGAGCGGCGTGCGCAGCTCGTGGCTCATGCTGGAGAGGAACTCGCTCTTCGACAGGTTGGCGCGCTCGGCTTCCTCCTTCGCCGCGAGCAGCTCCTCGGTGCGTTGCGCGACGCGCTCTTCGAGTTCCTCGTTGAGGCGCAGCAGTTCCTCCTTGGCCCGTTTGCGGTCGCTGATGTCGGCGATGATCCAGATGCTGCCTTCGTGCGGGCGGCGCGGATGGATGGCACTGCCGGTCGCCGCGCCCCAGAATACCGTGCCGTCCTTGCGCTGCATCGGCAATTCCTCGTTGTAGTAGCCGCCCGTTGACATCATGCGGTACGACTCTTCGCCGATCGATTCGAACTGAGCGTCGGACGCGAAGACGACGCGGGTCGATTTGCCGACCAGCTCGCCGGGCTCGTAGCCGAGGATCTCTTCGACGCGTTGATTGCAGGCGACGATCATGCGCTGCCTGACCTGGATGATTCCGACCATCGCGTTGCGCAGGATCGCCTGGTTCTCGGTCAGCAGGTCGCCGGCGCGTTGCTCCTGGCGCTTGCGCTCGGTGACGTCGCGCGCGAGGACCAGGAAGCGGGCGTCCTCTCCCGCGAGCGTCGGCTTGCGGGAAACGGACAGTTCGAACCAGAGCGTCCCGGTCGGCAGGTGCAGCGGGAACTGTGCGCCTCGGGAGCGCCCTTCGAACTGTGCTTGCTGGAGCGCGGACATGATCGTCGTCGCCGCGCCGGGACGAAGGTGCTCGAAGACGGTCTTGCCGATGAGTTCTTCCGGTTGGGCGGCGAAGGCGGAGTTCGGCGGCGCATGGTAGTCATGGTAGCGGCCGTCGATGTCGAGCTCGCACAGCACGTCGGGGATCGCATCGAGGGTGGACTGCAGCTGCACCTGCGTAGCGAGGATCTCGGCGGTGCGGTCCTGAACCAGCGTCGCGAGTCCGCGGCGGTGGGCCTTCAGTTCGACGAGGATCATCGCGAGGTAGGCGAGCACCGCCGAAAACGCGAAGCCGAAGGCGGCGTTGACCGGAAGCTCCGCCGAATTCGCCCACCCGGCCGCCGGCGCGGCGCTCAGTGTCCAGCGAACGTTGGCGATGTCGATGCTGCTTTCGACCGGATCCGGAAGCGGTGACGGCGTGGACGCGGCGATCAGCTGGCGTTCGCCGTTATCGGGATGCGGGCGCCACAGCTGGTAGGCGATGCCGTTGTCGGCCAGTGCTTTGAGCTGGGCGGGTTCGAGCACCTCGGGCAGGTGGGTGACCACAACGACGAAGCCCCAGAATTCCTTCGCACCGCTCTGCTCGTCGAGAAAGACCGGGAGTCGTCCGACGAGGCCGCTGCCGCCCTGGACGAGGTTGAAGGGGCCGGCGAGGGTCAGCTGGCCGCTGTCCCGCGCGACCCACGCTTCGCGGCTCCTTCCTGGGTCGTGGAGGATGTCGTGCCCGATCGCCGTGCGGTTGCCTTCGAGCGGCACGACCTGGCGGATGACCCCGGCGGGCAAGAGCTGCAGCGCGGCAGCCCCGGGGTAGAAGGGCAGCATCTGCGCGGCCAGTGTGTCGAAATCGCGAATGGTGCCGTTGCCCTGACGGACCAGCGCGGCGAGCGCATACGCCGCCGACATCGAACGATTGAGCACCTGGCGCACGGCGTACGCGCGTGCCTCGATCCTTTCCTGAATGGCGGCGCGCTCGCTGCGCTGCCGGATCTCCTCCTGCTTCCAGACGAGCGGCCCGGAGACGGCCGTTGCCATCAGGAAGACGACGGCTGCCGCTGCGATGGGGCGGCCGCGTCTTTTCAGAAGGGACGAGAGCGGATTCTTCACGGGGCCATTATAGGGTCGTGCTCGTCGGCCTCCGCCGGCGGGGCGGACGCGTCGAGGGCCCGACGTTGCGGGCCTTCGACAGCGTGACGGTGAAGGTGCTGCCGTGGCCGGGATCGCTGACGACGTGGATCTCACCGCCCATTGCCTCGATCAGCCGCTTGCAGACGACGAGCCCGATGCCGCTGCCTTCGATGCTGCCGTTCCGGGCACCGAGCCGATTAAAGGGTTCGAAAAGGTGCGCCTGATGTTCAGGGGCGATGCCCTGGCCCGTGTCGGACACCATGAGGCGCATGTTGCCGTTGGAGCCGAGCGTGCCATGGACGCGGACGAGGCCGCCGGGGCGGTTGTACTTGATGGCGTTCGACAGCAGGTTCAGCACGATCTGCTTCAGGAACTGATGGTCCGCCTCGACAACGAGTTCGTGGTCACCGCCCGATTCGATCGTCACCTCGTTGCGCTGCGCGAGCGGCGAGACCATCCCGATACAGTCGTCAATCAGGTCGCTGCAAGCGATTGTCTCGAGTTCGGGTTCGATGCGCCCGGATTCGATTTTCGACAGGTTGAGGATGTCGTTGATCAGGTGGAGCAGGAGGTCGCCCGCCTTGAGGATATGGTCGACGCTTTCGCGATGGGTGGGCGCGAGCTGCGGGTCCATCGCGATCAGCTGCGCGAAACCGAGCACCGCGTTCATCGGCGTGCGCAATTCGTGCGACATGCTGGACAGGAATTCCGACTTCGCCCGATTCGCGCGGTCGGCATCTTCCTTGGCCGCCACCAGTGCGTCGGCGGCGCGCTTGCGCTCGGTGACGTCCATGCCGACAGACATGACGTATTTAGGCCGTCCGTCTGGGTCGGTGAGCACGCTGTTCGACCACGCGATCTCGTAGGCGCGTCCGTCCTTGGCGACGAGGCTGCCTTCGAAACGGCCGTAGTGCCCGCGGGCGACCAGGCGGGAGAAGGACTCGACGGTGCGCGGAACATCGGCCTGCGGCGCGGCGATGTCCCACAAGCGCTTGCCGAGGACTTCTTCGGCACTGTAACCGGTGAGTTCTTCGCAGGCGCGATTGAAGCGCACGATGTTCCCGACCGGATCGAACACGATCGACAAGGCATTGGCGTTGTCGATGAGCCCGGTGATGAAATTGCGCTCGGTGCGGAGAGCGAGGTTCGCTTCCTTGAGCTTGCTGGCCGCGTGAGCGTTGCGCCCCCAGAACCAGAAGGCGACGGCGACGAGCAGCGTGATTGCGACGCCGCTGGCGAGGAAGAGGTCGGAGAAGGGGCCGCGCTGCACGGCCGTATCGTTCGGCCAGATGCGGACCTGCCAGCGGGCGTCGTCGTCGATCACGAACTCGCGAGCCTGGCGCTGCGCCAGGCTGGATTGGGGCGGTACGCCGCGGCGGAAGACGCTCTCGCCGCCCAGCGTCACTTCGAGCCCAAAGCTGAGCGAGTCGATTTCCCGGCTCAAGGGCTCCAGGAGCTCATCGACGCGGAAGACGGCGACGAGATAGCCGTCGGCTTGCCGTCCGACCGTCAGCGCGCGCGTGATCAGCAGGCCGCGTCCGCCCTGGACCAGATCGATCGGGCCGGTGACGATCGGCGCCGCGGAAGCCCGCGCACGCTGCAGCATGCGATAGCGGATCGCGTCGCGCGAGTTGTCGAGACCAATGGCCGCTTCGTTGCCACGCTCGGGCACGATCCATTGCACGCGCCCTCGCGTGTCGACCCACTGCAATGCGAGGAATCCCTGCAGATCGACGACATAATTGGCGGCATCCTGTTCCCACTGTGCATGGGGCGTGCCGCCGGCGGTCTCCCAACGCTTCGCCATCCGTTCCAGCGCCGTGATCCGTTGCTGCAGGGACTCTCCGAAGCGCTGGCCGAGTCCGGCTGTCTCAGCGTCGAGGAGGCGGCTTTGGCGCTCTTCGATCAGCAGTTCGAGCCCATTCCACAGCAGCAGCGTCAGCGCGAGCTGTCCGAGGACGACGACAACTGCGATCCAGCGACGAGGAGACGTGATCCCCCGGACTTTCTGTCGGAGCGCGGCCGCGGCGTCGAGACTGATCGGTGTCATGGCGGGCTGTCAGGCGGGCAGCGCTTCGCGGAGGCGCTCGTAGAGGGTATCGAGGTCGATCGGCTTCGTCAGGTAGGCGTGGAAGCCGGCGTCGCGGGCGTTGCGGATGTCGTGGACCATGGCGTCGGCCGTCACCGCAATCACGGGAATGTCGCGGGTCTCGGGCATGGACTTGAGGATCCTGACCGCGTCGACGCCGCTGATGCCCGGCAGGCGAACGTCCATCAGGATCAGGTCGGGGCGGTGATTGTGGGCGAAGTCGATCCCTTCTTCGCCGCTTTCGCGGATGTGCAGCACGAGTCCGGGAACGCGGGCGAGGCTGCGCTGCATCAGCAGGGCGTTGATGGCGTTGTCCTCGACGTACAGGATGCTCACCGGCCGGCCAGGATCGAGCGAGGCGATGAAGTCGCGCGGCAGCATCTCCTCGGCGTCTTCGATGTCGAGTTCGGGCGTCGGGTCGACCGGGAACTCGGTCCAGAAGGTGCTGCCGATCCCGACGTCGCTATCCACGCCGATCTCTCCGCCCATGCTTTCCACGAGCCGCTTGGTGATCACGAGTCCGATGCCCGTGCCCTCGATGCCGCTGGAGGCGAATCCGAGGCGGTTGAAGGGCTGGAAGAGTTCGGGCATGCGTTCGACGGGAATGCCGTGGCCGGTGTCGGAGACGCTGACGCGCAGGCGCCCGTCGCGCGTCTCGGCGGTGAGGCGGACTTCGCCTTCGGGCCGGTTGTACTTGATCGCGTTGGACAGCAGGTTGAGCATGACCTGGCGGAATCGCGTCGCATCGACCATCACGTTCGGCAGGCGCTCGGGCAGTTCGGCGACGACTGCGACCTGGCGCGGCCGGGCGAGCTTCTCGGATGCTTCGAGTGCGAATTTCAGCAGCGGAGCCGGGTCCGTCGAGTGGATGTCGAGGGTGTTGCCGCCGGACTCGATCTTCGCGAGGTCGAGGATGTCGTCGATGAGGCGCAGCAGGTGCTTGCCGCCGTCGACGATGTACTGCAGGCACTGCTTCTGGTTGTCGTCGAGCGGCGCTTCAGGCGAGTCGAGGAGCTGGCTGAAACCCATGATGGCGTTGAGCGGCGTGCGCAGCTCGTGGCTCATCGATGACAGGAATTCCGACTTCGCGCGGCTCGCGGTCTCGGCCATCTCCTTCGCCTGGTTGAGCTCCTCCTCGAAGAGCAGGCGCTCGGTGATGTCGCGGATGACGCCGACGGTGCCGATGAACTTGCGTTCGGCCTGGCCCGTCTCGCCATAGAGGCCCATGCTGTTGACCTCGACATGCACGAGTGCCGAACCGATCGGGCAGAGCTCGCCGAACACCGAGGCGTGGGTCTTGGTGATCAGGCGCACCCGCAGGCCGACGGTCATCCGCTCTTTGGTGCGGCGTTCGTTGAAAAGCTTTGGCGCGTGGGGCGCGGCGCTGCCGGACAGGCGCGGGAGGACGAGCTCGGCGCTGGCGTTCGGCACGTCCTCGGGGTGGACGAGCGTGCTGAAGTGCTGGCCGATGAGCTCGGCGGGGTCGTAGCCGAGGCGGGTGATGGCGTCGTTGAGGAAGGTGAAATTGCCGTGCGAGTCGAGCTTGTAGACGATATCGGGCACGGCAGCGATTAGCGAGCGGAAGCGTTCTTCGGAGGCCGAGAGCAGCTCGATATGGCGCGCGAGCTGGACGTTCGTTTCCTTGAGCTTCTTCTCGCGTTCCTCGAGTTCCTGTGCCTGCACGGACGAGTTCTGTAGCGCGATCGAGAAGAAGTCGAACACGCGCGCGCGGTCGGCGACGAGCGGGTAGGTCTTGCCGCCCTGCGTGACGGGCAAGGTGGTGCTGGTCTGGGCGGGGCGGATCGCGCCCGCGGCCTTGCGCTGCAGCAGCGTCGAGACGGTCTGGATCAGGACGCTGGGGTTGTAGGGCTTGTTGAGGTAGCCGTCGGCGAGCGCGTTGAGGCCGTTGACCAACTCCTCGAACTTGTTCGATGCGGTGACGAGGATCACCGGAATGTGCCGCCACGCCGGGGAGCGCTTGACCGCTTCGCAGAGCGCGAGGCCGTCCATCACCGGCATCGCGATGTCGGAGAGGATCAGGTCGGGTTGTCCGTTGAGGGCATCGAGGGCGGCGCGCCCGTTTTCGAAGACCGCGACCTCATAGCCTGCTTGGAGGAGGAGGTGGCGCATGACAGCCGCCTGCGAGGGGCTGTCTTCGACGACATAGATTCTGGTCACGTTGTTATATCTCTGCTTGTCGGGGGACGGCTTTATCGGGCTTAGTCTTCTGCCGTGGCTGTGCATTCTTCCGACGCGTGGCTCGCCGTTTCGCCGACCGGTTCGGCGTGCTGCTGCATCACGCGCAGCGTTTCCGGCAGCGTGTCGTGGAAGAGGGTCACCAGTTGCGGGTCGAGGTGGGAGCCGGCCATGCGGCCGATCTCGGCCAGTGCGTCCTCGATCGGCCAGGCGCGCTTGTAGGGGCGCTCCGAGGTCAGCGCGTCGAAGACGTCGGCGACTGCCGTGACGCGAGCGGCGAGCGGGATATCGGTGCTGCCGATGCCGTGTGGGTAACCCGTGCCGTCCCACTTTTCGTGGTGGCTGAGCGCGATGTCGCGCGCCATGTTCATCAGCTCGGAGTCGTGGCCGGACAGGATCTCGGCGCCGATCAGCGTGTGCGTGCGCATGATCTTCCACTCGTCGGCGTCGAGCTTGCCGCGCTTGAGCAGGATCGCGTCGGGGATGCCGATCTTGCCGATGTCGTGCATCGGACTCGCGTTGAGGATCAGTTCGCAGTCGGACGCGGGGAGCCCCGCGTGACGAGCAAGGTTCGCCGAGATCTTGCTCATGCGCAGGATGTGGAGGCCCGTTTCGTTGTCGCGGTATTCGGCGGCGCGTCCGAGCCGTCGCACGACTTCGAGGCGCGTCTCGGTGACTTCGCAGGTGCGCGCGCGTACGGTCTCCTCGAGCGCTTCCTTCTGCTGCTTGAGCCGGTTTTCGAGCAGGCGCATCTGCAGCATGTTGCGGATGCGGGAGAGCACTTCGAGGCATTCGAAGGGCTTGGTGATGAAGTCGCGCGCGCCCGAGTCGAGTGCGCGCAGCTTGGTCGGCATGTCGGGCTGGGCGGTGAGGATCAGCACCGGCGGATGGTTCTCGGGGTCCATGTCGCACAGCGCGCGCATCACGTCGAAGCCGTCCATATGCGGCATCCGCAGATCGAGCAGGATCAGGTCCTGCGGCTCGCGGCACTGGATCGCCAGCGCGTCGCGCGGATCGGTCGTCGAGGTGACGCGGGTGCAGCCTTGTGTCTTGAGGAGTTTTTCGAGCAGCAGGATGTTGGCCGGTTCGTCATCGACGATGAGGATCCTGGCATTGGTCAGTTCGGGAGCCCAGGCTTTCATGATCTAGTCCTGCAAGGCGTAGTCGACGATGGCTTCGTTGCCGCATCCCGCGTAGCGGAGCGAAGTGGCAAGCCGGCTCACGAGCGCGATGCCCCGGCCGTGCGGCAGTTCGCTCGTCTGGCCGCCGCGGGCAGTGTGGCGGGCATGCTCGAAACCCTTGCCGCTGTCGGTGATGCGGATCTGGAGCAGGCGCTTGCCGCCCTCGATGAACTGCGAGAACTGGACGTCGATGGCGCCTTGCGGCAGTTGCGCGAGGCGCTGCAAGCGTTCGCGATGGAAGAGCTCGTAGCCTTCGGGGTGCTGCTTGAGCGCGGAGTCGAGCCGCAGCAGGCCGTGGTCGACGGCGTTCGTGCAGAGCTCGTTGAGGATCAGCAGCAGCTCGCCGAATTCGGTTGCGCCAAGGCTCAACTGGTTCAGCCAGCGTGTCAGCAGCGGCTGGACCGCCTGCTCGCGGATTTCGGCGACGCCGAAGTGCAGGTGCAGGCTCCAGTTGCTGGCGTTGAACTGCGGTGTCTCGATCGACGGATGCGAGTCGTTGCAGGGCTGATGCAGCGCGCCGGTGCAGGCGATCGCGGCGAGCGACAGGTCGTCGTGGTTGTCACGCCCGCCGAGATGGGCGGTGATGGCGTCGACGACCGCCGCGAAGCTGTCGTCGCCGGAATCCCGCGCGATCGCGTCGAGCAGGCGCGCGCGACCGAAAGGCTCGCAGGCGGCGTTTTCGGCCTCGATGAGGCCGTCCGAGCACAGCAGCATTTCACCTTGCTCGCTCCACTGCCAGCGTTCGAGGGAGGGATCGAACTCGGCATCGGAGAGAATTCCGAGCGGCGGATGGCGGGAGGGCCATTCGTACGCGACGTTGCGGTCGGCGTTCACGAACATCACCGTCGGGATGCCGCCGTTCCAGACCTCGATCTGCTGGCGATAACGGTCGATGCTCACTGCGGCCGCCGCGACGAATCGGTTCGCGGGGAGCAGACCGTGCAGTTTGCTGTTGATCTCGCGCACGATGCTGCCGATGTCGTAGCCGCGGCGTGTCATCGTGTAGAAGGTGTCGATCGCCGGCACGACGCTGATCGCGGCGGCGAGCCCATGACCGGTACTGTCGGCGATCAGCGCGTGGAGCGTGCCGGTCGGCGAGCAGGCCTGCGCGACTACGTCGCCGGAGAGGTGGCGCGCCGGCTTGATCCAGCGTTTCAATGGGCCGGTGAGGCAGTCGCTGTAGCCGACGATGTGGTCCAGGATGTGCCGCGTGAATTGCTGTTCCTGCTCGTTATTGTCGTGGTAGGCGGCGAGGCTTGCAGCGTTGTCCGCGAGGTGCGCCTGCATGTCGGCGATGCGACGCATCACGCCGATCTTGGCCCTGAGCATCGCGAGGCTGACGGGCTTGGTCAGATAGTCGTCGCCGATGTCGAGCCCTTCGAGCTGTTCCGTTTCGCTGCTCTTCGCCGACAGGAAGATGATCGGCAGCCAGCGCGTGCCACATAGCGCGCGGATCTCCGTCGCCGCCGCGTAGCCGTCCATCACCGGCATCATGACGTCCATCAGCACCACGTCGGGCAGCCGTTCGCGACAGGCATCGACCGCTTCGCGGCCGTTCGTCGCACAGACCGTTTCGTGCCCGAGCGTGCTCACGAAACGGGTGATCAGGCTCCGGTTGGCCTCGATGTCATCGACCACGAGGATGCGCAGTCTGGAACCCATGATCATGCCATCCTGAACATGCGCTCGAAGTTGGCCACGTCCAGCACCTGCTTCACCATGCCGTGGGCGCCGGACAGAAGAACCTGGCTGCGCGCATTGCCGGCCGCCTTTTCACGCAGCAGGAGCAGCATCCCGAGCGCGGAGCTGTCGAGATAGTCGACCCGGCTGAGGTTCACAACGATTTCGCGCGCGCCTTCGAGCTCGAGCGCTTCTTCCGAGCGCTTGCGGAATTCGGCGTGCAGGCTGAAATCGAAGCGTCCGTGGATCGTAAGGATGGCCTGATTGTCCTGGTGCGTCAGTTTTACCGTCATGTTGTCTCTCTCCTGGCGGGTCTCGGTGGGGCTTCTTCTTATAGGCGGATGGCCCGCTGCGCCCCGCGTGCGAAGCGCGACAGCATCCGACCGGCGATTTCTTCGAGGGGCGCGACTTCAGCCGCGGCATTCAAAGCGATGGCTTCGCGCGGCATGCCGAAGACGACGCAGCTCGCTTCGTCCTGCGCGATCGTGTGCGCGCCGCGGTTGCGCATTTCGAGCAGGCCCGCGGCGCCGTCCTTGCCCATCCCGGTCAGGATCGCGCCGACCGCGTTGCCGCCCGCGCAGTTAGCTGCAGAGCGGAAGAGGGCATCGACCGACGGCCGATGGCGATTGACTGGCAAGCCGGCGTTCAGCTCGACGGTGTAGTTCGCGCCGCTGCGGGCGAGCAGCAAGTGCGAGTGCCCCGGGGCGATGTAGCAGTGGCCGGGCAGCACGCGCTCGCCGTGTTCGGCTTCCTTCACGTGGATGCCGCACATCGAATCGAGCCGCCGCGCGAAGGTCTGCGTGAAGCCAGGCGGCATGTGCTGGGCGACGAGGATCGCGGGTGCATCCGCCGGCATGCGGACGAGAACCTCGCGCAAGGCTTCGGTGCCGCCGGTGGAGGCGCCGAGGATCAACAGCTTTTCGGTCGAGGTGATCGGATCGGCGATGGCGGGCAGGATCGCGTCGGCGGTGTGGCTGGCAGGGACGGCGAGTGCGGTACGGCGCAGACGGGCGGACGCGGCAGCGCGGATCTTGTCGCCGAGTTCGTCGCCGTGGGCTGCCAAGCCGCGCTCGATATCCATGCGCGGCTTCGCGATGTAATCGACGGCGCCCAGTTCCAGCGCCCGCAGCGTCACCTCGGACCCGCGTTCGGTCAGCGACGAGACCATCACCACGGGCATCGGTCGCAGCCGCATCAGGCGGCCGAGGAATTCCAGGCCGTCCATGCGCGGCATCTCGATGTCGAGCGAGATCACATCGGGGTTCAGGCGCTTGATCAGGTCGCGCGCGTAGATTGGGTCGGCCGCCGCGCCGACGACTTCGATCCCGGCCTGCGCGGAGAGGATCTCGCGCAGCACCTGGCGCACCAGCGCGGAGTCGTCGACGATCAGGACTTTGATGCTCATCGCGGCCCGATCAGCTGAAGAGTTCCACGTCGCCGCCGAAGCGCGTACGGGCGAGGCGCGTCTCGTAATCCTCTTCGCGCCGCGCAATCGTGTCGTTGTTGAGGCGGCGCAGTTTCTTCACGAGCACCCGTCCGGTGCGCGGGAAGAAGTACACCTTGCGCGGGCAGTCGTCGAGGAGGTCGCTCGCCGCGACCTTCAGCCCTTCGAGCTTCATGTACTCGGTCGCGAAGCGCGCGTTGCGCTCACCGACGTTGGTCACATTGAAGCCCTTGATCACCCTGCCGCCACCGAAGAGCTTTACCTCGAAGCGCTCGCGTCTCCCACCCCGCTTGACGAGATCGTTGATCAGCACCTCCATCGCATAAGTGCCATAGCGGGCGGCGGACGATACCGGCGTCGGGCCGTCGTTGCGTTCGTGCGGCAGCATGAAGTGGTTCATGCCGCCGATGCCGAGCAGCGGGTCGCGAATGCAGGCGGATACGCAGGAACCCAAAACGGTCACGATGACGATTTCGCGGTCCGTCGTGTGGTAGTCGCCGGGGAGGATCTTGACCGCATCGATGTTGAAGATCGGGTCGAAATACTCGTTGAGGCCGGGCGGAGTCTCAAAGTCGCGCTTCATGATCGCTCAGTGCCGGATGGGCTCGTAGATGGTCTTGCCGCGCAGCCGGAAGAGATCGTGGGCATTGTGGAAGTTCTCCGAGTGGCCGGCGAACAGCAGGCCGTGGGGGGCGAGCAGCGGGACGAAGCGTTCGAGGATGCGCCGCTGCGTCGGCTTGTCGAAATAAATCATCACGTTGCGGCAGAAGATCGCATCCAGCGGCCCTTCGACCGGCCAACGCGGGTCGAGCAGGTTGATCTGATCGAATTCGATCAGGCTCTGCAGTTCGGGCCGCACGCGGGCGAGGCCTTCGTTGCGCCCGGTGCCGCGGTGAAAATGGCGCTTCAGCATCGCCGCAGGGAGCTTTTCGACGCGGTCCAGTGGATAGATGCCGGCCCGCGCGCGCGTCAGCACCTGCGTGTCGAGGTCGGTCGCGAGGATGCGCACCGGGGGCGTCGCAGAGCCGTAAGCGTCCGCGAGCGTGATCGCGAGCGAGTAGGGCTCCTCGCCGGTCGACGCCGCCGCGCACCAGACCCGCAGGCCCTTCGGCCGCTTGCGTGCGATCTCGGCAAGCACAGGGAAATGGTGCGGCTCGCGGAAGAAGGAGGTCAGGTTCGTCGTCAGCGCATTGACGAACTGCTCCCACTCGCGCCCGTCGTCCCGCTCCAGTAGCGCGAGGTAGTCGGCGAAGCGCGTCGTCCCGGTCGCGCGCAATCGTCGCGCGATGCGGCTATAGACCATGTCGCGCTTCTTCTCCGACAGCGAGATGCCGGCGTGATCGTAAATGAGCTGGCGGATGCGCGCGAAATCGCGATCCGTATAGTCGAACTCCCGCTCTTTGTCGATCACTTCCAGCATCGGTCGGTGCACCTCGATTCAGCTTCGGATATCTGCGGAATCAGAACTCGTCCCACTCGTCTTCCGGTCCGCCGGCTGGGAGTGCCGGGACGGGCTTGCGGGTCGACCGAGCCAGCAGGGGCGCCGGGCGGGCGGGGGCACGGGGGGCGGCCGGTGCTGCGGCGCGGCGCAGCACCGCATCCGTCGCGGCTTTCGCCACGTTCATGCCGGCGGCAGCCCTGCCGTCGAGCTTGAAGACGCTCACAGCCTGCGCGAGGTTCTGCGCCTGCTCTTCCAGCGCCTCGGCGGCCGCTGCGGCTTCCTCCACCAGCGCCGCGTTCTGCTGCGTCACCTCGTCCATCTGCGTCACGGCCTGGTTCACCTGCTCGATGCCCGAGCTCTGCTCGATCGACGCCGCCGAGATTTCGCCCATCACGTCGGTGACACGGCGGATCGATCCGACGATCTCGTCCATCGAGGTGCCCGCCTGCTCGACGAGACGCGAGCCCTTCTCGACCTTCTCGACCGAGTCGTCGATCAGCGCCTTGATCTCCTTCGCCGCACCCGCGCTACGCTGCGCGAGGCTGCGCACTTCGGAGGCCACGACCGCGAAGCCACGGCCCTGTTCGCCGGCACGGGCCGCTTCGACCGCCGCGTTCAGCGCGAGGATGTTGGTCTGGAAGGCGATGCCGTCGATCACCGAGATGATGTCGACGATCTTGCGCGACGAGTCATTGATCGAACGCATCGTGCCGACCACTTCGCCGACCACCACGCCTCCCTTGCCCGCGGCTTCACTCGCGCCATTGGCGAGCTGGTTCGCGTGACGCGCATTCTCCGCGTTCTGCTTCACAGTCGAGGTCAGCTCTTCCATGCTGGACGCGGTTTCCTCGAGGCTCGACGCCTGCTCCTCGGTGCGCTGCGACAGGTCCTGGTTGCCCTGCGCGATCTCCTTCGACGCGATGTTGATCGAGTCGACCGAGCTCTTGATCTCGTCGACGAGCTTGCGCAGGTTCTCCACCGTCGTGTTGATCCCTTCGCGCGTCTGGGCGAAGAGACCAGGGTAGTCGTTGTCGACGGTCTGGGTCAGATCGCCGTGGGCCAGCGCGTCGGCCACCTGCATCACGTCGCGCAGCCCCTTGTCGGTGATCTCGGAGAGCAGGTTGAGCTGCTCGGCCAGCGTCAGCATGAAGCCCTTACGGCCTTCGGTCGTGACCGTCACGTCGAACTCGCCGCGTGTCGCAGCCGCTTCGACCAGGATCTGCACCTCGTCGACGGTCGTGCGCAGGCTGTCCTGCATCGTCTTCAGCGACGCGAGCAGACTCGTCGTGTCGCCCTTCCTGACCTGCAGCTCCATCGACAGGTCGCCGTTGGCGATGCGGTGAACGGCTTCCGCGGCGTAGATCGGCTCGCCCCCCAGCTGGCGGGCGATGCTGCGCGAGATCATCAGCGACAGCACGCCGAGCACGAGCAGGATCGGCACGATCATCATCGCGAGCTTGATGACCTGCTGGTGGAATTCGGCCTCCAGGTCGTCGATGTAGATGCCCGAGCCGATGATCCAGTCCCATGGCGTGAAGCCGCGCACGTAGGAAATCTTCGGCACAGGCACCTGAGAGCCCGCCTTGGGCCAGTAATAGTCTACGAAGCCCGAGCCCTGTTCCTTCACGACACGGACGAACTCGACGAAGAGCTGCTTGCCGTTCGGGTCCTTCAATCCCGACATGTCCTTGCCTTCAAGCTCCGCCTTGGCGCCGTGGTAGAGGGTCCGCGGCGTCGTGTCGTTGATCCAGAAATACTCGTCGCCGTCATAGCGCATCTGGCGGATCGTCTCGCCAGCGGCCTTCTGCGCCTCCTCGCGCGTCATCACCCCGTCCTTTTCGAGCTGGTTGAAGTGCACCAGCACCGAGTAGGCCGACTCCACGACGTTGCGGGTCTTGTCCTGCTTGTCCTTGAGCGCCTGGGCCTTGCCCTGCACGAGGAAGACGCCCACGGCGAGGAGCAGGCCGATGACCGCGACGCCGGTGAGCCAGGCGAGGCGCGTGCTGACCTTGAGGGACTGAAGTTTCTTCACTGTGTGTCTCCGGAAAATTGCGAATCCTGGGTTCTTGTCATCCGATCGGAAGGCGCCTAGGCGGCTGCGGCTTCCACGAGTTCCATGTCCTCGCTCGTCATCAGGCGCTCGATGTCGACGACGATGATCATCCGTTCGTCGATGGTCGCGAGGCCGAGCACGAAGCGGGTGTCGACCGTCGCGCCGAACTCGGGCGCGGCCCGCAACTGGTCCTCGGCGAGCGTGATCACATCCGAGACGCCATCGACGACCATGCCGACGACGCGCCCGGCGACGTTGAGAATGATCACGACCGTGAAGGCGTCGTAGGTCGGTTCGCTCAGGCGGAACTTGATCCGCATGTCGACGATCGGCACGATCACGCCGCGCAGGTTGATCACGCCCTTGATGAAGTCGGGTGCATTGACGATGCGGGTCACCGCGTCGTAGCCGCGGATCTCCTGCACCTTGAGGATGTCGATGCCGTACTCCTCGCTGCCTAGCGTGAAGGTCAGCAGTTCGTTCCCGGCATGCGGCGACAGGTCGGACGATGGGTTTGCGGTCATGAGTCTTCCTTGGCTGCGTTCAGGGCCGCGGCGCGAGGGCTGCGATATCGAGGATCAGCGCGACGCGACCGTCGCCCATGATCGTGGCGCCCGCAAAGCCGAGCACCTTGCGGTAGTTCGTTTCCATGCTCTTGATGACGACCTGGTGCTGGCCGAGCAGGCGATCGACGAAGAGCGCGAGCCGCCCGCTGGCGCTCTCGACGATCACGACGATGCCGCGCGTCGGATCGCGCGTTTCCGGCTCCAGGTTGAAACTCTGGTAAAGCGGGACGAGTGGCAGGTATTCGCCGCGCACATGCACCACCTGCCCGGTGCCGGAGATCGTGCGGATGTCGCTCCCAACCGGTTGGAAGGATTCGACGATGTAGGTCAGCGGCACGATGAAGACTTCGCTGCCCACGCCCACCGACATCCCGTCGAGGATCGCCAGCGTCAGCGGCAGGCGGATTGTGACCTTGGTGCCGATCCCCGGCGCGGAGGCGATCTCGACGCGACCGTTGAGCGCATCGATGTTGCGCTTGACGACGTCCATGCCGACGCCGCGCCCGGAGACGTCGGTCACCGTCTCGGCCGTCGAGAAGCCCGGCGCGAAGATCAGCATCCACACGTCCTGGTCACTCATCGCGTCCGGGACCGCCATGCCGCGCTCGCGAGCTTTCGCGAGGAGCTTCTCGCGCCGCAGGCCGGCGCCGTCGTCCTGGACCTCGATCACGATGTTGCCGCCCTGGTGCGCGGCGCGCAGGGTCACCGTGCCGCGCGGGCTCTTGCCGGCGGCGATGCGGCGTTCGGGCAGCTCGATGCCGTGATCGAGACTGTTCCGTACGAGGTGGGTCAGGGGATCGACGATCTTCTCGATCAGGCCCTTGTCGAGTTCGGTCGCCTCGCCCTCAGTCACGAGCGCCACGTCCTTGCCGAGCTGGTTCGCGAGGTCGCGCACGACGCGGGGATAGCGGCTGAACACGAAGGACATCGGCATCATGCGGATCGACATCACCGTGTCCTGCAGGTCGCGCGTGTTGCGCTCCAGCTGTGCCATGCCGTTGAAGAGGCGCTCGGCGATCTCCGGGGCGAGTCCGCCGACCGTCTGCGCGAGCATCGCCTGCGTGATCACCAGTTCGCCGACGAGGTTGATCATGTGATCGACCTTTTCGACGCTGACGCGGATCGACGAGTCGGCGGCCGCCTTGTCCGCCGCCTTCACTGTGGGCTTGCGGGGTTCCGGCGCGGGGGCGGGCGCTGACTGCGCGATTTCTGCGGGGGGTTGGGGCAGCGGCTCGAAGAACCCGTACCCCGGATCCGGGTCTTCCACCACCGGGAGGGCGGTGAAGAAGCCGTATCCCGGATCGGGTTCGGCCGGACAACCGGGGGCGTCGTCGAAGAAGCCGAAGCCGTCGTCGTCCGCCGCCGCTGCAGCGCAAGCCTCGATACCCGCTGCGCCGCCGTGTTCGAGGTGCAGTTCCTCGGGCAGGGCGACGAAGTCGAAGATCTCGCGGATACGTGCCTCATCCGCGCCCGTCGCGACCGTGAAGACGTAGCGGAAGCGCCCCGGCTCGAACTCTTCGGTCAGCAGCGTCGCCTCGCCCAGCCCGGCGAGTTCGGCGAGCAGGTTGGTGGCGGTCTCGCCGCTCGTGCCGACGCCGGTGGCGTTAGGCGTGTAGGTGATGCTGAAGCGGCCCGCGGCGGCGCTGATCGCTTCCGATGCCGGCGCAGCGTCAGCGGCAGTCGTTTGCGTCGTGCTCGCCAGTTCCCGCAGCCGCCGGATGATCGCCTCGGCCGCCGAGGGATCGACATGCGCCGCGTCGCGATGCCCCGCAAGCTGCGCGCTCAGCACGTCGCCCGCCTTCAGGAACACGTCGATCATCTCGGAGGTGGGACCGAGCTCGCGATTGCGGAGCCGATCGAGCAGACTTTCGAGGACGTGCGTGACTTCGGTCAGATCGCCGAAGCCGAAAGTCCCCGCGCCGCCCTTGATCGAATGGGCCGCGCGGAAGATCGCATTCAGGTCATCGGCATCCGGCGCGGCGACGTCGAGCGCGAGCAGCAGGCTCTCCATCGTCGCCAGATGCTCGCCGGCCTCCTCGAAGAAGACCTGGTGGAAGTGCGAGAGATCGGTTTGCATGCGCGCTCGCGATTGGGGTCGGAATCAGCCGATGACCTTGCGGACGACTTCGAGCAGCTTCTGCGGATCGAAGGGCTTCACCAGCCAGCCCGTCGCGCCGGCCGCGCGGCCCTGCGTCTTCATCGCATCGCTCGCTTCGGTCGTCAGCATCAGGATCGGCGTGCTGCGGTACTGGGGCAGCCCGCGCAGCGACTTGATCAGCGTGAGGCCGTCCATCTTCGGCATGTTCTGGTCGGTCAGGACCAGCGAGAACGATTGCGTACGCGCCTTCGCGAGCCCGTCCGCGCCGTCGCCGGCCTCGACCACCGTGTAGCCCGCGCCCTTCAGCGTGAAGGCCACCATGCCGCGGACGGAAGGGGAGTCGTCCACGGTCAGAATCGTCTTGCTCATGCGTTTCTCCTGTTCATTGCGTGCGGGACATCAGAAAAGCTCGATGTCGCCCGCCGCCATTTGCTGTTGTCTGACGGGGCTGCGATTCGAGGCCGCGATGTGCTCGGCCGCCTGATGGATCGCGCCCTTCAGCGCACTCAGGCGATTGCCGAGCGCGCCTTCCATGGCACCCGTATCCGTGCGGATCGCAGCGATGTCGTGCAGCGCGCCGCCGAGCGCCTCGATGCGCTGAGCGATGTGGCCGACCAACTGGGTGGTCAGGTCCTGGAACTGCAGCGAGGTCACCGCGAGGCTGACGTCCTGTTCGACGCGGCTCGCGATATGCGCGAGTTCATCGACGGTGCGCGAGCTTTCGGCGTTCATCCCGGTCAGCGTGGCGAGCATCCCCTGGATGCCGGCCTTCGATTCGAGCGCGAAGTTCATGTCGCGCGCCGCCATGTGGTTGATTTCGGCCTCGGCGCCGCGAATCGAGGCTTTCACCTCGTGCATGTACGCGACGATCTGGTTCGAGAATTCCTTCGAGCGATCGGACAGCCGGCGCACTTCGTCCGCCACGACCGCGAAACCGCGGCCTTCCGCTCCGGCCCGCGCGGCCTCGATCGCCGCATTCAGCGCGAGGAGGTTGGTCTGGTCGGAGATGCCCGTCATCTCGCCGAGTACCGAATGCATCTTCTCGACCTGCATCGAGATGTCCTGCATCTTCTCGACCAGCGAAATACCGATCTTGCTCGTCTCGATCGTCGTATCGACGAACATGCTCATCGTTTCCGACGTCTTCCCGACGAAGGATTCGAAACTCTCGACCCCGCCGGCCTCGTCGTCTTCGGACGAGTGAGCCGGAACGGTCAGCCGCACTGCGAGTGCCTGTTGCTGGGAGAGGTGGTCGTTCATGCCGGAAAAGCTCGACAGCAGCTTTCCGCCCGCGTCGGCGACGAGGCTGCGCACCTGTTCGAGCTCGTCGCGGATGGCGTGGAATTGGTCGTTGAACGCGAGCGAAAACTGTTCGAGCATCGCGTGGGTTTCGCCTTCGAGCCCTGCCATCGCGGCGTCGAGCTCTTTCTGGCTGCGCAGATTGAC
Organism: Aromatoleum sp.; assembly: GCF_035254505.1. Taxonomy (GTDB): domain Bacteria; phylum Pseudomonadota; class Gammaproteobacteria; order Burkholderiales; family Rhodocyclaceae; genus Aromatoleum. The sequence continues at coordinate 44,935 of NZ_DATFAO010000095.1, read as the reverse complement.
TTTGGCCTGGCGCTGCAGGGCGAGCAGGGCGATAAGCCCCGACGCAGCCACCGTTCCGATCAGCAGGAGCCATTCTGCGAGGCCCAACAGCAGCCCGAGCGCCCAGGCGGCGACGGCGACCGCAAGGCCGAGTGCGGCAAATGGCAGCACAACGCTGTACATCGGAGACGCGCAGAGGCGGCCGCTCATCGCGCCGCTCGCTGTCGGCTCGTGCGGGCGAAAGGTTCACGCGGCAGCGTGCATGGTGAAGCAAGGGACGGCCTGATCGAGGTCTTCACCGCAAAAGCTCTCCCGCGCACCAGGCGCGACGAAGGGATTTACGGCAGGGATCAGGCCGGTAGTTCGACGCACCCCAGGGGCTGGGAGGTACGCCAGTGATCGAAGGACTGGCAGTTACGGACTTCGCGGGGATAGGGCGAAAGTAATAGCCAACGGCCGCAATTTAGGGCCGCGGCGGAAGCTTGTCAATAAAATGATACAAATCTTCCGTTACACATTTCGCGATTTGTGGCGGAAACGCAAGTCGATCAACGCGGCGCGCTGGCGACGATCGTATTCAAGGTTTCCGTCGCGCCGACGATCATCTCCGCCAGATCCGCGACTCGTCGGCGCTGCGACCGCGCCTCGACGCGCAGGAGTTCGAACGCGGCCGCCTGGCTCAGCTTGTGGCGCTCCATCAGAATGCCGATCGCAATGCTCGTCTCGCGTCCGATCGACAGCGCCGTCGACAGATTCCGCTCCGCTGTACGCAGGCGCGCGAGATCCTGGGCGCGGGCGAGCGCCGCCTGCACCGTCGGGATCAGCTGGGGCACGTTGAGCGGCTTGACGAGATAGCCGAGCGCCCCTTCGTCGATCGCCTTCTGCACCACCTGCGCCTCATCGAGCGCCGACAGGAACATGAAGGGCACGTCGGTTTCCTGCCGCAGCGCCGCCGCCACCTCGGTGCCGCTCAGCCCGGGCAGCATGATGTCGAGGATCGCGAGGTCGGGCTGATGTTCGAGCGCGAGCTGCACGGCCTCGTTGCCGGTCATGGCCTCCAGCAACTCGTAACCGCCGCGCTTCAGGCAGGTCGCGAGCAGGTGGCGCGAGGCCCGGTCATCCTCGGCGATGAGGATCGTGAGTGCTTGCTGTTCGTCCGCCACGATTGCCCGTCCTGAAATTCGGAAGCGCGGATGTTACGACGGATTGAATCAGCGATGGGATCGATCCCATGCCGGCCAGACGGTTTGTTGATCGACGTCAGGACTTCTCGCCGCGGGCGAGCGCGATGCGGCGAAATGCAAGGCCAGAAAGAAACCCGCCGCCAGCGCGAGGAGGCACTGGCGGCGGCTCAGGCGCGTGAGCGCCCGGTGCGATCGAAAACCGCGATGCTTCGGGTCAGTGCCCGCCTTCCAGATAGGCCGCACGCACCTCGGGGCTTGCGAGCAGCTCCTGCCCGCTGCCCGCGAGCACGATCTCGCCGTGCTGCAGCACGTAGCCGCGGTGCGCGACGCGCAGCGCGTGGTGCGCGTTCTGCTCGACGAGCAGCACCGTCATGCCGTGCTCAGTGTTGAGCTCGCGGATGATCTGGAAGATGCGCTTGATGTAGATCGGCGCGAGGCCCAGCGACGGCTCATCGAGCAGCAACAGCTTCGGCCGGCTCATCAGCGCGCGGCCGATTGCGAGCATCTGCTGTTCGCCACCCGAGAGCGTCCCGGCGCGTTGCGCGGCACGCTGCTCGAGGATCGGGAACATCGCGTAGATCCGCTTGATGTCGGCATTGAAGTTCGCCGGATCGGCGAAAGTCGTGCCCATCAAGAGGTTCTCCATCACCGTCATGCGCGAGAAGATGCGCCGGCCTTCCGGCACGATCGCGATCCCGCGGCGCGAGATCTGATGGCTCGGCACGCGCGTGATGTCCTCGCCGTCGAAGACGATGCGGCCCATCGACGCGCCGGGCTTGCCAAAGAGGCTCATCATCAGCGTCGACTTGCCGGCGCCGTTCGCGCCGATCAGCGTCACGATCTCGCCGACCTGCACCTTGACGTCAATCCCGCGCAGCGCGTGGATGTGGCCGTAATGGGCGTGTACGCCCTCCATATGCAGCATCATGCGGCCACCTCCACCGTGGCGGACTCGTCCTCGTCATCCTCGCCGAGATAAGCCTTGATGACGTCGGGGTTGTTGCGGATTTCCTCGGGCGTGCCCTCGGCGATCTTGCGGCCATAGTTCAGCACGCAGATGTGGTCCGAGACCTTCATCACGACGCTCATGTCGTGCTCGATCAGCAGGATCGCGATGCCTTCCTGCTGGCACAGCGACAGCAGCAGCGTATTGAGCTCGGCCGACTCGCGCGGGTTTAGCCCCGCCGCGGGCTCGTCGAGGCACAACAGCACCGGATCCACGCACAGCGCGCGCCCGATCTCGATGCGCCGCTGCGTCCCGTAGGGCAGGTCGCCCGCGGCCACATCGGCGATGTCCTTCAGGCCCAGGCGTTCGAGCCAATGCACGGCGATCCTGAGCGCCTCGGCTTCCGCCTTGCGGTAAGCGGGCAGCTTGAAGATCCCCGCGATCGAGAAGCCCGAGGCCTTCTGCAGGAAGTTGTGCTGCGCGACGATCAGGTTCTCGAGCACCGTCATCTTCGGAAAGAGGCGGATGTTCTGGAAGGTGCGCACGACCTGCGCATCGCGGGCGACGCGGTGGCCGGTCATCGTCTCCAGACGCATCTCGCCCTTCTTCGGATGCGCGAGGCGCACGCTGCCGACGGTCGGCTTGTAGAAGCCCGTCAGGCAGTTGAAGAAGGTCGTCTTGCCGGCGCCGTTCGGGCCGATGATCGCGGTGATCTTGCCCGCGGGCACCGACACCGACAGGTCGTCGATGGCGGTCAGGCCACCAAAACGCATCGTCAGGTTCTCGACGGAGAGCAGGGTCGCGCTCATGCTTTACCTCCCGCGGCAGCAGCCTTGTTGAGACGGATCGTCGGTTCGCGCATCGAGAGCAGACCGCCCGGCCGCCACACCATGATCAGCACCATCGCCGTGCCGAACATCAGCATCCGGTACTCAGAGAAGTTACGGCCCAGTTCCGGCAACAGCACCAGCACGAGGGCCGCGAGCACGACGCCCAACTGGCTGCCCATGCCGCCCAGCACCACGATCGCGAGAATCGTCGCCGACTCGGTGAAGGTGAAGCTCTCAGGCGAGATGAAGCCCTGGCGCGCGGCGAAGAACACGCCCGCAAAACCGCCCAGCATCGCGCCGATGGTGAAGGCCGAGAGCTTCACGTTGGTCACGTTCATGCCCATCGCCTTGCACGCGATCTCGTCCTCGCGCAGCGCCTCCCACGCGCGTCCGACCGGCAGTTTACGCAGCCGCGACACGAACACGTTGGTCAGTAGCGCGAGCACCAGGATCAGGTAGTACAGGAAGATGATCCGGTGCATGCCCGAGAACTCGATGCCGAAGAAGTTCGCGAAGCTCTGCGTGCCTTCAGCCGGGTTGCGCTCGAAGGGCAGGCCGAAGAGCGTCGGACGCGGGATCGAGCCGATGCCGTTGGGGCCGTTCGACAGCTCGGTCCAGTTCACGAGGATCACGCGGATGATCTCGCCGAAGCCCAGCGTCACGATCGCAAGGTAGTCGCCACGCAGGCGCAGCGTCGGATAGCCGAGCAGGATGCCGAAAGTCGCCGCGGCCATACCCGCCACCGGCAGCGCTTCCCAGAAAGTCCAGCCGAAGTGCGAGAAGAGCAGGGCGTAGGTGTAGGCACCGACTGCGTAGAAGGCGACGTAGCCCAGATCGAGCAGACCGGCGAGGCCGACGACGACGTTCAGGCCCCAGCCGAGCATCACGTAGATCAGCACGGTCGTTGCCGTGTCGATCACGTAGCGGTTGTCCGAGAACGCGATCGGCATCGCGACTGCCGCGCCGAGCACCACCCAGCCGATCAGCTTGATCGCCACGGGCGTCCGATCGATCTTGACAGCGCCCGCCTTGGCAGCGCGCCGATTGCGGAACTGGTCCACGATCCAGCGGAAGACGAAGCGTCCGGCGAAAGAGGCGCCGACGAACAGGGCAAGCATGCCGAAGCGGCTCTGCACCGTCAGGGCGCCGCCTTGATCGACCGTCGTCAGACCCACCATCGGAATGCCCAGCAGCAGCGCGACGAAGGCCACCCAGGCGGCGTCCTTGAAGCGTTCGGAGGGGGTGCGCGCGTGGCGCGCGATGATCACGGTGCTCATCAAACCTTCTCCACTTCCGGACGACCGAGGAGTCCGCTGGGGCGGAACATCAGCACGAGGATCAGGATCGCGAAGGTCGCGACGTCCTTGTATTCAGGCGACAGATATGCGGCCCAGAACGATTCGATCAGGCCGATGATCAGCCCGCCGAGCATCGCGCCCGGCAGCGAGCCGATGCCGCCCAGCACCGCCGCCGTGAAGGCCTTGATGCCGGCGACGAAGCCGATGAAGAAATCCACGACGCCGTAGTACACCGTCACCATCACACCGGCGACTGCGGCGAGGGCCGCGCCCAGCATGAAGGTTGCCGAAATCGTGCGGTCGACGTTGATGCCGAGCAGCGCCGTCATCGTGCTGTCCTGCTCGCAGGCGCGCTGCTGACGGCCGAACGCGGTCTGCGTGATGAGGTAGGTGAAGGCCACCATCAGTACGATCGTCACGAGCACGATCATGATCTGCGTCCAGGACACCTGCACCGTGAAGCCACCCGACGTCCACAGCTCGATGCCGCCTTCGATGACGGGCGGAATCGGCTTCACGCGCGCGCCCTGGGTGAGCTGCACCATGTTCTGCAGGAAGATCGACATGCCGATCGCCGAGATCAGCGGCGCGAGGCGGGTCGAGCCGCGCAGCGGCCGGTAGGCCATGCGCTCGACCGCCCAGCCGTAGGCCGAGGTGAAGAAGATCGCGGTGATCAGCACCGCGATGAGCGCCAGCGGCAGCGACGTGACGCCGAGGGCCGCGAGCAGCGTGAAGGCGGTGACCGCGATGAACGCGCTCACCATGAAGATATCGCCGTGGGCGAAGTTGATCATGCCGATGATGCCGTACACCATCGTGTAGCCGATCGCGATCAGGCCGTAGACGGCCCCCAGCGACAAGCCGTTGATGAGCTGTTGCAATGCATATGCCACAGCAGTCTCCTTTGTCGTGTTGCAGAATGCGCCGCGCTTGCCCCGAGGGCTCGGCGAGATGGCCGCGCGATCTCATGCGGAGAGAGTGCGCCGCCGGCCTCGTGGGCCGGCGGCGCGGTAGCCGGGTGGGTCACCCGGCCAATCAGAACAGAGGCTTACTTCGCGTAGTCGTACTGGCCGCCCTTCCACTGATACACGACGAAGCCCGGCTTCTTCTGGTCGCCCTTGGCGTCGAAGGACAGGTCGCCGATGACGGTCTTGAAGGTGTTGCCGCGGATCGTCTTCTCGAGGTCGGCGAACTTCGTGCTCTTGGCCTGGGTCGCAGCTTCCGCGAAGAGCTGGAACGCGGCGTAGGCATACATCACGTAGCCTTCCGGCTTGACGTTCGCAGCTTCGAACTTCTTGACGACCGGAGCCGCGTCCGGGTTCTTGCGCGGATCGGGCGAGAACGTGAACATCACGTTGTCGGCATTGGCGCCGGCCGCGGTGACGAGCTCGGAGTTGGTCATCGTGTCGCCGCCCATCACGGTCAGCTTCAGGCCGGCCTGCTGCGCCTGACGCAGGATCAGCGCGACTTCAGTGTGGTAGCCGCCGTAGGCCAGCACTTCGACGCCAGCCTGCTTGAGCTTGGTGACGATGCCGGAGTAGTCCTTCTCGCCCGCGGTGATCGATTCGCGCAGCGTCGGCTTCACGCCCTTGGCTTCCATCGCCTTCGCCATCTCGTCGGCGAGGCCCTTGCCGTAGGCGCTCTTGTCGTCGAGCACGGCGACCTTCTTGCCCTTGAACTTCTCGGCGATGTAGTTGCCGGCGACCATGCCCTGCTGGTCGTCACGACCCATGATGCGGAAGACGTTCTTCAGGCCGCGCTCGGTGACCTTCGGGTTGGTCGACACCGTCGCCATCGGAATGTCGGCTTCCGAGTAGACTTCGGACGCGGGGATCGTCGAGCTCGAGCACCAGTGGCCGTGCATGAAGACGATCTTCTTGTTGACCATGGAGTTGGCAACCGACACGGCCTGCTTCGGATCGCAGGCGTCGTCGCCGACTTCCAGCTTCAGTTTCTGGCCGAGCACGCCGCCCTTGGCGTTGATGTCGGCGATCGCCATCTCGGCACCCTTGCGGATCTGCTCGCCGGCGGAGGCGTATTCGCCCGTCATCGGGCCGGCGATCGCCACTGCCAGGTCGGCGTGCGCAAGTTGGGTCTGGGCGCCGAGCGCGAGGAATGCGGTGGCGATGAGCGTCTTCTTCATGTGTTTCCTCCGTGGTGTCGATGGTCGTTCAGGTATTGCACGAGCGTCGCCCCCGCATCGAGCACGTGGGCTCGGGTCAGGGACGCCGCAGCGTCGGGGTCGCGCCGCGCGAAGGCATCGAGGATCGCCTGATGTTCGCGCTGCGTCTTGGGCATCTCGGTCTGCGTCGTCATCGCCAGCAGGGCGCGGACGTAGCGCTCGACCTTGTCATAGAGCGCACGGATTTCCGCCAGCAGGATGGGGCGGTCGGCGTCTGCATACAGCGTCGAGTGGAACTGCCAGTTCAACTCGCCCCAGCGTCCGGTATTTTGGGACGCTACGAATTCGGCCAGCTTTTGGCGGGCCTCGGCGAGTCGTTCATCGGTGATGCGCGCCGCGGCGAGGCCGGCTGCACGGGCCTCGAGCAGCGCGCGGATGTCCATGTATTCCGAAATTTCCGCCGACGACAAGCCGGCGACAACGGCACCACGGTTTTTCGAAAAGCTGACCAGTCCTTCCGCCTCGAGCCGCTTGAGCGCTTCGCGCACGGGAATCTTGCTGACGTGAAAGCGCGACGCGATCTCGTCCTGGCGGAGGACTTCTCCGGTGGCGAGCTGGCCCTCGACGATCGCGTCACGCAGTGCTTCGGCGATTTGGTCCGACGCCGACAGACGCATCACGCGCGGAACTTCGAGTTGGTCGAGTGCAGAAGCCATCAAAAAGTATTCTTTAAGATCGTATACGTTATACGTAGAAGCCGCACATTACCGATCCTCAAAAAGGATTACAAGCTGCAGTGCAGCATAGAAAACAGGGAGATACGCGCTCTGAATGGGCGCGAAAGATCAGGCGCGCCGCGAGCGGTTCCAGAGCCGCGCCACGACTGCCGCTGCAGCGACTCCAGCGGCGTCGGCGATCCAGTCGCGCACGTCGCAACTGCGCCACGTGGTGAAGGACTGCGCGACTTCGATGGCCGCGCCGTAGGCGAGGATTCCGACAACGACGGCGTGGAATCGATGTGGCCACGCGGCGGCACCGAGCAGGGTAATGGTGAAGAAGGTCAGTACATGCTCGACCTTGTCCTGCCACGAAACGATCTTGGGCTCGTACGTCGTCGGCAGCAGCGCGACGATAAAGACGGCGACGATCACGGCTACGAAAGCCGACCGTAGCAGTCGAGGGCGTCGGGATGGGGCCATGGTCGGATCAGCTCCCGGGTGCCTTCAGTTCCACCCAGAGCACCCATTGCCCGCACGCGTTGCGCGGACTGCGCAGCGTACCGTGCCAGGGGCCTTCGACGCATTCGCCCTTGTCGTCGTGCTCGTCGTATTCGACCTCGCCGGGAGCGACGCCCGGCCTGCGCTTGCCGCCCCAGCGATTGCAGGAGACGCAGCGTCTGCGGTCGAGGACCTGGGTTGCCATCGCGGTGCGCTGGGCGAGTCGTCAGACCCGATCGGCCGCCATATGGGTGGCGAGTGCGCTGCGGACGTTGCGTTCGCTCTGCCACCGGGCCCGCTCCTCGTTGGCCGACACGTAGGCCTGTGCCTCGGCGTCAGTCAGGGCGGTCAGGGTTTCCAGCGTGCGCTGCAGGATCGCGTGCTGGGGCAGCATCGTGCCGAAGAACATCACCCGGTCGCCGCGCTGGATCAACAGCGTCGGGAAATTCTCGACGTCGAGGTCCGTGATCCACTCCGCTTCGTCCTCGACATCGATCCAGTAGAAGCCTGCATCCGGCCGCTGCGCCGCCAGCGCTTCGAAGCCCGCACGGTACTCGCGGCAGGTGCCGCACCATTCGGCACACAGGCAGATCACGAGGAGATCGGGAAGAGGCGTCGTTTTCATCGGCAGGACGTCGGAGGGGCGCCCGACGAGGCTAACACACTCCGACATCTCGCCCAAATTGCTCCGGGCTCAGCCGGGATGATGCTGGATTCGATATACCTTCGGGTCATCCGCGAATTCGACCAGCACCTTCCTGACCCGTTCCTGCCAGAGCTCGGCGAAGCGTGCGCGGATTTCGGGATCACAGCCGGGATGGAGGCTGCGAGCCATTAGCTCCGGCATCGCGGGATCGGCGGGAATCGACGCCAGGTCCACCTGTGCGTCCGCGACAGCGCCGTTGTCTAGGCGAGAGAAGCGGACCGCCAACGGCTGTTCCGTGGCAAAGTCGAGCAGATTGCGGCGGACAAAGCGCGCCGCCAGTCCTTTGAATCCACCCTCGTGCGCAGCACCGGTGAGTAGCGTCACGACGCCCGCGATCACCCCGGTCACGCCGCTGTCGATGGCGTCGCGAAAGCTGACCTGTACGCCGCCCCGCTCGGGAATGCTGCCGGGGTAGAGCGCCGCGAGCGCGTGGCAAGTGAGCATGTAGGCCGAGGCGACGGTCGGGCAGGAATGTCCCGCAAGCCGCACGGCATCGTCGTAGCGATATTCGAACTGGCCCTTGTCGGCGGCACCGAGAAATTCGGCGAGCGGATCGCGGACGATGAGTCTTCGGACATCGGCGAGGAAGTCGGGTTGTCGTTCGTTGCGCATATGGAGGCTCCGGGGGTAGGCGCACAGAGTCTCAACGAAGCCGCGGCGTGACCTTGATGGCCATCAAAATCGGTCGGGGACTCAATCCACGCCGGGGCAGTCAAAGCTCCTGGAGCTTTGCCTGCGGGAGATGAAAAATGAATGAGCATGTAATAGCCAAGCAGCGCCGCGCGGCGCGCATCGCCGCAATTGCCTTACTTACGCTATGGGGCGGCGCCGCGTCCGCGCAGGAAACCATCCGCACCGAACTTGCCAGCGTGCGCGTGACGCCGGTGGCCTCCGGCCTCGAGATCCCCTGGTCCCTCGCGTTCCTGCCCGATGGGCGGATGCTGGTCAGCGAGCGTCCCGGCAGGCTACGGATCGTCGCACCCGACGGCACCCTCTCCGCACCGCTGCGCGACGTACCGCCCGTGCACGCGGCGGGCCAGGGCGGACTGCTGGACGTGGCCCTCAGCCCGACCTTCGCCTCCGACCATCTCGTCTATCTTTCCTTCTCGCAGCCGACCGAGCACGGAGCGCGCACGGCAGTCGCCCGGGCAACCCTTGATGTGGACGGGCTCGCACTACGGGACGTGCGTGTGATCTTCGCGCAGAACGAGGATCCGCCGGGGCAGCACCATTGGGGCTCGCGCCTCATCTTCGGGCGCGACGGCACGCTGTTCATCACGCTCGGCGAGCGGTTCTTCCTGCGCGACCGAGCCCAGGATCTGGGCAGCCATCTCGGAAAGGTCGTGCGCATTCGCCCCGACGGCAGCGTTCCGCCCGACAACCCCTTCGTCAAACGTCCCGGCGCTGCACCTGAGATCTGGTCCTATGGCCATCGCAACATGCAGGGAGCCGCGCTGCATCCGCAGACCGGAGAGCTGTGGACGCACGAGCACGGCCCTCAAGGTGGAGACGAGGTGAACGTCGACAAAGCCGGGCGAAACTACGGCTGGCCGGTGATCACCTACGGTCGCGAATACGGTACGGGCGCCCGCATCGGCGAAGGCACCGAGCGGCCCGACGTCGAGCCGCCTGTGCACTACTGGGTGCCGTCGATCGCGCCGTCCGGCATGGCCTTCTACACGGCGGATGTCTTCCCGAAGTGGAAGGGGAACCTGTTCGTCGGCGCCCTGAAGGCGCAGACGCTCGTGCGCCTCGAGCTGAAGGACAACCGGGTGGTCCGCGAAGAGCGTTTGTTGGGGGCGTTGAACAGCAGGATTCGCGATGTCAGACAGGGGCCGGACGGGAAGCTCTACTTGCTGGACGAGACCCACGGACGCATCCTGCGTCTCGATCCCGCCTGAACGTCCGCAATATCAGCTTACGGAAAAGGACTTCAGGTCGCCGCCAGCTTACCGATAAAGGCAGGTGGGGCGGCCGTAACTTTTCGCTGACCGTAATCGAAGAACACGATGCCGACCTTGCCGCGTGCAACGTCACGTCCGCTCAGCTTGTCGCGCACGCGGTAGACGAGGTCGCAGCCGTATTTGTTGAAGTCGGAAGCGGCCATGTCGAAGACCAGTGTTTCGCCTTCGAAGGCTTCCGAGAGGTACTGGATTGCGGCATCCGCGACGACGGTGCCGACGCCTTCCACGTTGGTCTGCGTGTAGCCGAGCGCCTTGAAGAAGCGCTGGCGGGCTTCGGAGACGAGTGCCAGCATCTGTGCATTGTCGAGGTGCCCAGCATCATTGATGTGGCTCGAATGGATTGGAAGCTCGGTGGAAAAGGGAAGATGTTCGGGAAGATCGATGCGGATGCGGGCCATGGTGCGACAACCGGTTTTCAGGGGGAGCGTATTTCGTACATCATACCGTTGCCGATCCGGTCCACGACCTTTCGTACCCGCTGTAATGCCGGCTGTCGGCTGGCCTTGACGGAATTTGACCGGGGCGACACGCGGCATGGCGCTTTGTGTCACACTGCATAGGCAAGGATTGACGGGAATGCCGCTACGGGTAAAACAACGAAGCAGCTCGCAACCGATGCGGAGCACTACGTGACAATCGAACAGACATCGCGAAATCCGGAGCCGTCCGAGCCGTTCCGCCCGCACAAGGGGGTGCTGCTCGAATGCCGCGATTTTGTCAGTCAGCGCGTGCGCGAGGCCTTGGCGCGTGCGGTTGGTGAGGTGGACACCGAACTGCAGGGACGACGCGGCGACGCCTCCTCGGGCGACGAGTCGCAACGCCTGATCGAATTGCAGGTCCTCATCCGCCGCGTCGGGGCGGACCTCGACCGGGCGTTCAGTACCGGCTTCGACAAGCAATTCCAGGAGCGCGCTGGCGCATCCAGTCCGGCCAGCGACTTCTATCAAAAGCACAACGGCTTCCTGCCCGAACTCAGCCTCGTCGAAGAATCGGTCATCGACGAGTCGCTGATGGTCCGAAACCTGTCCGCGCGCCTGGAGCGCAATTGCGAGGCCGAAAGCCATGACCTGCAGACCCGCGTTGCATTCATGTTGGGCGAGAACGACATCGACCACACGGACAACCCGATCGGCCCTATGGCGATTTGCGAGACGCTCAAGAGCATCTGCTGGTCGCAGGATGCCGGCGGCGAGCTGCGCGCCGCGGTGCTCGAAATGCTCGTCTCAAGGCTCGCCAGCGACATATCCACGGTCTACCACGACGTCAATGCCCTGCTTGTTTCCCGTAAAGTGATGCCGAACGTACGTGCCCGCGCCAAGCGCGGAAAAGCTGTCCAGCGAATCGCCGCGCGCCGCAATGGCGGCCCCGGTCAGGAGGACGATGCGACCGACATCGTCAAGCAGCTGTTTTCGGCCCGCGCGGCCGCCGAGCTGCCGGACTGGAAGCGCCGCACCGGCGCCGCCGACCTCATGCAATTGCTCAGCGGTCTGCAGCGGGGCCAGCCCGACCTGGGGCTGGGCGGACAGACGTTCTCGATCGAACCCGAGGCCGCCGCGTCGGGCAACGTGATCACGCGTCTGGTCGAAGCCGGACTCGGCAAACACGTCGGAACGCTGGACGGCATCATCATCGACGTCGTTGCGACGCTGTTTGACTATATCTTCGACGATTCGCGCATTCCCGACGCGATGAAGGGCTTGATCGGCCGGCTCCAGATCCCGGTGCTCAAGCTCGCGATGATGGATCACGGCTTCTTCGCCAACCGAAGTCATCCTGCGCGGCGCCTGATCAACGCGCTGGCGCAGGCTGGCGTGACGTGGGACGGTCCCCTCGAACCCGACAGTACGCTGTACCGCACCGCCGAAGCGATCGTCGTCCGTATCCAGAACGAATTTTCCGAGGACGCCGAAGTCTTCGCGAGCTGCCTCCAGCAGTTCGAAACCTACCTCGTGGACCAGGAGCGCAATGCCGACGCCCGCGCCGCGACGCTGACCGACCGGCTCAAGGAGCGCGAACGTCAGGAACTCGCCCGCCAGGTTGCCCGCGACAGCGTCGCCGGACTGCTCGCGAACGAAGCGATTCCGCAGGTCGTTCGCAGCTTCATCGAAGGGACGTGGATCAAGGTACTCGCCGCCGCGTCGCTCGAAGCTGCAGGCGGCAGCGAGCCGGCAAAGGAAGGAGAGCGTTGGCGCGAAGCCATGGCGACGCTCGACGAGCTCGTGTGGAGCGTCTTGCCGATGCAGGGCCCGGAGTCGCGTCAATTGCTGGTCAAGCGCCTGCCCGGCATTCTGCACAACGTGAAGGCCGGCATGCAGCGCGTCTCGATGGACGAGGCCGCGCAGAAGGCGTTCTTTGCGGAGCTCGTGCAGTGTCACGCCGCGGCGATGAAAGCGGCTCCGGCAGGGCCGGCCGCGACGACCGGCGCAGCGACGGCGGCGCCGAGGCCGACCGGGCGCGCGTCGACTTTCCGTCCGCCCGATGAGGAACCCACGCCCGAGCTGCTCGAGCTCGATCTTCTGAGCCGTGGCAGTTGGGTCGAACTCAAGGATGAATCGGGCGACATCCGGCGCATGCGCCTGACGTGGATCAGTCCTGCCCGGACGATGTACCTCTTCGCCAATCGTCAGGGCGTGCGTGCGCTGGCATTGACGCGCGATGAACTGAAGCGCCGCTTCGCAAGCGGCGAGGCGCGCACCGCCGATCAGGAACCGCTGCTGGACCGTGTCGTCGACGATGTGCTCGACGAGCTGCGGGGTTGAACCGGACTTCAAGGAACGAAGCATGAGCACCACTGCAAGCCCGCGCGATCGTGGACAGGTCGTCGGCAACATCCGTGATTTCCTGCTGGCGGCGGACGAGCTGCCAAGCCCCCGTGGCGCAGCCTTGCAGCTCATCGAGCTGGCGCGCGATCCCAACGTCAACATCGACGCGGTCGTGCGTGTGATCCGTTCCGATCCGGCTTTGTCCGGTTTCGTCCTGCGCGCCGCATCGGCCGCCCGCTTCGGTAGAACCGAGCGACCGCTCGATCTGCGTCAGTCCGTCGTCCGGCTGGGGATGAACATCGTGCGCGCACATGCTGTCGCGTTGTCGCTCGTGGCGAACCGGCCGAAAGTGGTCTCCAAGCGATTCAACTACAACGCGTTCTGGACTTCGTCGCTGCTCAACGCTTCAGTCATGGAGGCGCTGGCCCGTCATTGCGGCGATCTCCCCGCATCCGAAGCCTTCACGCTCGGCCTGCTTAGCGATATCGGTATGCTGGCGTTCGCGACCGCAGCCCCCGGTCGCTATGACCTTGCACTCGACCGTGCAGCCCAGTCCGACGGGCCGGTGGAAGAGGTCGAGCAGCAGGCTTTCGGTTTCGATCGGCACGAGCTCTCCGCCGTGCTGCTCGTCGACTGGGGCATCCCGACGGCGCTCGCCGACGTCGTGTATTGGCAGCGGGACCCGGAAGGCGGCGGCTTCCAGCCCGACTCGCGGTCCTACCGTCTCGCCTGCGCGCTGCAGCTTGCTACCCGCTTGGCGGAGGTCTGTCTGAGCGGCAACGCGGACGTCGAAAGCGTTGCGACGGTGTATCTGCGTGCCGCCATTCTCGACCTTTCACCCGAAGAGACGCGTTCGCTCGCGAACGACGCCTTGGTGGAACTTCCGATGTGGATCGGATTGGTCGGGCTTCCCAAGCCCGAGATTGCCGCGCTGCCTTCCGACTGGGTCGCCTGAAGCGCCTTCGTCCAGTCAGGTCAAAGGACCTGTAGGAGGTCGTTCCTCAGTTCTTCGGCGCGCCGTCTTCCCGAGCGGCTGTCGACGATCATGCGGTACCAGCCCGGGAAATGGACGCGCAGCTCTTCGTGGGTTGCCGCCGAATTGATCTGGCTCATCAGCGAGATGGGACCGTAAAGGCTGCAGAACGACTTCAGCGTATTGATCATGAAGTTGCGCGCCTTCTCCAGGTCGCGCGGGTCGGGAGTCTGCGGGAGCTCGCGGAATGCTGTGATGGACGGCATGGGTCCGGCGGGGACTGCCTGATCGGGTTTGTTGTCCTGCCGGATCCCCTTCACCTCGATCAGGGCAAGCTCCTCGAGCGTGCCGAGCGTGTGCGTCAGGTCGTCGGCCGAGACGAGGTCGCGCAGATCGTCGACCGTGCGCCGGCCATCGATCAGGATCAGGACGCGCCGTATTCGCGGCGAGAGTTCCCCGCTGCGGTTTGTCATCTCCGCCAGCCCCTGCGGGGTCTTGGTGAAAACCACGCCCATCGAATGTCTCCTTTGTTATGACGCCGTGTCCATCGAGGGACGCCGGCCGGCGATTCTTGCACGTTTGTCGTGCGCCGTGGGAGAGCTGTTGCAGGCGGGGTAGCGAATACGGGTCGGATTATGACTTTTAAATTTTTTTAAAAATGGTAAACTAAAAAATCATTGGACTTTCCATATTCAACTTTCGACGAAATGTCGGTGGATTAAAGGAGAGGGTTGTTGCGAACAGCGCTCCGTCCGGTTGATGCGGAATACGCGGAATGAGTCAGCTCGAATACCTCGCCGCAAGACTGCGTGCAGGCCTGGGAGGTGCTGGGCGCCGGGTTGCCGAACTGCGGTCGGTGGTCGTTCTGGCCCTCGTGATCATCCTGGCGCTCGGGGCTCACTTCTACATCTACGCCTATCCGTCTCTGGTACGCATGCTCGTCGAGGAGTCCGAACTCGATGCGCTACGAGCCGCCAAGGTGCTACAGCATCTGGTGCTGGGCGAAGGTGCCCAGTGGGTGCCACTGGACGAGCGACGGAGCAATTCGATCGAAAGGGTACGGCAGGCGCTGGGCGTGCTCACGTTCAAGATATTCGATCGCGATGGCGTGCTCCTGTACTCGAGTAACGGGCGAGGCGTCGGCGCGAAGAACACGGGCGAACACTTTCGCGATGTCGTCGCCCAGGGCTCGATCTTTTCGCACATCGTCGACCATGAAGAGTTGACCGTGGACGGCGAGCGCGAAGCGCGCGATGTCGTCGAAACCTATGTCCCGGTGATGGTGGGGGAGCGCTTCGCCGGTGCTTTCGAGGTTTATTACGACATCACCGAGCGCCGGATCGAGTTCGACCGGCGTGTCGGAAAGATCAACCTCGGCGTTGCATCGCTGCTGGTCGGTCTCCTTGCCATCTTCTCGGTTACGGTCTTCCGCTCCTATCGTGCGGCGCTGAGCGCGGAGCGCGACCATACGCGTCGGCTCAGAGAGGAAATCGACCAGCGGCTGCTCATCGAGGAAGAGCTGCGGGCCAGCCATGGGCACTACCGCTATCTGGCCCATCACGACGCCCTCACCGGCATCGCTAACCGCACGCTGTTCCTCGACCGGTTTCATCATGCGCTGGCCAATGCCCGGCGGCACCGTACCCGGCTGGCGTTACTCTTTATCGACCTCGATCGATTCAAGGCAGTGAACGATACCTACGGGCACGAGGCAGGCGACAGGATGCTGAAACGGACGGCCAGCATCCTCTTGGACAATGTGCGTGAAAGCGATACCGCCGCACGCATCGCGGGCGACGAGTTTGCCGTGCTGGTCGAGCATGCCGACGAGCGGACGGTGGAGGCCCTGCTGCTTCGTCTGTCCGGAGAGTTCAAGAAGGCGAGGGCGATGGACGACCTGCCGTTAGCGCTGTCGGCGAGCATTGGCGTTGCCCTGTTCCCCGAGCATGGCGACGACATGGAGACCTTGCTGCATCGAGCGGATCTCGCAATGTACCAGGCGAAATTTGCGGGTCGCGGCGTCTGGCGCTACTTCAGCCACGACCCCGATCCGCTGCCCGAGCCTGCCTGAGGGCGGCTTTCTTCCGCTACGCGTAGGTATCTATCAAGCCGCCGACGCGCTGTGGTTCGAGCGTTCGCCGCAAGCTGAGTTCGCGTCCCGCCGCCTGACCCACGGTCGCGGTGTCATTCGGTCGAGTGTCCTGTGCGGCCTGGATGTGTGCCTCGAGCTCCATACGGCTCGCCGCGGCTGCGACTTGCCGGTCCTGTGCCGAAGGGTCTGCGGGGGCGAGGGCGGCCGCGCGGATCTGTTGCGCGCGCCGGATCGTTTCTTCGGGCGTGCGGCCCGGCGAGGTGTCGATGGAGACCTCGCCACCGACCGCATAGAGCTGTCCGTCCGGCCCGCGCTGATAAGTATAGCTGGGGCCGCCCCGAACGAGACCGGCCCCGGCTGCGAGGTGGCTCATCTCGTGAGCGCGAACGTCGCGATCGGTTTGCTGAAGTTGCGCCAGTACGCGCTGGTCATCGGGACTCAACTGGTGAGCAGAGGTCGGCGAGCCGGTTGCAGGCGTAGCTGTGCGTCCATTCCCGGTCGAGGTCGGGATCAACGAAGCGGTTGCCGCCGATGTAACGGAGCCGATGTTCATGCGGATCGCACGCTGTCCGGGATGGCGCCGGTATGCCGGTCCGAGACGTTGGTGAAGGCCTGATTCAAAGACTAGATCGCCGTTCGACGATCGGAAAGGAACTTTCTGGCGGATTTGGAGGACCCGGTATGTTGTCGACGCAACCGACGCTTGACGTATGAATGGGCCTCCCACTACAATCGCGCCTCTTCGCCAAACTGGGCGGTTAGCTCAGCGGTAGAGCACTGCCTTCACACGGCAGGGGTCACTGGTTCGATCCCAGTACCGCCCACCAGTCATAGGCGAAGACGCACGGATTTCCGGGCGGTTAGCTCAGCGGTAGAGCACTGCCTTCACACGGCAGGGGTCACTGGTTCGATCCCAGTACCGCCCACCAGAGTAAGAGCCCTGAAGCTTCGGTTTCAGGGCTTTTTGCTTTTTGTCGCGGATCCGTCAATGTCCCGCCTCGGCCCGAGGTGGGGGCATTCGCTACGATGGCGTAGAATCCGCGTCTTCCAAAACGCTTCTGAGTCGATATTTCGATGGCTTCCACTGTTCGTACCCGATTCGCACCGAGTCCCACCGGTTTCCTGCACATTGGCGGCGCACGTACCGCCCTTTTCTCGTGGGCCTTTGCGCGGCGCCACGCCGGTACTTTCGTCCTGCGCATCGAGGACACCGACGTCGCGCGTTCGACGCCCGAGGCGGTGCAGGCGATCATCGACGGCATGAACTGGCTTGGGCTGGAAGCCGACGAAGGCCCGTTCTACCAGATGAGGCGGATGGACCGGTACAAGGAGGTCGTGCAGGAGATGCTGGCCGCCGGAACGGCCTACTACTGCTATACCTCCCCGGAGGAGCTGGATCGGATCCGCGAGGAGCAGCGCGCACGGGGCGAGAAGCCGCGTTATGACGGCCGCTGGCGTCCGGAGACAGGCAAGAGCCTTCCGACGCCGCCTGAAGGCGTGAAGCCGGTCGTGCGTTTCCGCAATCCGCAGGACGGTGTCGTCGCGTGGGACGATCTCGTGAAGGGAAGGGTCGAGTTCGCGAATACGGAGCTCGATGACTTGATCATCGCGCGCCCGGACGGCACGCCGACCTACAACTTCTGCGTCGTCGTCGACGACATGGACATGCGAATCACCCACGTGATCCGCGGCGACGACCATGTCAACAACACGCCGCGCCAGATCAATATCCTGAAGGCGTTGGGGGGCGAGGTGCCGGTGTATGCACACCTGTCGATGATCCTGGGCGACGACGGCACCAAGCTTTCGAAGCGCCACGGCGCGGTGAGCGTGATGCAGTATGCCGACGACGGCTATCTGCCGGAGGCCGTGATCAATTATCTGGCTCGCCTCGGCTGGAGCCACGGAGACGACGAGATCTTCTCGCGCGAGCAATTCGTCGAGTGGTTCGATCTGGATCACATCACGCCGTCCGCGGCCCAGTTCAATACCGAAAAGCTGAACTGGCTGAACGCCCATTACATCAAGCAGACCGACAACGTCCGGCTCGCGGCCGACGTCGCGCATCGCCTCGCATTGCGTGGTGTCGATCCGGAAGCGGGCCCGGTGCTCGAGGCGGTGGTCGGTCTCTACAAGGAACGTGTGTCGAATCTGAATGAGTTGGCCGACGCGGCTGAGCTCTTCTGCGTCGAGATCCATCCTGCGCCCGAACTCCTCGCTCAGCACCTGACCGAGGCCGCGCGCGCGGCTTTGGCGAGCCTGAAGAATCGCCTTGCTTCCGCCAACTGGGACAAGGTCTCGTTGAACCAGGCGATCAAGGACACCATGGCCGAGCATGCTCTCAAGATGCCCCAGGTGGCGATTCCGCTGCGCGTCGCGGTGCTCGGCGTCGCCCAAACCCCGGCCATCGACGCGGTGCTGGAAGTGATGGGCCGCGAGCGGGTGCTGCAGCGCGTCGGGCGCTACCTCTGACTGCTTAGTCAGCGTAGAGCGGGGTCTCCACGCAGGTCCTGGTACAGGACGGTCTCGGCCAGCGACCGCAGGAAGGTGACGCGGCAGTCCACGCGAGTCGAACAGATGACCGAGGTTGCCAGTTCCTCGGCAGCGAGTTGATTGCGCGGCTCGCCGAAGGCCGGGATCGAAATCCGATGCCCGGCAAGCTGCTCCGGATGATCTCGAAGCTGCCTCGCAATCGGAGGGAGTTGATAACTCCTGACACGACCGACGGCCGGCGCTGCAGGTCGAGGAGGCTGGAAATCCGAGGACTCGTCGGCGGCGGCGGAGGTGGAATCCGACCCCGCCGCGGCGTCGAGTTCACACAAGATGCGGCTCCGGGCTGTCCAGCACGTCCAAGCCACTGTTTCCGCGAAGGATGCGCTCTGTATCGGGTTCTCGCCGGCTGCGCCTGCGATTGGAATGGGGGACGAGAGGTCCATCAGGAGCGACGCCAGCGCGAATTGCGCGATCAGAAGGGGTTTCCGCATGACATCGAACTCCGTGTCCCTTTTCCGAGCAAGCAATGCTCTGCATGCCCTCGGTGCGCCCGCTAACCTAGATCGAGCGCCCGCGTCGCCACAGTCGCTGATTGCGCTGCAGCACTAATGCAATATAGATATCTGTGCTGTCGTTGCAAGTTGGGGCTGAGAATTTTCGTGTCATTTTTTACGGATGCTGCGACACAGAGTCGCATCTCCGGCGAACAGTGGGAAAAGTCCGCAGATCCTCCGTAGATGTCGGGATGCAATGGCGGTGGGGGAAGCTGATAAAATCCCCTCCTCACGTCATTGGTAACGAAATGCAAGCCATTCTTTTCTCGCGGCGCGCCGGAATCGGCGCTGTCAGGGGGCTCGCCGGGCTGGTCTTGGCGGGCGTGTGCGGCACGGCCTTGTCGGCCGTCGGTTTTCCCGCGTTCGAAGAAAAGTACCAGCCGGATCTTCATCCGACTCCGCGGGTGAGCTGCCCTCAGTCGGCGGAGTTGCCCCGGTCCTTGATCGCAGCGGCAGCGTGCGGCGACGTCTTTCGCGTCCGCGCCCGTCTTGCCGAAGGCGCCGACGTGTCGGTGACCGACTCTCGGCCGCGGTTCAAGGGCCGCACAGCCCTGCATCACGCAGTACAGCTGGGGAACGCCGAGATCGTCGGGCTGATGCTGGCGGCCGGCGCACGCGGGGATGCGGTCGATTCGCAAGGCAACACGCCGCTGCACCTGCTGGGTACGCGGCCGCGGTCGGCGGAGGAGAGCGCGATTGCACGCGCGCTGATCAACGTCGGGGTCGACGCGCGAGTGCGTAACGCAGCCGGGCGCACGCCGCTGGGCGAACTTCTTCACTTTGCACGTCACGATATCGATCCATTGCGGCTGAGCCGCATTCCGCTCGCCGTGTTGCTTGACGAGGCGGAGGCGACCGGGCCGATTCCTATTCGCGGGGCTGTCGCCGCGGTGCCGGTCGATCCCGTCCGCGTCGTCGCAGTGGAGGACAAGCCGGTGGCGGCGGTCGCGATCGCGCCGGCGGTGACGGCGCCGGCTCAGGGAAATGCGGGAGCGTCGACGCAGGGTGCTGCGCCCAAGGAAGATGCGGTGCGCTCTGCGCTCGATTCGTGGTTGGCCGCTTGGTCAGCGCGTGACGCAGAGGCGTATATCGGTCACTACGCCGCCAGCTTCCGTCCGGCCGACGGGTCAAGCGTTGATGCGTGGCGGGGGCAGCGTCGCGCCCGACTGGGAGCTGCACACTCGATCCAGGTCACGGTCTCCGACCTGCAGGTGAAGGTCGACGGCGCGCACGCGGTTGCGCAGTTCAAGCAGGATTACCGTAGCGACAGTTTCAAGTCGCTCGATCACAAGATCCTGGTGCTGGTTCCCGAGGGGAGCGACTGGCGTATCGCCGAGGAGAAGACCTCGCGCTAGTAGTCGGACGCGCGTGCAGGTCGCGCAGCCAATCACCGGGTTGCGAGGCACTCGGTGAAGTATTGGTCGCGGAGTTCCCTTGCCCGGACATCCTTGACGCGTTTGCGGCGTGTCGCGCGGCGAAACATCCCGCTTTCGTCTTCGAGCCTGTCGGCCTGGCGTACGTAGCGGCTGCAACGTGCAGCGTGGCGTTGCTCCGCGAGCGTGCGTTCAGCACGTTCGCGTTCCGCCATTTGTGTCCGCTTAGCCCGTTCCGCATCTGTTTGCCGAACGAAGTCGCGTTCGCGCTGGCGCGTAAGTTCGGAGAGTTTGCGGTCGGCTTCCGCAGGCTCCGCCGTTGGCAGTGCGAGCTTCGCGCCCGACTGTGGACATTGCGTCGCCTGATAGGTCGGAGCGGCCTCGCTTCCGCAGCGGTAGATGTCGGTCGCCGCCTGGGCGGGACCGAGGCTCAGCAGAGCGAACGTCAGCGTGGCAGAGCATCGGAACGAAGGTGGCATGGCTAGCTGAAAAATTCGCATTATGCCATGCGTATGTTTTGCTGCGCGGAAGTGTCGCCCGCAAAGGCATGACGATATTTCAGTGGTCGTGGGACCGTCTAAAATCTTGCGTTCGCACTCAGGGTTTAGCACTATAGTGCATCAAACAAGCGCCGTTGGAATAAGGGGGCGAGATGTCGCATGACGAGAATACTGCCCGGCTGAAACGGCCGGATCTGTCGCTCGAGGAAAACAACTACCTGTTGATGCTGGGCGAGCGGATCCGTGAATTGCGTGCGCGACGCGGCATGACGCGGAAGATGCTGGCGCAACAATCCGGGGTGTCCGAGCGTTACCTGGCCCAGCTCGAGACCGGACACGGGAACATTTCCATCATTCTGCTGCGGCAGATCGCGGAGGGCCTGGGGTTCCCACTCGTGGATATCGTGCGTGAAGAGCCGGAGCAGTCGCCCGAGCTGACGCTGCTCGTCCAATATTTGAGCAGGTTTCCCCCCAAGACGCATGAATGGGCGCGGCGCGTGTTGCAGGGAGAGCTCGAATCGTCGGCACGCGATGCACGACGGCAACGCGTAGCGTTCATCGGCCTGCGTGGTGCGGGCAAGACGACATTGGGCACGATGCTCGCGGAGCAGCGGGGCGTCCCCTTCCTGGAGCTCGCGAAGGTGATCGAGCAGGAGGCGGGGGCGGAGCTGTCGGAGATTTTTTCGCTGTACGGGCAGTCGGCGTATCGCCGGTATGAGCGCCGGGCGCTGGAGGCGGTGGCCGAGCAGCATGAGGCCTTCGTGCTAGTGGCCGGCGGAAGCATCGTGTCAGAGCCGGCGACCTTCGATCTGCTGCTGTCCTCGTGCTTTACCATCTGGCTGCGTGCGTCGCCCGAGGAGCATATGGCGCGGGTGATGGCCCAGGGCGATTACCGGCCGATGAAGGGCAATCAGGAGGCGATGGAGGATTTGAAGCGCATCCTCGCGGGCCGGTCGGCGATGTACGGCAAGGCCGACGCGATTGTCGATACGTCCGGCAAGTCGCTGGACGAGAGCTTCTCCGAGGTGCTCGAAGCCATC
The DNA here is from genome assembly GCF_035254505.1 of Aromatoleum sp. Lineage (GTDB taxonomy): Bacteria > Pseudomonadota > Gammaproteobacteria > Burkholderiales > Rhodocyclaceae > Aromatoleum. Next base: position 22,902 of record NZ_DATFAO010000095.1, on the reverse strand, counting down.
GCGCGCTGAACAAACGGTCGTCCGACCGAATATTCGGTCTTTCGCGGCGGCTCTAGCCGCGGCCGCTCCCCCCGAACCCCGCTTCTGCGGGGTTTTCTTTTTTTCCGTGATCATCGGTTTCCGTTGCGCAGTGCACAAAATTGCACTTGCGTGGCGCGGGTTCGCCCGAGAACTGGCTTTGGCTCCTTAAAAGTGCACCAAATTGCACTTTGATGTGCAGGACAGTTGACGTAGGTCAACATCGACTGCACTCCGGTGCGTAGTATGCGTAATCATGCATTAACGGAAAAATAATGCAGTAAGTCGCAGACGCAGGATTGCTTCTGCCGATACATCAGAGGAGATAGTTCGATGAGCGATGGTTTGTTCGACCAGTTCAAGACCTGGTACGAGAAGCGCCACGATTATGCACGGGACTGGAAGGCGCGGACCGGTGGCCAGGTGGTGGCTACGATGTGTACTTACACGCCGGAGGAGCTGCTGATCGCCGCCGGGATGTTGCCGGTGCGCGTCCTCGGAGCGCATGAGCCGCAAAACGTGACCGAGCCGCACATCTTCGGCATGTTCTGTCCGTTCTGCCGCGACTCGCTGGCGCAAGGCCTGCTGGGCCGCTTCGATTACGCCGACGGCGTGACGCTGACCCAGTCGTGCATCCAGTATCGTCAGACGTTCAACTCGTGGCGCATGCATGTCCCGACCGTGAAGTGGGACTACTACGTGCCGATGCCCAACGACGTGCAGTCGCCCCATGCACGCAAGGCACATTACGAGGAAGTGCAGTCCTTCCGCGTGTTCTTGCAGACGCTGACTGGCCGCGAACTGACCGATGCGCGCTTGCGGGAAGCGCTGGAAATTGTCGACGAAAACCGCCGCCTGCTGCGCGAACTGTTCGACCTGCGCAAGCAGAGCAACCCGCAGGTGACCGGCGTCGAAGCCCTGTATGCGTCGATCACGGCTCAGTTCGTCGATAAGCGCGAGCACAACGAGCAGCTGAAGAAGGTGCTGGCCGCGGTCAAGACCCGCAACCTGAATCGTCCGGAAGGCATCCGCTTCATGACGATCGGTTCTGAGAACGACGACGTCGCATTCATGGCGATGGTGGAGTCGGTCGGCGCAACGATCGTGGTCGACGACCAGTGCTCCGGTACCCGGTACTTCTGGAACGCATCGAAGCCTGAAGCCGACGTCGTCAAGGCGATCGCCGAGCGCTACTGCGACCGGCCGGCCTGTCCGACCAAGGACTACCCGAACCACACCCGCTTCGATCATGTGCTCGGCCTGGCGAAGGACTACGGCGTTCAGGGCGCGATCTTCCTGCAGCAGAAATTCTGCGACCCGCACGAGGGCGATTACCCGGATCTGAAGCGTCATCTCGAGACCAACGGGATTCCGACGCTGTTCCTGGAATTCGACATCACCAATCCGATCGGCCCCTTCCGGATCCGTATCGAGGCATTCCTCGAGACGCTGACCGAAGAAGAGCTGTTCTGAACTGACGGGAAAGAGGGATAAACGCCATGGCAAATCTGTATCCGACCGAGCAGCTGAAGCTCTGGAAGAAGGCGAAGGAGCTTCGCGAGCAGTACTACATGAACTACGCCCGTGCGAAAGAGAAGGGCGGCATCCGCTGGTCCGGCTCCGCCTGGGCGCTGGACGCGATCCCCGCCGGCTTGGGTGACGACGTGTATTCACTGACCGGCGAGCCGTACGCGGCTGCTGTGTCGCATGACCGCAAGTTCGCCAAGGAATGCATGGACGCCGCGGAAGCCTACGGCTTCGCCCGCGACCTGTGCTCCTACATGCGGATCTACTGGGGCGGCATGCATCTGAACAAGTACCTGTTCGGCGGCGAGTTTCCGAAGCCCGACTTCATCTTCCAGACGCAGATCTGCTGCTCGCACTCGAAGTGGTATCAGCACGTCGCCAAGGAAGAGCAGGTTCCGCAGTTCTATCTGGACGTCGGCGTCGGCCCGTACAAGGACATGACGGATGCACGCCTCGACTACGTGGCGAATCAGCTGCACGACGGTATCGAGTTCGTCGAGAAGGCGAGTGGCCGCAAGTTCGACGACGAGCTGTTCATCAAGGCGGTGAAGAACGAGATGCGTTCGACCTCGCGTTGGGCGGACATCTGCGCGCTGAACAAGGCCAAGCCGGCGCCGCTGGACGAGAAGACGATGTATTCGCTGTACGTGCTCTGCACGCTGCAGAAGTCGTCGCAATGGTGCGCGGACTTCATGGACGAGCTGTACGAGGAAGTGAAGGATCGTGTGGCGCGCGGCATCGCCGCCGTGCCCAATGAGACGGTTCGCATGATGTCCGACACGCAGCCGCCCTGGTCCTTCCTGAAGATCTTCCGTTATCTCGAGACCTACGGTGCGGTGTCGATCGGTTCGCTCTACACCTTTGCGCTGGAAGGCATCTGGGAAGACAAGCCGGACGGTTCGTGGGGCGGCCGCACGCTGCCGTGGGACAAGGGTATCGAGATCAACGACCGCGATACCGCAGTCCGCCTGTATGCCGATTGGAATCTGTCGAAGCCGCAGTGGCAGCACTTCTACGACCCGCGCCTGAAGACCGAGATGATGCTGCGCATCGTCAAAGAGTGGGGCGTCGATGGCGTGATGCTGCACTTGAACCGCGGTTGCGAAGGGCTGTCGCTGGGGATCATGGAAAACCGCCTGGGCATCGCCAAGGCCGGCGTGCCCGTGATGACGTACGAAGGAAACATGGGCGACGAGCGCGAATTCGACGAGGTCCGCACACAGGCACGGGTCGACGCGTTCATGGAGCAGCTGGGTCTGCGCCGTCAGGCAGCTTGATCAGGAGGAGACGAAAAATGTTTACCGCTGGAATCGATATGGGCTCCCGCAGCGTGAAGGTGGTGCTGCTGGAAGAGGTGACTGTGGAAGGCGTGCCGGGCAAGCAGTACTCGGTGAGGAAGACGCATCTGATGATGCCGGGGGATCTGGATGCCGATCAGGCGGCCGACAAGGCCTTCGATGAGACGCTCACGGCAGCCGGCGTGACGCGTGATCAGGTCAAGGCGGTGTTCGCGACTGGCGCCGGACGCACGCAGGTCGCTTTCGCGACCGAGGGCGTGACCGAAATGACGGCCGGTGCGAAGGGCGCGGTGTTCATGTATCCGCAGGCTCGCACGGTGGTCGACGTGGGTGCCGAGGAAGGCCGCGGCATCAAGACCGATGCTGCGGGCAAGGCGATCGACTTCGCCGGCAACGAGAAATGCGCTGCAGGGGCGGGTTCCTTCGCTGAGGCGATGAGCCGCGCGCTGCAGCTGTCGCTGAAGGAGTTCGGCGAGGCGAGCCTGAAGTCGGACAAGAGCATCCCGATGAACGCGCAATGTACTGTGTTCGCGGAATCCGAAGTGGTGTCGCTGATCCACTCCGCGACGCCGAAGGAAGACATCGCGAAGGCGGTGTTGGACGCGGTGGCGAGCCGGGTGTGCGCGATGGTGCGGCGCGTCGGCATCGAGGGCAACGTGGTGCTGATCGGCGGCATGGGTCACAACCCGGGCTTCGTCGCGTCGCTGAAGAACGCGATGGACGTCGATGAGGTGCTGCTGCCCGAACTGCCGGAGTACGTCAGCGCGCTGGGTTGCGCGCTGATCGCCGCCGAGCGTGTGCACTGAGCCGACAAGCGACCAATACGGATAAAGGAGCGATCAAATGAATGCAGAAGTTGCTGCCGCTACCGCCACCCCCGAGAAGAAGGAATTCTGGCGCTGGCAGGAAAACACCTGGTTCGACGAGACCAAGAACTGGAAGGACGCGAAGATCATCACCTGCGGCATCGACGTCGGCTCGGTGTCGTCGCAGGCGGTACTGGTCTGTGATGGCGAGCTGTACGGCTACAACAGCATGCGCACCGGCAACAACTCGCCGGATTCGGCCAAGAATGCGCTGCAGGGCATCATGGACAAGATCGGCATGAAGCTCGAGGACATTCACTATGTCGTCGGCACCGGTTACGGCCGGGTGAACGTGCCCTTCGCCCACAAGGCGATTACCGAGATCGCATGCCACGCTCGCGGCGCGAACTACATGGGCGGCTCGAAGGTGCGCACCATCCTCGACATGGGCGGCCAGGATTGCAAGGCCATCCACTGCGACGAGAAGGGCAAGGTCACGAACTTCCTGATGAACGACAAGTGCGCGGCCGGTACCGGGCGCGGCATGGAAGTCATCTCCGACCTGATGCAGATCCCGATCGCCGAACTAGGCCCGCGCTCCTTCGACGTCGATGTCGAGCCGGAAGCGGTGTCGTCGATCTGCGTGGTGTTCGCGAAGTCCGAGGCGCTGGGCCTGCTGAAGGCCGGCTACACGAAGAACAAGGTGATCGCGGCGTATTGCCAGGCGATGGCCGAGCGCGTCGTGAGCCTGCTGGAGCGGATCGGTGTGGAAGAGGGTTTCTTCATCACCGGCGGTATCGCGAAGAACCCCGGCGTCGTGAAGCGGATCGAGCGTCTGCTCGGCATTAAGGCCGTCGATACCAAGATCGACAGCCAGATCGCCGGCGCGCTGGGCGCCGCGCTCTTCGGCTACACGCTGATGCAGAAGCAGGGCGCGAAGGCGGCCTGATCCGGAACCGGTTGCCGGGAGTGGCGATGAGCGCTGCTTCCCGGCTCCGGACGCAAACCAAGGAGCACCGAGATGATCGCGAACTACGGCTACAAGGATGGTTCCGGCGAGTACTACATCAGCATCGACACGGACAAGTGCATTGACTGTGCTGCGGAGCGCGCCTGTCTGACGGCGTGTCCGAAGAACATGTTCGAAATCATCACCGACGACTACGACGACGAGGTGGCGTGGGTGAAGAAGGAATGCACACGTGCGCTCGCATACGACTGTGCCGGGTGCAAGCCGGCGGCCGGTTACACGAGCCTGCCCTGTACGAGCGCCTGTACTCCGGGCGCGATCAAGCATTCCTGGTAGGAGACCCGCCATGCAATACGCAACGACGAAGGATTCGGCGATGGGTGCGAAGAAGATGATTCCGATCAAGCTCGCGGGCGCAACTTCACGCGAAGAGGACGTCGAGGATCGGCTGCTCCGCGATGGCTGGAAGCGTCTGACGACGATCGGTGAGCCGCGCCTGTCGGAAATCGCCGAGGCGTATCGCGGCATGGGTTTCGAGGTGCACGTCGAGAGCTACAAGACCGAGGGCGACGGCTGTACGAGTTGCCTCGACGCCGACCAGGAGATGGGGAAGGTGATCGGCACGGTCTATACGCGGCGTGCGGCCGTCGTGCAGAAGGACGACGAGTTGTTCTGAATCGAATGGCATCCGGTGCGCGCGTCGGGTGCTGCGCCGGACAGAAGACATCACAGGAGAATGACAAATGGCGGATCAGAAGCGCGTAATGCGGGTGCTGAACAAGAATGACCTGAACGCGATCGTCGAGATCGATGCCGCGGGTTCGAAGCAGGACCGTCGCGACTACTACGAGCGCAAGCTGGAAGGGATCCTGAACCCGAAGCACAACATCAATTCGTCGCTCGTCTGTGAGATCGACGGCAAGGTGGCCGGCTTCGTGATGGGCGACGTGTATTTCGGCGAGTTCGGCATTCCCGAATCGACCGCGACGATCGACACGATCGGGGTCGATCCGCGCTTTCAGAACCGTGGCATCGCGAGCGAACTGCTCGACCAGTTCATGATGAACATGAAGGCCGCGGGCGTGAAAAAGGTGTACACGCTGGTGAACTGGGACGACTTCGCGCTGGAGAAATTCTTCTCCCGCCAGCGCTTCTCGCCGTCCAAGCGCATCAATCTCGAATTCACGGTTGCCTGATCAACCGGCGCGCGGAGTCCGTCCCATGTGGATCGATTGCCATTGCCATACCAAGCACTCCTACGACAACTGGCTGGAGCCGGTGGACCTCGTCCGTCGCGCGAAGGCGCTGGGGCTCGACGGGGTGTGCATCACCGAGCATTACTCCTATGAAGCCTCGTTCCCCGTGGAGCAGGTAGGGCGCGATGAGGGGCTGCTGGTGCTGCGGGGGGTGGAGATCGCGACCGACCGGGGACACATGCTGGCGTATGGCGTCGAGGACGACGGCTGGAACATCTGGGGGCGCGACAACTACCTCCCGATGAATGACGTCATCGAGCACATCAACAGTATTGGCGGAATCTGCGTGCCGGCCCATCCGTTCCGCGAGGTCGGCGTGGCGAGCCTGCTGCACGGCTTGCTGGACCTCAGCGGGATCGCCGCGGTGGAAACACACAACGGCGGGAATATTGACAGCGATAACGAACTTGCGATCTCTGCCGCGCAGCACATGCGATTGCCCGCGCTGGGCGGCAGCGATTGCCACAAGACGGCTGCGGTCGGGCGGTGTGCGACCTGGTTTTCTCAGCCGGTGACGGACATGGCGAGTTTCATCGCGGCGGTGCGCGCCGGAGCTTGCCGGGGAAGCTATTACCCGGGCTACGGGCAGCTTGCGCAGGCCGCTTGAGGCGCAGCCCCGTGGGTTTCGGGCAGAGAGCATAAGAAAGGGACGAGAGAGACATGGAAGCCGTACAGACATCGGAAATCAGGTGGTGGAAGGCCGCGAAACCGGCCGGATTGGCCGAGTTCGGGGCGCCGGTGACGCTGACGATCGACGGGGTCGAGGTCGAAGCACCCGCGGGAGCTTCGGTACTCAACGCCGCGACGGCCGCGGGCCTTTATATTCCGGCGCTGTGCGCGCACCCTGACCTTCCTCCTGCCGGCCAGCGCGGCGCGGGAGATGGCGGCTGCAACCTGTGCATGGTCGAGATCGATGGCATCGACGGGGCCGTGAAGGCCTGTTCGACCCCCGTCACGGCTGGCATGACGGTGACGACGAAATCCGCCGCGATCCAGGAAGTGCGCCAGGCCAACCTCGCAAAGGTCCTCGGCCCGCATCCGCATGTCTGTCTGACCTGTCCGCAGCGCGACGGCTGTTCGCGCTCGCAGTGTTCCTACGGCAACCCGCAGGAGACGCGCTGCTGCACGATCTTCTCGTCCTGTGAGCTGCGCAAGATCTCCGATTACATCGGCATCCCGAACACGACGCCGCCGTACAAGCCCGTTCAGCTCCCGATCATCAAGAACGAGCCCTTCTTCGATCGCGACTACAACCTCTGCATCGACTGCCGCCGCTGTCTCGTCGCCTGTAATGACGTGCGTGGCGTGGGCTGTCTGGAGGTGAAGGAAGTCGAGACGCCGCAGGGCAAGCGGACATATGTCGGTACGATTGCGCCGACGCTCATCGAATCGGGCTGTACCTTCTGTCAGGCCTGTGTGACCGTATGTCCGACTGGCGCGCTGATGGACCGCACGCTCGACCCCGCCAAGCGCGAGGAGTCGATGGTGCCATGCAAGAACGCATGTCCGGCGGGCATCGACGTGCCGCGCTACGTGCAGCTCGCCGCCGAAGGCAAGTATGGTGAGGCGATCGCGGTGGTGCGCGAGAAGCTGCCGTTCCCCGGCATCCTCGGTCGCGCCTGTTTCGCGATGTGCGAATCGGCCTGCCGCCGCAAGGATCTCGATGATCCGCTGTCGATCCGCAATCTGAAGCGCATCGCCGCGGATAACGACACCGGCCTGTGGCGCGAGCATGCGAAGAAGCTGCCCGCGACCGGCAAGAAGGCGGCGGTGATCGGCGCGGGTCCCGCAGGTCTGACGGTGGCGTACTACCTCGCGAAGCAGGGCCACGGGGTGACCATCTTCGACGCGCAGCCGGCCGCGGGTGGCATGGCGCGCTACGGTATTCCGTCCTACCGCGTACCGGCGGAAGTGATCGACAACGAGGTCGCGGAAGTGTCCGCTCTCGGCGTCGAGTTCCGCTACGGCGCCAAAGTGGAAAGCGTCGATACGCTCTTCAGTGACGGCTACGGTGCGGTGTTTGTCGGTATCGGCGCTCAGGGTGGCGACAGGCTTGGCATCCCTGGTGACGACCTGCCGGGCGTGGTCGACAGTCCGACCTACTTAAAGGCTGTGACGATGGGCCTCGTGAATGCGCCCGAGGGCATCCAGACCGGCAAGAAGGTCGCGGTGATCGGCGGCGGCAACGTCGCAACCGACAACGCGCGCAGTTCGCGCCGTTTCGGGGCCGAGGTCGACATGGTGTATCGCCGCACTCGCGAGGAGATGCCGGCACGCCTGGAGGAATTCGAAGGCTGTGTGGAGGAGGGCGTGAATATCCGCTACCTGCTCGCGCCAAAGAAGATCGAGCCGGGCACCAATGGTTATCGGCTGCAGATCACCTACGCGAAGATGGCGTTGGGCGAGGCGGATGCTTCGGGTCGCCGCAAGCCGGTCGAGACGGGCGAGGAAGTCGTCGAGGGCGTGGATCTGGTGATTGCCGCGATCGGCCAGTTCCCGAGCCGTTTCGAAGGCTTCGGGGTCGAAACGGATCGAAAGGGGCGCATCACGGTGCGCGAGGATTCGATGCTGACGAGCCGGCCCAAGGTCTATGCGGGCGGCGACTGTGTGCTCGGACCTTCGACGCTGATCGAGTCGGTCGCTCAGGGACGTGTGGCGGCTTCGGCGATGGATATCGTGCTCGGTGGCGACGGCGACATCTCTGAAGTGCTGTTGCGTGACGGCTGGGAGACCAGCCCCTACATCGGCCGCAAGGAAGGCTTCAATAAGATTCGCAAGTTCCACCCGATCATGCTGGCGCCCGAGCAGCGCACGGGCTGGGACGAGGTTGAGCTGGGCTTCGATGACGCGACGGCACGGGCGGAGGCGGCACGCTGCTTCAAGTGCAACCTCGCGCCGAAGATCGCCGAAGCGGTGCTGCCGCCAGAGTCCTCGCTGAAGTTCGACGAGGCGACGATCGCGGCGGTGCCGACCGAGTCGGGTGTGTTCCAGCTCCTCGACGGGGACAAGAACGTGCTGATGATCAAGGGTGTGGAGAACCTGCGCGCCGGGTTGATGGAGCAGCTCGAACGCGGCGGTGACGCGACGAACTTCGTGTTCGAGGAAGCGGCTCTCTTCACCTCGCGTGAGAGTCAGATGATCCAGGCCTACCTGCAGCAGTTCGGGAAGATGCCGGGCGGCGGGTCGGACGAACTCGACGACTTGTTCTGATCGGAGGCTGACATGGGACAGGTGATCGATTTCTGGTCGGCCGAGGAGATCCGCCCGGCCGTGAAACCCGAGGCGAAGTGCCGGTGCACGAACTGCGGCGCGGACCTGTGGCATATCCGCTGCGACGGCGAAGTGTGCTGTGCGGACTGCGACGCGGTGTGTCCGTACCGGTTGCAGATGAAGAACGAAAGCTGAAGTAGCCGAAAACGCGCTGAGCGAACGAGAACGAGGGGAGATACGAGATGAGTAGTGCGCAATTCCAGTTCATCACTTACGGCGTGGCCGACGGCCTGGCGACGCTGACGATCAACCGCCCGCCGTTCAACGTCCTCGACATCCCGACGATGGAGGAGATGAACGTCGCGCTGGATCAGTGTCTTGCGGACAACAGCGTGAAGCTGCTGATGATCACCGGCGCGGGTGAGAAGGCCTTTTCGGCTGGGGTCGAGGTGGCGGATCACACGCCGGACAAGGTCGATCGGATGATCGAGGTGTTCCACGGGATCTTCCGGCGCATGCAGCAGCTGCAGATTCCGACGCTGGCCGCGGTGAATGGCGTGGCGTTGGGGGGCGGGATGGAAGTGGCAATCGCGTGCGACATGCTCGTTGCGGCGGCGAATGCGAAGTTCGGTCAGCCGGAGATTAAGTTGGCGGTGTTTCCGCCGATCGCGGCGGTGTTGTTGCCGCGGCTGGTGCCGCCGGCTCGTGCGCTGGAGCTGCTGCTCGGTGGCGAGAACATCGGTGCGGACGAGGCGAAGGCGATCGGGTTGGTGAATCGGGTGTTTGCGAAGGAGACCTTTGCGGCAGATGTGCAGGGGTTTGTTGCTCCGTTCCTGGGGCTGAGCCGTGCGGCGCTGGCGAGTACTCGGAAGACGATTCGTGCGGTGGCGGACAAGCCGTTTGGGGCTGCGCTCGATACCGCGGAGAACATCTACCTGAAGGAACTGATGAATACCGATGACGCGAAGGAGGGGCTGGCTGCCTTTCTGGAGAAGCGGAAGCCGGTTTGGCGGAACAGTTGATTTGAGGCCCGTGGCGGTGGCCCGCTCCCGCCGAGGCGTGTTCCGCGCCTCGTTGGCGCAAGCGGACGCCTCGGCACGAAACACGCCTCGACGGGAGCTGCCGCGCGGCTTCTCGTGAATCGTGCGGAAAATGACCTTGTTGTTGTGCGAATTAATAGAACAGTGGGAGACGAAGCGTGATTCCTGAATTCATCGATACCTGGCAAATGACCGAGCCGGGCAAGTTGCAGAAGACCCGCGTTCCGATGCCCGAGCTGCAACCGGGCGACGTCGTGGTGAAGATCGCCGGCTGCGGCGTCTGCCATACCGACCTGTCGTATTTCTACATGGGCGTGCCGACGGTTCAGAAGCCCCCGCTGTCGCTGGGACATGAGATCTCCGGGGTCGTGATCGGCGGCGAAGCGTCGATGATCGGTAAGGAAGTGATCGTGCCGGCCGTCATCCCCTGCGGGGAGTGCGAGCTGTGCAAGACCGGCCGCGGCAACCGCTGTCTTTCGCAGAAGATGCCGGGCAATTCGATGGGCATCTACGGCGGCTACTCGAGCCACATCGTCGCGCAGTCGAAGTATCTGTGCGTGGTCGAGAATCGCGGCAGCACGCCGCTGGAGCACCTCGCGGTGGTCGCCGATGCGGTGACGACGCCTTACCAGGCCGCGGTGCGTGCCGACCTGAAGAAGGACGATCTGGTGATCGTCATCGGCGCCGCGGGCGGGGTCGGCAGCTTCATGGTGCAGACCGCGAAGGGCATGGGCGCGAAGGCGGTGATCGGCATCGACATCAACGAGGAAAAGCTCGTGATGATGCAGGACTTCGGGGCTGACTTCGTCATCAACCCGAAGGACAAGAGCGCGAAGGACGTCAAGGAGCTCTTCAAGGGCTTCTGCAAGGAGCGCGGCCTGCCGTCGAACTACGGCTGGAAGATCTTCGAGGTTACGGGGAGCAAGCCCGGCCAGGAGCTGGCGCTGTCGCTGTTGTCCTTCACCGGCAAGCTCGTGATCGTCGGCTACGGCACGGCTGAGACGAGCTACATGCTGTCGAAGCTGATGGCCTTCGATGCCGAGATCATCGGCACCTGGGGCTGCCCGCCGGACCGCTATGCGGCCGTGCGCGACATGTGCCTGGATGGCCGCATCAAGCTCGGGCCTTTCGTCGAAACGCGCCCGATGAGCCAGATCGAACAGGTGTTCGACGAGGCGCACCACGGAAAACTCAAGCGCCGCGTCATCCTGACGCCGGATTTCTGATTAAGCACCTCTCATTAGAAGATACAGGAGACATCTCATGGCACTCGACTGGCTGCGCCGCGATAACGGCATCAAGGATCACGCCCTGCTCGGAGAAGAGCATTTCGGAACCGAAGCGCCTTCGGTGATCTTCGAGAAGCGCCCGGTGACCGACCCGCAGGGGAATCAGGTTCCCGGTCTGTACTCGGCATGGATCACCCTGAACAACCCGACGCAGTACAACTCCTACACCACCGAGATGGTGAAGGCCGTGATCGCCGGCTTCCAGCGGGCGTCGTCGGACCGCTCGGTCGTCGCGGCGGTCTTCACCGCAGTCGGCGACAAGGCCTTCTGCACCGGCGGCAACACTTCAGAATACGCCGCGTACTACTCGAAGCGCCCGAACGAGTACGGCGAGTACATGGACCTGTTCAATGCCATGGTCGATGGCATCCTGGGCTGCAAGAAGCCGGTGATCTGCCGCGTGAATGGCATGCGCGTCGGCGGCGGCCAGGAAATCGGCATGGCGACGGACCTGACGATCACGTCGGACATGGCGGTGTTCGGCCAGGCCGGCCCGAAGCACGGCAGCGCGCCGGATGGCGGCTCGACGGACTTCCTGCCGTGGATGCTGAACATGGAAGACGCGATGTACAACTGCATCTCGTGCGAGCCGTGGAGCGCGTACAAGATGAAGGCGAAGAACCTGGTCACGAAGGTCGTCCCGGTGCTGAAGAAGGACGGCCAGTGGGTCCGCAACCCGCTGGTGCGCACCGATGCCTACGTCGATGACGGCGAGCTGGTGTATGGCGAGCCGGTCTCCCCGGAGCAGGTCAAGGCCGCGAAGGAGCTCATCGCCCAATGCACGACCGACTTCTCGAAGCTCGACGAAGCGGTCAATGCGCTGGTGTGGAAATTCACCAACCTGTTCCCGCACTGCCTCGTCAAGACGATCGAAGGCATCCGCGGCAAGAAGAAGTTCTTCTGGGACCAGCTCAAGGTCGCCAACCGTCACTGGCTGGCCGCGAACATGAACCACGAGGCTTACCTGGGCTTCACGGCGTTCGACAGCAAGAAGCAGACGGGCAAGGACGTCATCGACTTCATCAAGTATCGCCAGCTGATCGCTGAAGGCGCGATGTTCGACGAGAACTTCGCCGAGCAAGTGCTGGGCAAGCCGAAGGCCTGACGCCGCGGTGCATTCAGTTTCATAAAGTCTCTCCCTTCCCGGGGTGGCGGATGCGGCGTTGGCCGTTTTCCTCCCACCCCGGCCTTTTCTGAAGAGGGGGCAATTTGCAGTTCAGCGGCGGCGCAATGGCCGCCATGCAGCAGAAGGGGACTGACATGCAGTTGAAGGACAAGGTTGCAGTCGTAACCGGGGCAGGGCAGGGCATCGGCGCAGCGGTTGCGAAGGCCTACGCGCGCGAGGGAGCGAAGGTTGCGGTGATCGATCTGGACCAGGCGACCGCGGACCGCGTGGCCGGGCAGATCGTCGAGGCCGGCGGGCAGGCGATCGGTGTGGCGTGCAACGTCGCGGATCGCGCTCAGGTCGACGCGATGGCCGCGAAGGTCAATGCCGAATGGGGACGCATCGACATCCTCGTCAATAACGCCGGCATCACGCGCACGGCGATGCTCAACAAGATGACGTCCGACCAATGGCAACAGGTGCTCGCGGTCCATCTGACCGGCGCATTCAACTGCGTGCAGGCCGTGGTCGGCGGGATGATCGAGCGCCAGTACGGCCGCATCATCTATGTGACTTCCACTGCCGGCGTGCTGGGCACGATCGGGCAGATCAATTACAGCGCGGCCAAGGCCGGCATCCTCGGGATGACGAAGAGCACCGCCAAGGAGCTCGCGCGCTACAACATCACGGCGAACGCGATCGCGCCAGGGGCGGCGACGCCGATGACCGAGACGATCCGCACCGATGATCGCTTCAAGGAGAAATACCTCGACCGCATTCCGCTCGGACGCTGGGCGGAGCCCGAGGAGATCACGCCGGTGTTCGTGTTCTTCGCGTCGGACGCGTCGAGCTACGTCACGGGGCAGGTACTGGCGGCCGATGGCGGGATGACGATCCACTGATATTTCCGCAGCGCCGCGCCAGATAGAACCATAGGTAGAGGGAGGAGAAAATGGCAGAACTCAGCGTAGCGGATCAAAGTGTCAGTCCTCCGCGAATCACCATCCCGCGCGAATACAACGCGGCGTATGACCTGATGGAGCGCAACCTGCGCGCGGGGCGGGGTGGCAAGACGGCGGTGATCGACCAGTCGGGCAGCTACACCTATGCGCAGCTTGCGGAACGCGTCGATCGCTTCGCTCATGCGCTTGGCGAACTCGGCATCCGGATGGAGGAGCGGGTGCTGCTGTGCCTGCTCGATACGGTCGATTTCCCGACCGCATTCCTCGGCTGCATCAAGGCCGGCGTTGTGCCGATTCCCGTCAATACGCTGCTCACGGCGTCCGACTATGCGTACATGCTGCGCGACAGTCGCGCGCGGGCGCTGATCATATCGTCGGCGTTGTTGCCCGCGTTCGCGGCTGGCATCGAGGGGAGCCCATTCGTCAAGAATGTCGTCGTGTCGGGCGGTGACGCGGGGACCCGCGGCGGCCACCTCGACTTCGCCGAGCTCGTCGCGTCGCCGCGTCCGCCTTTCGAGCCTGCGCCGACCTGTGCGGACGATCCGTGCTTCTGGCTGTACTCCTCGGGCTCGACCGGCGCACCGAAAGGGACCGTGCATCTGCATTCGAGCCTGATCACCACGGCTGAACTCTACGCGCAGCCGATTCTCGGCGTACGCGAGGACGATGTGGTGTTCTCCGCGGCAAAGCTCTTCTTCGCGTATGGACTGGGCAACGGTTTGACCTTTCCGTTCTCGGTCGGTGCGACCGCGGTGCTGATGGCCGAGCGTCCGACGCCGCAGGCGGTCTTCCGCGTGCTGCGCGAGCATCAGCCGACCATCTACTGCGGTGTGCCGACGCTATACGCTTCGATGCTGGCGAGTCCGGAGCTGCCAGCGCGCGAGGAGCTCTCCATCCGTCGCTGTGCCTCGGCAGGCGAGGCCTTGCCGGCAGAGGTGGGTAAGCGCTGGACCGAGCATTTCGGCGTTGAGATCCTCGACGGGCTCGGATCAACCGAGATGCTGCATATCTTCCTGTCTAACCGCGCTGGCGAGGTGCATTACGGCACGAGTGGCAAGCCGGTGCCGGGCTACGAACTGCGCCTGATCGGTGACGACGGCGAGGAAGTTGCGCCGGGCGAGCCGGGCGAGCTGCAGGTGCGCGGGCCGACGAGCGCAGCCCTGTACTGGAACAACCGTCCGAAGAGTCGCGAGACCTTCGTCGGACAGTGGACGCGCAGCGGCGACAAGTATACGCAGGACGCGGAGGGCAACTACGTTTATGCCGGCCGCAACGACGACATGCTCAAGGTCGGCGGCATCTATGTCTCACCGATCGAGGTCGAGTCGGCGTTGATTACTCATCCGGCCGTGCTCGAGGCCGCGGTGGTGGGCAAGGCCGATGACGACGGACTGATCAAGCCGCTCGCTTTCGTCGTGCTCAAGCCGGGCCAGGGGCCGTCGGAAAGCCTCGCGGCGGAATTGAAGCTGCATGTGAAATCGAAGCTCGCGCCGTACAAGTACCCGCGCTGGCTCGAATTCGTCGACGAGTTGCCGAAGACGGCGACCGGCAAGATCCAGCGATTCAAACTGAGGTCCTTGTCGATGGCGTAGAACCCGTAGCACAACCAGAACCAGAGCCGCACAAGCGGCCGTTCACTGGAGGAGTGAAGATGAAGCAAGGTTTCAATCGCCGTGATTTCCTGCTGTCCAGCGCGGGCCTTGTTGGAGGTCTTGCCCTGCCTTCGGCGCCGCTCTTCGCGCAGTCCGCGAAGAAGATCCGCGTCGGGCTGATGCTGCCTTACACGGGGACTTATGCCTCGTTGGGGACCGCCATCACCAACGGCTTCAAGCTTGCCGTCGATCAGGCGGGGGGCAAGCTGGGCGGACGGGAGATCGAGTATTTCACCGTGGACGACGAGTCCGATCCGGCCAAGGCGCCGGAAAACGCGAACAAGCTCGTCAAGCGCGACAATGTCGACCTCCTGATCGGCACCGTCCACTCCGGCGTCGCGCTCGCCATGACGCGCGTCGCCCGTGAAAACAATACCTTGCTGATCGTGCCGAACGCCGGCGCAGATGAGATCACGGGACCGCTCTGTGCGCCGAACATCTTTCGCACGTCTTTCTCCGCGTGGCAGCCCGCCTACGCGATGGGGCAGGTGATGGCGGATCGCAAGCACAAGAACGTCGTCACCTTGAGCTGGAAGTACGCCTTCGGCGAACAGTCGGTCGCGGGCTTCAAGGAGGCCTTCGAGAAGGCAGGGGGCAAGGTCGTGAAGGAGATGTATTTGCCCTTCCCGAACGTCGAGTTCCAGCCTTATCTCACCGAAATCGCCGCGCTGAAGCCCGATGCCGTGTTCGTGTTCTTCGCAGGCGGCGGGGCGGTCAAGTTCGTGAAGGACTATGACGCGGCGGGATTGAAGAAGAGCATTCCGCTGTACGGCTCGGGCTTCCTCACCGACGGCACGCTCGAGGCTCAAGGGGAGTCGGCCGACGGCATCATGACGACGCTGCATTACGCGGACGGGCTGGATATCGCGAAGGACAAGGCCTTCCGCACCGCGTATGCGATGGCCTTCAAGAGCCAGCCCGACGTGTACGCGGTGCAAGGCTATGACGCAGCGCAGCTGTTCGCGGCGGGTCTGGCGGCGGTAGGGGGCGATGTGGGCAAGCGCGGCGAACTCGTCAAGGCCATGGAATCGGCGACGATCGACAGCCCGCGCGGGCGTTTCACCTTGTCGAAGGCCCACAACCCGGTGCAGGACATCTACCTGAGAAAGGTCGAGGCGAAGCAGAACAAAGTGGTGACTGTCGCTGCGAAGGCACTCGCAGATCCGGCGCGCGGCTGCCGAATGTAAGGGTCAGGGAAACGGCGGGGCGCGTTCGCCGCGTCCATTACACAGGGGGTGGGCGCGTTCACGCGGGTCCGGCCCCGTCGGCACCCTACACGGCGCGGTAGCGGCGCGTGCGTTCGCGCGCGTCGTCCGCGGCTGCACTCGCACCGGGGCGCGCCTGCGCTCCAAGGACATCGCCATGGAAACATTCCTGATCCAGCTGCTGAACGCGCTGCAGTACGGCTTGCTGTTGTTTCTCGTCGCAAGCGGACTGACGCTGATCTTCGGCATCATGGGCATCATCAACCTCGCGCACGGTAGCTTCTACATGATGGGCGCCTACATGGCGTTCTCGCTGACCGCGCTCACCGATAACCTCTTGATCGCCGTCGTACTCGGCGTGGCGTTGAGCGCGCTGATCGGCTTCCTGCTCGAATGGGCGCTCTTCAGCAGGCTCTACAAGCGTGACCATCTCGACCAGGTGCTGCTGACCTACGGCCTGATCCTGATGTTCGAGGAAGTCCGCAGCATGATCGTCGGCGACGAGGTGCACGGCGTCGGCATCCCCGAGCTGCTGTCGGCGTCGATCCCGCTCAACGACACGCTGAGCTATCCCGTGTATCGGCTCTTCATCTCCGGCGTGTGCATCGCGCTGGCGCTGCTGATGTACTGGCTGATCCGCTTCACGCGGCTCGGCATGATGATCCGCGCGGGGAGTTCCAACCGCGAGATGGTGCAGGCGCTAGGCATCAACATCGATCTGATCTATCGCATCGTGTTCGGCCTCGGCGTCACGCTCGCGGCTTTCGCAGGAATGCTCGCGGCGCCGGTGTCCTCGGTCTATCCGGGGATGGGCAACCAGGTGCTGATCATCTGCTTCGTCGTCGTCGTGATCGGCGGCGTCGGATCGGTGTGGGGCGCGCTCGTCGCCGCCATCCTGATCGGACTCGCGGACACTTTCGGCAAGGTGATCGTGCCCGACTACGCGGGCCTTTCCGTCTATGTGCTGATGGCTGCGGTGCTGCTATGGCGGCCCGAAGGCATCTTCCGGAGGATCTGACGATGCCCCGCATTACACCTGCTGCTGCAAAGAAAGCGCGGAACTACCTTCCGCTGATTCTGCTCGTGCTGGCGCTGTTCCCGGTGTTCGGCTCGAGCTACTACAACGAGTTGCTTGCGAAGATCATGATCATGACGATCTTCGCGATGAGCCTGGACCTGCTCGTCGGCTTCACTGGGCTCGTGAGCTTCGGGCACGCCGCCTTCTTCGGTGTTGCCGCCTACAGCGTCGTGCTGCTGTCGCCGAAGTACGATCCGGCGAGCCTGTGGCTGGTGCTGCCTGCTGCGGTGCTCACCGGCGCCGCGGTCGCCTTCGTCGTGGGGCTCTTCGTACTGAGGACGAAGGGCATCTACTTCATCATGGTGACGCTCGCCTTCGCGCAGATGATCTACTTCGTCTTCCACGATTCGCCGCTCGGCGGCGGCTCGGACGGGGTGTTCCTCAACGTGAAGCCGGAACTGCGGATCGGCGAGACGCTGCTGCTCGATCTCGGTTCGCCGATGCACTTCTACTACGTCGTGCTCGCGGCGCTCGTCGTCTGCTACGTGTTCCTGCGCGTGCTGCTGCGCTCGCCGCTGGGGCATGCGCTGGCGGGCATCAAGAGCAACGAGCACCGCATGTTGTCGCTGGGTTTTCCGGTGTTCCTCTACAAGCTCGCGGGCTTCGTCACCGCGGGCGGGCTGGCGGGGCTGGCCGGATTCCTGTCGGCCTGCCAGTTCGGCTTCGTGACGCCTGAGATCATGTCCTGGCACCAGTCCGGCAACGTCTTGCTGATGGTGATCCTCGGGGGCCTCGGGACGCTCAATGGCGCGGCGATCGGTGCGTTTGCCTTCGTCGTGCTGCAGGAAGTGTTCTCGGCGGTGACCAAGCACTGGCAATTCCTGATGGGCGCGGTGATCGTCACGGTGGTGATGGCGCTGCCCGGCGGGTTGTCCAGCTTGCCGCGCCGCCTGAAGGGTCTGTTGATCGGCGGAGGGAACCAGAATGGCTGAATCGGCGGATCTCGTACTATCGGCACGCGGCCTGTCGCGCCGTTTCGGCGGACTCTTCGCCAACAAGGACGTCTCGCTCGATCTGCATCGCGGCAAGCTACATGCCGTGCTTGGTCCGAACGGGGCCGGCAAGTCGACGCTCATCAACCTGCTTTCCGGCGACCTGCCGCCTTCCGAAGGGCAGATCGAGTACCGTGGCCAGGATATTTCCGGCTGGAGTCCCGACAAGCGCTCGCGTGCCGGCATCGGCCGCAGCTACCAGCGGACCAACATCTTCCCGGGCTTCACCGTGTTCGAGAACTGCCGCCTCGCCGCGCAGTCGCGTGCGCCACGGGCACTGCGAATCCTGTCGAAGGCCGTGTCGTACGTGGACCTGCGCGACACGGCGGACCGGGCGCTGCAGCAAGCGGGGCTCGCCGAACGGCGCGACGTCGTCGCCGGCACGCTGAGCCACGGCGAGCAGCGTCAGCTCGAGATCGCGATGGTGCTCGCGACCGCGCCCTCAGTGTTGCTGCTGGACGAACCGCTCGCCGGCATGGGCCCGGAGGAATCGCAGGCGATGGTCGCGCTGCTGAAGAAGCTTGCGCCGGATCACGCGATCCTGCTCGTCGAGCACGACATGGATGCGGTGTTCGCGGTTGCCGACGTGATCACCGTGATGGTGACCGGACAGGTACTCGAAAGCGGTCCGCCGGAGCAGATCCGCGAAAGCATCGCGGTGCAGGAAGCCTATTTGGGCGCGGGGGAGGGCGATGATGAGTGAAGTGCTTCTGGAAGCCGAAGGGCTGCATACCTTCTACGGCAGCAGCCACATCCTGCACGGCATCGACTTCTCCGTGCGCCGCGGCGAGACGCTCGGCCTGATGGGCCGCAACGGCATGGGCAAGACCACGCTGATCCGCAGCCTGCTCGGTCACGTCCGCCCCAGGCACGGCCGCGTCGTCGTGCGCGGCAAGACGATGACCGGCGCCGCACCCTACCTCGTCGCGCGCAAGGGCATCGCCTACGTGCCGGAGGGGCGCGGCATCTTCCCGAACCTGTCGGTGCGCGAGAACCTGATCATGGCGGCGAAGCCCGGCGTCGATGGTCGGCGCGACTGGACCTACGAGCGCGTGCTCGACACCTTCCCGCGGCTGGGCGAGCGGCTGACGAATGGAGGCGGCCAGCTATCCGGTGGCGAGCAGCAGATGCTCACGATCGGGCGCGCACTGATGACGAACCCGGATCTGCTGATTCTCGACGAGGCGACCGAGGGCTTGGCGCCGCTGATCGCGAAGGAGATTTGGTACATCGTCAGACAGATCCGGGCGACCGGTATTGCGACGATCGTCATCGATAAGAATCATGCGGCGGTGACGTCGATTTCGGATCGGAATGTGATTTTGGTGAAGGGCAAGGTTGCGTGCGAGGCGACGAGTGAGGAGTTGCGGGCGCAGCCGGAAGTGTTGCACAAGCATCTGGGGGTGAGCTGAGGCTTTCGCTAATCGGGCTGCAGGGGGAAGAAAAAAGCCCAGCGTCACCGCTGGGCTTTTGTTTTGCTTCGTGCTTCAGAAGCAGATTTCAGATGAACTGGAAATCGTTCTGGTCGATAGTGGTCCCGATCGCGACGGTCGCGAATTGCACTGCGTCGGTATGACTACCTCCGTTGGCATCATATGACAGCGTGCCGGTTGATGCGTCGTACAGAACGTTGGCGCCGAACCCTTGTCCGCCGCTGAAAACGGTGTCGTCGAGCTGGATCTTGTCGATGGCGTGAGTGAAATCCTTGAGGGCATCAACGTTGGTCGATGCATTCAGGGCCGTGTCGAAGACGAAGAAGTCGTTTCCGAGGTTCCCATAAAGCACGTCATTGCCTTCACCTCCATGGATGGAGTCGTTGCTATTTTGGCCGAATACGATGTCATCGCCGGCGCCCGCTAGAATTGTGTCGCTGTTCCCGCCGGCATAGTAAGCAGCGTCCCCAGCCGTCGCCACCAGCGTTTCCCCGCCATTGCTGCCGGTAATGATCGTGAAGTCCTCGGAATAGTCCTGCTGCCCGGCTTGGGCGACCGTGACCCCGAAGGTATAGGTTGTCGAGGCTGCAAGACCGCTAGCGCCAGCGCTAAGGGAGCCGCTTGAGGACAGGGTGAAAGCGCTGGCATTGACGCCGCTCAGTGTGAATGTGTGAGCGGCGGAGCCACCATCAGGATCTGTGTAGGCGAAGTGTCCGATAGGGCTGCTGGCTCCCGGTAGGCTGTTACCGGTAGGCGCCGATTCGACAACGAGCTTGAGATCGGTTGCAGCGACGCCATCATCTACCGCAGCAAGCGTGGTGCTCTGGGCGGCGGCGATGCTGCCGCCGTGGCCATCGACGACGATGTAGCTCAGTTTCAGCAGGCCGTTGTAGTCGGCGGCGGGGGTGATCGTGAAGCTACCGTCGGAGTTGGCGGCGACGGCGCCATGGTCGGCGGTGAGGCCGGACACGGCAAGCGTGTCTCCATCGACGTCGCTGAAGCCCTGAAGCAGCTGAGCGGCGGAGACGGTGTAGGCAGTGTCCTCGGTGCCGGCGTCGAGCACGGCAGTCGCGCTGCCGGTGGGCGCGTCGTTGACCGCGGCCACGGTATAGCTTTGGGTGGCGTCGGCGCTGCCGCCCTCGCCGTCGATGACCCTGTAGTTCAACGTCATCGTGCCGTTGAAGTTGGCGCTCGGCGTGACGGTGTAGGTGCCGTCGCCGTTGTCGGTGACGCTGCCGTCGCTGGCGGAGAGGCCCGAGACGCTCAGCACCTGGCCGTTGCTGGCGACATCGGCGTCGCTGAAGCCCTGGAGCAGCTGAGCGGCGCTGACGGTGTAGGCGGTGTCCTCGGTGCCGGCGTCGAGTACGGCAGTCGCGCTGCCGGTGGGCGCGTCGTTGACCGCGGCCACGGTATAGCTTTGGGTGGCGTCGGCGCTGCCGCCCTCGCCGTCGATGACGCTGTAGCTCAGCGTCATCGTGCCGTTGAAGTTGGCGCTCGGCGTGACGGTGTAGGTGCCGTCGCCGTTGTCGGTGACGCTGCCGTCGCTGGCGGAGAGGCCCGAGACGCTCAGCACCTGGCCGTTACTGGCGACATCGACGTCGCTGAAGCCTTCGAGCAGCTGGGCGGCGCTGACGGTGTAGGCAGTGTCCTCGGTGCCACCGGCAAGTGCGGCGGTGGCCGTGCCGGTGGGCGCATCGTTGACCGCGGCCACGGTATAGCTTTGAGTGGCGTCGGCGCTACCGCCCTCGCCGTCGATGACGCTGTAGCTCAGCGTCATCGTGCCGTTGAAGTTGGCGCTCGGCGTGACGGTGTAGGTGCCGTCGCCGTTGTCGGTGACGCTGCCGTCGCTCGCGGAGAGGCCCGAGACGCTCAGCACCTGGCCGTTACTGGCGACATCGACGTCGCTGAAGCCTTCGAGCAGTTGGGCAGCGCTGACGGTGTAGGCAGTGTCCTCGGTGCCGCTGGCAAGTGCGGCGGTGGCCGTGCCGGTGGGCGCATCGTTGACCGCCGCGAGCGTGAAGCTCTGCGTGGCAGCGACGCTGCCACCGTTGCCGTCGACGACCTCGTAGGTAAGCTTCAGCGTGCCGTTGTAGTCGGCCGCCGGGGTGATCGTGAAGCTGCCGTCGGCGTTGGCGCTGACAGTGCCGTAATCGGCAGTGAGGCCCGAGACGGCGAGCGTGTCGCCGTCGACGTCGCTGAAGCCGGCGAGCAGGTCGGCGGCACTGACGGTGTAGGCCGTGTCTTCGGAGCCGTCGATGAGTGTCGCCTGCGTGCCCGTGAGCGCGGGCCCGTCGTTGGCCCCCGCGATGTTCACCGTCACGGTCGCGTAGCTGAGGGTGCCGTTGGCGAGCCGAATCGCGTAGACGAAGGAGTCGGAATAGGTTTCGTCTGCGGCAACGGAATTGACGTTGAAGTCGTCGGCGAACTTGAATTCGATCTTGCCGCAGTTGATGCGGATCTGATTGCCGTCCGCGGTGGTTTCCCAAGCGCTGACCATGGACTTGCCGACATCGGTGCTGAGCAGGTCTTTCAGTGCACTGTCACTGTCTTCGACGGAATACAGCGTCTTGGCTTTTCCGCCGAGGTCGTTCGACATGACATCCAGAAAGATCGAACCGGTCGGGTCGAGGCTGTCTTCCTGGAATCCGTAGACGTCGTCGGTGGCCTGAGGGGTGTTCGTGTAAGACACGGAGCTGGTAGCCATTTTTATTTCCTCCCTTGATGGGCTCGAAAACGAGCCCCGGTTGTTCCTGCGTTCTTTGACGTCTTACGACGCCGATTCGAGTTGCGAGTCCTGCATTTTTATTGCCAGCCCGATTCGATTCGCATGCCGTTCAACACGAACGACCTGGCCATGACACTTCAGCGCGAACGCGCGGCCCCCGACGTCGAGTTCCACCGTGACGTCTACCTCGCTGCCGAGCTGCTCTTCGCTGCAAATCTCGAAGAACAAACCCGTGGCGCTGATGTTCACGGTTGCCCCCCCGACACCGTTCGCACCGCTCAGCGGCAGCGCGATCTGTTCGCGGGGCTCGGATCTAAGTTCTTTTTCCATGCGCTT
>NZ_DATFAO010000094.1:0-113588 GCF_035254505.1 Aromatoleum sp. | reverse complement strand
CGCTCAGCCCTTCGTCGAGCGATTCGTTCTGACCGTTGATGGTGACCTGGATCATGCGCGTGCCGGAAAATGCGTAAACGGCCTTGAAGTTTAGCATGTGCGCAGCCGGCGATTCCGCTCCGCTAGTGCCCTCGCGGGCGGTGACATGCTTGCCGGATCCCGGGTTCCGGTCCAGCCAGCGGGCGGAGCCGAAAGACCGGGCGGCGGGTGCCCAAGTGTGCGGACGGTCCCGACTGTCCTCGGCCGGCTCGGCAAACGGCGCCGGCCGAG
The DNA here is from genome assembly GCF_035254505.1 of Aromatoleum sp. GTDB lineage: Bacteria > Pseudomonadota > Gammaproteobacteria > Burkholderiales > Rhodocyclaceae > Aromatoleum. The sequence goes on along the minus strand of NZ_DATFAO010000094.1, from coordinate 113,318 downwards.
CGCCCGTCGTTGCGCAACGCCCTGCCTGTCATTAGAATGGCGCCCTGCCCGATGCAAATCGGGCCTCCGAGCGGGCGTCGTATAATGGTAATACCCTAGCTTCCCAAGCTAGAGCCGTGGGTTCGATTCCCATCGCCCGCTCCAGTCGAATTCAGTGAAAAAGCCAGCCTTCGGTGCTGGCTTTTTTCGTTTTCGGCCCTGGAAGATGTCGACACGGTCCACGAGATCGCGCATTTCCGGGCAGGAAACGCCGGATGGGACGGGATGCGATCGAAGGGGAGAATGGCAAATGCTGGTGCGTCCTGACGGATTCGAACCGCCGACCTCCACGATGTCAACGTGGCGCTCTAACCAACTGAGCTAAGGACGCACGTGCAGGAATTGGTTGCGGGGGCAGGATTTGAACCTGCGACCTTCGGGTTATGAGCCCGACGAGCTGCCAGACTGCTCCACCCCGCGTCCGTGAGTGCTGCTGCATGCCGGTTCATTGCTGAATGGAGCGGGAAACGAGTCTCGAACTCGCGACCTCAACCTTGGCAAGGTTGCGCTCTACCAACTGAGCTATTCCCGCTTTTCCGGCTACCGATCGTTCTGGCACAAGCGATCAGTGAAGGGGGCGCATTATAAGGCCCCGGCGCCGCTTTGCAACACCCTTTTGAGAACTGGATGAAAAAAGCCGCCCCGTGGGGCGGCTTTTCGTTCGGCGCGCGGCAGTCTGACTTACTTGGTCGCCGGCGCCGCCGAGCCGGCCTTGGTATCGGACTTGGCGCCCATCTCCGAGTCAGTCTTCGCGGCCGAGTGCTTCTTCGTGGACTTCTTGACGTGCGAGGTGGTCTTGCCGGTATCCGGCTTGGACATCGGGGTTTCGCTGGCCGAGGACGGAGTAGCGGGAGTGGCCTTCTCGGCGGGGGTCGCCTTCACCGCCGGTGTCGCGGGAGTGGCCCTTTCGCCGGCGCCTGCCGGGGCGGCGGGGGTGGCCGGAGTCGCCTTCATGGCCGGCGTGGCGGGGGTGGCGGGCGTGGCGCCCTGCTGCGCGAAGGACGCCGTCGCAAAACCGGTGACGATGGCCAGGGCAATGATCTTCTTCAGCATGTCGGTACTCCTCGATGAACGGTGGGTCGATCAGGGGGCGTTCCAATCGTGCCCCTGAGCGAATAACGCGCGGCAGGTCGAGGAGTTATCGGCCCGAGTGTAAGCCAGGATGAATTTGTAACGGGCGAGACATATGGCGGCGGGCGCCGGAGCGCCACGCTACCGCGGAATTCACTTGGAGATCACGCCGCACGCGACGCGGGCGCCGGAGTTGCCGGTGGGCTGGGTCGTGAAGTCGTCGGGCGCCGCGTGGACGATGACGGCGCGGCCGACGATGTTGCCGTTGCCCTTCGAGGTCAGCGACAGGCCATCGACGGTGGTGCTGAGCTTGGCGTTGCCGGCGGCGTCGGCGACGAGCATCGGCAGGTCGCCCGCGTGATGTTCGGGTTTGTCCGGCTGGCCGTGCGGCATCCCGGTGGGGTTGAAGTGGCCCCCGGCGCTGGTGGCATCGGGCGCCGAGCAGTCGCCCTTCTCGTGGATGTGGAAGCCGTGGCCGCCCGGAGCCAGGCCGCTGAGGCGCGCTTCGACGATCACGCCGCCGTCGATTTCGGTGAAGCGGACCTGGCCGGTCGCGGTACTGCCTTGCGTGGGGACGAGGGGAACTTCGATCACGACGGGGCCCTTCGTCGATATGCTGCAGGAGGCGAGCAGGGCCGAGGCGAGGAGCAGCGGGGTCAGGGAGCGAGGGGTCATCGTTGTGCGTCCTTTGTCGGGTGGATGCAACACCGCGAGACGGCGAGGGTGCCAAGTCTCGCCGTTTGATCATGGCCTATGCCGTTGAGGATTGGAAGCGCAGCACGACACGCAAGGCACGCGAAGGCCGTCAGCGTGACAGCGCGCTCGTCGTGACCCGTTGCGGCGGCTGCGGCACGAAGACGAAATGCGGCGTCGGGATGGGCTCGCCGGGGGCGAGTGCCTGTGGCGCCGGTGTGCCGGCCGGGCCGAGCGCGCGCAGGTAGCGATAGACAGCAACGAGGTCGGCTTCACTCATCGCGCGCAGCGAGGACCAGGGCATCGGCGGGCGGCCTTCGCGCCGCACACGATCGAGCCAGCCGGCTTCGTCGAGGCTGCCGGCGACGAGACGGAGGTTGGACGGATAGGTGACGCCCCAGGGCCCGGCGAAGCCGACCGGGGAGCCGGTGAGACGCTCGGTCTCGGGGACCTTGCCGTCGCGCGGGATGTAGCCGTCGGTGTGACAGTCGTTGCAGCCGGCGACACTGGCGAGGTAGCGGCCGCGGGCGACCGGATCGGCGCCATCGTCGGCCGCAAGAACGCTGGCGCTGGCAGTGGCGAGGAGGATCAGCGGAAGAAGGAATGGGGGTTTCATGATTGCTCCGGAGGTGTGGGGCGACGACATCCGCAGCCTAGGCAGGGGGCGGAGGCGCCGCTCTTAAGGCTTCGCTCGCAAAATCCTAAAAAAGTGTTAAACCCGACTCATGCATACTCGCGCTGCTCGACGAGCGCGCGACCGGCAGCGGCGATGCCTTCGGCCTGCGGCACGAAAGCCTGTTCGAGCGGCCACGACGATGGCGCCGGAACATCCGGCCCGGTCAGGCGGCGCACGGGGGCCTTGAGCGCGGCGAAGGCATGCTCGGCGACCAGTGCGGCGACTTCGGCGCCGACACCGCACAGACGGCTCGCCTCATGCACGACGAGCACGCGGCCGGTTTTGCGCACGGAGGCGAGGATCGCGGCCTCGTCGAGGGGCTTGAGCGAGCGCAGGTCCAGCACTTCGGCCGAGATACCCTGCTGCGCGAGCGCGTCGGCGGCAGCGACGCAGTGCAGCGCGGTCTTCGCATAGCTGACGAGGGTCACGTCGCGGCCTTCGCGCAGCGTCGCGGCATGGCCGAGCGGGACGAGGTGCTCGCCTTCGGGGACCTCTCCCGCCTGGTAGCCGAGCGCGAGGTCCATGAAGAAGAGCACCGGGTTGTCGTCGCGGATCGCGGCTTTCAACAGGCCCTTGAAGTCGGCCGCCGAGGACGGCATGACGACCTTGAGGCCGGGGCTGTGCACGAACCAAGCTTCGAGGTTGTGGTTGTGCTGCGCGCCGACCGTCCAGCCGGCACCGGTCATCGCCAGCACGACCATCGGGAACTTGAACTGGCCGCCCGAGAGGTAGCGGAGCTTGCCGGCGCTATTGACGATCTCGTCCATCGCGAAGCACAGGAAGGGCGCGAAGAGGAGGTCGACGATCGGGCGCAAACCGCTCGCGGCGGCGCCGGCGGCCGTGCCGGCGATGATGCCTTCAGCGAGCGGGGTGTTCCGGACGCGGGCAGCGCCGAATTCGGCGACGAGGTTCGCGCGCTTGGTGGCGACGCCTTCGCCGAACATCAGCACGCTCGGGTCGCGACGCATTTCTTCGGCGAGCGCCTGGGTGATGGCTTCGTTGACGGTGATCACGGACATGGCGGGGCTCCTTACGCGTAGACGTCGGTGACGAGTTCGGACAGTTCGGGGTACGGCGAGGCGTTCGCGAAGGCGGCGGCTTCGTCGATCGCGGCCAGCACACGAGCCCGGATCTGCGCGAGGCGGAGGTCGTCGAGCGTGCCGGCGAGGCGCAGGCGGTTCGCGAGGAGTTCGATCGGATCGCGCGCTCGCCACGCGGCAAGCTCGCCCGGATCGACATAGGCCTGGTCGTCCGGCTCGTAATGGCCGCGTGTGCGGTAGGTCAGCGTCTCGAGGAAGGCGGGCTCACCGGTTTCGCGGATGCGGGCGGCGAGGCGCGAGGCGGCGGCGTGGACGGCTGCCACGTCGTTGCCGTCGACGGTCTCGGCGATGAGGCCGTGCGAGGCCGCCCAGTCGCGCACGTGGGCCATCGGCATCGTCTCGCGGCGATGGACGAAGGCCTGCCACTCGTTGTTTTCACAGACGTAGAGGATCGGCAGCTTCCACACGACGGCGAGGTTCAGCGATTCATGGAAGACGCCTTCGCAGGCCGCGCCGTCGCCGAAGAAGGTCGCGACGATGCCCTCGTCGCCGGGCGTCATAGTGCGGGCGAGCGCGACGCCGGGAGCGAGCGAGAGTTCGCCGCCGACGATGGTCGAGGTCAGCACGACGCCGAGTTCGGCCGCCGAGATGTGCAGCGAGCCGCTCTTGCCCTTGCAGTAGCCGGTGCGCTTGCCGAGGACTTCGGCGAGGAGCCGCCCGGGGTCCGCCCCGCGGGCGAGCAGGTGGCCGGCGCTGCGGTGATTGGTGAGGATGCGGTCCTCGTGGGCCAGCGCGCGGACGACGCCGACCGCCGCCGCTTCCTGCCCGACCGAGGTGCAGGTGCCGGGCGCGCTGCCGCCCGCGGCGATGCCGGCAACGGCCTCCTCGTAGGCGCGGATGAGCATCATCGTCTCCAGCAGCGCGAGCGGGGACGGGTCGTGGGGGGTGGGTTGCATGAGTCGCCTCCAGGTGTCGATGGACGACCCGGCGGGGCCGGGCTTGATCGCACTGTAGGCGTCGAAAAGGCCGTCGGAAGCGGCTTAAGGGACTCTTAGGGTTCGCTGAGGGAAGATTTAGGAAGGACCGACTTCGACGAGCGTCAGCGGCCGCGTCGCGGTGAGTTGCAGCCGCCCTCGCCCGGCCTTGTCGAGACGCACGCAGGCGCCGCGTTCGTTGAGGCGGCGGCGCAGCAGGATCAGGCGCGCTTCGAGGTTGTCGCTCAGGTCCGGCAGGCGGATGCGCGAATCGAGGCGCAGTTCGCGGTTGCTGAAAGTGTTGCGGCCGGTCTCGACGTGGTCGCGCACGAGCGCCCAGAAGATCGACCCGGCAACGCCCTTGATCAGGTAGTCGTCGTCGAGGAAGACGCTGTCGTCCGCGGCGTAGTGACGCACGACGACCGGGGCGCTGTCGGCGCAGCCGGCGGCGGGCTCGGGCGCCGGGATGTCCTCACCCGCGTCGGCCCCCTGCAGGGCGAGCATCGCGGCGCCGAGCTGGCCGCCGAGGGCGACGAGCGCGTCCTCGTCGTCGTAGCCGAAGCGCAGGTTCTGCGTGCTCTCGACGTAGAGCACGCCGAGAAGCCGCCCGGCGGCGCGGATCGGCACCGCGAGCTGGCTCGCGGATTCGGCGAGGCCGGGCAGCGGGATCTCGGTCTCCAGCGCCGCGGCGAGCCCATTCGCAGCGGCGGCGGCGCGGATCGCACGGCCGTAGGTGTACTCGAGGGTCATGTAGCCGATGCGGATCGGCGTCGCCTCACGCGCGGCGACGCCGATCACACCCTGCCCGAGCGGGATCTCGGAGCCGACGCCGGACTGCGCGTAACCGCGGCTCGCGATCGTGTAGAGGTGCGAGCCCGAACCGTCGAGCAGCAGGAGCATGGCGTGACGGACGTCGAACTGGCTTTCGAGACACGCGAGCGTCTCGTTGAAGAGCGCGTCGAGGTCACGACAGGACGCGAGACGCGTCGCGGTCGCACGCAAGGCCGCGAGCAGGTTCGCACGCGGCGGCGGCGACGGTGCGAGGGCGACACCGGGCACGCGTTCGACGTCGAACACCCGATAGACGTCGGACCCGAGCAGCCGAAACACGCCGCTCATGCCGGTATGCGAGGCGATGCCGGCGAGCTTCGCCTTCATCCGTTCGAAGAGCGGCCCGGCGGTCTCGGTGCGCAGGTAGCGCAGTTGCAGCCGATAGCGCTCGGCGGTGTGCGGATGCGTGACGACCAGCCGCGCATTCGGGTTTTCGAGGATGTTGCGCCGCGTGGTGTTGAAGAACTGGTAGGAGAGCGCCACGTGCTGGCCGTCGACGTATTCGGTCTGCGACAGGTAGGCGACGTTGGGCGTGCCGTCGGCCGAGCAGGTCGCCATGATCGCCGGCACGACCCCTTCGAGGCAGTCGCGGATCGCGTCGAGGCGCTGGCTCATCGCAGGTCTCCGAGCGGCGTGCCGGCTTTCGGGCCGGGCGTCTGCGAGAAGGCGGCGGCGGGCGTGAAACTCACGGCGACGACTTCGCCGCCGCTGCAATCGAGCAAGGTGCGCGTAAAGAGCGGGCTGTAGCCGAGCGCACCGAGTTCGGCCGTGAAGGCATCGCGATAGCGTTCGATGTGCCGCAGGTCGCCGTCGATCAAGGCTTCGGCGACGGCGTCCTCGCCCTTCAGCTGGACGGTGCGGTGAGTGTGCGGCTCGCTGAAGGCGACGGCGATGCGGCTGTTGGCGCGAAGGTCGTCGAGCACTTCGCGCGATTGGGCGACGACGACAAAGACCGTGACGCGCGAGCGGTCGTCGGCGACGCGGCAACCGATTGCGCGCGTGACACTGGGGAGGCGCTCTGCGTTGCAGGCACCGACGCTGATCGACACGCCGGCGGTCGCGAGGAAGGCCGCATGCTCGGCATCGATCAGCGCACCGCGGGCGGAACGGGAATCTTCGGGCATCGGCGCACGCTGGGGTTGGGGACCGGGAGCTCGTCCGCTCGGGCGGACGATGCATGCCGGTCGCACGCCGGCATTCCAGATCAGTATAGCCGCTCGCTGTGCCGGTGCGAGGGCTCGCGCGCGATCAGAGGGGAGCGAGGCGGCGGTAGGCGCCGCTGTGATAGATCAGCGGCGAGCGCTCGGAAACGCGGTCGAAGCGGACGACTTCGGAGATGAACACGAGGTGGTCGCCGCCCGCGTGGCGCGTCGTGTTGCGGCATTCGAAGCGCGCGCAGCAGTCCTTCAGCAACGGCACGCCATACAGGCCGTCGTCGATCTCGATGCCGGCGAACTTGTCGTCGGAGCGGGTCGCGAAGAGCTGCGACAGGTGTTGCTGATCTTCCGCCAGCACGTTCACGGCGTAGTATTCGCAGGCTTCGAACACCGGCAGACTCGCGAGGTGGCGCGACAAGCTCCACACAATGAGCGGCGGATCGAGCGACACCGAGTTGAAGGAATTGACCGTCAGGCCGATCGCCTCGCCGTTGGGCGCGCGCGTCGTGATGACCGCGATACCGGTGGCGAACATGCCGAGGGCGTCGCGGAAGGCGCGGGTGAAGTCCTGGTGGGAGAGAGGCGGCTGGGACATGGGCAGGTCAAGATGGATGTAATCGCGAATTATCGCTGCGCAAACGCCATCGGGCAACGAATCGGGATGCAAAAAGAGATGCAGATCATGGACACGGGCAAGGATTTTGCGGTAAGGCTCGCCGAATGGCACCGCGCGCACGGACGGCACGACCTGCCCTGGCAGAACACGCGCGACGCATACCGCATCTGGCTGTCCGAGATCATGTTGCAGCAGACGCAGGTCGACACGGTGATTCCCTACTACGCGCGTTTCCTCGCGCGCTTTCCCGACCTCGCGAGTCTCGCCGCGGCGCCCGTCGACGACGTGCTCGCGCTATGGAGCGGGCTGGGCTACTACGCCCGTGCGAGAAACCTGCACAAGGCCGCACAGGCGGTGATGGCCGAGTGCGGCGGCGAATTCCCGCGCTGTCCCGAGGCGATCGCGGAACTCCCGGGGATCGGGCGCTCGACCGCGGCGGCGATCGCGGACTTCGCCTTCGGCGCGCGCGCGGCGATCCTCGACGGCAACGTGAAGCGCGTGCTGTGCCGAGTCTTCGGCATCGACGGTTTTCCGGGCGAACGTGCAGTCGAGCAGCAGCTGTGGGCGCTCGCCGAAGCACTGCTGCCGGCGCAGGACGTCGGCACCTACATCCAGGCGCAGATGGACCTCGGCGCGACGGTATGCACGCGCGGCCGGGCGGCCTGCGAGCGCTGCCCGATGGCCGACATCTGCGTGGCGCGTCGCGAGGACCGCGTCGGCGAGCTGCCGGCGGCGCGGCCGCGCAAGGCGGTCCCGCAGCGTCAGGTGCGCGTCGCTGTGATCCATGCCGGCGGGCGCGTGTTGCTCGAACGGCGTCCGCCGATTGGCATCTGGGGCGGCCTGCTCGCACTGCCGGAGATCCCCGAGGGCGAAGCGGACGCCGCGCGCTGGCTCGGGACGCGTTTCGGCCTCGCGGCGCGCGATGCGATCACGCTCGCGCCCTTCAACCACACCTTCACCCATTTCCGGCTGGAGATCACGCCGATCCTCCTCGATGTCGGCGACGCGGCGCAGGCGGCAGCCGACGCGGACCATCGCTGGCTCGCACTCGGCGAACGGGACGCGGCCGGGCTACCGACGCCGGTGCGGCGTATCCTCGACGCGCTCGCCGACGGGAATCTTGAAGGGGATCTTTTCAGCCGCTGAGGGTGAGCGCTTCAGGCGCCAAACACGCCGCGCTGGTCGAGGTACTGGCGGATGACGTCGAGCCGACCGAGCGTATCGTCGTATTCGAGCAGCGCCTGCTTGGCCTTGAAGGGGATTGGCAGCAGCTCGGCGAATCGGTTGCCGACCCACTCGGCGTCGTCGAAGTGATGCGGGGGCGGCAGGCGCTCCTCGCCGACCTCCGCGAAAATCGCCTGCAGCAACGCAACGAGCGGCGCGTACGCTTCGGGCAGCGGCACGGCCGCGACCTCCGGGAGCCACTCGACCTCGCCCAACAGCAATCCGTTGGGGCCGGTTTCGGTGCGCAGGATGCGGTAGCGGCGCTCGCCGCGCGTGACGAGGTCGAGCACGCCGGTCTGCGGCATGTCCCAGTCGACGATGCGCGCGCTGACACCGATCGAATGCGGCACGGCCGGCGCGCCGACCTCGCTGCCCTCGGCGATCAGGTTCACGCCGAACACCGCGTCGTCCTTGAGGCATTGGCTCGCCAGGTCCATGTAGCGCGCCTCGAACACATGCAGGGGCAGCACGCCGCCGGGGAACAGCACCGTCTGCAAGGGAAAGAGCGGGAGCAGGCCCGTCGGATCGCTCATGATTGTCCTTGCACGTCCGCGTCGCCCTCACCCCAGCGCTGCATCAGCCGGTGCGGCACGCGGATCTGGTCAAGGACGCGCGCGACGACGAAATCGACGAGGTCGTCGACCGTCTGCGGATGGTTGTAGAAGCCGGGGCTCGGCGGCAGGATCACGACACCGAGGCGTGCGAGCTTGAGCATGTTCTCGAGGTGGATCGGCGAGAACGGCGTCTCGCGCGGCACGAGCACGAGCTTGCGGCCTTCCTTGATCGCGACGTCGGCCGCGCGCTCAATGAGGTTCTGGCTCAGTCCCGCCGCGATCGCCGCGAGCGTGCCCATCGTGCAGGGACAGACGACCATCGCGTCCGCCGGATTCGAGCCCGACGCGAGCGGCGCGAACCATTCCTCGCGCCCGAAGACGCGCAACTGCCCGGGCGCGGCCTTGAAACGCTCGATCAGCGCCGCTTCGACCTCGGCGGGGCGCGACGGCAGCTCGAGGTTCATTTCCTGCCGCGCGACGATCTGCGCGACCTGCGAGTACAGCAGCCACACCTTGCACCCGCCCGCGAGCAGGCAATCCACGAGGCGCAGGCCGTAGGGCATGCCCGAGGCGCCGGTGAAGGCGACGGCGACGGTCTGCGGCTGGACGGAGGCGGTCATCGGGCTCAGATCTCTATCATTTCAGATAATCAGTGAGGATCACCCAGCGCCCGTTCTGGATCTGCGCGATGCGGCCGAAACGGTTGCCGAGGTGGTCTTCGCGGCTGAAACGATACTCCGGACTGCCGAAGAAGTCGCGCGGGGTGTGCAGCGATTCCATCGCCGCGGTAAAGCGCTCTACCGTCAGATCGGGACCGGCTTTGTCGGCGGCCTTCACGAAGAGGTCGGCGACGCTGTAGCCCATCGCACTCCAGACGTTCGGCGCCGTGCCGAAGCGTTCGCGGTAGCGCTTGATCCAGTCGGCAAGCTGGCGGTTCGCGCCCTCCTCATAGGGGTGCGGCAGCACGCTCACGCCGTACAGGCCCTCGACCGCCTTGCCGCCCAGCTCGTGCGTCTGCGACGAATAGCCGGACGCGGTGACGAGCATGTCCACGTTCCAGCCGATCTTGCGCGCCTCCGAAACCGCCGCGACGGTTTCGCGCACGACAGTCGCGAGCACGACGAAGTCGCAGTCGGCCGCGCGCAGCCGCGCGACCTGACTGGATAGGTCCGTAGCGCCGCGCTTGTAGCTCGTCTTCTCGACCAGCGGCTGCTTCAACTTCGCGAGCCCCGCCTCGACGCCCTTCATCACTTCGAGCCCGTAGTCGTCGTCCTGGTAGAGCAGGCAGGTCTTCTTGTAGCCGCGCGTCTGCACCATGTTGCGGGTGGCCGCTTCCATATAGTCCTGGTAAGGCGCGAACATCTGGAACTTGAGCGGATGGACCGGCGAATAGGTCGATTCGTGGGGCGAGAACGGGAAGAGATGCGGACGGCCGGCCTCGATGACGATCGGCATGGTCGCCATCACGACCGGCGTACCGAGGTCGGCCAGGAAGGCGAAGACCTTGTCGCGCTGGATCAACTTTCTCGCCGCCAGCACGCCCTTCTTCGGGTCGTAGCCGGAATCCTCGACCACCAGCCTGAGCTTGCGGCCATGCACGCCGCCCGCGGCATTGGCGTCCTCGAAGCGCAGCAGCATGCCGTCGCGCACCGGCGCGCCGAGCAGCGCGATCGGGCCGGACAGATCCTGGATGCTGCCGACGAGGATCTCGTTGCGGCTCACGCCCGGCGTCTCCGCGGCAGCGACGGTGCCGCCAGCACCGGCGATGGCGAGACCGAGCACGGCGAGAAAGCGGCGGATGGGCGTCATGGGCAGGACCTCGGACAAATGCGGAAGACCCCGATTATCGCGAATAATCGATCAGGCGGTGTCGGTCAGGTCCGGGTCTTCGCCTCGCGTCCGTGACGCCGTCAGGCCGCCCGGTCGCAACAGGATGAGGGCTACGACAACGGCCCCGAAAAGCAAGGACTCGAGCCCGGCCGGCGTCGCGGTGCCGGCCGGCAGCAGCTCGGTCAGGACCGAGATCGCCTGCGGCAGCGCCACGACGACGAGTGCGCCCCACAGGGCCCCCGCGAGCTCGCGTGCGCCGCCGATGAAAGCGAGCATCAGCAGCTCGAAGGACAACATCAGCCCGAACTGCTCCGGACTGACGAAGCCGATCCAGTGCGCGTACAGCGCGCCGGCGAGCCCCGACAAGGCGCCACCGAACGCGAAGGCCGCGCGTTTGGCGCGCGCAACGTCAACGCCACACGCGGCCGCCGCCGCCTCGTCCTCGCGCACCGCATGCCAGCTGCGTCCGAGGCGGGACGCGACACAGCGGCGGGCTGCGATCCACGCCAGCGCGAGTGCGAGCGCAGCGGCGAGCGCCTGCGACCACGACGCGTCGACGGGAAAGCCCGCCAACACGAGCGTCGGCACGGCCAGGCCTGCCGCGCCGTGCGTCAACGCTTCGGCGCGCACCAGGGCCTCCTCGACGATCAGCGCGAAGGCGAGTGTGCTCATGGCGAAATAGAGGCCCCCGAGGCGGCGCGCCGGGAGGCTCGCGAGCCAGCCACCGGCAGTCCCGGCCGCGACCGCCACGGCCATCGCGAGCGGTGCGGGCACGCCGCGCACCACGAGCAAGGCCTCGACGTAGGCACCGAGCCCGAGCAGCGCCCCCTGCCCCAGCGAGATCTGTCCGCACTGGCCGACGATGACGATCATGCCGAGCCCGGCGATCGCATAGGTCGCAACGAAAGCGGCCTGCGAGAGCGCATAGTCGGCGCCGAGCACGAAGACCGCCACGGCGGCAACGAGTGCACCCGCCGACAGCGTCCGAAGCCTCCTCGCGACGGCGGCTGCGTGCTGTGGCGACGCCTGACCGCTCATCGCCGCCTCCGCCAGCCGGCCGCGAGCCCGTCCGGGAAGACGAGCAGCGCAGCCATCAGCAGCACGTAAGGCACGACGTCCTTCGCACCTTCGGGCAGCATCAGGCCGGCGAGCGACTCGACGACGCCGAGGAACACCCCCCCCGCGAGCGCGCCCGGCAGGCTCGCCATGCCGCCCAGCACCGCCGCGGGAAAGGCCTTCAGCGCGATCAGCCCCATGTTCAGATGTACGAAAGTCACCGGCGCGAGCAATAGGCCCGCCACCGCCGCCAGCCCCGCACCGAGCGCCCACGCAAAGGTATGCATGCGTGCGACCGACACGCCCATCAACTCGGCGGCCGCGGCGTTTTCGGAGCACGCGCGCAGCGCGAGGCCGGCGCGCGTGCCGCGGAAGAAGAGCGTCAGCGCCGCCCCGAGCAGCACGGTCGCACCGATCACGACGAGATGCTCGGCGGCGAGCACCAGCGCGCCGATCTGGAGCGTCTCGCCGGCGAAACCGACCGGCAGCCGATGCATCGAATGACTCGCCGCCGGCACCGAGGAGATCGCGCCGCGCAGCATCAGGCCGAGGCCGAAAGTCAGCAGCAACGCCGTCAGGTGCGACTGGCCCAGCGCGCGACGCAATACAGTGCGTTCGAGCGCCGCACCGAGCAGCACGAGCGCCGTGACACCGCCCGCCATCGCGAGCGGCAGCGGCCAGCCCGCCCCCTGATTGAGCGCGAGCGCGGCAAAGGCCCCGGCCATCAGCAGATCGCCCTGCATGAAGCTCACCGTCTCGGTCGCCTTGTAGATCAGCACGAAGGACAGTGCGACGAGCCCGTAGATGCAGCCGACAGCGATGCCGCTCGTCAGGACCTGGACGAGGACTAGCGCGGACACGGCAGGGGATGGGCCACCGGGCAGAGGTCGGGGCGGGGCGGGAAATAGGTCATCGGCAGATGGGGAAGTCTGGGCCCACCGATGCCGCCGGCAGGCGGCGCGGCGGGCACGACGGGCCCGCCATTATGCCAAGGCCGACGTGCAGCGCGCCGATGTTATGCTCGCCGCCATGCTCAACGTCGAACCCCTCCTCCATGGCATCGGACTCGCCGGCGTCGCGGCCCAGGCGGCCGCTGCGGTGCTCGAAACGGGACGCAAGCCCTTCGACATGTTCGGCATGGTCGTCGTCGCGCTCGCGGCGGCGCTCGGCGGCGGATCGCTGCGCGACCTGCTGCTCGACCGCACGGTGTTCTGGGTCGCCGACCAGTCCTACCTGATCGCCGCGATGGCCGCAGGGATCGGTGCCTTCGCGCTCGCGCGCGTGATATCGCTGCCCGCGCGCCTCTTCCTGCTGCCCGACGCGCTCGGGCTCGCGCTCTTCACCGTGAGCGGCACACAGGCTGCGCTCGCGCTCGATGCCCCCTGGCTCGTCGCGAGTTTGATGGGGGTCGTCACGGGGGCCTTCGGCGGCATCGTGCGCGACGTGCTGTGCAACGAGGTGCCGCTGATATTCTCGGGCGAGCTGTATGCGACCGCGTCGTGGGCCGGCGCGCTGCTCCTCGTCGCGCTGGCTGCACTCGACGTCCCCCCCGGCATGTCCGCATTGGCCGCGGGCGGTGTGGTGCTGGCGGTGCGTCTGGCGGCGATGCGGTTCGGCCTGCGCCTGCCGACCTTCATCGCGCGCGGCTGAGCACGCGGCATATCCTCTTGCCATTGGGAGGGGACTAGGCAGGACGCAAAACGTGGCACACTGGCGAGGCCCGCCGCAGCCGCGGATTTTCGCTGCCGCGGGCGCCGTCGACAACCAACAAGAATCGGGAGGTTCCGGAAATGAGCTTCTTACGCGAATTCAAAGAGTTCGCCATGCGCGGCAATGTCGTCGATCTCGCGGTCGGCGTGATCATCGGCGGCGCATTCGGCAAGATCGTCGAATCCTTCGTCAAGGACGTCGTGATGCCGCTGCTGGGCCGACTGCTCGGCCAGGTCGATTTCAAGCACCTCTACATCAACCTCGGCGACAAGACCTACGAGTCGCTCGAAGCCGCCGAGAAGGCCGGCGCACCGCTGGTGAAGTACGGCGCCTTCATCAACACCTGTGTCGACTTCATCATCGTCGCCTTCGCGATCTTCGTCGCAATCAAGGCGATCAACCGGCTCAAGCGCAGCGAGCCGCCGGCGCCCGAAGCGGAACCCGCACCGGCACCCGAAAGCGACGAAGTGAAGCTGCTGCGCGAAATCCGCGACACGCTGCGCGAACGCACGTAGCGTCCGGCCCCTCGGGGTTTCAGGCCGCTTCGCCCGCCTCGGCGCCGACGCGTTCGAGGCGGTAGCCGAAATTGTAGGCCGGCACGAGACGGTAGCCGCGCTCGGGGCGCAGTTCGAGCTTGGTGCGCACGCGACTGATGTGCGTGTCGACGGTGCGCGTCGCGACCGTCGGGCTGCGTCCCCACACGGCCTCCAGCATGTGGCCGCGCGACACCAGCCGTCCGAGGTTGCGGAAGAGGAAGACCGCGAGGTCGAACTCCTTGTCGGTCAGCTCGAGCCCGGCTCCGTCGAGTTGAGCCTGCTTGTGCGTCACGTCAAAACGGTAGGGGCCCACCTCGACGACCTGCTCATTGCCCTGCGAGCGGCCGCGCCGCAACACGGCGTCGACCCGGGCGAGCAGTTCCCAGCGGCGCACCGGTTTGACGATGTAGTCGTCGGCCCCGCCGCTGAGCGCCGCGACCACGTCCTCCTCGGCGTCGCGTGCGGTCACGAACACCACCGGCGTGTCGTTGTTCCGCTCCTTGCGCAACCACTCCAGCACTTCCTGCCCGCTCAGCTGCGGCAGGATGCTGTCGAGCAGGAAGAAATCGAAACTCTCGCGCGCGGCAATACGCATGAAGTCGCGCGCGTCGGCAAAGCAGTACACGTCGTGGCTGGCATCGCGCAGCCACAGGGCGAGCATCTCGCTTTGCAGCGTGTCGTCTTCGAGGATCGCAATTCTCACGTTTGCCTCCCGTACGTGGCTAGGGCGCGCCCTCCCGGCACGCCGGATTTCGACGGCTTGGGATCGACTCAGGCGTAATCGCCGACATAGGGGTTGGACTCGCGCTCGTCGCCGAAGGTCGACATCGGACCGTGTCCGGGGACGAAATTGACGTCGTCGCCGAGCGGAAAAAGTTTCTCGCGGATCGAGCGGATCAGCGCCGCATGGTCGCCGCGCGGGAAATCGGTGCGGCCGATCGAGCCCGCGAAGAGCACGTCGCCGACCAGCGCGAGGCGCGCTTCCGGGTGGAAGAACACGACGTGCCCGGGTGTGTGGCCGGGGGTGTGGATCACGCGCAGCGTCTCCTCGCCGACGGTCACCGTGTCGCCGTCGTGCAGCCAGCGGTCGGGCTCGAAGGACTCAACGTCGGGGAAGCCGAACATCTTGCTCTGCTGCGGCATGCCGACGATCCAGAAGCGGTCTTCCTCCTGCGGGCCTTCGATCGGCACCTTGAGCTCGCGCGCGAGTTTCGCCGTGCCGCCAGCGTGGTCGATGTGGCCGTGCGTGATCAGGATCTTCTCGACCGTCACGCCGAGCTCGGCGACGGCGGCATAGATGCGTCCGAGATCCCCGCCCGGGTCGACGACGGCCGCCTTGCGGCTGCGGTCGCACCACAGGATCGTGCAATTTTGCTCGAACGGAGTCACCGGGACGATACGCAACTGGATCATGACGAAAGGGACTGCATCTGGATTCGGTTAGGGGGACAGTGTAGCGCGGCTCGCTGCGCCGCGCAGATTGGCGTAAATCCCTATGCGGCTCGCTGACGCACACAGGCAGGCGGCGTGCCCGGGCCTCTCAGCGCAGCAGCGCGACGCCCTTCACCTGTGCGAAGAGTTCCATCCCCGGCGCGATCGCGAGCTGCACGGCAGACCGCTTGGTGATGCGCGCGAGGAGCGGCGCGCCGCGCAGATCGAGGCGTACCAGCACGCGACCCGGCGCGTCGTCATCGAGCGAGACAACACGCGCCGGCAGCACGTTGAGGATGCTCGAATCGTGACGTTCGGCGAGCGCGAGGCTCACGTCGCGCGCGAGCACCCTCGCACGCACCGTTGCACCGAGCCGGGAATCGAGCCCCGCCAGCCACAGCGGGAGGCCGGCGAATTCGAGCCGGGTCAGCGCGTAGGCCTCGTCGTGCGCGGCGACGGTCGCGTCGATCACGACGAAGGCGTCCTCGTCGCGCGCGAGCGGCAGGTCGAGGCGCGCCATCACCTCGCCGATCGGCCCGGCGGCGAGCACGCGGCCGCCATCGAGCAGCACGACGTGGTCGGCGAGCCTCGCGACTTCCTCGGGCGCATGGCTGACGTACACGACCGGGATGTCGAGCGTGTCGTGCAGGCGTTCGAGGTAGGGCAGGATCTCGGCCTTGCGCCGCAGGTCGAGCGCCGCGAGCGGCTCGTCCATCAGGAGGAGGCGCGGGCTGGTCGCGAGCGCGCGGGCGATCGCGACGCGTTGGCGCTCGCCGCCCGAGAGCTTGTCCGACATGCGTTCGAGCAGCGGTTCGATGCCGAGCAGCGCGATCGCGTGATCGAGCGACACCCTCCGCTCGGTCGTGGCAACGCGCTTCAGACCGAATTCGAGGTTGCGCCGCACCGACAGGTGGGGAAAGAGGCTCGCCTCCTGGAAGACGTAGCCGAGCGGCCGCCTGTGCGTAGGCATGAAGATGCCGCGCGCGTCGTCCTGCCACACCTCGCCGCGCACTGCGAGGTAACCGCCGGGCGCGCGTTCGAGCCCGGCGAGACAGCGCAGCAGCGTCGTCTTGCCCGAGCCGGAGGCGCCGAAGAGCGCGCTGACGCCGCGTCCGGGCAGCGCAAGTTCGGCCTGCAGCGAAAAACCGGGCCAGGTGATGCTGAATCGCGTATCGATCGCGTTTATGAGCGACACGTCCGTCGCACTCATCGCGCCACGCCCCGCCCGCGGCTGTACAGGACCCACAGCACCGCGAAGCTGAAAAGCAGCATCCCGGCCGACAGCCAGTGCGCCTCGGTGTATTCGAGCGCCTCGACATGGTCGTAGATCTGCACCGAGACGACGCGGGTACGCTCGGGAATGTTGCCGCCGATCATCAGCACGACGCCGAACTCGCCGACCGTATGCGCAAAGCCGAGCACCGCCGCGGTCAGGAAGCCGGGCCGCGCGAGCGGCAGGACGACGCTGACGAAGGTGTCCAGGGCGCCTGCGCGCAAGGTTGCCGCGACCTCCAGCGGGCGCTCGCCGATGGCCTCGAAAGCCTGTTGCAGCGGCTGCACGACGAAAGGCATCGAATAGAAGACCGAACCGACGACGAGGCCGGCGAAGCTGAACGGCAACAGGCCCAGCCCGAGCGCCTGCGTGAGCTGCCCGACCGGCCCCTGCGGCCCCAGCAGCAGGAGCAGGTAGAAGCCGATCACGGTCGGCGGCAGCACCAGCGGAAGCGCGACGACCGCGCCGATGACGGGCTTCAGGCGCGAACGTGTGCGCGCGAGCCACCACGCGATGGGCGTGCCGCCGACGAGCAGGATCGCCGTCGCCACGACCGCAAGCTCCAGCGTCAGCCGGATCGCGCCGAGGTCGCTCGGACTCACCGCGGCCTCCTTACGGAAAGGGGCGCGGCGACGAGCAGCAAGGAGAGGGCATGGATGGCGGGCAAAGGCGGTGCTCCTGACATCGGCAACGGATGACGTTGCCGAAGCGAATAGCATGCCACGACTTCCGTCCGCCGGGACGCATCACGCGCATTGCCGCCGAACCGGCCGAGCCCGCCCTTACACGTGGAAGCGGTCGACGACCCCGTTGAGTTGCTCGGCCAGACGCGCGAGCGACTCGGATGCCTGCGCGGTCTGGTCCGACGCCGCAGCGGTGTCGCTCGCCACGTCGTTGATGCGCTGGATGTTGCGCGAGATGTTCTCGACCATCGTCTCCTGGCGTGCCGCCGAATCCGCGATGTCGCGATTGACCGCGCCGATGCGTTCGAAAGCCGACGCAATCGTGTAGATGGCCTGACCGGCGTCCTGCGCCTGGCGGCCGGCTTCGCTCGCGGTCTTCTTGCCCTGCTCCATCGCGTGCTCGGCCTTCTCGACGCCGGCGCGCAGTTGCGCGATCACGTTGCCGACCTCGACGGTCGACTCGTGGGTGCGCGTCGCGAGCTTGCGCACTTCGTCGGCGACGACCGCGAACCCTCGTCCCGCCTCGCCGGCACGCGCGGCTTCGATCGCCGCGTTGAGCGCCAGGAGGTTGGTCTGTCCGGCGATCTCCTTGATCACGCCGAGCACCGCGGCGATCTTGTCGCTGTCGCGCGTCAGCTCCTGGATCACGCCGCCGACGTTGTCGACCTCGTGCAGCAGCGCCTCCATCGAATGCACGGCCTGCAGCACCACGTCGTGTCCCTTGCCCGCCTCGGCCTGCGCGCTCGCCGTCGCCTCGGACGCCTCCACGGTGCTGCGCGAGATGTTGCGCGCATGGTCCGCGAAGGTCTCGACGGTCTGCGTCACCTCGCCGACCTGGTCGCGTTGCGCGCAAGCAGCCTGGTTGCTCTCCTCGGTCGTCCGGCTCGTCTGCTCCGCCGCCACGGCCAGCTCGGACGCCCCGGTGCGGACCTGACGGATCACCGACTGGATGTGTTCGACGAACACGTTGAACCAGTGCGCGACCTCGCCGATCTCGTCCTGGCGCGCTTCGTCGAGCCGGCGCGTGAGATCCGCGTTGCCGCGCGCGATCTCGCGCAGCGCGTCGGACACCGCGCGCAGCGGGCGCAGCACGAGCAGGCGCAGCGTCGCCGACAGGGCGAGCACGAGCACGAGGTCGAGCACCAGGATCTGGATCCCGAGCAGATAGATCTCGCGTTGCAACGCCTTTTCGACGTTCGCGTAGGAGACGTAGATACTGAGCCGGCCGACCTCGGTCTTCTTGCCGTGCTCCTCGAAATACAGGGTTTCCTCGCGCACTGCGTCGAAGCCGGCCTGCGGCTTGTCGCCGGGCACGAGCTTGCCCGCGCCGTCGCGCACCAGTCCGAGCGTACCCTCGGCATCGGTCTTCAGCGCGATGCCGCGGACGAATTCCGCCGCCATCTCGGCTTCCTGGATCTTCGTGACCAGCGGCTTATCGAAATTCCACACCGCGGCCGGCAGGCTGTAGCCGAGCCGTCCCATCACAGTGTCCACCTGGCCGTCCAGGTCGGTGACGAGCGTATCGCGGGTCAACTTATAGTTGATCGCCCCGAACACCAGCAAGAGCAGGGACACCACGACCAGGAACACCGCACTGATGCGGAAGCTGATGCTCTTCGTATTCATCGCAAATCTCTCCCGCGCTTCGCAACCCGGGTCACGAAAGAATTTCGTGCCGCCCGCAGGACAGCTTGCTGTCGAGCAGGCGACCCGTCCGCCATGGCGATAATCAGTTCGCCTTGACGTGGTACTTCTTCAGCACGTCCTGCCAGCCGGCATCCGTCTTCATCTCGGCGATCGCGGCATTGACCTGCTTGAGCAGCTCGGGGTTGCTCTTCGCGATCAGGATATGACGCGTATAGGAACTCTGTGGCGTACCGGAGAGGTGGAGCTTGCCTTCGATGCCGAGCTGCGGCACGAGGAAGTTCAGCGAGGAACCCGGCAGAAAGGTCACGTCGATCCGGCCTGCGACGATCTTCTTCAGGTTGACCTCTTCGCTCTGCGAATCCTGGCGCTCGATCTGTCCGGCCTTGACGAGATCGTCGATGCCGACGTAATTGTGCCCGAGCACTCCGCCGAAAGTCATACCCTTCAGCGACTCGGGGCTCGCGTACTCGACCTTCTTCGCAAGCGACGAAACAACGGCGTTCTCGTCCGAGAAGAGTGCATCCGACCAGCGGTAGGTCGTCTTGTCCTTGTCCTTGAACCAGGCCGGGAACACCCAGGGCACGGCGTCCTTGAAGTCCGCCGCGGCGACCGCCTGGTCGACGCGCGCGCGCGGCAGTACCGACACCTTCACGGTCAGCGCGCCTTTCGACTTCTTCGTCAGGTAATCCGCGAGTTCATAAGTCAGCCCCTTGCCGTCGGCCGTGACGAACGGGGGCTCGGAGTGGTAGGTGTAGAGCGTCAGGTCGGCCGCGAAGGCCGAGGCCATCGACATCGCAAACGCTCCCGCCGCAAAGGCGAGCTTCTTCAAACTGATCATGCGCACTCCTCGTCAGGAAAGAAATTCTTCACGCGAATCCGCGCGAGCACCTGAGTGAAGCACTCGAACTTGGCCGTGCGGCCAGGTCCGCGGGAAGAATTGTAAAATTATATTATCCCTTTAGTCATACCGGTCATGGCGGAATATACGGATGGCGCGTCAAATTCCGTTACAGGCCATAACCGTAGGACTTGATGATCGCCGCCGCCTTCGGGCCCCGCAGGTAATCGGCGAGCGCGCGCGCGGCCGGCTTGTCGCGCCCCGCGGCAAGGATCACGGCGTCCTGACGCAGCGGCTGGTGAAGCTCTGCAGGAATCTGCCACATCGAGCCGCCCGTCGGACGGCCGTCGGCCCACACCTGCGACAAGGCGACGAAGCCCAGTTCGGCGTTTCCGCTGGCCACAAATTGATACGCCTGAGCGATGTTTTCGCCGGTCACGAGCTTCGCGGCGAGCTGATCGGCGAGCCCGAGCCTGCGCAGCACGTCCATGGCGGCGGCGCCATAAGGAGCGGTCTTGGGATTGGCGATCGACAGGTGGGTGAAGGCACCGCGTTTGAGCACCTCGCCCTTGTCGTCGACGAAGCCGGGCTGCGCCGACCACAGTACGAGCCGGCCGATCGCGTAGGTGAAGCGGGTGCCGGCCACGGCGGCGCCCTCCTCCTCGAGCCTCAAAGGGGTCGCGTCGTCGGCGGCGAGCAGAACCTCGAAAGGCGCCCCGTTCTTGATCTGCGCGTAGAACTTGCCGGTCGCGCCGAACGCGAGCTGCGCCTTGTGGCCGGTGTCGCGCTCGAACTCGGCGGCAATCTTCTGCATCGGCGCGGTGAAGTTCGCTGCGACAGCGACACTGACTTCGGCGGCATGCCCTCCTCCGGCGACGGACAGCAAGGGCAACAGCAGGGCATAAACGAGACGTTCGCGTCGGGGCATCGCAACTCCTGGCATGGGATTTCTGCTTCACCGGAGCGAAGAGCATGCCACAAGCCGTAAGGGCGTTACGGCCGGCCGGCGTTTACTGCTTGGCGATCGTCGCGTCTTCGATCAACAGCGGATACAGGTAGCCCGAACCGAAATCGCGATCGAGCTGGACGCGGCCGGTGACGACGACTTCGTCGCCGACCACGGCGGTGTCCTTGCTGGTCACGATCAGGTTGTTGGTGCCCTGCTCGCCCGAGCCGTCGCGCACGTGCACGAAGTTGCGGCCCATGATGCCGTTGTTGACCTTCACGACCTTGCCCGAGACCTGCACCTGGCTGCCCGACAGCGCGGCCATTTCCTGGTGGACCGCCGCGACCGTGCGCACGGCCGGATCGGCGGCCGAAGCGAGGCCAGCGCCGAGGGCGAGGATGGCGGCAAATGCGAGGGCGCAAACTTTCTTCACGAGCAAACTCCTGCGGTAGGGTCCGGCGCCGGACCTATGAAAAGGGAATTTCAGTGAGCGCATTGTACGCCGCGCGCACCGCTATGCCGAAGGAATCACACCAGGAAGGTGCGCAGACCTCCGGGTCAGGCGAGGTGGAAACGGCCGGCTGTGACCTGCAGTTGCGACGCGACGGATTCGAGCTGCTGCGCGGCGGAGGAAGTCTCCTTCACGGCCGCGCTGTTCTCCTCGCTCATCTGCGCGGTCTGCTCGACGCGACGGGCGATTTCGTTGCTCGCGACCGACTGCTCGTGCAATGCGCTGGTGATGTCGACGATCGCCGACATGACGTTGCCCGATTGCGCGTTGACGGCGTCGATCGCATCGCCGACATCGCGCGAGAGCGCATTGAAATTGCCGATCTGCGTAACGACCTGCTCCATGCTCGCCACCGCGCCTTGGGTCACGCTCTGCACCTGGCCGATCATGCCCGTGATCTCCTGCGTCGAGCCGCTGGTGCGCTCGGCGAGCTTGCGCACTTCGTCGGCGACGACCGCGAAGCCGCGTCCCTGCTCGCCCGCGCGCGCCGCCTCGATCGCGGCGTTGAGGGCCAGGAGGTTGGTCTGGTCGGCGATCTCGCGGATCACGCCGACGATCGACGAGATGCCGTTCGACAGGCCGCCAAGCTCGCGGATCTGTCCCGCAGTGCGATCGACGGCGGCGGCGGTGACGCGGCTGTTGTCGAGCATCGCGGTCATCGTCGTTTGGCCGTGGGCCGCGTGCCGACCCGACTCGGCCGCGGCGACGCGCACCTCTTTGGCGTGATCGGAGACCTGCGCGATGCTCACCGACATCTCTTCGACGCTGGCCGCCATCGACGACGCAGCCTGGGACTGCATCTCGGTGGACGTCGCGAGCTCGGTCGTCGTCGCCGACAGTTGCTGGCTCATCGCCGCGAGCTGGTCGGAGTGCGTCTGCAGACTGCCTGCGATCTCGCGCAGGCTGTTCTGCATCGCGGCGCAGGAGCGCAGCAGTTCGGCGAATTCGTCGCTGCCCCGGACCTCGACGTCGCGGTTGAGGTCGCCCGCCGCAATCCGCCGCGCGACGGCCTGCGCAGCGGCGAGCGGGCGGACGATGGAGCGGACGACGAAGAGCGAATAGACGAAGAGGCCAAGCGCGCCCAGGAGCGAGATGACGATGACCGTCAGCAGCGTCTTCGTGCGCGCCGCGTCGAACTCCTCGTCGGCCTGCTTCGCCTCGCGCCCCATCGAATCGGCGACCTTCGCCAGTTCGTCGTGGACGCGCTGTACCGCGGCGTCCGCTTCGTCGTCGATGGCGTGGATGTCCGCGGGAAGCTCACTCTCAGCGCCGAGCTTGGGCAGGAGACGCTTCTCGAAGAGCTCGACGACCTTCTCGACGGACTTGCGCGCCTCGGCGATTGCCTGGCGCTCGTTGGGCGAATCGGCCTCGCGCTCGAGCTGCGCGAGATCGTTCAGCGCCTCGGTGCGGCGTTCGGCGAATTCCTTGCGGGCGTCGTCGAGGTTGCGGTTGATGATCGCGTCGGCGAAGACCTGATACAGCTGCGCGCCGAGCGAAGCGGCTTCGGCCGCATGAGCCTGACTCTGCGTCTTCGCGAAGCCGTCGTCCTGCAGACTGGCGAGACGGTTCATCGCGAACAGCGCGACGCCGATCAGGGCAACGAGTGTCGCGACGGAAATTGCCACAAAGGCCGCCAGCCGGAATTTGACGCTCATGGAAGCCTCTTGTTATGGATTTGAACGCCGAGGCTAATCCGTTTGACCGATAGCCACAATAAAACGATGG
This sequence comes from Aromatoleum sp., assembly GCF_035254505.1. GTDB lineage: Bacteria > Pseudomonadota > Gammaproteobacteria > Burkholderiales > Rhodocyclaceae > Aromatoleum. The sequence goes on along the minus strand of NZ_DATFAO010000094.1, from coordinate 90,257 downwards.
CCAATTTGGGGAGTCCGGTGAGGAGGCTGAAACGCCCGGCTCGCACGGGCTTCAGGGCCGGTCGAGCGCATCCGGGGAACTACGTAAAAGGTCGGTATTTTCCGAAGAACTCTTCCCAACAAGGAATGCGAATTGTTATCATTCATCAACCCTTCTCGGAGTGCGACATGAAACGACTGATTCTCGCCCTGCTGTGCCTGCCCGCCATCGCGCTTGCCGCCGGTCCCGAAGTGCAGCTCGTGATCAAGGATCATCGCTTCCAGCCCGAGGAGGTCCGCATTCCGGCCGGCCAGAAGGTCAAGCTGGTGATCCAGAACCAGGATTCGACGCCGGAAGAGTTCGAGAGCCACGAGCTCAACCGCGAAAAAGTGATTCCCGGCGGCACCACCGCCAGCGTCTTCATCGGTCCGCTGAACCCGGGCAAGTACCCGTTCTTCGGCGAATTCAACGAGAAAACCGCGCGCGGCGTGGTGATCGCGGAGTAATCGATCATGCTCGGCGCCGCCATCATCGTCTTTCGCGAATCACTGGAGGCGGCGCTGCTGGTCGGAATCGTCGCCGCTGCCGCTCGCACCCTGCCCCATCGTAATCGCTGGGTGGCCGGCGGCATCTTCGCGGGCATTCTGGGCTCGGTCGCGGTCGCGATGGCCGCCGGCACGATCGCCGAGATGGCCGACGGCATGGGGCAGGAGGTGCTCAACGCGATCGTCCTCGGGCTCGCCGTGACGATGCTCGGATGGCACAACATCTGGATGTCGCGCCATGCGCGTGAGATGGTGAGCGACGCGAAGAACGTGGTACGCGAGGTGGCCGAAGGTTCGCGCGAGCTGTCTGCGATCGCCGTGGTGATCGCGATGGCGGTGCTGCGCGAGGGTTCTGAGACCGTGCTCTTCCTGTTCGGCCTGATGTCGCAGGACCAGTCGCTCGGCCAAGTGCTGAGCGGTGGCGCCCTCGGGCTCGTGGCCGGCGTGCTGCTCGGCCTCAGCATGTATGCTGGGCTGCTGCGCGTGCCGGTGCGCTGGTTCTTCACGGTCACCGCCGGCCTGGTGCTGCTGCTCGCGGCGGGCATGGCCGGACAGATGGCCCACTTCCTGATCCAGGGCGACTTGCTCCCGGCGCTGGCGGATCCGTTGTGGGACACCTCCGCATGGCTGTCGGCGACTTCGGCGGCCGGGATCCTGCTGCACGTGCTGGCCGGCTACGACCCGCGTCCGAGCGCGATGCAGGCGATCTTCTACCTCGGCACGATCGCGTTGATCGCGGTCGGCATGTACCTGGTGCGCTCGCCCGCGACCGGCAACGGGCGCCCCGCGACGACCTGACTCTCCCTACCCCTAGATGAGACGCGCGATCCGGCCGGCCCTGCCGGCCCGGGAGGGTGTTCGCGCGCCGAAATTTCCGCCTCCCCGCAAAACTCCAAAGGAAACACGATGAAAAAACAGCTTATCGCTGCTGCGATTGCCGCCTTCGGCGCGAGCCTCGCGCACGCCGGCCCGGCCGACTACGTCTTCACGCCGAACGTCGAATACGGCGAGCGCGAGATCGAATTCAATGCCGGCTCCTTCCGCGACCACGGCAAGGAAGACGAGACGGCGGGCGTCCTGACCTTCGGCATGGGCGTGACGCAGTTCTGGTTCACCGAGATCGGCGTCGAGTACGAGCGTGAGCGCGGCGAGAGCTTCCGCCGTGAAGCCTTCGAATGGGAAAACAAGTTCCAGCTGACCGAGCCGGGCCAGTACTTCGTCGACCTCGGCGCGCTGGTCGAGATCGAGCGCCCGCGCGATCACGACGAAGGCTGGGAGCTGAAAGTCGGCCTGCTGACGCAGAAGGACTTCGGCATGTACCAGGTGAACTTCAACGTGCTGGCCGAGCGTCACTACGACTCGGCGGAGAAGAGCCGCACCGGGCTGGGTTACCAGTGGCAGGCGAAGTACCGCTGGCTGCCGCAATTCGAAGTCGGCCTGCAGGGCCTGGGCGAAGTGGGCGAATGGGGCAACTGGAACAGCGCGCACGACCAGGAGCACAGCGTCGGCCCGGCAATCTTCGGCAAGATCCAGACCGGCAACCACACGGCGATCAAGTACAACGCCGCCTACCTCGTCGGCCTGACGAAGCCGTCGCCCGACCACACGCTGCGCGCGACGGTCGAATTCGAGTTCTGACCCGCCACGACCGCGACGTTTTCGAAGCCCCGCCAGGCGCTGCCGGCGGGGCTTTTTCATTGTTGCGAGTCCCCGATCACGACAAGCCCGCGCGACGTCGTGTAAGCTTTAACGATTAGACACAAAAAACAGAATCGCGCGCCGTGACGTAACGGAGAAGCGGGTCGGCAGGGGACAAGCGGAATGAGTTTTAAGACCAAGGATATAGGGTCTGGGGGAGTTGTGCGCCCTCGCTGCGCAGGACCCGAGGGTGCACGCCGGCGCGTCCTGCTCGGATGGCTGGCAGGAGGATTGGGCCTCGCGCTCGCCGGGCGCGCGATCCCCGAGGCGCGGGCGTCGGAAGCGCCGCTGGTGATGGGCATCTTCCCGCGGCGTCAGGCGACGCTCACCAACGAGCTCTACGGGCCGCTCGCCGCCTATCTGAGCCGCGAACTCGGCCGCGAGCTGCGGCTCGTCACCGCGAAGGATTTCGACGCGTTCTGGGAAGGCGTCGAGCACCGCCGCTTCGATATCGTCCATTACAACCAGTTCCACTACGTCCGCTCCGCCGACAAGTACCGTGTGATCGCGCACAACGAGGAGTTCGGCACCGGCACCGTCGCCGGCGCGCTCTATGTGCGCAAGGACAGCGGCATCACTTCGATCAGCCAGTTGCGCGGGCGCAAGATCGTGTTCGGTGGGGGCACCGACGCGATGATGAGCTACATCCTGCCGAGCTACCTGCTGCTGCAGGCGGGGCTGAAGCCCGCGGACTATGAGACGGTGTTCTCGAAGAATCCGCCGAACTCGCTGATCTCGCTCTACCACAGCCAGGCCGATGCGAGCGGCGCTGGCGACATCCTGATCGATCTGCCGGTCGTGCGCGAGGCGATGGACACGAATACGGTCATGCATCTGGGCATGACCGAGCGCGTGAAGCACCTGCCCTGGGCGGTGCGCAAGGACATGCCGCAGGCGCTCGCGACGCGCATCCAGACGCTGCTGGTCGGACTGGGCAAGCACGACGAAGGGCGCGCGATCCTCGCCCGCGCGGAGATGACCGGTTTCGGCGCGGCGCGCGACGCGGACTACGATCCGCATCGCCGCATCATCCACAAGGTCATGCCGGATCTCGTCATTCCGCGCTGAGCACGGAGAAGCTTCTTGCGCCTCGCGAGCAAGTTCATCCTCATCGTGGCCGGGATCCTCTCGGTCACGCTGGCGCTGAATGCCTACTTCTTCCTGCAAAGCCAGAACCGCCTCCTCGAGCAACAGCTCGAGGAGCGCGGCCGCGTGCTGGGCCACCTGATCGCGTTGATCAGCCCGGAGGCGATCCTCGGGCTCGACTTCCTCAGCCTCGACGACTATGCGCGCGAGGTCAGCCGTCAGCGCGACGTGGTCTACGGCGTCATCGTCGACAACGACGACCAGCCGCTGACTTCCTATGTGAACGGCGACGACGCGCGGGTGCGCCGCGGCCTCGGCGTGGACGGCCCCGCGCCCGACCATCTACCGCCGCCGCGCATGCAGAAGCTCGTCAAGCGGCTCGCGGCGCTGCCCGACGTGATGCCGATCGAATTCCCGATCGTCCATGACGGGCACCAGCTCGGCCGCCTGCGGGTGGGCATCAGCCGCGCGGAACTCGCGGCGCAGGCCCGCGAGCAGCTCGTGCAGCAGTTCGCGATCTACGCAGCCATCATCCTGTTCCTGAGCGCGGCGATCTACCTCGTATTCAAGTTCAGCGTGATGCATCCGGTCAAGCGCCTGATCGAGGTGTCGCAGGACCTGGGCCGCGGCGAATATACGCTCGTGCCGGTGAATTCCCGCGACGAGTTGGGACGGCTCGGCGAGACCTTCAACGCGATGACGCTCGAGATCCAGCGCGAGCAGGCGAAGCTGCATTACCAGGCGAACTACGATCCGCTGACGGCGCAGCCGAACCGGATGCTGGCGATCGAGCGGCTGCAGCAGGAGATCCGCTCGGCCCACCGCCAGCAGCAGCGTTTCGCGCTGATGTTCATCGATCTCGACGACTTCAAGATCGTCAACGACACGATGGGGCATGCGGTGGGCGACCAGTTGCTCGCGCACGTCAGCGCCCACATCCGCTCGCGCCTGCGCGAGGAGGATACGCTCGCACGCCTCGGCGGCGACGAGTTCCTGGTCCTGCTGCCACGGCTCGCGCAGCCGAACGAGGCGCGGGAAGTCGCCCGCCGGCTGCTGGAGGCCGTCTCGGAACCGGTCTCGCTCGACGGGCACGAAGTGGTCGTCCATTGCAGCATCGGCATCGCCTTGTACCCCGACGACGGCGACACGGTCGAGTCGCTGATGGCCAACGCGGACAACGCGATGTACCAGGCGAAAAAACCCGGTCGGCCGCCGATCTGTTTCTTCACCGCCGAGATGAACGCGCAGGTGCGCGAGCGCCTGCAGCTCGAGCAGGAGCTGAACAAGGTGCTCGCGCGCGGCGGGCTGCAGCTCGCCTTCCAGCCGATCTTCCGCGCCGACGACGGCGCCTATGTCGGCGCCGAGGTGCTGCTACGCTGGCTGCATCCGGAACAAGGCTTCATCAGCCCGGCGACCTTCATCCCGCTCGCCGAGAGCACCGGGCAGATCGTCGCGATCGGCAAATGGGTGATGCGCGAGGCGGGGCGGCAGTTGCGCAGCTGGCTGGATACGGGACTGGGGCCGGGCTATCTGGCGGTCAATATCTCGCGCGTGCAGCTGCGCGAGGACCTGGAGCAGCTGGTGCATGAGGTGCTCGAGGACAACCGGCTGTCGCCGCACTCGCTGGAGCTGGAGATCACCGAGAACATCCTGCTCGACGACCATCAGCAGATCAACGATGTGCTGGGGCGGCTGCACGGGCGCGGACTCCGCCTGAGCCTCGACGACTTCGGCACGGGCTATTCCTCGCTCAGCTACCTGCGCCGCTTTTCGTTCGACACGCTGAAGATCGACCGCAGCTTCGTCTCGCCGCTGTGCGAGGACGCCGAGGCCGCCGCGCTGGTGCGCGCGATCGTCGCGATGGCGCACAGCCTCTCGCTCAAGGTGATCGCCGAGGGCGTCGAGAGCCGCGCACAGCTGGAGTTCCTGAAGGGTCTCGGCTGCGATTACCTGCAGGGCTACCTGCTGTCGCATCCACTCGACGCCGATCATTTCACCGCCTTCCTGAGCCGGATCGCGCACGAACCGGCTCCGTGGGGCGACTGCCCCCTGTCGCTGACCCATGGATAGGGCACCGGATGCCGCGCTTGCGAAGGTGCGCGAGCGGCGGAGAGCGGCGCGGCGGGCGCGCCTCGTCGTCGTGCTGCGCGGCACGCTGGGTGCCGCCGCCGTCATCGGCTTCGCGGTGTGGGCCCATCTCGGTTCCGGCCAGCCGGTGTTCTCGCCGCACGGCAAGCCCGAGGCCGGCTGGGAGGCGTTTCACGCGGCCTACGACGTCGACACCTTCGGCCGCGACGGCTATTTCGTCCGCGCGATCCAAAGCGGCTACAACCTGATCCACCACACCTACCGCTACGCCTGGCGTTTCACGCGCAAGGGCGCGCTCGATCGCCCGAACGCGTGCATCGACTGCCATAGCGAAACCGACCTCGCCTACGCCTTCGCGAGCGGCGACCGCTACGATGCTGCCCTCGGCCGCCGCATCTCTTTCGAGGAGCATGTGATGCGCTGCTACGCCACGCATCTGGACGGCTTCGTACCGACGATCTACGACCCGGCCGTGCGCGACATCCGGATCTTCGCGCGCATGGTCGCGCATCACCTGCAGCTCGGCGAAGGCGCGCGGGAGGCCCCGCAATGAGGCCGCTGCCGGCAGGATGGGCGAAGGCGCTGCGGCTCGCGCTGCTGTTCGGCGCACTGCTCGGGCTTTATGCGCTCGCTGTCGCGCGCCACGAGGAGCGCGCACAGATCCGCGAGCAGGCGGTGGTGCTGACGCCGAGCTGCGCCGACAAGCTCGACCGCTACGGCCTCGCGGCCGGCCCCGACTACGTCTCGACCTACATGCTCGCGCGCGGCTGGCACCCGGATCCGCGGCGCGGTTACAGCGAGCAGGACGTGCGCGCGATCCAGCGCGGCTGCAACATCATCGATGACCTGCAGGGGCAGCTCGCCACCGACCCGGGCCGCGAACGCTGGAATTCGACGCGCTTCGTGCGCGGCACCCACACGAGCTGCGACCACTGCCATCAGGGCATCGGGGACAAGCAGACGGCGGCCGGCGTGCCGCAGACCGGCTCGCTCAGCCTTGGCGCATCCTGGGTCATGGCCGACATGTACGACCAGTTCACCGGCATCCTGCTGCCCTTCGAGCTGCGCCAGATGCAGTGCTACATCAACTCGTCGAACGGCTACAAACCGAACGTCGCCGACGACCTGATCCGCGACGTCACCGCCTACAGCCGCTTTCTCGCCGCGGCGCTCGACCTGCGTTTCGGCAACCGTTACGCGGAACAGGGCATCGACGAGGTGACCGCTTCGTCGACCTTGAAGCGCGGCGACGACTATGTGCGCGGCGCTGCCTTGTTCAAGGAGAAATGCGCGCGCTGCCATGGCCCGCAGGGGCTGGGGACGGTCGTCGAGGGCAAGGTCGTGTATCCGGCGTTGGCGGGCCCGAACTCGTTCAACCATCAGTCGCGCAACAACTTCTCCTTCGTGTCGACGATCCTGCCCGGCTTCATCTGCCGCAACATGCCGCTCGGCGAGGAAGGCACGCTCTCCAACCAGGACTGCCGCGACATCGGCTTCTACGTCAGCAACCTGCCGCGTCCGGCCGGCGACAAGGAAGGGCCGCTGGCGGCGCTGTGGAACCAGTTGATGATGCGGGTGATGCCACCGATGATCCATGCCGTCGAGACCTGGCGCCACGCCGACACAAGCGGGGAAAGCGGGGCATGATCGCGCGCCTGTCCTCGTGGGCCTCGCTGGGGGGCCGTTCGCTCGGCAGCGAGCTGCTGATCGGGCTGACGCTCGCGGTCGTCGTGCTGCCGCAGGCGATCGCGTTCTCGACGACGCTCGCCGGGCTACCGTCCTACTTCGGCATCTACTGCGCGATCTGGGGCGTGCTGTCCTCCGCGCTGCTGAACCCGTCGCGCGTGTTCCACGGCGGGCCCAACAGCACGCAGTCGGCGGTCGTCGGCGTGACGCTGCTGCCGGTCGCGCCGCAGTTCGGGCCGGACTACATCGGCTGCGCGCTGACGCTCTTCCTGCTCGCCGGGCTGATCCAGCTGCTGTTCCTCGCGATCCGCCCGCTCGGCCGCATGCTCGACTTCGTCAGCGAGCCGGTCGCGAACGGCATGATCTGCGGCATCGGCGTGTACATGATCCTGAAGTCCTTCCCGACCTTCGCCGGCCTGCCGGTGAACACCCAGGTCGAATGGCGCCTGTGGATCGCGTGGCAGAGCTTCCTCTCGGTGCTCGAGATCGGCAACATGCACGCGATCCACATCGGCCTGATCACGCTCGTCGTCACGATCGTCGCGCGGCAGTTTCATGCGCTGCGCAACTGGGGGATCCTGCTCGGCATCCTCGCGGGGACGCTGTATTCGCAGTACCTGAACGCGCATTTCGGCCTCGGCGAGACGCTGGTCGAGCAGACGGCGAACATCTCGCCGGCGGGCTTCGTGTATCCGTCGCTGCCGCTCTTCGCGCAGGAGGCGATGCCCGACATCATCAGCATCATCCCGGGCGCGGTGACGCTCGCGCTGCTGGGCCTCTTTCAGACGGTCGCGGCGATGCGGATGATGAACCGCAAGAGCGGCCAGTTCGTCGATGCGCGCCACGGCATCTTCGCCGACGCGGTGAGCAACTGCGTGCTGCCCTTCATCTCCGCGCTGCCGACCTGCGCGTCGTTCAACCGCATGTCGCTGATGCAGGCGATGAATACCGGCAGCCGCGTTGCCGCCGCCTCGTCGGCGCTCTTCCTGCTCGCGCTGGTGAGTTTCTTCGGCGAGTACATCGCGATCATCCCGGTGCCGGCGATGGCAGCGATCATCATGGTCGTCGGCGCCAACATGATCGACTGGTCGGACATCCGCGCGCACTTCGAGCACCGGCCGGAAGCGATCGTGTTCAGCGCGTCCTTCCTGTCGGTGCATATCTTCGGCCTCTTCGGCGCGGTGATCTGCGGCTCGCTGCTGGCGCTCGCCTACGCGAAGTGGGAGAAGGCGCATCCGAACGTCGACCTCGAGGGCAATGTGCTGCGCATCCGCGGCAACATCTATTACGGATCGCTGCCGGTGATCGAGTCGCTCTACCACCGCGCCAACAACGACCCGCGTTTCGAGGAACTCGTCGTCGATTTTTCGGCCGTCCATCACATCGATCCGGAAGGCATCCGCTGGCTCGCCGAAGTGGGCAAGAACGGCAAGGTGCGCATGGCCGACCGCCGCAGCGGGCAGGACCGTCGCGGCGACCGGCGCGGACGTGTGGGCGGCCCGACTCGCAAGGACAGGCGCAAGCGGCAAGCGCTGTAGGCTCCCTGGCCCGCGCCCGTCCGCCGCGGGTTAATATGCCATCGGTCAGGATTTGCGGCGGTCAGGATGGCGCGGATACACCCCGATGGATGGCGGCAGTTGCCGGCGAGCGGTGCGCTCGCGCGCGAGCTGGAGACGCTGGCGACGCTCGCCGAGGGCTTGCCGGACGACCACACGGTCTATCACGGCGTGCATTGGACGCGCGTGAACCGCGATCACGCGGTGTTCGGCGAGATCGACTTCATCGTCGTCGGCCCGAGCGGCCGGCTGCTGCTGATTGAGCAGAAGTCGGGCTTCCTCGACGAGACGCCCGAAGGCCTCGTCAAGACCTACTCGAAGACGAAGAAGAACGTCAGCGTGCAGATGGCGCGCAGCGCGGACCACCTGCGCGAGCGCCTCGGCGTCTTCCTGAAGGGCCATCAGCCGCGCCTCGACGTACTGCTCTACTGCCCCGACTACACGGTGCGCCAGCCCGGGAGCGCCGGCCTCGATCCGGCGCGCATCGTCGATGCGACCCGTCGCCCGCATCTCGTGGCGATCGTGCAGAGCCTGTTGCGCGACGAGCTGCGCGACCGCGTCGTGCTCGACAACATCGAGCGCTTCCTCGTCGATCAGTTGGAGCTCGTCCCGGAGGTCAATGCGGTCGTCGGCCAGGCCGAGGCACTCTATACGCGGCTCGCCGGCGGGCTCGCCGAATGGGCCCGACGCATCGAGATGACACCTTTCCGGCTGCGCGTCACGGGCACCGCGGGCAGCGGCAAGACGCAGCTCGCGATGGCCGTCTTCCGCGACGCGCTCGCCGCCGGGCGCCGGCCACTCTACGTTTGCTACAACCGCCCGCTCGCGGACCATATCGCGCTGATCGCCCCGCCCGGCGGCGAGATCGCGACCTATCATCAGCTATGCGACCGCGTGCTGCGTGCGCACGGGCAGGCGCCCGATTTCGGGCGGCCGGACGCGTTCGCGCGCCTGGAGGAGGCGTTTCGCGCGCTGGATCCGGGCGACGCGTGGCATTTTGACGAGCTGATCGTCGACGAGGGGCAGGACTTCCGCGAGGAGTGGCGCGACGCCTTGCTGCGGCTGCTGCGGCCCGAGGGGCGTGCGTGGTGGTTGGAGGATCCGATGCAGAACCTGTACGGGCGGGCACCGGTGGATCTGCCGGGATGGGTGCGCATCACGAGCGGGCGCAATTACCGCAGCCCGGCCGACATCGTGGCCGCGCTCAACCGGATGCTGCCGCTCGCGGAGCCGGTGGAAGCCGGCAGCCCGCTTGTCGGGTCGGAGGTCGAGTTCCTGGTCTGGAAGGACGCGGCGCAGCTCGTCGAGGAGACCAAGCGGGCGATGACGCGCGCGATCGGCCTGGGTTTTCGCCGCGAGATGATCGCGACGATCACGTTCCGCGGGCGCGAGCATTCACGCTTTACGCCCTACGATCGGCTCGGCGCGCACCGCTTGAAGGCGTTCACCGGGCGCTACGATCTGCTCGGCAATCCGGTCTACTCGGACGGCGATTTCCTGATCGATTCGGTGTATCGCTTCAAGGGCCAGGCGGCGCCGTGCGTGATTTTCACCGAGATCGACTTCGAGACGCTCGACGAGCTGACGGTGCGCAAGCTCTTCGTGGGAGCGACGCGCGCGAGCATGAAGCTGATCCTCGTGCTGTCGGAGCGGGCGGCGGCGCAGTTGACCGCCGCGCTCGACGATTAGCGCTTGGAGAACTTGCCGACGAGCTGGGTGAGTTTCTCGGCCTTGCGGCGTTCGGCTTCTTCGGCTTCGCGCTGGGCCTTTTCCTGTTCGGCGGCGACCTTCTTGCGCTTGGCGACTTCAGCGAAGCGTTCCTTGAGGGTCTGGCTGGCGTGCTGGCGCTGTTCTTCGGTGACTTCGCCGCTTTCCTGACCGTCGAGGTCGAAGCGGGCGGTGGCCTTTTCGACAGCCTTCAAGTACTTGGTGGTCGCGGTGTGGATGCGCATCGCGTTGCGGATGACCTTGCGGTCGAGGTCCGGGAAGCGTTCGGCGATGGCTTTGTCGATCCGCAGCGCGAGCGGTTTGACTTCGCGGAAGGTGGGCGAGGTTTCCTGAAGCTTCAGCAGGAGGGCGCGGGCGTCGATGCCGGCGGGCTTCGCCTTGGCCGGGGTCTGCACTGCGGTTTCTTCGGCTTGGGCTTCGGGAGTGATTTCGGTAGTCATTTCGGGTAGCAACGGGAACTGCGGACGAAAAGAGGCATCATCGCATGAAATGCGGGGTTCGGGCGGGGATGTGGCTACTGCGCCACCGCTACCACGGCCAATGTGTGGCTGCTCGACCACGGGGGCGGGGGGCTGTTGCTGGGGTGTTGATGCAGCACCACGGCGGCGGGTGGCGGCAGGAAGCGCTGTTGCCTTCGCCCGCCGGTGAACGGGCTTCAGGTCTGGATGATTGTTTCTGGAGTCAGTTTTACCGCGCAATACTTGAATTCGGGGATTTTGCCGAAGGGGTCGAGGGCGGGCTGCGTCAGCAAGTTCGCCGCCGCTTCGACGTAGCAGAAGGGCATGAAGATCGAGCCGAGCTGCATGGCGCGGTCGGCGCGGGCCTCCAGGGTGATGGCGCCGCGGCGGGTTTCCAGTCGTACCAATGCGCCTGATCCGAGTCCCTTGGCTGCGAGGTCGTCGGGGTGGACGGAGCACCAGGGCTGGGGTTCGAGGGCATCGAGGACGTTGGCGCGGCGGGTCATGGAACCGGTGTGCCAGTGTTCGAGCACGCGGCCGGTGGTGAGGACCATCGGGTAGTCGGCGTCGGGGAGTTCCGCCGCGGGCAGCGGCGTGACGGGGACGAAGCGGGCGCGGCCGTCGGCGGTCGGGAAGTCTTGTTCGAAGAGCACCGGGTAGGACGGGCCGTCCTCGGTGAATTTCGGGGCGATGACCGCGCTGTCGCGCTCGAGCTGGGCCCAGGTGATGCCGGCGTAGCTGGGCATCGCGTGGCGCAGTTCGTCGAAGATTTCGGCGGGGCCGGCGTAGTTCCACGGCAGGCCCAGGCGCTGCGCCATCTGCTGGATGATCCACCAGTCGGGACGCGCGTCGCCGGGGAGCGGCAGCACGGGTTGCGAGAGCTGCACGAGGCGGTCGGTGTTGGTGAAGCTGCCGGTTTTCTCCATCAGGCTGGAGGCGGGCAGGATCACGTCGGCGAGCATCGCGGTCTCGGTGAGGAAGAGGTCCTGCACGACGAGGTGGTCGAGGCCGCCGAGCGCGGCGCGGGCGTGCGCGAGGTCGGGGTCGGACATCGCGGGGTTTTCGCCTTCGATGTACATGCCGCGGATCTGGCCGGCGAGCGCGGCGTCCATGATCTCGACGACCGTCAGGCCAGGCTTGTCGGAGAGCGGGGTGTCCCACAGCGTCTCGAACTTGGCACGGATCGCCGGATCACTGACGCGCTGGTAGTCGGGGAACATCATCGGGATGAGGCCCGCGTCGGACGCGCCCTGGACGTTGTTCTGGCCGCGCAGCGGGTGCAGGCCGGTGCCGCGGCGGCCGATCTGACCGGTCATCAGCGCGAGCGCGATGAGGCAGCGCGAGTTGTCGGTGCCGTGGATGTGCTGCGAGATGCCCATGCCCCAGAAGATCATGCTGTTGGGGCCCTTCGCGTAGAGGCGGGCGACTTCGCGGGCGGTTTCGGCCGGGATGCCGGTGATGGGTTCGACGCGTTCGGGCGGGAATGCGAGGGCTGCGCTGCGGAAGGCCTCGAAACCTTCGGTGCGCGCGGCGATGAAGGCTTCGTCGGTGAGCCCTTCTTCGATGATCACGCAGGCGAGCGACAAGAGCAGCGTGACGTCGGCGTCGGGGCGGAATTGCAGGAAGCGGTGGGCGTGGCGCGCGAGCGGGGTTTCGCGCGGGTCCATCAGGATCAGCTTCGCGCCCCGCTCTACTGCGTTCTTCATGAAGGACGCGGCGACCGGATGGTTCGCGGCGGGGTTCGCGCCGATGACGACGATCACGTCGGCGAATTCGACGTCGCGCACGGGGTTGGACACTGCGCCGGAGCCGATGCCTTCAAGGAGCGCCGCAACCGAGGAGGCGTGGCACAGGCGCGTGCAGTGATCGACGTTGTGCGTGCCGAAGCCGGTGCGGACGAGCTTCTGGAAGAGGTAGGCCTCTTCGTTGCTGCCTTTCGCGGAGCCGAAGCCGGCGAGGGCATGCGGGCCGTGAGCGGCCTTGATGCGGGCGAGGCCGGCGGCGGCGGCGTCGAGCGCTTCTTCCCAGCTCGCTTCACGGAAGGCGGCGAGGGGGTTAGACGGGTCGAGGTCGACGGACTTCGGAATGCCGGGCTTGCGGATCAGCGGTGTCGTCAGGCGGTGCGAATGGCGCGGGTAGCCGAAGCCGTAGCGGCCTTTGACGCACAGGCGGCCGGCGTTGGCGGGGCCGTCGCGGCCGACGACGTGGATGATCTTCGCCTGCTCGCCTTCGCCGGCGACGTGGTAGGTGGTCTGGCAGCCGACGCCGCAGTAGGGGCACAGCGAGTCGATTGCACGGGTTGCCGACGAGGCTTCACGAGCCGGTGCGATGCTCCCGGTCGCAGACCCGCTTGCATCCTCACCGGACAGCGACTTCGGGGCGAGCGCAGCCGAGGCTGCAGACGCCGTTCCGGCGCGGGATGTCGAGGTTCCGGTCGCGGTCAGTGCGCCGGATTCGTCAGTGACAGGTTCGTCTGCAAACACGCCACGCGACCGCGACGGCGTCGCGACCGGGACTCCCGGCGCGTCGACGAGCGCCGCAGGCAACAGCGCGCCGGTCGGACAGGCCTGCACGCATTCGCCGCAGCCGACACACGTCGATGTCCCCATGGGATCGTTGAAGTCGAACACGATCATCGTGTCGACGCCTCGGCGCGCGAGGCCGATCACGTCATTGACCTGCTCCTCGCGGCAGGCGCGCAGGCAGCGCGTGCATTGGATGCAGGCGGCGAGGTTGACGGCGATGCCGGGGTGGCTGCGGTCGGGCGCGGGGTTCTCGCGGCGGACGAAGCGGCTTTCCTTCACGCCGAGTTCGCCGCACCAGTGCGCGAGTTCGGAATCGGCCTTCTCGGTCTCGGCGGGCACGTCGGCGCGCAGCAGTTCCAGCACCATGCGTTGGGAAGCGCGCGCGCGTTCGCTCTCGGCCTTGGCCTTCATGCCGGGCTTGGGCGCGCGGCAGCACGAGGGCGCGAGTACGCGCTCGCCGTCGATCTCGACGACACAGGCGCGGCAGTTGCCGTCGGCGCGCAGGCCGTCGGTGTAGCACAGGTGCGGGATGTCGGTGCCGGCGCGGCGCGCGGCCTGCAGGATCGATTCGCCGGGTGCGGCGTCGATCTCGCGGCCGTCGAGTTCGAAGCGGATCATGTCGGCGGCGTTCATGCTGCGCCCTCCTCTTTCGCTGCACCCACTTCCTGCGGGAAGAAGCGCAGCACCGATTGCATCGGGTTCGGCGCGGCCTGGCCGAGACCGCAGATCGAGGCATCCATCATCGTGCGTCCGAGTTCCTTCAGGAGCCCGGCATCCCATTCCGGCGCCTTCATCAGCCCGGCCGCCTTCGCCGTGCCGACGCGACAGGGCGTGCATTGGCCGCAGGATTCGTGGGCGAAGAATTCCATCGCGTTTTCGGCCAGCAGGCGCGCCTGGTCGTGCTGCGAGAACACGACGATCGCCGCCGAGCCGATAAAGCAGCCGTAGGGCGCGAGGGTGTCGAAGTCGAGCGGAACGTTGGCGAGGCTCGCAGGCAGGATGCCGCCCGAGGCGCCGCCGGGGAAGTAGCCGTAGAGCTCGTGGCCGGGGAGCATGCCGCCGCAGTGTTCGTCGATGAGTTCGCGCAGCGTGATGCCGGCATCGGTGACGACCACACCGGGCTTCGCGACGCGGCCGCTGACGGAGAAACTCCTGAGGCCCTTGCGGCCGTTGCGGCCGTGGCTCGCGAACCAGTCGCCGCCGCGTTCCACAATATCCCTCACCCACCACAGCGTCTCGAGGTTGTGCTCGAGCGTCGGGCGGCCGAAGAGGCCCACTTCGGCGACGTAGGGCGGACGCAGCCGCGGCATGCCGCGTTTGCCTTCGATCGACTCGATCATCGCGGATTCTTCGCCGCAGACGTAGGCACCCGCGCCGCGTCGTAGCTCGATCGGAGGCAGATCCGGCCATTCGACGCGCACGCGGTCGAGCTCTTCGGCGAGCAGGCGCCGCAGCGCGGCGTATTCGTCGCGGATGTAGATCCAGATGCCCGCAATGCCCACGACGCGGGCGGCGATCAGCATCCCTTCGATGAAGCGGTGCGGATCGGTCGCGAGGTAGTGCCGGTCCTTGAAGGTGCCGGGTTCGCCCTCGTCGATGTTCACGGCCATGTTGCGCGGCGCGGGTTGGGCGGCGACCGTGCGCCACTTGCGCGCGGCGGGGAAGCCGGCGCCGCCGAGGCCTCGAAGTCCCGCTCCGTCGAGCGCAGTGATGATCGAATCGGCGTCACGCTCGCCGCTGCGCACTGCCTCCCACAGCGCGTAGCCGCCCGTGGCGCGATAGGCGTCGAAGCGGATCGCGTCCGGCAGCGCCTCCTCGCGCTCGCCGCTCGCGACGATTGCCGCGACTTTGTCGGCATCCGCACTGAGCACCGGCTTCTGCCCGACGACTGCGACGGGCGCACTGTCGCAGCGGCCGACACAGGGCACGCGCTGCACGCGCACTTCGGCGCCAAGGCGGGTCGCAAGCGACGCGGCCAATTCGGCGCCGCCCGCCATCGCACAGCCGAGCGAATCGCATACGCGCACGGTGAGCTTGGGCGGCGCTTCCGCGCCGGTCGGCACGAAGTCGAAATGGTGATAGAAGGTCGCGACCTCGAAGACTTCCGCGCGCGCGAATTTCAGCGCCTCGGCAAGCGCTGCGAGGTGGTCTGCGAAGAGGGCGCCGTGGGCGTCCTGCAGGCGGTGCAGGTATTCGATCAGACGGTCGGGGCGCGGAGTGACGCCGGCGTCGAGGTCGGGCGCGAGCGCCGCGGCGGCTGCGGCCAGTGCGGATTCGGGCAGCGGTTCGCGCTTGCGGCCACGCTCCCCGCCACCCTTTCCGGCTTTTCCACCACGACCTCCTCCTGAACCGTCACGGACGGCATCCGGGCGCTCGCCCTGCCCTGCCCGTCCCTTGCCTTGCTGATCCACGATGTTCGTCATGCCGTTCGCCATCTTTGCGGTTGCGTCGCGCGGCGGAGTGGAATGGAAGCCCACACTGCAACGCCACGGAAGGTCGACCGAACCATATTGCACCTCATTCGACAAGGAAAGCGGATTCTGCCGAAGGCCTGTTCGCTTTTTCTGAATGCCTCGCAAGGGCGCACGTGCGGGGTACGGCATGCGCTGGTCGGTTGGCTGGACGCGCTCGATCCGCTGCACCACCACGGCCTGCGCGGTTGGCACATGCCAGGACGGCGATCGAAAAGCATCGGGCCAACGCCGCGCGATGCGGGTTGGCTCGGGGTGGTTGCTCGCACGCCGGTGGGCGCAGCGTCCGACGGTGGCGGTTCCGGTAGGAACGCCGGGCCGAGGCATCCAGGCTGGGTGGGGCGGAAGCACCGTCGCTTGTGGCGTCGGCGGGATGTGTCGGCTGCGGATGGGTCCATTAGACGCCGGTACGTACGATCTGGAAAATACCGAATTCAGATCCAGCGATCTGTTATCCAGATACTTGGCTACAATCGGCGGCATGGAACTGCGCCAGCTGCGGTATTTCGTCGCCATCGCCAAGTTCGGCAGCCTGTCGAAGGCGGCCGAACAGGTCTACGTCGCGCAATCGGCGCTGAGCCATCAGCTCGCGCAGCTGGAGGACGAACTGGGCGCGCCGCTCTTCCATCGTTCGCGGCGGGGCGTGGAGCTGACGGAATCGGGGCGCATCTTCCTCGCGCACGCAACCGCGATCCTGCGCCAGGTGGAGGACGCGCGCGTGGCCGTGCAGGCGGTGCGCGGCGAGCCGACGGGCAAGGTGGTGTTCGGCATTCCCCACAGCGTCTCCGCGGCCCTGGCCCTGCCGCTGTTGCAGGCGGTGCGGCAGCTGCTGCCGAAAGTCGAGCTGGAGCTGACGGAGGAGCTCACCGGCAACCTCGTGCCGCAGTTGCGCGCCGGCCAACTGCACTTGGCGGTGCTCTTCGACGACGGCCTGATCGGCGAATTCACGCAGCAGCCGCTGCTCGACGAGCGCCTGATGCTGATTTCGCCCGCACAGGCACCGGACCGACCGCGCAAGAAGTCGATCACGTTGGGGGCAGCGCTCGCGCTGCCGCTGATCCTGCCCGCACCGCCGCACGGAGTGCGGCCGATCATCGAGCAGGCGGCCCGCGAACAGGGGCTGCCGCCACCGAATGTGGTGGCCGACATCAGTTCGATCAGCATCCTGCGCACCAGCTTGCTCGCCGGGCTGGGCCACACGCTATTGCCGCCGATGCCGCTGCGCCACGAGCTGGATGCGGGCCTGCTCACGGGCACGGAGGTGACACGGCCGGCGCTGAGCCGGCGCGTGGTGTTGTGCGCCTCGCGTCACCTGCCGCTTTCCGCGGCAGCGATGGCGGTGGCCGCGCTGACCGGGCCGCTGTGTCGCGATCTCGCCCATTCGGGGCGCTGGCAGGGGGCGATGCCGGTCGCCGCGCCGGATTGACGCGGGGCCGCTCGGCGCTCAGCCTCCGAGGAGGCTCTTCTTCAGATCCGCATCGGCGGGCTTGTCGCCCAGCCACACGCGCAACAAGGCCTTCGCGAAGGCGCCTCCCGCGATCTCCCCGCGCGCCTCACCATTCACGCTGACTGCGACGCCGTCGGTGCTGAAGTCGATCGCCACCACCGTCCCCTGGCGCACTTTTCCGATCGACTTCATGAGCGTGGCGAGCTGCCCCGCCGGCCCCTTCAGCGCCTCCAGCTCGGCGGCGCTCAGGTTGTTGCGCAGCCCCTCGTCGAGGGCCTCGTGCAAGGTTTGTGCATCGAGGTCGCGCAGCAGATGCAGGCTGATCCGCCGCGGCCCGGTAGCCTCATAGACGGCTTCGGGCGTCGTCGCCCGCGCCCCCGTGTAGAGCGCGCCGACATAGACCTTGAAGAACATCTTCGTGCGGATCCCCGCGCCGTTGAGCTGGAGTTCCTGGCTGCCGACCCGGATTCGGTCCTCCACGTGCACACCGGCCACCTCTGCCGCGTGCAACGTCGGTGTCGCGGACAGCGCGGCGATCAGGGCCGCCATGCGCATGCAATGCCGTGCTTTCATGTTCCTGTCCTCCTCCTGTGCCTGACTTGTGTCGGCGGCATTATTGTGACGCTCGCTGTCCGGCGATCAATCAGGGCGCCGTTATCCGCGGAATGCGTACCCGGAAAAAGTACGACGCAGCGGCGCCTGAGCCGCGCACAAGCCCCCTGTCAATGGTCAAGCATAGCCATCTCGGTTTGCAGCATCGAGTTCAGCGATGCGATGTAGTCCGCGAAGTAGGCCATGATTCTGGCGGTCTCGGCCGGCCGGTGTTCGATTGCCTGCGCAAGCCATTCGTCATCGACCGAGGTCAAGTCGCAGTCGGTTGCGATCTCCGCGTCGATGGCACGCATCCCCATGATTCGTCCACTGATCACGCCCCCGCAGCCGACCTCCGCGATGACCTTCTTCCACGCGACGTCGGCGACCGTCTGGCTCACGCGGTGGCGAAGCACGACCGTTCCGCGTCGAACAACCCAGAACCGCTCGGCACCGCTCGCTTGATCGAAACGCCGCGATGGAAGCGCCGTCAATGAAGCGAGAACAGGCGGCCAACCACGGACGTCGTTGCTCGCCCCTCCTTCCCGGAGAACCGCCTGATCCTCGACGTAGTTGATCGCACGCTCGGTGGTGTCGAACACGTGCTCCGACCGGATAAGCGTTTCACTCCTGCCTTTCCGCGGGCCATCGATGACGTGATCGAAGCGCAGCAGCTGTGCGAGCCCGGACTTGAGCAGTACGTAGCTGAGCAAGACCACAAAGCTATATTCCTGAAGCCGCTCGACCATCAGCTTGATCTCGTGGATTCCAGATTCGTCGAACTCATGCGCCATGTCGAAGTCGATGATCACGTACTGCCGGCCGTCGGACCGTGGCGGATGCGCGGCAACACGGGCCCGCACCTCGTCGACCATACTCATCGCCATCTTATGGGAGAGGAAGAAAAAATCCCCATGCAGCTTGATGATCTGGCACCGCTCGCGCGCGGCGCGGGCAATTGCCGCTTCGGCTGCCGGGCGCAGTTGCAGCGAGATGCGCTCGCTCGCCGAATAGCTGCGGTGTCGCTGCGACTGGCCGATCTTGAAGAGAAAGATGCTCATGCTGCAGAGCATCCCCACGGCAATCGCGCGCATCGGGTCGAATTGGTGGAGCGAGCAAGCCACCACGAGCACGGTCAGCCCGTTGAGGACCGTTTCTCCACCCCCTTCCTTCGGCCCCGGCGTGGCACGATGCGCCCGGAGCATGTCCCGCGCGGTTGCGGCGAAGGCCCGTGCATATCGCCCGAGTTCCGCCAACTGCGAAGACAGCAGCAGGATGGCAATGTGGAGCATCAAGCCGACCACGACCGCTTTCGGGAAATACTCCGACCAAACCAGCCACGGGCTCCCGACGAGCAGCGCCGAAAGCACCGCTGTATAGACCAGTCCTCCGACCCACGTCCGCCCGTCCGCAGCCAGCGCCGCCTCCGCCCGGGCGTCCGATGCAGCGCTGGGAATGCCGCCGAAGAGCCCGGCCACCGCATTTCCCAGCCCATGCCACTGCAATTGCCGGTTTTCGTTGTCACTGCTCACGATTAGGCGTTGGCGCGGCGACAGGTCGCGCTTGAGCAGTTTGTGCCGCGTCGCCACATGCGAATTCGTCGTATCCAGGGAACCGACGACCGCCAGCATCAGGACGGCGGGCGCGAGATCCCATAGCAGCGTGGGCGTGCGCGCGATCGACGAACCGGCCTCGCGCATCGCCGCCACGACGTCGGGCACCACCCAGAACTGGGCGATCGCCCCCAGGGTGCCGCCCCTGTCGGCCGCCGATTGCGGCAATGCGTAATACAGGGCGATGCCCAGCACCGTCGCGAAAACCATGCCCCAACTGACGATCCAGCGCTGCTTCTTCAGCACAGGGAGGTTCGCGAATTTTCCCAGCGCCCAGATCGTGACGGCGACAGCGAAGGTTGCCGACGCGACAATCGCAGCTGCCGGCGGCCCGCGGAATATTTCGCGCCCCTGGGCCAGCAACATCGTGCACGCCACGCCGGACATCAGCCCGACGATGACCGGACGCGCAATGTAGCTCTGCAAGGACGCCAGTCGTGCCATCCCCATCGCCCCCTGCAACAATCCCGCAGCGATCATCACCACGAAGATCATGCCGAGCACCGAAAGGGGATCAGCCCCGGAGGCGAGCAAGGCTGCCGCGGTTCCCGACAGGACGGTCGCCGAACCGATTCGCGGGCCGGTAAGCGTGATTTGCCCGCGTGCGCCCAGGCCCACGAAGAGCCCCGCGACAATTGCCGAGTAGAAGCCGGCGACCCGTGCGAGGCCGGGGAAGTCGTGCGCGAGCGGCCCGAACGCGGCAATCCCCAACGCGACGCATTGTGGAACCGCCACGATTGCGGCGATCAGACCGGCCGTCGCTTCCTGTCGCGGGTGCGTCACCGGTCCTCCGCCTGCGAGTTTTGGCGGCTCAGGGGTTTCGCCGGGAGTCGGTAGTTCGGGAAGACGCTCACTTTCCAAACAGCTTCCCGGTAATCTTGTTTGCGAGCCGCTTCCCCTCCTCCTCAGAGCGGCGCTTCCGTTCTTCGGGGTTAGCATTGTTGGCGCACGCCTGCAGCAGCGCGGAGCCAGCGGTCATGCATTCACGAACGTATTTCTCGGTCACGTCCTTGTTCAGATCGTGGACCAAGAATGCGATTTCGGGCAGCAACACCGGCGGGCGGCCAAGCGCATCAAAGCCAGCCTCGACCGTCTGGATCGCCTGCTGACCGTTGCCCGAGCGCTTGAGCTGATTCGACAGTGCCCTGGCGGGGATCCAGGAGCCTGCGGACAGACGCATGCCCTCCGTCAGGCAGGCGCGCGCCTCGCTGACCTTCTGTGCGGTCGCCCAGCCATCGCAGACGGCCATGTGGGTGATGAGCAGATCGGTCTTCTCGCGCTTGAGATCGGTCGTCGCCTTCAGCGCGGCCCCGGCATTGGCGACGGCGAGCTGTTCGCGGACCCGCGCGACACGCTGGTGCGCTGCAAGCAACGCGGCAACCTCCGGGTCCTTCCGTAGCTCGATCAGTCCGACGCGCGGGCTGTGCCGCCCGCGCAGCGGTGATTCGCTCCATACCTTTTCGAAGTAATCGCTCACGAAATCGGCGCGGGAAGCCGAGTCGTCATGGGCGTTGGACAACGACTTCGCCCAGTCCTTGAGTTGACCGGACAATTTTTCCCCGGGGCGGACCTCTGTCGCCTCCTTCGCCGTCCCGGCCCCCTCGAGCGCGCCCAATCGCTCGAGCATTGCCTTCGGTCCGCGCGCCACAGAGAGGCCGAGTTTCGCGACCACATCCGTCGCGAACTGATCGGCCTCACGCTCTTGTCCGCGTTTCCAGCTGGGGTGAAACACGTCGTTGGTCAGCGCGCTGCCGCAGTTGACGCCGCGCACGAGGGAGGTTGCCGCGCGCACTTTGGACGAGAGCCCTGCTGCAATCGACACGACTTGGTTGGTCGCAGTCATCGCGTCGGCGTAGGTGTCGGATTCATAGTGCCCCAACAGGACATGGGCAATCTCGTGCGCGAACAGGCCGACAAGTTCTGCATCATCCTCGGCCTGCATGAGCCAACCGAAGGACACGGTAATCAGGCCGGACGGCCGCGCCTCGGCCTGCAAAGACAGATCCGACAGGATTTCCACCCGGCAGCAGGACGCGGGCATTCCGGCCACCTCCAGAATCTCGCGCACCATGCCATTTACGTAAGCGTTCAGCGCGTTCCGGTTAATCACCCCATAGGAATTGAGGAGCGCGAGGCGCAAATCGGCGGCTTGTGCCTCGGCATCCCCCGTGGGAGCGACCAGCGCGCGCCGGATCACCGTGCCGTCCGGAAATTGACTGTCGCGGGTAGGTGTCGAGAGTGCGCTCGCGGCACTTCCATCGTCCGCCATGGGTGCGCGCACGCTCGAACCCGTCACGCAGCCGCCAAGCAGCAAGCCCGCAGCGATTGCACGGACTAACCGGATCATTTGGTCTTGCAACCTTCGCCGATTCCGCGAGCAGCAGCGGTACTCGCGACTTGTTGATGCTGATCGCAGCGGGCCGCCGGATAATTGATCTGGGCCTTGAGCGCACTGACCCAATACGGTTTGCCACTCACCCGGATGCGGACATAGTCGCCCGACTCCTCCTCGATCGGCGTCGGCGTTGGAAGTTCGGCGCGTGGAGTCCGCGCCACAACCTGTTCGCCTTCGGAGTCAGCATACAGGGTCACGACGTCACCCCTGAACTGAGTGATTGCCTTGCCGCCCTCGGCGATAACGCCCGGGGCCCATGCACTCAGTAGGCATACCATCCCAGCGGCCGACCACCTCATCATTGCATCTCCTGTACAACCGGCATACCGAACAAGACCTTCTCGACCGATTCGCCGATCTCAAACAATTCCAGAGCCAGCGCAGCAGCGACGACCTCGATGTACGAAAACACCCCCAGATCGAGCCACCAATGACCGATGATGGTCAGGACGCATGCCACGACGATCGCACGTGCGAACAACAACAGCCGCCACCCGAACACGACCAGCAGCTCCCGACCGCGTCGGACCAGCGTTCTGCCCGCTCCTACGCGCGCTGCGGCATGTTCGATCCTCGCAGCCAGTGCGTGATACCCAAAAGAAAAGATCGATGCCGACACCGCGATCAAGGCGGCAATCCATAGCAGGTATCGCCAATGCTCGGGATCGAACTTGAATTTCACCGCACGCTTCCACGACGCCCCATACGTCAGCAAGTTGTCGTAGGCCATGGCATGGAAATAGACACCAGGAATTCGTCCATGCAGCGGCGAACTCAGAAAATCGCCGGTCGAAGCCAGGCTGGCACCGTAGAACACGACCCGTCCCTCAAGCTTCCCCGCCAGTTCGCGACTCTGCCCTTCGTCAGGCGCGCGCAGTTCATAGGCGCGCACCGTCGCGTGGAAGGCGCAGGCCGGGTTCGACGACGGCAACAGGAGACGAAAGAGCTCGCTGCGCTTTCCGCGTTCGTACGGATCGCACACTGGCTCCCCGGCGCGATTGACGATGCGGTTTTCGTCGGCCGTCGATGCGCTCGCGACCCCCCAAACGACCGACATCGGGGTCGGGGCAAGTTCGGGGGCGGCAGCGCTTTCCAAACCGGGCCGATCGAGCCCCTGATACAGCCCCAGCGCCGGCGAAACCACGCTTTCACCATCCGGCTCCGCATGAACCAAGGCATAGTCCCGCGCGAGGTGATCGATGTCGTCGGCCTCGTAGTCGACCGCCACGGGGATGGCACAGTCCCCCTGGAGCTCTTCGCGAATGCCAATCGACCCGGGTGCCATGTCGCGCGCCAGAAACACCGGGATGCCCTGTGACCGGATGTCGCAAAGCGTCTGCGCGAGCCGTTTGATGCTGGCATCCGCACGCCGATCCACGAAGAGCATATCGACGAAGATGGCCTTCGGGCGATACGTCGCAATCGCCTCCAGTTGATCGGCATGATAGCCATACTTTGGGGGCCAGGTCGCCTTGGATTGCGCAAGCGAAGGCTCGTCGACGAGCACCACGCCGATCTTGTCCGCGCTGCCCTGGCCGTAGCCGAGTGCCAGCAGGGGCGCCACCAGGCGGGCGGTTGCACGCGAGGCGTATTCCGAATCAAACAGGAACTGGCCAACCCAGATGACGAAAAACC
Source organism: Aromatoleum sp. (assembly GCF_035254505.1). Classification (GTDB taxonomy): domain Bacteria; phylum Pseudomonadota; class Gammaproteobacteria; order Burkholderiales; family Rhodocyclaceae; genus Aromatoleum. Next base: position 66,756 of record NZ_DATFAO010000094.1, on the reverse strand, counting down.
CGCCCAGGACCGCGCAAACAGCGCGACGCAGCAGGTGACGCAAATCTTCCACCGCAAAAGCCAAGTCTTGCCCCTTTCACTTCTCGAAATTGGACGACGCGTCGCTGCGGAGAGGGACATCCATGCCACCCCGTGATGCCGCCCGTCGCGGATCAGAATCGCCACGGAGATCGGGCGGAGAATTCACGCGAGCGGAAAACCCGCCCGAGCCACTCAGGCGGGCGTCGGCCCTTCGATCAGTTGAACGTACCAGTCGAAACCGCGCGTGCCGATGAAGAAACGGATTACGCCCGCCAACACGAGACCGAAGGCCCCAAACAGCACCATCAGCCCCAGCGATCCGACGAATACGACCACGAAGCCAATGAGAATCAGCAAGTCCCCCAGGACACGCTCGGATTTGACAAAGGTCTCGCCGACGAGTCCGGCCAGGACTATAAATCCCGTCAGTTCTCCGAGCACGAGCGGCGCCAGACAGAGGCCGACAAATCCACTTCTCATAGCCTCTACGCGTTTGGCCTACACTTCCTTTGAAACCGCCATGCATCTCCCCCGATGAATACCTGAAATATGTATGTTTTTGTAAATTGTATGTCGTAAGGAGAGAAATCGGAAGATGACGGATTGAAGCCAATCCAATTAAATTAAATTAAATTACCTTAATTGGATTGGCAGTCTTGTGACCTGCGCGATAGCGGGAAAAAGCCGTTAGCAACATCCTGGCCGTCGCCGCGCCCGGTCATCGAGGCCCGGGGCCTCACGAAGGTGTGCCAGATGAGTGAGATGCACCCGGGTCCGTCGGGAAGCGGAAAGTCGACCGCTGCTGAACATCCTCTGTAGGAAGGCAAGGAGGTGCTGCAGGAGCCGGCCGGCCCGCTGTTCCGTGAAGGCGCCGAAGGTGGCGCGCACGGAGATCGACGTAGGGCGCAATGCCCTGCGTTTATTGCGCCCTACGCGATCTCACATTGCATGAAAGCGCCCCTCGGGCCGCAGTGCAATCCTTTGCAGCAGCGGCGAAAGGCGGTAGCGCTCTTCTCCGTAGTGCGTCCCCAGGTTCTCCAGCACCTGCGCGACGAAGCCGACGCCGAGCTCATCCGCCCACGCGAGCGGGCCTTTCGGGTAGTTCGTCCCGTAACGCATCGCCGTGTCGATATCGGTGGCGGTGCCGATACCTTGCAGGACGCCATCGGCCGCTTCATTGGCGAGCATCGCGACGGTGCGCAGGCCGACGAGGCCGGCGATGTCGTCGAGGCGGGCGATGCTTGCGCCGGTGCGCTGCAGGATGCCGACGACGGCGTTCCAGGCGCCTTCGCTACAGGCGTCGCCGCGGGCGAGCGTGAGGCGCGGGGTCGTCGCGTAGTCGAGCGCGAGGTCGAGCAGGACGAGGTTGGCGAAGCCTTCGTCGTGGGCGCGGAGGGAGGCGGTGCGGCCATCGGCGAGCGCGAGGCGGGCGGCGCCGATTTCGATCCAGCCTCGGGCGCGACCGGTAGCCTCATCTTCGCCAGGCAGGCGCCGAATGGCTACGCCGGCGGCTTCGAGTCGGGCGATGAGCGGGGTGGCAGGGCCGAGGTCGCCGACAACCGTGACCGAGGTTTCGCCCTGCTGCGGCGACTCGCTCTGCGGCGAGGCCGGCAGTGCGCCTTCGGCATAGTCATAAAACCCGCGCCCACTCTTGCGCCCCAGCCGGCCAGCGGCGACGAGTTCCTGCTGGATCAGGCTGGGCGTGAAGCGTTTGTCGCCGAAGTAGGCATCGAAGACGGATTTCGTGACCGCGAAGTTCACGTCGTGGCCAATCAGGTCCATCAGCTCGAAGGGGCCCATCGGGAAGCCGCAGCCCTCGCGCAATGCCGCGTCGAGCGTCGCGGGGTCGGCGGCGCGCTCGTTGAGCACACGCAGGGCCTCGGCGTAGTACGGGCGGGCGACGCGGTTGACGATGAAGCCGGGGGTCGAGGTCGCGTGCACCGGGACTTTGCCCCAGGCCTTTGCGGTGGCGTAGAGGGTGTCGGCGATCGCGCGAGTGGTCGCGAGGCCGGAGACGATCTCGACAAGCTTCATGCGCGGCGCGGGGTTGAAGAAGTGGAGTCCGGCGAGGCGTTCAGGGCGGTCGAGGGCGGCGCCGATCTGCGTGATCGACAGCGAGGACGTGTTGGTCGCGAGAATCGCGTCCGGGCCGAGCAGATCTTCGAGTTCCTTGAAGAGTTTCTGCTTGATGTCGAGGTTCTCGACGATCGCCTCGATGGCTAGGCCGGCGTCGCGGGCGGCGGCGAGGTCGGTGACGGGGATCACGCGGGTGAGCGTCGCCTCCGCGTCCGCTTCGGCGAGCTTGCTCTTGGAGACGAGGAAGCGCAGGTCGCGGGCGATGCCGTCGCGGCCCTTCTCGACCGCTTCGGCGCGGGTGTCATACAGGTAGACACTGTGGCCGGCGGCCGCGGCGACGTGGGCGATGCCGCTGCCCATCGCACCGGCGCCGATCACGAGCACCTTCACATCGGGGGTGAGCGCGGTCATCGTACGCCTCTCACTCTTCCGATTCGGGTGCCGGGTTGAAGTGCTCCTTGCCGTTGCCGCAGTCGGGGCAGACCCAGTCGGCGGGAACGTCTTCCCACTTCGTGCCGGGCGCGATGCCGTCGTCGGGCTGACCTTCAGTCTCGTTGTAGGGGAAGTAGCAGGCGCTGCACTGGTAGGTGGCCATGATGCCGTTCTCTCTGTCGTTGGAGTTGGGGGACTGCCGGGCGCTCTGCGGCGCCGTATTGGGAGTATTTGTGAGGCGGACGGACCGAAGGCGGAATCTGGCAACTGAGCGGCGAGTGGGCCGACAGGCGCTTCGTCTTCCGCCTTACTGGTTCATATCGGCAAGCCGCTCGGGAAGTTCGGGGTGCGCCGCTCGCGCACGGCAGCGAGGCCTTCGCGCACTTCGGGGCCACTGAAGCCGAGCATCTCCAGCGCGACGGAGTTGTCGAAAATCGGGCCGGCCTGGCGCAGCCAGTTGTTGAGGCTGTGTTTGGTCCAGCGCAGTGCGGTCTGCGGGCCGGCGGCGAGCTTTTTCGCGATATCGAACGCGGTGTCGCGCAGTTGATCGCCTTCCACCGCCATCGACACGAGGCCGATGCGTTCGGCTTCCTCGCCGCTCACCTCGTTCGACAGCAGGAGATGCAGCTTTGCCTTCGCCATGCCGCACAAGAGCGGCCAGATGATTGCGGCATGGTCGCCGGCCGCGACGCCAAGTCGCGTGTGGCCGTCGATGAGGCGCGCGTTCTTCGCAGCGATCGAGATGTCCGCCAGGAGTGCCACCGCCAGCCCGCCGCCGACCGCCGGACCGTTGATCGCGGAGACGATCACTTTCGAGCAGTTGATCATGTTGTAGACGATGTCGCGCGCCTCCTTCCACACGCGGGCGCGGTGCTCGAAATCGTCGACCATCGCCGCGACGAGGTCGAGCGTGCCGCCCGCGGAGAAGCCCTTGTCCTGGCCGCGTACGATGATCACCGACACCGCCGGATCGCGGTCGAGGTCGCGCCAGATGTCCGCGAGCTCGCCGTGGCCGGTGGCGTCCGCGGCGGGGAGCTTGCCGGGTTCGCCGAGGATCACTTCGGCGATACCGTGATCGTGGAGTTCGACCTTGAGGGCGGTGTAGCGGCTGTAGTCCATCGTCAGTCCTTCGGTTTCAGTCCTTGGGCGGCGCGAGATATCGGCTGAAGCGCTCGCGCCATTCGTCGTCGATCTGCATCGCGCGTGGCGCACCTTCGAGGTCCGCCCACACGACGGTCTGCAGCGCCTTGAAGCGCACCTTGCCGTCCTTTTCCGCGCTGATCGCGAGCTTCATCGAGCTGCCGCCGAGGCGTTCGATGCCGAGCGTGAAGGTCAGCTCGTCGCCATGCACGCTGGGCGCGAGGAAGTCGGCTTCGAGGTGGCGCATCGGCACGCCGCGGTGCATTTCCGCATGCAGCTTGTAGAAGTTGATACCGAGGCCTTCGTCGAACCAGTCCTCGACGAGCTCGTTGCACAGTACGAGGTACTGCGGATAGAAGACGATGCCGGCGGGGTCGCAGTGATGAAAGCGGATGAGTTTCTTGCGCTCGAAAAGCATGTTGGGGTCCTAGTCGAGGATGCGGGTGACGAATTCGCCGACGGCCTCGATCACCGCCTCGGGTTGGTCCTTGTGTGGCGAGTGGCGGCAGTCGGCGAGCTTGACCAGATCCACGTCGCGCCCGAGGGCGGCGACGCGGTCGATCTGGTCCATGGTGCCATATTCGTCGTCCTCTCCCTGGATCGCGAGCACCGGGCAGGCGATCTTGGGGACGTACTCCTCGACGTTCCACGCCCGGAAATCGGGGTGCAGCCAGATGTCGTTCCAGCCCCAGAACGCGGCCTCGACGTCGTGGTGGTACTTGCCGAGGCGCGCCGGCAGGTCGGTGGTTTGCCAAGCGATCTTGGCCTGGGCGATGCTTGTCACGGAGATGTCCTCGACGAGCACGTGCGGGGCCATCGCGATGACGCCGGTGAGTTTCACGTCGGTGCCGCCCGCGCAGATCAGCGCGATCGAGGCTCCGTCGGAATGGCCGAGAAGGATCGGGCGGTCGAGTTGCAGGGCGTCGAGGAGCGCTGGCAGCACCGTCAGGCCTTCGTCGTGCATGTAGCGCGTCGTGCGCGGCAGTTCGGCGGGATCGGAACGGCCGTAGCCCGCGCGCGAATAGACGATGGCTTCGCAGCCGGTCGCGTCGGCGACTTTCTGCGGGAAGTCGCGCCACATCGCGATCGAACCGAGCCCCTCGTGCAGGAACACGATCGCGGGCGCGCCCTCGCGCGGGTGGGCGGAAGGGAGGCGGACGTATTCGAGACGCTTGTCGCCGACCAGCACGTGCTTCATTCAGACCCCCAGGTGTTTCTTGATGAGCTCGGGATTATTGCGCACCTCCTCGCTCGGCCCGTCGAACACGACCTGGCCTTTTACGAGGATCATCGAGCGGTCCGTCAGGGCGGTGATCGCAGAGTGGTTCTTGTCGACGATCACCGTCGCGATGCCGCTGTCGCGAATCTCGCGGATCACGCGCCAGATTTCCCGCACGATCAGTGGCGCCAGACCTTCGGTCGCCTCGTCGAGGATCAGCAGGTCCGGGTTCGTCATCAGCGCGCGGCCGATCGTGAGCATCTGCTGCTCGCCACCCGAAAGCTGACCGCCGCCGTTCGTGAGTCGCTCGGACAGGCGCGGGAAAGTCGCCATCACGCGCTCGAAAGTCCAGTCACGCTGGCCTTCGACGCCGGCCCGTGCGGCCATCAGCAGGTTCTCCTTCACCGTGAGGTTCGGGAAGATGCCGCGGCCTTCGGGTACATAGGCGATGCCCAGCTTTGCGATCTTGTGCGTCGGCCCGCCCGTCATGCGCTGGCCGCGCACGAGCACCCCGCCCGCCTTGGGCGTCAGGAACCCCATCATCGTGCGGATCAGCGTGGTCTTGCCCATGCCGTTGCGGCCCATCAGCCCGAGCGCCTCGCCCTTGCGGATGTGGAAGTTCACGCCGTGCAGGATATGGCTGGAACCGTAGTAGGTGTGCAGGCCGATCGCTTCCAGCAGCAGCTCGCGCGTGTCGGCTGCGGCCGCCGCAGCGGCTGTGACGGCAGCGAGCAGCTCGTCGTTCAGTACCGGCATCGTCATGTCATTCATGCTCCGCCTCGTGTCCCAGATAGGCCTGCTGCACATCGGGGCTGTTGCGAATCTGCTCCGGCGAACCCGATTCCAATACCTGGCCGTTGACCATCACGGTGATACGGTCGGACACCGCGAACACCGCGTCCATGTCGTGCTCGACGAGCAGGATCGCGCGCGTCGTCTTCAAGCGGTTGAGCAGCGTGACCATCTGCGCGGATTCCTCCGACCCCATGCCGGCGAGCGGCTCGTCGAGCAGCAGCACCTCGGCGTCGGTCGCGAGCACCATCGCAATTTCGAGTTGGCGTTGCTCGCCATGCGACATCGTGCCGGCGACACGGTCCTCGCGCCCCGACAGGCCGGCCTCGGCGATCGCGGCGCGTGCACGTTCGACCGCTTCCGGCATCCGCAGTGCGTCAGTCAGGAGACTCCATGGACGAGGGCGGCGCGACTGGGCCGCGAGCCGGCAGTTTTCCAGCACCGTGAACTTCGGGAAGATGTTCGTGCGCTGGTAGCTGCGGCCGATGCCGATGCGCGAACGCTGGTAGGCCGTCAAAGCCGTGATGTCCTCGCCCTTGCAGCGAATCGTGCCTTCGGACGGCGGGAGGTCGCCCGACAGCATGTTGATGCAGGTCGATTTCCCCGCCCCGTTGGGCCCCAGCAATGCGTGCAGCACGCCGCGTTCGAGCTGGATATTGACGTTCTGGTTCGCCGTCAGGCCGCCGAAACGGCGCGTCATGCCCTCGGCGGATAGCAGGACTTCAGACATTGCTCTTTCCCCCGTTGAGGCGTGCCAGGATGCGGGCCGGCGTCGCGGCCATGCCGCCTGGCATGAAGAGCACCGCCGCGACGATCGTGAGGCCCATCAGCAGCTGCCAGTGCTTCGTGACGCCGGTGAAAATCTCCTGCAGACCGACCAGCGCCACCGCGCCGGCAATCGCCCCCGCGAGGTTGCCCATCCCGCCGAGGATCACCATCAGCAGCACGTCACCCGACTTGTGCCACGACAAGTACTCGGGCGTGACGAAGCCGAACAGTACCGCGTACAGGAAACCCGCGAGCCCCGCCAAGGCGCCGGCCAGCGTGAAGGCGGCGAGCTTGTAGCGGAAGGTCGCGTAGCCGAGCGAGAGCATGCGGTGCTCGTTGCTGCGGATCCCGACCAGCACGCGGCCGAAGGGGGAGCGCAGCACGAGCTTCAGCAGCGCATAGACGAAGAGCATCGCGCCGACGACGAAGTAGTACAGATGCAGCGGCTCGTTGAGGTCGAACGGCGCCCAGCCGGCGATCGCCGCGTCCGGCTTGAAATTGAGGTAGATGCCGTCGGAGCCGCCGCCCAGCGGCGTGTCGTGGAACACGTAGTAGGCCATCTGCGCGAAGGCGAGCGTCACCATGATGAAGTAGATGCCCTTGGTGCGGAGCACGAAGAGGCCGATCAGGAGAGCCACCAGCGCCGCTGCGCCGACGGAGGCAGGGAGTGCGAGCCACAGGTTCGCCGGATCGTACTTCGGTGTCAGCAGCGCCACCGCGTAGGCGGCGACACCAAAGTAGGCCGCATGGCCGAAAGACACCAGCCCGGTGAAGCCCACCAGCAGGTCGAGGCTCATCGCGAAGATCGCGAGGATCAGCACCTTCGCGATCAGTTCGCTGTAGAAGGTTGAACCGAAGGCCGGGAAGGCCAGCACGCCGGCCAGCACCGCGAGCTTGAAGATCGTGGATGTACGGGAATTCATCGTCTTCTTCCTCTCAAGCCTTCCTGAAGATGCCTTCCGGGCGCCACAGCAGCACGAGCGCCATCACGAGATAGACCATCAGCCCCGCGAGATCCGGCAGCAGCACTTTGCCGAAGGTGTCCGCGAAGCCGATCACGAGCGCCGCCACGAGCGCGCCCCACACCGAGCCGACGCCGCCGATCACGACGATCACGAAGGAAATGATCAACACGCTCGAACCCATGCCCGGATACACCGACGAAATCGGCGCCGCGAGCATGCCCGCGAGCGCCGCGAGCGCGACACCTAGCGCGAACACCGTGCGATACAGCAGGTTGATGTCGATGCCGAGCGCCTTGACCATGTCGCGGTCGTGGCTGCCGGCGCGGATCATCATGCCGAGGCGCGTCTTCTGGATCAGCCAGTACAGCCCGCCCGCGAGCGCGAGGCAGACGACCGAGATCACCAGCCGATACACCGGGTAGCTGAGGTTGTCGGAGAGCGGGATGGACGCCGAGAAGAGCTCCGGAATCGTCACGCCATGCACCTCGTCGCCGACCGCGAGGCTACGCAGCTCCTCGAAGATCAGGATCAGGCCATAGGTCAGCAGCACCTGCTCGAGGTGGTCGCGCTTGTAGAGATGCGAGAACAGCGCCCATTCGAGCAGCGCGCCGAACGCGAACGCGAGCGGGATGCCCAGCGCGATCGACAGCATCAGGTTGCCGGTCAGGCTGGTCAGCGCGAACGCGAGATAGGCACCCACCATGTAAAAGCTGCCGTGCGCGAGGTTGATGATGCCCATGATGCCGAACACCAGCGTCAGGCCGCTCGCGACCAGGAACAGCAGCAGGCCGTACTGCAGCGAGTTCAGCACCTGGATCAGGAAGGAAACGAAATCCATGAGTCTTCCCCTCCAGGCACCCTTTTTCGGGTGCCCGGATACGTATGGAATGAAGCGTGTGGAAGGACCTGCTAAGGCTTACATGCGGCAGCCGCGCGCCGGATCGGCGAGCCCTTTCTGCGCGACGCTGACGAGCTTGTTGTCGCGGCCTTCGACCTTGCGCAGGTAGATGTCCTGCACCGGGTTGTGCGCCTTCGACAGCGTGAAGGCGCCGCGCGGGCTGTCGATCTTCGCCGTCTCCATCGCCTTGGCGACGGCGTCCTTGTCGAACTTGCCGCCCTTCAGGCCGTCGAGGCCAGTCTTCAGCATCTGCGCGGCGTCGTAGCCCTGCACGGCATAGACGTCAGGCTGTGCCTTGTACGACAGCGCATAGGCTTTGCGGAAAGCCTGGTCCTTCGGGTTGGTCAGGTTGTCGGCGTAGTGCAGTGTCGTCAGCAAACCTTCGCCGGAGCCGCCCATCGCGTCGATCGTGCCGTCGGTGAGGAAGCCCGAACCGTAGAGCGGGATCGATTTCTTCAGGCCCGCCGCGTCGTAATCCTTGACGAATTTCACCGCGCCCCCGCCGGCGAAGAACACGAACACCGCGTCCGGCTTCAGCGAAGCGATCTCGGTCAGGAAGGGCTGGAACTCGACGTTCGGGAAGGGCAGATAAAGCTCCTTCGTGACCTTGCCGCCGGCCTTCTCGAAGGCTTCCTTGAAGCCCGCCACGGACTGCTCGCCGAATGAATACTTCCACGTCACCGTCACGACGTTCTTGTGGCCGCGCTCGGCGACGATCTTGCCCATCGCGTAGGCGGGCTGCCAAGCCGAGAAGGAGCTGCGGAACACGTTCGGCGCGCACAGCGGGCCGGTGAGTTCGTCGGCGCCGGCGTTGGGGATGATCAGCAGCGTCTTGGTGTCGCGCGCGACCTTCGCCATTGCGAGTGCGACGCCCGAATGCACCGTGCCGACGAGCACATCGACACTGTCGCGCTTGACGAGCTTCGATGCGTTCTCGGTCGCCTTCGACGGATCGGACTCGTCGTCGACGACGAAGTATTCGACCTCGTAGCCGCCGAGCTTGCCGCCCTGCTCCGCGACGTACTGCTTGAAGCCGTTGGTGATCGCGGTGCCGAGCGCGGCGTAGGTGCCGGTGTAGGGCAGCATCAGGCCGACCTTGATCTTCTCGGCGGCCTGCGCGGCCCCGAGCGGCACCAGCGCGCTGGCGATCACGCCGAGCGTCAGTTGCGTCATCGTGCGGCGAATCTGGGCTACTTTCATGGTTGTCTCCTCCACGGGATGGCTGGGGTCTCGCCCCTTGTATGTGTTCGGATGCCGGATCAGCGCGCCGCGAGCGCCCGCAGCTTGAATCTCTGGATCTTGCCGGTCGCGGTCTTCGGGAGTTCCTCGACGAACTCCATCCAGCGCGGATATTTGTAGGGGGCGAGATGGGCCTTCACGTGCGCCTTGATCTCCGCGGCGAGCGCGTCCGAGGGCTGGAAGCCGGATTTCAGGACGATGAATGCCTTGGGCTTGATCAGCCGCTCCTCGTCCTCGCAGCCGACGACGGCCGCTTCGAGGATCGCCGGGTGCTGGATCAGGCAGCCTTCGACTTCGATCGGCGAGACGTAGATGCCGCTGACCTTGAGCATGTCGTCGTTGCGCCCCGCATAGACGTAGTAGCCCTCGGCGTTGCGCGAGTACTTGTCGCCGCTGCGGGTCCAGGGCCCCTGGAAGGTCGCCCGTGTCTTTTCGCGGTTGTTCCAGTAGAGGGCGGCGCTCGATGGGCCCGAGATCTGCAGCTCGCCCGGCTCGTCCGCGCCTTCGACGACATTGCCTTCGTCGTCGATGAGGCGCACCTGGTAGCCGGGGACGGGCTTGCCGGTGGTGCCGTAATGCACGTCGCCGGGGCGGTTCGACAGGAAGATGTGCAGCATCTCGGTCGAGCCGATGCCGTCGAGGATCTCGACGCCGAAGCGTTCGGTCCAGCGCAGGCCGATCTCTTCGGGCAGCGCTTCGCCGGCGGAGGTGCACATGCGGATCGCGAGTTCCTCACGACGCGGGCAGTCGGCGTCGGCAAGCATCGAGGCGTAGAGGGTCGGCACGCCGTAGAAGATCGTCGGGCGGTGCTCGCGCAGGCGCTTGAAGGCGGCGGCAGGCGTGGGGCGCTCTGCCATCAGGATCGCGGTGGCGCCGACCGACAGCGGGAAGGTGAGGCCGTTGCCGAGGCCGTAGGCGAAGAAGAGTTTCGCGGCGGAGAAGACGACGTCGTCTTCGCGGATGCCGAGGATGGGCTTGGCGTAGAGTTCGGCGGTGTGGATGAGGCTGCCTTGGAGATGCACCGTGCCTTTCGGCGCGCCGGTGGAGCCGGAGGAGTAGAGCCAGAAACAGGGGTCGTCGCAGGTGGTGGCGACGGCTTGGAACTTGTCGGAGGCTTTGTCCATCAAGGCGCCGAGCGCGTCCGGCCCCTCGCCGCCCGCGACGATGATGCGTTCGAGGGATTCGATCTTGCCGAGGAAGGGGGCGAAGGTGTCGTACAGCGGCGCGGAGACGACAGCGACTCGGGCGCGGCTGTCGGTGAGCATGTATTCGTAGTCGGACGGCGTGAGCAGGGTGTTCACTGCGATCGGGACGACGCCAGCTTTGATCGCGCCGAGGAAGACGGTCGGGAAGTCGATCGTGTCCTGCACGCACATCAGGATGCGTTGTTCGCGCGCAATCCCGAGATTGCCGAGCACGTTGGCGAAGCGATTCACGCTCGCGGCGAGTTCGTCGTAGCTGTAGCGGCCCTGGTCGTCGATGTAGGCGGTCTTGGCGCCGCGCCCCGCGTCGAGGTTGCGGCCGATGAGGTCATCCGCGGCGTTGTACTGGCGCGGCAGGGTGATGGTCGGCGGACTGGTGCTATGGTCCGCTGCACTCAGGGTGGTCATTCCGTGCTCCTCCGTTTTTCCGGCTGGTGGCCGGGGGTCTCGCTTGCCGGTCTTGATGCCGGCGCTGTTCGTTCGTTTGTTGCTTCAAACCCGCCCCCGTCACGGGGTATTCCGCGCCTCGTTGGCGCAAGCGGACGCCTCGGCACGAAATACCCCGCGCCGGGGGCTGCGCCGTGCCACTCTGGACTGCCGTGCTACTGCTGCGCTCCCCTATTGCCGCGTGAAATAGATCGAACCCTTCGGCAGCAGGTAGAGCACGTAGGCGCGTCCGTCGGTGACGGTCGGCCGGTGTGCGCTGCCCGGTCCATACACGAACCACCCTGCCCCATGGCCGTCGAACTTCGCGTCGCCTTCGAGCGGCATGATCATGTCGATCTCACCATTGGGATGGGAGTGATGCGGGCCGACGACGTCCTTCATCTCGACGACATCGACGCTGAAGTCGTGGATTGCGTCACAGGGGGCGATGACGCGACCGAACTTAATGCCGCCGTGCTCGCGGTCGCACATCCAGCCGCCAGCGACCGCTTCCTTGCAGGCGGCGGCGATGGCCTGGAATTCAGGGCCGGTCGCCGGGAAGCGCTCGTTGAGGAAGGCCGCGAGCTGGGCATCGAGCGGATGACCGGCGATTTCCTTCGTGACATTGGCGATCAGTGCCTGGAATTTCTCTGGGGTCATGATCTGGTTCTCCGTCGGGGTCGGGGATGCTTTTCTTGTCGTTCAGGCGCCGAGCAGCGCGGCGTCGGCGGCGTCGCGTGACAGGGCTTCGAGCAGCGCGGGGCCACCCTGGACGACGCAGCGGCGGTGATACATCGCCAGCCCGCGCAGTCCGCCGAGCTCTTCGCCGCCGCCAGCGCGGCCCGGTCCGCCGTGCAGACAGCTCGGCATCACGTTGCCGTGGCCGGTATGGTTGGCGCCGACCGCCGCATCGACGACCATCACGCGGCCGTGCAGATCGGCGATGGCCGGGACGAGTTCGGCGAGGAAGGCCGTGTCGCCGGAATACACCGACGCGACGAGCGAGCCTTGGCCGCGGCGGGCGAGCGCGATTGCGTCGGCGGCGTCGGCGTAGGGAACGACGGTCGCAACCGGGCCGAAGACCTCCACGTCGTGGACGTGGCGCGCATTGATCCCCTTGTCGCAGAAGAGCAGCGTCGGCTGGACGAAGGCGGAAACGGCGGGGTCAGCATCGACAGGCGCAAAGTCCGCGCCGCCGCCAAACACGACTTCGCATTCTTCCTTGAGCTTCGCGAGTCCCTCGAAGGCCGCCGCCTGCTGGGCTTTGCTCACGAGCGGACCGACGCGCACGCCTTCGCTGCGGGGATTGCCGACCTTGAAGCCGGCGAGCTTGCCACCGACGGCGTCCGCCAGCGCCCGGGCGACCGCAGCCGGCGCGAGGATGCGGCGGATCGCAGTGCATTTCTGACCGGTCTTGATCGTCATCTCACGGACGACCTCCTTCACCGCGAGATCGAACTCCGGCGTGCCCGGCTGGGCGTCCGGCCCGAGGATTGCGGAATTGACGCTGTCCGCCTCGACGTTGATGCGCACCGAGCGCGCAACGACATTCGGATGCGTCCTCATGCGCGCCGCGGTGTCGGCCGAGCCGGTGAAGGACACGAGGTCGCATTCGGTGACGTGGTCCAGCAACTCGCGAGCCGAGCCGCAGACGATCGAGATCGCGCCAGGCGGCAGGATGCCCGCCGCGACGACGTCCTCGACCATACGTTGCGCGAGCCAGGCGGTCGGGGTCGCGGGCTTCACGAACACCGGCACGCCCGCGAGGAGCGCCGGCGCCGCCTTCTCCCACAGGCCCCAAGCGGGGAAGTTGAAGGCGTTGATGAACACCGCGACACCGGTGAGCGGCATCAGGAAGTGCTGGCCCTGGAAGACCTCGGTCTTCGCGAGCGGCACGCGGGCGCCTTCCTTCAGGTGACGCGCGGCGCCCAGGGCCTTGCCGGCACGCGCATAGCTTTTCAGCATGAAAATCGCGCCATCGACATCGAAGCCCGCATCGCCTTCGGTCGCGCCGGAGTTGCGCAGCGAGATGTCGAAGTAGTCGGCGCGCTTCGCGGTCAGTACTTCGGCGATCGCGCCGAGCATCGCGGCGCGTGCCTCGTAAGTCTGCGCCCGCAGCGCGGTGCCTCCTTCGCGGCGCGCGAAGTCGAGTGCGCGGGCGAGATCGATGCCCTCGGAGGACACCCTTACCAGCGCTTCGCCGGTGACGGGGTCGGTCAGCGCGATACCTTCTCCTGCGCCTTCGACCCACTGCCCGTATACATAGTTGGCGAGCTTCACTTTGTCTCCTCTCTCTGTTGTTTGCCTGCCCGGTCTGGTGCCGGATCAGTGCATTCCAACGGACGCTGGGGGCGCCCTTGTGGACATAGAATACACCCGCAAAATACTTCGTCAAGCATTTTACTGCATTGATTTCTGATCTCCGTGCGATCAACTGCAGTTTTCACCGCATATATCTATGCGGACCCCGACCTTAATGAACTTTTACTGCATCTAATTTTAGGTCTCGCTCGACTAAAACTGCACTTTAGGTGTTGACGTATCGAAATCACTGCACTATTGTTCAACTCAACGAATGCAGTTCGCTGCAGAAAAGGAAGCAAGATGAATCACAAATCCGACATCGATCTCGCGCAGGAAGCCGCCCAGCCGGCGGCGGAAAGCACGAACGCGGCCGAAAGCGGCAATATTCTGCCGACGCTCGGCAAGCGTGTCCGCGAGCTACGCGACCGTCGCGGCATGACGAGGAAGCTCGTCGCCCGCGAGGCCGGCGTGTCGGAACGCCATCTCGCTCACCTGGAAGCGGGCGACGGCAACGTGTCGATCGTGCTGCTCGACAACATCGCCCGCGCACTCAATGTGTCGCTCGTCGAGCTGCTCGCGCCGGAAGCCGAGGACACGGTCGAGAAGCGCCTGATCCGCCGCTTCCTCGAGCGCCTGCCGCAGAACCGCCTCGAAGAAGTCGTGTTCCGCCTGATGCGCGACTTCGGCCACGAAGAGGCCGTGCGCCGCAAGCGCATCGCACTGATCGGCCTGCGCGGCGCGGGCAAGACGACCCTCGGCAAGCGCCTCGCGCAGGAAGAAGGCATGCCCTTCATCGAACTCGACCGCGAGATCGAGAAGGAAACCGGTATCCCCGCGCGTGAAATCTTTTCGCTGTACGGCCAGTCGGGCTACCGCCGCATCGAAAAGCGCACGCTCGACCGCGTGCTGCGCGACAACCCGCGTGCGGTGATCTCGATTGGCGGCGGCGTCGTGTCGCAGCCCGAGAGCTTCGAGCTGCTGCTCGGCCAGTGCATGACGGTGTGGGTCAAGGCGGCACCGGAAGAACACATGGCTCGCGTGCTGTCACAGGGCGACCTGCGGCCGATGGCGGGCAACGACGAGGCGATGGAGGACCTCAAGCGCATCCTCGAGGCGCGCTTGCCGCTCTACGCCAAAGCCGACACCGCGCTCGACACCACGGGCGAGACCGTCGAACAGAGTTTCACCAAGTTGCGCCAGCTCGTGATGGGCTGAGCTCAAACAACAGAGAGAGAAGAGGAGACAGACAATGGAAGCAGTCGCGAAGAAGCCGGTGGCCGAATTGGTCGATTACCGCACGGAGCCGTCGAAGTACCGTCACTGGTCGCTCGCGACCGACGGCGAGATCGCCACGCTGACGCTCAACATCGACGAGGACGGCGGCATCCGCCCGGGCTACAAGCTGAAGCTCAACTCCTACGACCTCGGCGTCGACATCGAGCTCCACGACGCCCTTCAGCGCGTGCGCTTCGAGCATCCGGAAGTGCGCACCGTCGTCGTCACCTCGGGCAAGCCGAAGATCTTCTGTTCCGGCGCCAACATCTACATGCTGGGCCTCTCGACCCACGCGTGGAAGGTGAACTTCTGCAAGTTCACGAACGAGACGCGCAACGGCATCGAGGATTCCAGCCAGCACTCGGGCCTCAAGTTCCTCGCCGCCTGCAACGGCACGACCGCCGGCGGCGGCTACGAGCTGGCGCTGGCCTGCGACGAGATCGTGCTGGTCGACGACCGCAACTCCTCCGTGTCGCTGCCCGAAGTGCCGCTGCTGGGCGTGCTGCCCGGCACCGGCGGCCTCACCCGCGTCACCGACAAGCGCCGCGTGCGCCGCGACCACGCCGACATCTTCTGCACCATCTCCGAAGGCGTGCGCGGCAACCGCGCCAAGGACTGGCGCCTGGTCGACGACGTCGTCAAGCAGCAGCAGTTCGCCGAGCACATCCAGGCCCGCGCGAAGGAACTCGCCGCACAGTCGGACCGTCCCGCGAACGCCAAGGGCGTGGCCCTCACCCGCCTCGAACGCACCACCGACGCGACGGGCTACCACTACGAATTTGTCGATGCGACCATCGACGCCGACGGCCGCACCGTGACCCTGACCGTGCGCGCCCCGTCCGCCGTCACCGCAAAGACCGCCGCCGAGATCGAAGCCCAGGGCATCAAGTGGTGGCCGCTGCAGATGGCACGCGAACTCGACGACGCGATCCTGAATCTGCGCACCAACCACCTCGACGTCGGCCTGTGGCAGCTGCGCACCGAGGGCGACGCCCAGACGGTGCTCGACATCGACGCGACGATCGACGCCAACCGCGACAACTGGTTCGTCCGCGAGACGATCGGCATGCTCCGCCGCACCCTCGCCCGCATCGACGTCTCGTCGCGCAGCCTCTACGCGCTCATCGAGCCGGGCTCCTGCTTCGCCGGCACGCTGCTCGAAATCGCGCTCGCTGCCGACCGCAGCTACATGCTCGACACCACGGAAGCCAAGAACGTCGTCGGCCTCTCCGCGATGAACTTCGGCCCCTTCCCGATGGTGAATGGCCTCTCGCGCATCGCCGCCCGCTTCTACCAGGAAGAAGGCCCGATCGCCGCCGTCAAGGCGAAGGAAGGCAGCCTGCTCTCGCCCGCCGAGGCGATGGAGCTCGGCCTCGTCACCGCGATCCCCGACGACCTCGACTGGGCCGACGAGATCCGCATCGCGATCGAGGAACGCGCAGCGCTCTCGCCCGACGCGCTGACCGGCCTCGAAGCGAATCTCCGCTTCGGCCCCGTCGAGACGATGAACACCCGCATCTTCGGCCGCCTGTCCGCGTGGCAGAACTGGATCTTCAACCGCCCGAACGCCGTCGGCGAAAACGGCGCGCTGAAGCTCTTCGGCTCCGGCAAGAAGGCGCAATTCGACTGGAACCGCGTGTAAGACAAACGAATCGCTCCCGCGCCGCGCGGCAGGCCGTCCCGCTGCCGTTGCAGCCGGCGCCCTGGCGCGGACGGGAGCCCGCAGCAAAAGCGAGGCACGTCGCCCCCGAAGGCGCGGCCCACCCCCAAATCGGAGGAGTACAGAGATGATCAACTACAGCGAACGCATCCCCAACAACGTCAACCTCAACGAAAACAAGACCCTTCAGCGCGCCCTCGAACAATGGCAGCCGTCCTTCCTGAACTGGTGGGACGACATGGGCCCGGAGAACTCGACCAACTACGAGGTCTACCTGCGCACCGCCGTCAGCGTCGATCCGAAGGGCTGGGCCGATTTCGGCCACGTCAAGATGCGCGACTACCGCTGGGGCATCTTCCTCGCGCCGCAGGAAGGCGAGAAGAAGATCACCTTCGGCGAGCACAAGGGCCAGGACGTGTGGCAGGAAGTCCCGGGCGAATACCGCTCGACCCTGCGGCGCATCATCGTGACTCAAGGCGACACCGAGCCCGCATCGGTCGAGCAGCAACGCCACCTCGGCCTCACCGCCCCGTCGCTGTATGACCTCCGCAACCTCTTCCAGGTGAACGTCGAGGAAGGCCGCCACCTGTGGGCGATGGTCTACCTGCTGCACGCCCACTTCGGCCGCGACGGCCGCGAGGAAGGCGAAGCGCTGCTCGAACGCCGTTCGGGCGACGAGGACAATCCCCGCATCCTCACCGCATTCAACGAGAAGACGCCCGACTGGCTCTCCTTCTTCATGTTCACCTTCATCACCGACCGCGACGGCAAATACCAGCTCGCCTCGCTTGCCGAATCGGCCTTCGACCCGCTCGCCCGCACCTGCAAGTTCATGCTCACCGAGGAAGCGCACCACCTCTTCGTCGGCGAATCGGGTGTGGCCCGCGTGATCCAGCGCACCTGCGAAGTGATGAAGGAACTCGGCACCGACGACCCCGTGAAGCTGCGCGCGGCCGGCGTCATCGACCTGCCGACGCTGCAAAAGTACCTCAACTTCCACTACAGCGTCACGAGCGACCTCTACGGCGCCGAAGTCTCCTCGAACGCCGCCACCTACTACACGAACGGCCTCAAGGGCCGCTTCGAGGAAGAGAAGATCGCCGACGACCACAAGCTGCAGGACTCGGACTACGAAGTCATGGATGTGTCCGGCGACAAGATCGGCAGCCGCAAGGTCGCCGCACTGTCCGCACTGAACGAACGCCTGCGCGACGACTGGATCGCCGACGTGCAGGCGGGCATCGACCGCTGGAACCGCATCCCGGCGAAGTTCGGCTTCGACTTCCGCTTCACGCTGCCGCACAAGGGCTTCCACCGCCGCATCGGCATGTTCGCCGACCTGCACATCAGCCCCGACGGCCGCCTGATCTCCGAAGCCGAATGGGCGCAGCAGGAAAAGCACTGGCTGCCGACCGACAGCGACCGCCTGTACGTGCATTCGCTGATGGGCAAGTGCCTCGAACCGGGCAAGTTCGCGAACTGGATCGCGGCCCCGGGACGCGGCATCAACAACCAGCCCGTCAATTTCGAGTACGTGCGTTTTAACTGATACCAAAGAGAAGAACGGGAGCGGGCACCCGCCCGCCTCCCGTCCCCCGTGGAGAGAGACCGCCATGAACGCGCCCGCAGAGCACGCCGCCATCGCCCGCCAGCACCTCATCGACCCCGAGATCTGCATCCGCTGCAACACCTGCGAGGAGATCTGCCCGGTCGATGCGATCACCCACGACAGCCGCAACTACGTCGTCAAGTTCGACGCCTGCAACGGCTGCCTCGCGTGCATCTCGCCCTGTCCGACGGGCGCGATCGACTCCTGGCGCAACGTCGAGCAGGCCACGCCGCACAGCCTCGCCGACCAGTATTCCTGGGACTACCTGCCCGACACGACCGAGCTCGACCAACTCGACGCGAAAGTCATGGGCGCGGAAGAGCTTCCGGCAGAGGTGCAGCAGATCACCGAAGTCGCGACCGCCGGCCAGGGCGGCCCGGCGCTCGCCCCGTGGTCCGCGTCCCACCCCTACGTCAACATCTACACGCCGGCCGCCCCCATCACCGCGACCGTCACCGGCAACTATCGCCTCACCGCCGAGGACGCCTCCAGCGACATCCACCACATCGTGCTCGACTTCGGCACGACGCCCTTCCCGGTGCTCGAAGGCCAGTCGATCGGCATCATCCCCCCTGGCACCGACGCCAACGGCAAGCCGCATCTGCTGCGCATGTATTCCGTCGCGAGCCCGCGCGAAGGCGAGCGCCCGCACTACAACAACCTCGCGCTGACCGTGAAGCGGGTCGTCGAGGACCACGAAGGCCAGCCCGCACGCGGCGTCGCCTCGAACTACGTGTGCGACCTCAAGAAAGGCGACAAGGTGCAGGTCACCGGCCCCTACGGCTCGACCTACCTGATGCCCAACCATCCCGGCTCGTCGATCATGATGATCTGTACCGGCACCGGGTCCGCCCCGATGCGCGCGATGACCGAACGGCGCCGCCGTCGCATGGACCGCAAGGAAGGTGGCGAACTCGTGCTCTTCTTCGGCGCCCGCGCCCCGGAGGAACTCCCCTACTTCGGCCCGCTGCAGAAGCTCCCGAAGGACTTCATCGACATCAACTTCGCCTTCTCGCGCGTACCGGGCGAGCCCAAGCGCTACGTGCAGGACGCGATCCGCGAACGCGCCGACAAGGTCTTCCAGATGCTGCAGGAGGACAACTGCTACATCTACATCTGCGGCCTCAAGGGCATGGAAGCGGGCGTCCTCGAAGCCTTCCGCGACATCTGCCGCGCCAAGGGCGCCGATTGGGACACGCTGCGCCCGCAGCTCCTCGCGAAGGCGCGCTTCCACGTCGAAACGTATTGAAGACCAATCCGGCAATCGAATACCTCCGTTCGCCGCGCGCCTGTCCAAGGGCGCTGGCAGGCGTTCGAGGTCTTTGATTGCCGAATGAACCGTAGGGCGGAAAAGCGCAGCGCCTTCCCCCGTACGCGACGCGCGGAAATGACCACACCCGAACCGGCAACCTCGCTTTCATCCTTCAGGACTCATTTGATGCCCCGCCACGTCTACATCTGCGACGCCATCCGCACCCCCTTCGGCCGCTACGGCGGCACGCTCTCGTCGGTGCGCGCCGACGACCTCGCGGCGCTGCCGATCAAGGCCCTCATCGCCCGTAACGCCACCGTCGACTGGGCGGCGATCGACGACGTCATCTACGGCTGCGCCAACCAGGCGGGCGAAGACAATCGCAACGTGGCGCGGATGGCGGCACTGCTCGGGGGCCTGCCCGTCGACGTGCCCGGCAGCACGGTCAACCGCCTGTGCGGCTCCAGCCTCGACGCCATCGGCATCGCCGCGCGCGCGATCGCTTCCGGCGAGACGGAGTTGATGATCGCTGGCGGCGTCGAAAGCATGAGCCGCGCGCCCTTCGTCCTGGCCAAAGCCGACTCCGCCTTCTCCCGCAGCGCAAAGATCGAAGACACGACGATCGGCTGGCGCTTCGTCAATCCCTTGATGAAGGCCCAGCACGGCATCGACTCGATGCCCGAAACCGCCGAGAACGTCGCGACCGATTTCAATGTCAGCCGCGCCGACCAGGACGCCTTCGCCCTGCGCAGCCAGCAACGCTGGGCCGCCGCCGCCGAGCGCGGCTTTTTCGCCCGCGAGATCGTGCCCGTCGACATCCCGCGCAAGAAAGGCGAGCCGATCCGCTTCGCCGCCGACGAGCACCCGCGCCCTGAGACGACGCTCGAGGCGCTCGCGAAACTGAAGGGCGTCGTACGTCCCGACGGTAGCGTCACCGCCGGCAATGCCTCGGGCGTCAACGACGGCGCCTGCGCGCTGTTGCTCGCGTCCGAAGACGCCGTGCGCCGCTTCAATCTGACGCCGCGCGCCCGCGTCCTCGGCACGGCGGCGGCCGGCGTGCCGCCGCGCATCATGGGCATCGGCCCCGCCCCCGCGACGCAGAAACTCCTCGCCCGCCTCGGCATGCAGATCGCGCAGTTCGACACCGTCGAACTCAACGAAGCCTTCGCCGCACAGGGCCTCGCGGTGCTGCGCCAACTGGGCCTGCCCGACGACGGCGAGCACGTGAACCCCAACGGCGGCGCCATCGCGATCGGCCATCCGCTCGGCGCCTCCGGCGCGCGCCTCGTCACCACCGCGCTCAACCAGCTCGAAACGACGGGCGGCCGCTTCGGCCTCGCGACGATGTGCATCGGCGTCGGCCAGGGCATCGCACTCGCGATCGAACGGATGTAAAAAGCCGCACCACCGCCGCCACAACCACGACAATAGAGCACAGCCGACGCAGCACGGGAGACAAGACGTGAAACCGGAAGCCATCCAGATCATCCGCGATGAGCACCTCGCAATCAGCGCCGTGCTCTACTCGCTGCGCTACCTCGTCAAGGAAATGAGGAAGGGCGCGGCGCCCAATTTCCCGCTGCTGCGCGCGATCCTCGACTACATCGTCTCCTACCCCGACCGCTGGCATCACCCGAAGGAAGACAAATACCTCTTCGCCGCGGTCAAGAAGCGCACCCGCGACGCCGACGGCCTGATCGGGCGGCTCGAACGCGAGCACGAGATGGGCTACCCGATGGTCGAGGACCTCAAGCGCCAGCTGGTGGCCTTCCAAGGTGGCGACACGGCCGCGGGCGAAGCCTTCTTCGACGCGGCGGACCGCTACGCCGAACTCGAATGGCAGCACCTTCGCACCGAGGAAGAGGTGTTCATGCCGATCGCCGAGCGCGTGCTCTCGCCCGAAGACTGGGCCGAGATCGCCACGGCATTCCGCGAAAACGACAACCCGCTCTTCGGCATCAAGCCCAAGGACGAGGCCGAAACGCTCTACCGCCGCATCCTGAGCCTCGCGCCCGCGCCGATCGGTTTCGGCAAGGCGGACTGACCCCCGCCGCTCCCACTCACGCGACGGGACCCGCTCCCGCGCTTCTCACGCACTTCCCACGCACGCCTCAGCGGCCTCGCCCTGGCCTGCGCGGGCCAGTCCAACGGCATCCGACGTAGGCCGCACGCCTTAACCAAATTCCAACGCCATCTTGATGCCGATGGCTTGGCCCCTATTTCCCCGGCACTCTGCACCGACTCGCCCGCTAGGCGTAAAAGTACCGCTCTCCAGGCCTATGCCGCCGCTGTGCGGTCGTATACCGCTCAAGCATTTGCGTCAGATCCCCTCTCCGGTCGATCGTCTTGCCGCCCGGCAAGTCCGGTGCAGTCACGGCCCCAATACACGCGATCACAATCTCTTTAGCATATGCAAATCGCCGACAACATTGTCATTTTTATTGCATTTGAGTAGCATTCGTCGCCTTGAAGCACCTCAAACAGTAGCTCAGCAAGCAAAACGGCAGGACAGCAAGCGAGTCCGGAAACGCCTTGCTCGTCGCGCTGCCGCAATAACCGGGCGAAAGGCCGAGCGCATGACATAAGAGTTGCATCGCAGCGCCGAACGACATGACGCCAAGATGCACGCATCGTACGAACAGTCCGCTTAACCATCTGTAACGAAAGGGCGAATCAATCCATGGCAATTCTGACCGGCTCGAAGAAGAACGACACCCTCAACGGTGGCACCACCGACGACCAGCTCTATGGCCGCCAGGGCAACGACGTACTCAATGGCGGCGACGGCAACGACCTGTTGTTTGGCGAAGCCGGTAGCGACTCGCTCAACGGCGGTATGGGCAATGATTATCTCGACGGCGGCACCGGCGCTGACACCATGGCCGGCGGTTCCGGAAACGACATCTACGTCATCGACAACATCGCTGATATCGTCACCGAACTCGCAAACGAAGGCACGGATACCGTCCAAAGCAGCATCAGCTATACGCTCGGCAACAACCTCGAAAACCTCGTCCTGACGGGCACCGGCAACCTGTCCGGCACCGGCAACGCGCTGGCGAATGAGTTATATGGCAACGACGATAACAACACGCTAAATGGCCTGGCGGGCGCCGACACAATGGTTGGGGGCGATGGTGACGATACCTACGTAGTCGACAACGTTGGCGACGTCGTCATCGAGAACACCGGCGAAGGCACCGACACCGTCCAGAGCAGTGTGAGCTACACCCTCGGTGCCAACGTCGAGAACCTCACGCTCATCAGCTACACCGGGGCGATCAACGGCACCGGCAATGCGCTCAATAACGTCATCAACGGCAACGACTCGGGCAACATCCTCGATGGCGCCGCCGGCGCCGACACCCTCACCGGAGGCTCCGGCAGCGACACTTACATCGTCGATAACGCGGGCGATATCGTCATCGAGGCTGCCTACGACGGACTCGACTCCGTCATCAGCTCCGTCAGCTATACGCTCGCCGCCAACGTCGAGAACCTGACCTTGGTCGGCTCAAGTCTGACCGGCACCGGCAACACGCTGAACAATGTCTTTACGATCAGCGACGCCAGCAACACGATCGTCGATGTCGCCGGCGGCGGCACCGACACCGTCCAGAGTTCAGTGAGCTACACGCTCGCTGTCGGCAGCAACGTCGAGAACCTCACGCTAACCGGCTCGGCCGCGATCAACGCCACCGGCAACGAGCTCGCCAACGTCCTCACCGGCAACAGCGCGGTCAATACCCTGACCGGTGGTCTGGGCAATGACACCTATGCCGTGAGCACGGGCGACGTCGTCATCGAGAACACCGGCGAAGGCACCGACACCGTCCAAAGCAATGTGAGCTACACCCTCGGCGCCAACGTCGAGAACCTCACGCTCATCAGCTACACCGGGGCGATCAACGGCACCGGCAATGCGCTCAATAACGTCATCAACGGCAACGACTCGGGCAACATCCTCGATGGCGCCGCCGGTGCCGACACCCTCACCGGTGGCTCCGGCAGCGACACTTACATCGTCGATAACGCGGGCGATATCGTCATCGAGGCTGCCTACGACGGACTCGACTCCGTCATCAGCTCCGTCAGCTATACGCTCGCCGCCAACGTCGAGAACCTGACCTTGGTCGGAACGGCGACCATCAATGGCATCGGCAACGCTGAAGCGAATACGCTGGCCGGTAATGCCAGCAACAACGTTCTGACAGGCGGCAGCGGTAATGACGTCTTCCGGTTCGAGACGGCGCTCAACGCCAGCACGAACCTGGACACCATCACCGACTTCGCGACAGGCGTAGACCACATCCAACTGGAAAATGCGATTTTCACGTCGCTCACCAACACCGGTACATTGAATGCAGATTGGTTCATCGGCGGTGCCGGCGTCACTGCCGCCGCCGACGCCAACGACTATCTGATCTACAACAGCACGACCGGAGCGCTGTACTACGATCAGGACGGCAACGGCGCCGGCCAGGCGGTCCAGTTCGCAACGCTGTCGGGCAGCCCGTCCCTGTCAGCGTCGGACTTCCTGATCAGCTGACGATCCTGCGAGCAGGCGGGGAAATATCACCTCGCCTGCAGTGCAGGCAATCGCTTACGTAGACGCGCCGGGGTGTTTGTCCGGCGCGTTTTTTTCGCATCCCGGCCGACGATGCCTCCCAATCCTCCGCGCCCCGGTCGTACGGGGCCACACCACCAGCGCAGACGTACGCAGTCGCAAGAGACCATGATCCGGGCATCTGGTTTGCTTCGGGCATCGCATCCGCGCAGTTTTTTTGGCGCCCCTCAAAACGCGCCGCCCGCGCGCCTGTCCAACAGGCGGTGCCCCTGACGGAGTATTGGACATGTCCCCAGCCTCCTTCGTGCTTGCCCACGCGGCCAATTCCGACTGGAAGTTCGCGCTCACCCGCGCACGCGACCAGTTGCAGTCGCAGATCGCCGAACGCCACTCACGCCACCCCGATGCACGGCCCTTCACCCTCGGCTGGTGCTATCTCGGCGACTACTACGCCGACGAGGCCGAAGCCATTCTGTCCGCGCTGCAAGCCGAATTCCCGGACGTGTCCTGGGTCGGCGCGAGCGCGCTAGGGGTGTCGGCGACCGGCGTCGAGTACTTCGACGAGCCCGCCCTGGTGCTGATGCTGGCCCCGCTGCCGCGCACTGCCTTCCGCCTCTTTTCCGGCCTGCAGCCGCTGCCCATGCACCCGACGGACTTTCCCGCCCACACGGCCCTCGTCCACGCCGAAGGCAGCACGCCAGACCTGCAGGAGCTGCTGCAGGAACTCGCCGTCCGCACGACGACCGGCTACCTCTTCGGCGGCCTGTCATCGGCCCGCAACCGCACACTGCATATCGCCGACCACGTGCTCAGCGGCGGACTGTCCGGTGTCGCCTTCGGACCGGAGGTCGACCTGATTTCGCGCGTCACGCAAGGCTGTCAGCCGATCGGCACGATCCGGACGATCACCGGCAGCGAAGACAATTACGTGCTGCGCCTCGACGGCCGCCCGGCGCTCGCCTGCCTGCTCGACGACCTCGGTCTCGACACGGAACTGCCGACCGAGGAGATGCTCGAAGCGCTGTCCGGCACGTTGGTTGGCCTCAGCACCGGCACCGGCGATGTAGCCGCCGGCGCGGGCCAGTTCGGTCCCGACACGCTCGTGCGCCACCTGATCGGCGTCGATCCGCAAAACCAGGTGCTCGCGATCGGCGACGAAGTGACAGAAGGCATGCATCTCGCGTTCTGCACGCGCGACGCCCAGGCCGCCCGCGCCGATCTCGTGCGCATCGCACTCGAAGTGCGCACCGAACTCGCCGGCAGCGGCAAAGCCATCGCCGGCGCGCTCTACGTCAGCTGCTCCGGGCGCGGCGGCCCGCACTTCGGCGGCCCGCACGCCGAACTGCAGACCGTACGGGACGTACTCGGCGACGTCCCGCTCGCCGGTTTCTTCGCCGCCGGCGAAATCGCGCGCGACCATCTCTACGGCTACACCGGCGTGCTGACCGCCTTCGCCATGCCCGAGTGATCGCACTAAGCTCTCCCAACATGAACGCACGCCCCGAATCCGTTGTCCTCGTGCATGGGCTGTGGATGCACGGCCTCGTTCTGACGCCGCTGCGGCGCCGGCTCGCGGCTGCCGGCTTCGACGCGCATACCTGGTCCTACCCCTCGGTCACGCGCAGGCTCGCGACCAACGCTCAGGCCTTCGCCGGCTACCTGGCAGGGATCGACGCCGAAACGGTGCACCTCGTTGGCCACAGCCTCGGCGGGCTGATCATCCTCTGCGCACTGCAGCGGCGCCCCGACCCGCGCGTACGCCGCATCGTGCTGATGGGCTCGCCCTACAGCGGCTCGCGCGGCGCGACCGACCTGCTGCGCGTGCCGGGTCTGTCTCTTCTCGTCGGCCCCTCGGTCCAGGACTGGCTTGCCGGCCCGCCCGTGCCCTGCCCGCCCGGCGTCGACATCGGCGTGATCGCCGGCACGCATGCGCTCGGCCTCGTGGGCACGCTGGTCCGCCTTGAATCACCTAACGACGGCATTGTCACCGTCGCCGAAACCTTCTGTCCGGCCGCCTGCGATGCGGTGACAGTGCACGCTAATCATTCCGGCATGCTCTTTTCCCGCCCCTGCGCCGACCAAGTCGTGAACTTCCTCCGCACCGGTGCGTTTGCCCGCGAAGTCCCGACGGCACAGGATTTCCGGCCCACTGAGCGCACTTAGAAACGCCACGGCGTGCCCCCCGGGTCAGGCATTTTGTGCACCGCACAATAAAATTCTTGACTCGAATCTCATCCTGACTACAATGCAATTGTGCAGCGCAGCAAAACACCGTCACCCTCGACGGAAATTACTGACGATCAAAGATTCACCCCAGGAGAGAACGCCATGACCATCACGCCCGACACCCTCGCCGCTTCCATCAAGAGCGCCCTTGCCACTTCGGAAACTGCCGCCCTCAGCGGCTTCGAGGCTGCCGAACGTCTGGCCGCCCTGAACCTCAACACCGCCCGCTCGCTGTTCGAAGACGGCATCGCCGCCGTGCGCGCGCTGACCGCCGCCAAGACCCCGAACGACCTCGTTGCCCTGCAGACTGCACTGGTGCAACCGGCCGCCGAAAAGGCCATGACCTACTTCCGCAGCAGTTATGAAATCGTCGCGCAAGGCGTTGAAGAAGCGATCAAGCCCTTCGAAGCCCAGTACGCCGAACTCAACAAGGCCGTCGCCGAAGCGCTCGAGAAGGCTGCGAAGTCGGCTCCGGTCGGCTCCGAAGTCGCCGTCGCCGCCGTGCAATCGGCCATCGCCGCCGCGAACTCGGCCTACGACAACCTGAACAAGGCAACCCGCAAGGTCGTCGCGATCACGGAAGCCAACGTCGCCGCGACCGCCAAGGCCGCCGCGCAGGCCGTCACGCCGCCCACCGCGAAGAAGACTGCCTGATCAGCTCGCAAACTCGGCGCGGGGCCCCGCCCCGTCCGATGCAGCTGTCGTTTCGGCGCCTCCGGGCGCCGAAACCTTTTGTACCGGCGGATACCCACCCCGCGCGACGGCCCCTAGCGCGCCGCCCCGATTTGCGTCACGCTTGCCGCCCCGGCAAACCATCGCCCGCGACAACAACGATGACCTCCCCCCGACGCCCCGACGCTCAACGCTCCACCCCCGAACTCCTCGCCCCCGCCGGCTCGCTGCAGATGATGCGCACCGCCTTCGCCTACGGGGCGGACGCCGTCTACGCCGGCCAGCCGCGCTATTCGCTGCGCGTGAGGAACAACAGCTTCGGCAAGCTCGAAGCGCTCGAAGCCGGCATCAACGAGGCCCACGCCGCCGGCAAGGCCTTCTACCTTGTCAGCAACATCTACCCGCACAACAGCAAGGTGCGGACCTTCGTCGAGGACATGGCCCCCGTCGTGGCCCTCAAACCCGACGCGCTCATCATGGCCGACCCGGGCCTCATCATGATGGTCCGCGAAACCTGGCCGGACGTGGAGGTGCACCTGTCGGTGCAGGCCAACACGACGAACTACGCCGCGGTGCGCTTCTGGCAGTCGGTGGGTATCAAGCGCATCATCTTGTCGCGCGAACTCTCGCTCGACGAGATCGAGGACATCCGCCAGGCCTGTCCGGACATGGAACTCGAAGTCTTTGTGCACGGCGCGCTGTGCGTCGCCTATTCGGGCCGCTGCCTGCTGTCGGGCTACTTCAATCACCGCGACCCCAACCAGGGCACCTGCACCAACTCCTGCCGCTGGGACTACAAGGTCCATGATGCGAACGAGGACGGCGCCGGCGACCTGCGCCGCTGCGGCAGTGAGGGCGGGCAAGACGGCACGGCCAAGGCGCTCGGCGGCGGCGAACGCCACGAGGCCGGCCAGCGCGTCTATCTGCTCGAGGAAGGCACTCGTCCTGGCGAACTGATGCCGATCGAAGAAGACGAGCACGGCACCTACATCCTCAACTCGAAGGACCTGCGCGCGGTCGAGCACGTGGAGCGGTTGGTGAAGATTGGCATCGACTCGCTGAAGATCGAAGGCCGCACGAAGAGCCCCTACTACGTCGCTCGGGCGAGCCAGGGCTATCGCCGCGCGATCGACGACGCGATGGCAGGCCGCCCCTTCGACATGCGGCTGCTGGGCGAACTCGAAGGCCTTGCGAACCGCGGCTACACGGACGGTTTCTACCAACGTCACCACACGCCCGAACACCAGAACTACCTGCGCGGCCACTCCGAATCGGGCCGCGGGCTGCTCGTCGGCGAACTGCTGGAAGTCGATGCGGCGACGGGCTTTGCCCACGTCGAGGTCAAGAACGGGTTCGGCATCGGCGACCGGCTCGAATTCATCCAGCCGGCCGGCAATGTCGTCGCGCCGCTTGAAGCGCTTGAAGACGCCGACCGCCGGCCCATCGCACGCATCCCCGGCGCCGGCAAGCGCGTCTGGGTCAAGCTGCCGGAAGGCCTGCGTCCCCCGGCCGGCGAGCCCTGCTTCATCGCGCGGATGCTGTAATTCCGCGCGGCCTCAGGACAGGTTCGAGTCCTGCTGGCGGACGCCCAGCGGTACGTTGTTCCACGCCAGCATCCCGGCGAACAGCGAGATGCCGCCCGCAATGGCCATCGCGAACGCGGGCAGCGCAAACAGCGCCACGCCCGCCCGCACTTCGCGGTTCACCAGCGATTCCCGCGGATTGGACGGATTCACCCACACTTCCAGCTCGGTCTGGCTGCGCAGACGCTCGAGCACCTCCTTGCCGCGCCGGTGCGAATACCGGCCATCGAGCGGATCCAGGCGGCCGCCGGCATATTCGATCTTGTCGTAGACATAGCGGTAGCGCACGCCGATGCGCTCGAGCGGCGGACGCAGCAGCGCGGTCGGCGGTTCCACCGTGACGGCTTCGAGCGTGGCGGTCACCGGTTGCCAATGCCGGCTACGCAGTGCATCGAAAAGCGGCAATACCCCGTACGTAATGCTCCCGACCATGCCCAAGGTCAGCAGGAACACCCCCACCAAGGGAAAGGCGATGCGCAGGATCACGCCGATCGCGTGCGCCCGGTAGCCGGTGGAGGTCTCGGTATCACCCATCGCGGCAGTTTGCCCGCGCTTCCATCGTCACACCAAAGACGTGCTTCACGTTCCCTCACTATCCGGCGCGCGCACGAACATGCAGCACACTTCTGGAGTACAATGCAAGGCTTTGTTTTATCTGTAAAACAGGATTCGCCGTGCTCGTCGCAGCCAACATCACCATGCAGTTCGGGGCCAAGCCCCTGTTCGAGAACGTCTCCGTCAAGTTCGGCGAAGGCAACCGCTACGGCCTGATCGGCGCCAACGGCGCAGGCAAGTCGACCTTCATGAAGATCCTGTGCGGCGCGCTTGAATCGTCCGCCGGCAACATCTCGAAGGATCCGAACGAGCGCATGGCCTACCTGCGCCAGGATCAGTTCGGCTACGAGGACATGCGCGTGCTCGACGTCGTCCTGATGGGCCACGAGGAAATGTGGGCCTGCATGTCGGAGAAGGACGCGATCTACGCGAACCCAGAGGCGACCGAAGAAGACTACATGCACGCGGCCGAACTCGAAGGCAAGTTCGCCGAATACGACGGCTACACCGCCGAATCGCGCGCGGGCGAGCTGTTGCTGGGCGTGGGCATCGGCACCGAGCTGCACAACGGACCGATGAAGAACGTCGCGCCCGGCTGGAAGCTGCGCGTGCTGCTGTGCCAGGCGCTCTTCGCGAACCCCGACATCCTGCTGCTCGACGAGCCGACCAACAACCTCGACATCAATACCATCCGCTGGCTAGAGGACGTGCTCAACCAGCGCAACAGCACGATGGTCATCATCTCGCACGACCGCCACTTCCTGAACCAGGTCTGCACCCACATGGCGGACTTGGACTATGGCACGATCACCGTCTACGCCGGCAACTACGACGACTACATGGAAGCGTCGACCCTCGCCCGCGAGCGCCAGCAGGCCGCGAACTCGCGTGCGAAGGAGAAGATCCAGGACCTGCAGGAATTCGTCCGCCGCTTCTCGGCCAACAAGTCCAAAGCCAAGCAGGCCACCAGCCGCCTCAAGCTCATCGACAAGTTGAAGCCCGAGGACGTCAAACCGTCTTCCCGCCAGTACCCATGGATCCGCTTCGACTACGACGACAAGGACAAGCTGCACCGCCTCGCCTGCGAAATCGAAAACCTGTCCTTCGGCTACGAAGGCATGCAGAAACCGCTCATCGACAAGTTCACGATCGCCATCGAGGCGGGCGAGAAGGTCGCGATCATCGGCGAGAACGGCGTCGGCAAGACCACGCTGATGAAGCTGCTGGTCGGCGTCCTCGAACCGCAGAAGGGCACCATCAAATGGGCTGAGAAGGCCAAGCCCGGCTACTACGCACAGGATCACTCGGCCGACTTCGCCGGCACCGAGAAGCTCACCGAATGGATTGCCGAATACGCGCGCGTGACCGCCTCGGTCACCGGCGAGGACCTCGAGACGCTGATCCGCGGCACGCTGGGGCGCCTGCTCTTCTCCGGCGACGAAGTGCGCAAGCCGGTGAACGTTATCTCCGGCGGCGAACAGGGCCGCATGCTCTTCGGCAAGCTGATGCTGTCGCGCCCGAACGTGCTGCTGATGGACGAGCCGACCAACCACCTCGACATGGAATCGATCGAGTCGCTCAACACCGGCCTCGAAAAATTCACCGGCACGCTGGTCTTCATTTCGCACGACCGCGAGTTCGTGTCCTCGCTCGCCACCCGCATCATCGAAATCAAGCTCGACGGCAAGATCATCGATTACCGCGGCACTTACGAGGAATACCTCGCCAGCCAAGGCTTGGAGTAAGCGCTATCGCCTCCCCGAACCGCCAGCGCAGCCCGGGGAGGCTGCAGTTTTCCTACAGCATCTGACGAAAGTTTCCGATGCTTGCATATTGCATATACCCCATTTGTGGGGGTATACTCGCCCGCCTATGACGTCCCGATTGTGGGGCTCTCTCTTGGGCGGTTGGTCTTGGTCACGACACGAGCAATCCGATTGCTGTGCGCAGCACTGCTGGCGATGGCCGCCATCGCGTCCGTTCGCGCCGACTATCAGGACTGCCGAAGCTGCCATTACGCCGTCCTTCCCGAAAGCACGGCTCCGGATTTCACGAACTACTTCAATACGCCCGGCCACCATCCGGTACACGTAGCCTATCCCGTCAAGGCCGAATACAACGCCACCGACGCGGTGGTCGCCGACATCCTGTTCTTCGACCGTAACGGGGACGGCATCCCGGATCCCGACGAAGTGCAGATCTTTCGGTCGATCGACGGCGACATGATCGAATGCTCCTCCTGTCATATCGAGCACGGCGTCGGCCCTCCCGCGGCCGACCACCCGATCGAATACGTGCGCGCCGCGACCACCAACAACGCCCTCTGTGGCTTCTGCCATAACCTCTGATCGGCGCGTCGCGACCCCGCCATACGTACGGTAACAAGAACTCTCTTCGGGAAACTCCGGGTAGAGGGAGCGCGGTCATAAAGCCGTACCCCTACGGTGAGCGTACGCGATGGCCGAATCTCCACGCCCCCACGCCCGTCGTGTATGGCGTGTCCTGCTGGCGCTACTGCTGATCCTGGTCGGCGGCCTCGCCCTGGGCGAAATCGCCGGCTGGCCCTTCCTGCGGTCCCCGCTCGAAAGCCGGCTGACCCAGCGCTTCGGGCGTCCGATGCGCATCGCCCCGCCCTTCCGGCTTCATCTGCTGGGCGCCGTGCGTATCCACGCGGGCGGTCTGTGGATCGCCGCGCCGGAAGGTTTCGACGTGCCCCATCTGGTGGATGCCGACGCCATCGATCTGAGGCTGCGCTACGAGGACCTGCTTGCACTGCGCGAGTCGAGTCAGCTGCATATCGACACGATCGACGTTGCCCGAATCGACGCCCAATTGCATCGCCGAGCCGATGGACCGGCGACCTGGCAGTTCGGCGAACCGCGCCCGGACAAGCCCGCGACGCCTCCGCCGACGATCGCCCACCTGGCGGTCCGTGATGGCACCATCGATGTCGACGACGTTCCGACCTCCACACGACTCAATGCCACCTTTGCGACCGACGAGGGCGCGGCCGAAGGCACGCCGACCTCGCGCGCGACCGTGCGCGGCCGGCTGCGAGGAAAGCCGCTCGACGCGACGCTCAGTGCCGCGGGCTTCCTGCGGCTCGCAGAAAACACCGCGGGCGCGCCGCCGGTACCGGTAAAGGGCCGCGTCGCCTACGGCGGCGTGCATGCCGAATTCGACGGCACAGTCGCCGATCTGTCCGGCGCCCGCGACCTGCGCGGCACCTTCGCTGCAAGCGGGCCCTCGCTGGGCGTGCTCGGCCAGCTCTTCGACATCGTGCTACCGACGACCTCGGCATTCTCGCTGCGCGGTACGCTGGAAAAGGACGGTGAGCTGTGGCGCGCCCATATCGACAATGCGCGCGTCGGAAACAGTGCCGTCCACGGCCACTTCAGCTACGACGCGCGCAAGTCCCCGCCCCGCCTGGAGGGCGAACTGGGCGGCGAGCAGTTCATCCTGGCCGACCTCGCACCGGCCTTCGGGACGCGCAATCCCGACGGTACGCCGGTGCGGCCGCCGCCCGGGCGCGCGCTGCCGGATCGCGAGCTGAACCTGCCGGAGCTGAAGAAGATGGATGCGCGCGTCGCCGTCGATCTCCACCACGTAGACCTCGGCAGCGCCTTCTCGCAACCGATTTCGCCGCTGCGCGCGACCCTCAACCTGGAAGGCGGACGGCTCGCGCTGACCGGCATCGATGCACGCACCGCGAAAGGACATCTGCACGGCGAGATCGCGGTCGACGCCGACCGCCGCTTGCCGGAATGGGCGGCCAATCTGGGTTGGGAAGACATCCGGCTCGAGGACTGGATCGGCGCTTCGCGGACGCGGGCCAACGAAGCCAAGGCGAAAGGCGAAACGAAGACGCCGCCGCCCTACTTCACCGGTTCACTGCACGGGCGTGCAAAGCTCACCGGCAGCGGCCGATCGACGGCGGCGCTGGTCGGTTCGCTCAACGGCGAGATCACGCTCGGCGTGCGCAAGGGCAGCATCTCGCACCTCGTCATTGAAGTCCTGGGCCTCGACGTTGCGCAGGGGCTGGGGATGGTTCTGCGAGGCGACGAATCCCTGCCCGTGAGCTGCGCCGTCGCCGACTTCGTCACCCACGATGGCCAGCTCACGCCGCGCGTCGCGCTGGTCGACACGCCCGTCACGCTGGTGCTGCTCGACGGCAAGATCAATCTCGCCGACGAAGCGCTCGACCTCCGTTTCACGGCCAAGCCACGCAACGTCTCGCCCTTCACGCTGCGCACGCCGATCCGCGTGCGCGGTCATTTCGTCGCCCCCCAGGTCGCGCCCGAGGGCGGGCCGCTCGCCGCCCGCGCCCTCGCAGGCATCGCGCTCGGCTTCGTCAATCCGCTCGCCGCGATCATCCCCTTCATCGATCCGGGCGACCCAGTCGCCTCCCCCTGCCAGCAGTCGCTCGCGAAACTGCGTCCCTGAAGCCGGCGCCGGCGGCCGTCGTCGCGCGTTCATACGCGTACGCGTGCCGGGCGCCGGTCTCGGCTACAATCGTTGAAATCACCAGCAGCGAACGACATGATCGGCATTTTCCTGATAACCCATGGGACGCTCGGCGAATCCCTCATCCAGTGCGCGTGCCACGTCCTCAACAAGCGTCCGGCACAGATCGCGCAACTGGGGCTGTCAGGCCAGGACGATCCACTCGACATGCTGCCGATTGCACGTGACATGCTGGGCTGGGTCGACAAGGGGCACGGCGTGCTCATGCTGACGGACATCTACGGCGCCACGCCTTCGAACGTCGCCGCCAAGCTGCTCGACCCGGGTCACATCGAAGGCATCGCCGGCGTCAATCTGCCGATGCTGCTGCGGGTGCTGACCTACCGCGAACGCGACATGCAGACGCTGGTGCAGCGCGCGGTGACCGGCGGATGCGATGGCGTGCTGCACATCAAGTAAGAAACCGTGGAGAAATCGTCGCGAACGAACGACGACACACATGAGACACGCAAGGGAGGAATGAACGAATGAGCAAGGCAGCAACCGTCACGCACAGTCAATCCGTTTTCGAGTTCTGAGCCGCCCATGCCCAAAGCCGAAGTCGAAATCATCAACAAGCTGGGACTGCATGCGCGTGCCTCGGCCAAACTCACGCAGACCGCCAGCAGCTACGGCTGCGACGTCTGGCTCGAGCGCAACGGCCGGCGCGTCAACGCGAAGAGCATCATGGGCGTCATGATGCTCGCGGCCGCCCGCGGCGCGACGATCACGGTGGAAACGGCGGGCCAGGACGCCGACAGCGCACTGCAGGCCATCCTCGACCTGATCGCCGATCGCTTCGGCGAAGGGGAGTAAGGCATGGCCTTCACCCTCCACGGCCTTCCGGTCTCGCAGGGCATTGCCATCGGCCACGTCCATCTGGTGTCGCACGCGATGCTGGAGGTCAACCACTACCACGTCGCCGCGAAATACCTCCCCGAGGAGGTCGAGCGCCTGAACGAGGCGGTGGCGACCGTGCAGGGGGAACTGATCGGCCTCAAGGCCTCGACCGCCGGCCAGCCGCACAGCGAGGTCGGCGCCTTCGTCGACCTGCAGCTGATGATGCTCGCCGACCCGATGCTGCTCGAAGCGGCACGCGAGCTCGTCACGACGCGGCGCTGCAACGCCGAATGGGCGCTGGTGCAGCAGATGGAGCTCGTCGTCGACCAGTTCGACCAGATCGAGGACCCGTACCTGCGCGAACGCAAGGCGGACGTCGTGCAGGTCGTCGAGCGCCTCGTGAAGGTGCTGCTCGGCCAGCCCCAACACTTGCCGCCAAAGCGGCGCGACGGGCTGGGCACGATCATCGTCGCGCACGACCTGTCGCCGGCCGACACGATCGGTTTCCGCGACCACAACATCACCGGCTTCGTCACCGACGTCGGCGGCCCGACGAGCCACACGGCGATCGTCGCGCGGAGCCTGCGCATCCCGGCGGTCGTGGGCCTGCATCACATCCGCCAGCTCGTCGAGGAAGACGAACTGCTGATCATCGACGGCACGCGCGGCGTTGTGATCGTCGGCCCGGACGAGAACATCGTCGAAGAATACCGCTTGCGCCGCAGCGAGCTCGAGCTCGAACGCTCCAAGCTCAACCGCCTGAAGGACACCCGCGCGACGACGCTCGACGGCGAGGACGTGAACCTCCTCGCCAACATCGAAGGCCCGAAGGATCTCGGCCAGGTGAAGGCGGTCAGCGCCGACGGCGTCGGCCTCTACCGCACGGAATTCCTCTTCATCGGCCGCGATTCGCTGCCCGACGAGGAGGAGCAGTACGAAGCCTATCGCACGGTGTTGAAGTCGCTGCCCGGCAAGCCGGTGACGATCCGCACCTTCGACGTCGGCGCCGACAAGGCGCTCAACGGCGTCGGCGCGCGCTTCGAACCGAACCCGGCGCTGGGCCTGCGAGCGATCCGCTACTCGCTCGCCGAGCCGCAGATGTTCCTGACGCAGCTACGCGCGTTGCTGCGCGCGTCCGTGCACGGCCAGCTCAAGATCATGATTCCGATGCTCGCGCACGCGCACGAGATCGACCAGACGCTGCGCCTGATCGAAAAGGCCAAGGCCGAGCTCGACGTCGAGAAGATCAAGTACGACCCGCGCGTCGAGATCGGCGGCATGATCGAAGTGCCGGCCGCGGCGCTCGCGCTCGGCATGTTCATCCGGCGCCTGTCCTTTCTGTCGATCGGTACCAACGACCTGATCCAGTACACGCTCGCGATCGACCGCTCCGACGAGGCCGTCGTGCACCTGTACGACCCGCTGCACCCGGCGGTGCTGAAGCTCATCGGCGGCACGATCCAGGCCGGCGCGCGCTTCGGCCTGCCGGTGTCGGTTTGCGGCGAAATGGCGGGGGACCCCGCCTACACGCTGCTGCTGCTCGGCATGGGCTTGCGCAACTTCTCGATGCACCCCGGCCACATCCTTGAGATCAAGCAGCAGGTCCTTCGCGCCGACGTCGACGAACTCGCGCCGCGCGTGCAGCGCATCCTGAAGATGGACGAACAATCGAAAGTGCGCGAAGCGGTGATGCGGCTGGCGGGCTAGGAACGAAGGCGACATGGGACTACGCTGGAAATCAGGGCTGTGGCTGACTGCACTGCTCGCCCTGCTGTTGTTGATCGCGCTGCTCGCCGGCCGGACCGGACTGGACGTCTTCCGCCAACACTTCGGCGCCGCCTACGCGCGTAACCACGCGCTGCTGCAGGCGCAGAAGCTCGTCACGCCAATCACGCGCGAACTGAGCCTTTCACAGCGCCTGGCCGAACTCGGGAGCGTGCGCGCCTACCTGCGCGACGGCCACGATCCCGCGACGGCGTTTGCCGACCTCGAACGCTTTCGCGCGGCCTTCGCCGACGGCTCGGCCTTCCTGATCGCGAATCCGTCCGGCCGCTACCACTTTACCGACCACAACGATCCCGCGGCGGCGCAGGAGCCGCGCTACACGCTGCAGCCCGACGAGCCGAAGGACGCGTGGTTCTACGCGACGGTCCGCAGCGGCCGGCCCTACACTCTGAACGTCAACGTCGATGAGACGCTACGGGTCACGAAGATCTGGTTCAACGTGCTCGTGCACGAGGACGAGGACAAGGGCGGCCAGCAACGCGTGCTCGGACTCGCCGGCACCGGGCTCGATCTGACGCGCTTTCTCGCGGAATTCGTCGCGACCGGCGACCCCGGAGTCACGAGCCTGGTCGTGGATGGCACGGGAGCGATCCTCGCTCACCCGGACCCGAAGCTGATCGAGTATTCGGCGCTGACCAAGGCGACGCCGGAGCGTACGCTCTACCGCCTGATCTCCCGCGACGCCGACCGCGCCGAGCTCGAGCGCAGCTTCGCCGAGTTGCGGGCAGCCAAGGGCGGCAGCCGCACGCTGGAAGTCCGTTTCGACGGCCAACCGCGTATCCTCGGCGTGGCCTACGTGCCTGACCTCGACTGGTACGTGCTGAGCGCGGTCGACGCAGGCGCCGCGCGTGTCATCGACGAGGCCGCGCTGTGGCCGATCGCGCTCGCGACCCTGGTGCTGATCCTGCTCTTCGCTGCGGCAGTCAGCATGGGCGTGGATCGCATGATCCTGAACCCGCTACTCCGCCTCACCGAATCCGCCCGACGGCTGGCGGCGGGGGACTATGGCTTGCGCCTCAGCTCGCGTCGCAACGACGAACTCGGCGAACTGACCCGCGTGTTCGACGGCATGGCGCGCCAGATCGACGCCCACACCCGCGACCTCGAGAGCCGCGTCGCCGAGCGCACGCAGGACCTCGCCGCCGCGCACGACCGCATCGCCGAAGCC
Source organism: Aromatoleum sp. (assembly GCF_035254505.1). Taxonomy (GTDB): domain Bacteria; phylum Pseudomonadota; class Gammaproteobacteria; order Burkholderiales; family Rhodocyclaceae; genus Aromatoleum. The sequence goes on along the minus strand of NZ_DATFAO010000094.1, from coordinate 29,579 downwards.
CATCGCCAGATCCAGGACAGCATCCGCTACGCGGGCCTGATCCAGGACGCGATGCTGCCGCGCGACGCCCTCGCCCGCGCGCTGCCGGAACGCCATTTCGTGCTCTGGCAGCCGCGCGACACGGTCGGCGGCGACCTCTACCTCTTCCGCGAGGATGCCGACGGCTTCGTGATCGGCCTCGTCGACTGCGCCGGTCACGGCGTACCGGGTGCCTTCATGACGATGATCGCGCACGCCGCCTTCGATCGGGCGGTGCAGGAACTCGGCCTCGCCGATCCGGCGGCACTGCTCGCGCATATGGACGTGGCGGTGCGCGCGCTGCTGCCCGACGATACCGTGGGCCGCCATCTCGCAACGAACATGGATGCGGCGCTGTGCCGCGTCGATCACGTGCGCGGGCAGCTGAGCTTCGCGGGCGCCCACCTCGACCTCTATCACTGCGCCGACGGCGTCTGCACGCGCCTCCGCGGCGACCGCCGCAGCCTGGGCGAGCGGCGTCGCGGCCACTATGAGAACCACGTCATGTCCGTCGAACCCGGAGCGGCGTATTATCTGACGACAGACGGTTTTCTCGATCAGGCAGGCGGCATGCACGGCTACGGCTTCGGCGCGCGCCGCTTCGCCGAGACACTCGCCGCGCTTGACGCTCAGCCGATGCGCGCACGCCAGGAAATTCTGCTGCGCGAGCTGGGCGAGCACCAGGGCGATCGCCCTCAGCGCGATGACATCGCAGTATTGTGTTTTACGATTCCCGGCCGGGGCGATGCGCCCGGCACGACTTACGGGGAGTGAGGATGGAACAGGTCGACGTATTGACGCTACGTGAGGCATTCACGCGCCAGGGCATCATGCTGGGCTTCAACGGGCCGTTTTCCGCGACGCTGATGGAGGAAATCGGCAAGGCCCTGCGCAAGCACATGGAAGGGCTCGCCGAGTCGCCGTCGGCTGTCACAGACGTGTTCTCGGCCTACATCGAGCTGAGCCAGAACATCCGCCACTATGCCGCTTCGCGCGGCGTCAGCGGTGCCGCAGCGGAGGCGACGATCATCGTGTCGCGCGACGAGGACGGCCGCTACGTGGTCAGCGCCGGCAACGTCGTGCTGACCGAAGACGGTGAGGGGCTCGTACAGCGCATCGCCGCCCTCGCAGCGATGGACAAGGCTGAACTGAAGGCCGCATTCAAGACCCAGATGCGCGCCCCGCGCGACCCGGACGCAAAGACCGGCGCAGGCCTCGGCCTGATCGACCTCGCGCGTCGCGCGAGCGCGCCGCTGCAATGCAATCTCAAACCCCTGGACGACGCCCACGCCTTTTTCAGCCTGCGCGTCGTGATCTGAATGCCGTGAAGAAATCGTAACGAGCTGTACCGAGCGCCGAATGCGCAAGAACGGGTGAACAACAAAAAACATCAAACAGACGGGCGAGGCGTCAGCACATGAACGACGCAGCAATCGGTACAAGACCAAGAGAGACATTCACAGGCTCTGATTCGAGGACTGACGTGAACGACATCAACATTGCCGGCAGCGAATCGACCCCGCGCATCCGTGCGGACGGGAGCGCCGGACGACTGGAAATGAGCGGAGACTCGTATCCGGAAAACTCCTTCGAACTGTTCCAGCCCGTCCTTGAGTGGGTTGGCGCCTTTCTCGACGGCGGCGGAACACGGCCGCTCGCCGTCGACCTGCAGCTGCTGTATCTGAACACGAGCAGCGTGCGCGCGATGATGGAAATCTTCGACACCCTCCAGGAAGCCCACGAACGCGGCCGCGCGGTGTCGGTAACCTGGCGCTACGACCGCAAGAACGAACGGGTTGCCGACCTCGCGGGGGAGTTCAAGGAAGACTACACCTTCCCCTTCGAGATCGTTCCGGAGTCCTAGCATGAGCGGCGCCACCCTCCCGAGGTCGGACGAGGAGCGCCCGCTGTTCGAGCGCATCGAGGAGCTGCTCGCCGATCCGGCGCAGCAGGACAACCCGCTGCGCACGCCGCTCACCGAGCTGATGGCGGCGTTCTACGACCAGCTCAACCAGATGGACCGCATCACGCGCATCAGCGACCGCTACCAGGCGGCCGAACGCGCACGTGGCGCGGGCCATGCGCTCAACTACCGCGACCAGTTGCGCCGGCTCGAGAAAATCGTGCGTATCAGCGACCGCTATCAGGGCATGCTGCGCGAGCTCAACCAGCGCCTCGAATGGCTGTCCAACCGCGACGCACTGACCGGTCTGCCCAATCGCCGTCACGCACTTGCACGACTCAACGAGGAGCACGGCCGTGCTCAACGCAGCGGCAAGGCCGTCGCGATCGCGCTCGTCGACATCGACCACTTCAAGAGCATCAACGACAGCTGGGGCCACGAGGTCGGCGACCAGGCGCTCGCGGCGGTAGCCGCGCGGCTCGCCGCCTCGATCCGGGAATACGACATGTGCGCACGCTGGGGCGGCGAGGAGTTCCTAGTGCTGCTGCCCGAGACCGTCGCGTCCGCGCTGCCCGACAGCGCCGAACGACTGCGCGCCTGCATCGCGGCCGATCCCTTCGTGATCGGCGACCGCCAGCGCACGATCACCGTGTCGCTCGGCGTCGGCTGCCTGCAACCGGGTGAAGACCTGACCGCCTTCATGAAACGCGTCGACGACGCGCTCTACCGCGCCAAACACAAGGGCCGCAACCGCTTCGAGCTCTCGGCGCCAGCGGCCGAATTTGACAATCCGCCCGCCGCAGGCTAGTTTTCTGCCTTCAGCGCCGATTTGAACCACAGCTTGCGGGCGCTCAATAAATACGGCTAAAGCGAGGACGACCCAGTCCGCGTTTTTCAAGCCGGCTGGGTTTTTTTCGTTTACAAGAACACGATCATGATCCAACCCCAATCCGTCGGCATCGTCGCCCCGCAGCGGGCGCACTTCGGCGATCCGCTCGCCTTGCGCAGTGGCGGCATCCTGCCCGAATACGACCTCGTCTACGAGACCTACGGCGAACTCAACGCCGCGCGGAGCAATGCCGTGCTCGTCTGCCACGCGCTGTCGGGCTCGCACCACGTCGCCGGCCATTACGCCGACCAGCCCAACAGCACCGGCTGGTGGGACAACCTCGTCGGCCCTGGCAAGCCGCTCGATACGCGCAAGTTCTTCGTCATCGGCGTGAATAACCTCGGCGGCTGCTATGGCACCACCGGCCCGAGCTCGATCAACCCGACGACGGGCAAGCCTTGGGGCGCGGAATTCCCCTTTGTTACGGTCGAGGACTGGGTCACAGCCCAGGCACGGCTCGCCGACCAGCTCGGCATCGAGCGCTTCGCCGCGATCGTCGGCGGCAGCCTCGGCGGCATGCAGGCGCTGTCGTGGACGCTGCAGTACCCGGAACGCGTCGCCAACGCCGTCGTGATCGCCTCCGCGCCCAAGCTCACCGCGCAGAACATCGCGTTCAACGAAGTCGCGCGCCAGGCGATCCTGACCGACCCGGACTTCCACGGCGGCGACTATTACGCGCACGGCGTCGTGCCGGCTCGCGGGCTGAAACTCGCGCGCATGATCGGCCATATCACCTACTTGTCCGACGACTCGATGGGCGACAAGTTCGGCCGGAGCCTCCGCCACGGCAAGGCGATCTACAGCTACGATGTCGAGTTCGAGATCGAGTCCTACCTGCGCTATCAGGGTGACAAGTTCGCCGGTTTCTTCGACGCCAACACCTACCTGCTGACCACCAAGGCGCTCGACTACTTCGACCCCGCCTTCGAGCACGCGGGCAACCTGCCGGCGTCGCTCGCACGCGCGACGGCGGACTTCCTCGTCGTGTCCTTCACGACCGACTGGCGCTTCGCCCCGCCGAGGAGCCGCGAGATCGTCTACGCGCTGATGCACAACCAACGCAACGTCAGCTACGCCGAGATCGACTGTGCCGCCGGCCACGACTCCTTCCTGCTCGACGACGCCCAGTACCACGCGCTGCTCACCGCCTATTTCGATCGCATCGAGGTCTGACCATGAGTGCCTACCGTTATGACTACGAAGTGATCACGCAGTGGATTTCGCCGGGCGAGAAGGTGCTCGACCTGGGCTGCGGCGACGGCAGCCTGCTGAAGCACCTGCGCGAAGTGCGTCAGGTGCAGGGCTATGGCGTGGAGAACGATCCGGACAAGCTGATCGCTTGCACGAGGAATGGCGTGAACGTGATCCAGATCGACATGGAAAAGGGCCTCGCGGGCTTCGAGGACGGCTTCTTCGATCACGTCATCATGAGCCTGTCGCTGCAGGCGATGCACAACACGCTGGGCATCCTCGCCGAGATGCTGCGCGTGGGCCGCGAGGCGGTCGTGAGCTTCCCGAACTTCGGCTACTGGCGCCACCGCCAAGCCATCCTCAATGGCCGCATGCCGGTGTCGGAGAGCCTGCCACACCAGTGGTTCAACACGCCGAACGTACGCTTCTTCACGATCTCGGACTTCGATGCACTGTGCGAGATGAACGGCATCGTCGTGCATGAGCGCCTCGCCTTCGACGGCGAGACGGTGATCGTCGACGAGCCCAACTTCCTCGCGAGCGTCGCCGTTTACCGGCTCGGCCGCGCTGCCTGACCGCCGGTCCTGCACAAAACAAAAGGCCCGCGAGACGGGCCTTTTGCGCGGCGTCGGAGAAAAGCGCTCAACCGACGACGAAGTGCGCGACGTCCACGCGCACGACCGGCCGATCGAGGGCGACTGCGGTGGCGGCGGCGAACTTCTTCGCCCATTCGCCGCCCTGGCGGAAACGGTCCTCGCCGGCGTACTTGGCGACGTTGAGGATCATATCGAGGATGAGGATCTTGCCCATCGGGTTCGACGGCGTGCATTCGAGCGTTTCGAATTCGTGCGACAGCCACGCGCGCGCGCTGTTCTTGTCGAGACCGGCCGCATCGTCCTGGTGCACCATCATCTCGTATTCACGCTCGGCACCGAATGCCACCGTGATGTGCTGGCTCATCTCCATCTCCTCAAGTTTTTTCGTTGTGTTTTGTCGGGAAGCCCGAGCGTGCATTCTCGGGCGAGCGGCGGACGCAGGCAAGTCCATACGCCTGCGTATCGCTGCAGTGCATGATTGTATGCCAAGGCGCATGGCTGTCAGAATCACCCCATTTTGGGTACCGAATTTGCTGGAAGCCGCCATGCAGGGCGCATCCGGCTCCGACTGGATGTTCCGAGCTTCCCATGTGTCATAAGAGCTTCGTTCGCGCGCTGCTGTCTCGGACCGCCGCATTCGGCGTGCTGTGCGTTACTGTCACGCTGCCTGCCTGGGCGGTGGAGACGGGCTCGCCCGAAAGCTTCTCGGTGGGCGCGGCGTTCGGCCTGCTCGCCCTCGGCGCCGGCATCGGTGCGATCGCAACTTCGCTCGCGGGGCGCCGGCGTGCGCGGCCCGACGACAATGCGGGGGAGGAGGCGCTCGCCGAAGTCGAACGCCAGAGCGCCTACTTGCACGCGATTCTGAACCAGCTGCCGCAGGGCATCAGCGTCTTCGATGAACACCTGCGGCTGCGCTACTGGAACCAGGGCCTCGCCGAGGTGCTCGATCTGCCGCCCGAGCTGCTGCGGCCCGGCGTCGGTTTCGACGAGCTCCTGATGGTGCCGGCCACGCGCGGCGAATACGGGCCGGGCGACCCGGCAGAGCTGGTGCGTGTGCGACGCGAGCTCGCGCTGCGCTTCGAACCGCATCGCTTCGAGCGGGCGCGGCCGAACGGGCGCACCCACCTCGTCGACGGCGAGCCGCTCTTGATCGGCGGCAAGGTCGCGGGCTTCATCACGACCTACACCGACATCACCGAGCGCCGCCACACCGAGGAGGCGCAGGAGCGCCAGACGCGCTTGCTGCAGACCATCATCGACAACATCCCGGGCGGTGTGTCGCTGATCGACGGCAACTTGCAGCTGATGGCCTGCAACGAGGAGCTCAAGCGCCTGCTCGACTTCCCGCCCGAGCTCTTCGCGAAGGGGCTGCCGTCGCTGGAGACGCTGTTCCGCTTCAACGCGCAACGCGGCGAATACGGCCCGGGCGACCCGGACGAGATCGTCGCGGAGCTGCTGGAGCGTGCGCACCATCCGGTTGCGCACGGTTTCGAACGTCGCCGCCGCGACGGCACGGTACTCTTCGTTCAGGGCCGGCCGCTCCCCGACGGCGGCTTCGTGACGATCTATACCGACATTTCCGCCCGTAAGCGTGACGAGGAACGGCTGCAGCTCGCGGACAAGGTGTTCGAAAACTGCCCCGAGGCGATCGTCATCACGGACTTGTCGCAGCGCATCCTGTCGGTGAACCCCGCCTATACCGCGATCACCGGCGTCGCGGCGCAGGAGGCGCGGGGCATGTTGTTCCGGCCCGAAGAGTCGGAATCGCTGGGCGGTTCGATCGCGGTGTGGAGCGTCGTCAACGCACACGGCGGGTGGCAGGGCGAGACGCGCGGCCAACGTCGCGACGGTAGTTATTACCCGCGCTCACTGACGATCACCGGCGTACGGGATCCGGCCACGCGCCAGCTGACGCACTTCATCGCGATGTTCTCGGACATCACCGAAAGGAAACGCGCCGAGGCCGACATCCAGCAGCTCGCCTACCAGGACACGCTGACCGGGCTCGCCAACCGCTTCTCGCTCAGCGCGCGCCTGCAGCAGTCGGTGGCCGACGCGCGCCGCAACGCGCAGCAGCTTGCGGTGGTCTTCCTCGACCTCGATCGCTTCAAGCACATCAACGACTCGCTCGGCCACGCGGTCGGCGACGAGCTGCTGCGCCAGGTGGCGCTGCGCCTGCGCGGGGCCGTGCGCGAGGTGGACACCGTGGCACGGCTCGGCGGCGACGAGTTCGTCGTCGTCCTGCAGAGCATCAACGGCGCGAACGACGCCGCGCACGTCGCGGCGAAGCTCCTCAAGCAGCTGTCCGCCCCCTACGTCGTGCAGGGCACGGAATTGCATACGACGCCGTCGATCGGGATCAGCCTCTTCCCCGACGACAGCAGCTGTCCGGACGCGCTGATGCGCAACGCCGATACCGCGATGTATCACGCGAAGGCCGCGGGACGGGCGCGCTTCCAGTTCTACACTGAGGAGATGAACCAAGCCGCGACCGAGCGCCTGGATCTCGAACGCAAGCTCCGCGGTGCGCTCAAGCGCGGCGAGTTCGAGCTGTGGTACCAACCGCAGTTCGCGTCCGCGGATGGGCGGCTCACCGGGATGGAGGCGCTGATCCGCTGGCGCCACGGCGACGACGGCCTGATCCCGCCGGTGCGCTTCATTCCGATCGCCGAGGAGACCGGCATCATCCTCGACATCGGCAACTGGGTGCTCGGCGAAGCCTGCCGTCAGGCGCGGCGCTGGCGCGACGAGGGCCTGCCGCCGCTGCGGATGTCGGTGAACCTGTCGGTGCGCCAGCTGCGCGACGCGACCATCGTCGATATGGTGAAGAGTGCGCTCGCGGACTCGGGACTGGACCCGTCGCAGCTCGAGCTCGAGATCACCGAAAGCTCGGTGATGGAGCGCCCGGGCGAGGCGATCGCGCTGCTGCAGCACCTGAAGGATCTCGGCCTGCAGCTCGCGATCGACGACTTCGGCACCGGCCACTCGTCGCTCTCCTACCTGAAGCTCTTCCCGCTCGACCACCTGAAGATCGACCGCTCCTTCGTGTCCGACATCGAACACGACGCCAACGACGCGATGATCGTTGCCGCGGCGGTGTCGCTCGCGCACAACCTCGGGCTGACGGTGATCGCCGAGGGCGTCGAGACACCGGTGCAGATCGAGCGCCTGCGCGAACTGGGCTGCGACGAGCTGCAAGGCTACCACTTCAGCAAGCCGCTGCCGGTCGCCGAGGCGGGCGCTTACATTCGCGAGCATTCGACGCTGGTTTGACGCCCCCGATCGCACCCGCCGATCTGGGATAATGCAGCCTGACGTCCCGCCCCGAATGCCCTGCCGGGTCCCTCTCGTGCCCCTCGTGCCTCCCGTGTCCCGATCGCCCTCCGCCTCCCATTCCCGCCGTCCCGCCTGGCTCGCCGCCCTGCTCAACCGCCGCATGCTGGTGTGCATCTTCACCGGTTTCTCGTCCGGCCTGCCGCTCTACCTGCTGCTGAACCTCGTGCCCGCGTGGCTCAAGACCGAAGGGCTGTCGCTGAAGGCGATCGGCGCCTTCGCGCTGATCCAGTTCCCCTACACCTGGAAATTCGTCTGGGCGCCGCTGCTCGACCGCTTCGGACTGCTGACGTGGCTCGGACGCCGCCGCAGCTGGATGCTGGTGTCGCAGCTGGGGCTCGTCGCCTCGATCGCGTGGCTCGGCCAGCTCTCGCCGACCGAGAACCTGACGCTCGTGATCGGCATCACGGCGGTGCTCGCCTTCCTGTCGGCGACGCAGGACATCGCGCTCGACGCTTTCCGCCGCGAGATCCTGCCGGACGTCGAGCTCGGGCTCGGCAACGCGATCCACGTGAACGCCTACCGCATCGCGGGCCTCGTGCCGGGTTCACTGTCGCTGATCCTGGCCGACCGCCTGCCGTGGAGCATCGTCTTCATCGTCACGGCCCTCTTCATGCTGCCCGGCGTCGCGATGACGCTGCTGTCGAAGGAGCCGGCCGCGGCACGAGGCGCCCCACGCACCTTGCGCGACGCGGTGGTCGAGCCCTTCCACGAGTTCTTCACGCGCCACGGCCTGCGCACCGCGCTGCTGGTGCTCGGCTTCATCTTTCTCTACAAGCTCGGCGATTCGCTGTGTACGGCGCTCGCGACGCCCTTCTACCTCGACATGGGTTTCACGAAGACCGAGATCGGGCTGATTGCGAAGAATGCCGGGCTGTGGCCGGCGGTGATCGGGGGCATCCTCGGCGGCATCTGGATGGTGAAGCTCGGGATCAACCGCGCGCTGTGGCTCTTCGGCGTCGTGCAGATCGCAAGCATCCTCGGTTTCGTGTGGCTCGCATGGCTCGGAGCGGCGCCTTCGGACGGCGCGCGGCTCGCCGCGCTCGCGATCGTGATCGCGTCCGAAGCGGTCGGCGTGGGCCTCGGCACGACGGCCTTCGTCGCCTACATGGCGCGCACGACGCACCCCTCCTATACAGCGACCCAGCTCGCGCTCTTCACGAGCCTGATGGCGATGCCGCGCACCTTCATCAACGCTTCGGCGGGCTGGCTGGTCGAGCGCATGGGCTGGTACGACTTCTTCTGGCTGTGCTTCTTCCTCGCGATTCCGGGGATGCTGCTGCTCGTCAAGGTCGCGCCGTGGAACGGCGAACCGAAGGCGGTCGCGGGCGCGCCGGAACGCGCCTGACGGATTCTTCCTCATGCCCCGACACGCCTCCGCCCCCCTCGTCGCGGCCGCCCATGAGCTCGCCCGCAGCGTCGATGCGATGCGCTTCTCGTCGCCGGTGAGCCACGTCTACAATCCGCTCGACTACGCTTGGGACATTCACGAGCAATACCTGCGCCGCTATGGCATGGGCAGGAAGCGGGTGATTTTCGTCGGCATGAACCCCGGCCCCTTCGGCATGGTGCAGACCGGCGTGCCCTTCGGCGAGGTCGACGCGGTGCGCGACTGGCTGGGGCTCTCGGGAGCGGTCGGCACGCCCCGAGTCGAGAACCCCAAGCGCCCCATCGAGGGCTTTGCCTGCCCGCGCTCGGAGGTGAGCGGCCGGCGGTTGTGGGGGCTCTTCCGCGAGCGCTTCGGCAGCGCTGAGGCTTTCTTCGCCGAACACTTCGTCGTGAACTACTGCCCGCTCGCGTTCTTCGACGGCGGCCGCAACGTCACGCCCGACAAGCTGCTCGCCGCCGAAGCGGGACCGCTCCTCGCCGCCTGCGACGAGCATCTGCGCCGCGTCGCCGCCACACTCGAGCCCGAATGGGCAGTCGGCGTCGGCGCCTGGGCCGAAAGCCGGGCGACCGTCGCGCTCGCCGGCCGGAAAGTGAAGATCGGCCGCGTGCTGCATCCGAGCCCCGCGAGCCCGGCGGCGAACCGCGGCTGGTCGGAGGCGGCGACGCGCCAGCTCACGGAACTCGGCGTCTGGAAGTGACATCGGCCGGGTGCCGCCCTATCAATCCGCTTGTCATCGCACGCGCCGCACCGCCACATTTCGTGTAACACAATAACCTGCCATCAAACACGTATTTCGCGTACCAATTGTGCCGTATGTCCCTCCGTGCGCAAGGGTAAATAGCAAAACTCTGTTGCATCTCGAAGTTTGCCGACGCGTTTCGGCTGTGACATTTTGATAACCCGATAGCAATAAAACCCGCCCTTCATAGGGCCGCTATCGGATCGTCGCAACGCTGTCTCATGCATCAGGGGAGGGGAACGGTGGCGTCGCATCTCGGCATACTCGCGGTTCTGCAGGCCCTGCGCGAACGCCTGTCGATTCGCATGGCGGCGCGCCTCGGGGGCAATCCGCAGGTCGAGATCCTCGGCTCGCAGTCGCTGAGCGGCACGCCGCAGCCGAACACCGACACGCTCGGCCTCTACCTGCACCGCATCTCGGTCGATCCCTTCAGCCGCAATCGCCACCTGCCGCCGAGCGAAGGCCGCCGCGCGCCGCGCCCGGAGCTGCCGGTGAACCTCCATTTGCTGCTCGTCGCGTGGTGCACGCATACCGAACAGGAGATCGGCTACCTGTCGACGGCGATCCAGATCATCGGCGGCGGGCTGACGCTGGGCAGCGCCGACGTGAGCCTCGCCGATCCCGCGTGGGGCCACGAGGACGTCGTGCAGGTGATGCCCGAGGAGATGAGCACGGAGGACCTGATGCGGCTGTGGGACAGCCTGCCGGGCGACTACCGGCTCTCGGCGCCCTATCTGGTCAAGACCGTGCGGCTGGGGCCGGACGTCGAGGCGGACGAAGGGCCGCCGGTGCGCACATTGGTGTATCCGATGGACGGCCGGGGAGGACGGGCGTGATCGTCGAGACCCTGGTCCTGCATGCGAGCGACTTCATCGAATGGCTCGATGCGAGCGGCCCGCTGGGGATCGCGCGGCGCAGCGTGGACGCGCAGTCGCTCGAGGTCCGCCTGTCGCAGGCGCCCGCGGACCTGAAGCTGATCCACAAGCCGGCCGGCACGGCGCTGTGGCGGCGCGAGCCGCAGGAGTTGCTACGGGCGGTCGATGGCGAGGCGAATGCGGACGATCTCGTGCCGCCGGTCGAACCGCTGTACCCGGTCCAGGGCGAGGTGCGCGACCCGGCAGGGGTGTTCCTGCCGCGGCGCTTCGCGTTCAACGCCGGACGGCGCGCCGGGCATCGCCTACGGCTTTTCCGCTCGGCGCTCGGCACGCGCTTCGGCAAGGCCGGCGGCCTTCACGGCCGCACGACGCTCGACGACGGCACGCCGGTGCCCTGGGCGCTGCTGGAGCTGCGCGTGACGCCGCCGCTGGCCGATCCAATCGACTTCGTCGCGCTGAGCGACGCGCACGGCGAGTTCCGGCTGTCGCTCGAACGCCTGCCGGCGTTGACCAAGGATGCGCCGGCGGACAGCTACCCGGGCGTACTGAAGCTCAGGGCGGCGACCGACGGCGGCGACCCGGACATGCTGCCCGCCGTCAGCGTGCGGACGACGGGCGGCGCGCCGTTCAAGGCCCAGCTCACGGTCGGAGTGGCGCCCGGCCGCGTCGCGACGCTGACGAGCCCGGGGCGCGACGCGGTGGTGCTGAAATTTGCCTGAGGCGAGGCCTCGGGCGGTAAGGACTAGAACAGACCTGCCGGACGAGCGGGCGGGAAACACGGTAGTCAGCAAGACGGCAAGCGGCGCGCAGCTGCGCGTCATTCGCAGGTTGTGAGACGAGCAAGGCCCCGGAGGAGAACGACATGCCCGAGTATCTAGCACCTGGCGTCTTCGTGGAGGAGACGAGTTTCCGCAGCAAGTCCATCGAAGGCGTGGGCACCAGCGTCGCAGCGCTGGTCGGCCCGACGCGGACCGGCCCCTTGCGCGGAGTGCCCGAGGTGCTGACGAGCTATGCGGACTTCGAGCGCATCTTCGGCGACGCGGCCGATCTCGCGATCGGCGAGGGCGGCACGGGCGTGCTCAACCACTCGGCGCACGCCGCGCGCGCCTTCTTCGACAACGGCGGCAAGCAGCTTTTCGTCGCGCGCGTGATCGCCGGCGTGAATGCCGCGGGGCCCGGCGAGGACGGCATGTGGCCGAATGCGGCCTTTGCCGAGGACGCCGGCAAGACCGTCAAGTTCTTCAGCCGATTCCCCGGCAAGATGGGCGAATACACGCTGGAGCTGCGCTGGCGCGACAGCGAGAACCTGCTGCGGACGACGAATCCCGCGAGCGCGACGGGCGACGCCCTGTTCTTCGTCGAGGCCGAGGGCGTGCCGCTCTCCGCAAAGGTCACGGGCGGCATCGCCGACGCGGCCTTCCCCGTGAACATCAAGGCGGTCGTCAAGCTCGACGGCACCAACCTCGCGATCCAGGGCAATCGCACCGAGATCGTGTCGATGGCCGACCCCGCCAATCCGGCACCGGTCGCCGCGACCGAGCTCACGGCACTGAACCCGGCGCAGTTGCCGGCGGGGACGAAGTTCACGCGCATCTTCGCGAAAGCGCCCGCTTCCGGCGCGCTCGCCGACGGCACTTCGGCCGAGCTGCAGCTCGCCGACGTCACCGATCTGTCGGCCTACACCAGCGGCGTGGGCTGGGGCGACCTGCGGGTGCTGCGCGGCACGCTGGACGCGACCGGCGAAGTCTTCACGGTGACCGGCGACACGACGCTGAACCCGGGCGTCGCGAACCCGATCACGCTGCCGCTCGCGGCGCTCGCGGCCAAGCCCGGAGCGGCGCGCGCGATCATCGTGCTCCGCAGCTTCGACCTCGACGTGCGCAACGGCGGCGTGAAAGGCGAACTGATCTACACCTACGGCGGGCTGTCGACGGCGCCGACCGGCGCCGCGAGCCTCGCCGCGCGGCTGCCCGTCGCGCCGGACCGCCGCGCCGAGGCGCTGATGTCGCCGATCGCCTGCGTCGTCGCCGACGATGCGACCGGCGACGAAATCCAGAGCGCGCTGATCGCGCTGTGCGACGCCGCGGCGCTGAACCCCGGCGCCGCCTCGCTCGACGAGCCACGCTACCTGATCGCGCTGTCGGGCGCCGCCGACGGCACCGAGCCCCTGGCGATCGACTACGCCGGCGAGACCGACGAGATCAAGGGCAGCACGGGCCTCAAGGCGCTCGAAGGCGTCGAGGACGTGTCGATCGTCATGACGCCGGCCGCGGCGGAGGCCGACGAGGACGTGCATACCGGCGTCGTGCTGGAGGTGCAGAAGCATTGCCGGCGCATGCGCTACCGCGTGGGCATCGTCGATTCGCGCTTCGGCCAGAGCATCGGTGAGGTGCGCGCCTTCGCCGGACAGTTCGACGACTCGCGCCTCGCGTTCTACCACCCGTGGGTCGTGATTCCGGACCCGACCGGCGTACGGCGCGACATCGCGGTACCGCCTGCGGGCTTCATCGCCGGCGTCTACGCCCGCACGGACGTCGACCGCGGCGTGCACAAGGCGCCGGCGAACGAGATCGTGATGGGGGCGCTGCGCTTCGAGCAGCAGATCAACGCCTTCCAGCAGGAGCTCCTCAACCCGAACGGCATCAACTGCCTGCGCTCCTTCGTCGGGCGCGGCCATCGCGTGTGGGGCGGGCGCACGCTTTCGAGCGATCCCGAGTGGAAGTACGTGAACGTGCGGCGCTACTTCCTGTATCTGGAGCGCTCGATCGAGAAATCGACGCAGTGGGCGGTGTTCGAGCCGAACGGCGAGGCGCTGTGGGCCAACATCCGCACGAGCGTCGAGGACTTCCTCTTCACCGAATGGCGCAACGGGCGGCTCCTCGGCGGCACGCCGAAGGAGGCCTACTTCGTGCGCTGCGACCGCTCGACGATGACGCAGAACGACATCGACAACGGGCGCATGGTCTGCCTCGTCGGCGTCGCGGCGCTGAAGCCCGCCGAGTTCGTGATCTTCCGCATCGGCCAGAAGACCGCCGACGCCTGACCCCAATGAGGAGTGAATGATGGCCATCTTTCGCGAAACCCCGTATTCGGCATTCAACTTCCTCGTCGATCTCGAACCCGGACAGGGCAGCGAGGTGCGGGCGGGCTTCTCCGAGGTGTCGGGGCTCAACGCCGAGATCACGGTCGCCGAGTACCGCGCCGGCAACGATCGCACGAACTACGTGCGCAAAGTCCCGGGCATCCACAAGGCGGGCGACGTGACCCTGAAGCGCGGCGTGATCGGCGCGCAGAACCTCTATGAATGGCTGGAAAAGGGCCGCACCGGAAAGATTTCGGAGGCCAAGCGCGACATCGTCGTGAAGCTGCAGTCGGAAGATCGCGCCGACGTCGTCGTGAGCTGGAAATTGCGTGGCGCGATGCCGATCAAATGGACAGGGCCGACGCTAACCGCAAAGGGCGGCGGCGACGTCGCGATCGAAGAACTCGTCTTGTCCGTCGAGACGATCGAACAGGAGTGATTCCCGTGGTTATCGCCGACAAGCGCATCGAGCTGGACGCCCGCCCGGCGCCGGGACGGCTCGCGCCAGTCGAGGTCGTGATGATCGGCCACTGCCCGTCCATCGACGGCAGCGCCGAGTGGAAGCGCCTCGCGCGCGATGCCGCGGTGCTCGCGGAGATCGCCGCGCTGGGCTTCACCGCCGAGGTCACGCGGCTGCGCGTGCTCGACGAGGGCATGAGCGAAGCCGAACCGGGCGACGGCGCCTTGCAGGCGCTCTACCGCCTGCCGATCCCGATCCGCTCGCTCGGCTATTTCCAGTCCCTGTTCCCGGAGGCTTTCGACACCGACGGCGCGTATCGCAGCGCGCTGGCGGGCCGCGCCGCGTGGCTGCCGACAGCGGTGCAGGACTTCTTCGAGGGGAGCGACGCCGGCGAACGCGACACGCGCACGCTGTGGATCATCCGCGTGCCGGAGACCGACGGCGTGCGCGCCTTCCTGCCGCGCTCGGACGCCAACCTGCTCGAACCCTCGAAGCTCGAGGCCTTCGAACGCGCGCTGCTGATCGAGCGCGCCGGCATCATCGCGCTGCCCGACCTCGAACGGCTGCTGGTGCCGTCGGCGCTGCCGGACGTGCCGCGGGTGCGGCTGCCGAACGCCGAGGCGATCTTCCTGCCCTGCGGCATCGAGATCGACGACAGCCACCGCGAACGTCGCCGCTCCAACGAAATGCCCGCCATCGGCGAGACCTTCGCGCCGATCGACATCGTCGCGCCGATCGCACGCACGCTCGCGCGCCTACGGCCCGACATGCAATGCCTACTCGCGCTGCCGCTGGCGATGCGTCCGCGCGACGAAGTGCCCGCGCCTTCGCCCGAATTCCTCACGCAGATCACGAAGCTCACGAGCAAGGTCGGCAGCGACGACGAGGGCGGCGACGCCGAAAAGCTGCGCCACCTGCAGTTCGTGTGGCCCTACCTGCGCGGCCCCGAGCATCCGCTCGGCTCGCCCTGCGGGCTGGTGGCGGGCGCACAGGCGCGTGTCGCGCAGCGTTACGGCACCTGGCGCTCGATCGCGGGACGCCCGCTACCCGGCTCGCTACTGCCCTGGCCGCCGGTCACGCAGCAGCAGGCCACCGCGCTGCGCGAAGTGCCCGGCATCACGGTGATGGTGCTGCACGCCGGCAAGCTGCAGGTCGACGACGAGGCGATGTGCGTGCCCTGCCTGCCGCTGTCGGCGCTGCGCCGGATGAGCCCGGAAGACCGCGCGCAGGAACACTGGCGTTCAGCCGAGGTGATGCGTTTCATGGGATGGTTGCGGCGCGAGCTGCACACGATCGGCGACCAGCTCGTGTTCGACATCGATCCGCAGGACCCGCGCGTCGAAATCGCACTGCGCTCCTTCTTCGACCGCCTGCACGACGCGGGCGCGCTGCGGGGCGCCCGTCCCGACGAGGCCTACCGCATCCGCCAGTTGCCGCAGACCGATTCGACGCTCGCGTTCGAGATCGAGATCGCGCCCGCCTATCCGATCGACAAGCTGCGCATCACCTTCCTGCACGACCGCCACGCGGCGACGGCCGACACCCGCATCGAGGCGATCGATGGCTGAACACGCCGACACGCCGCGCGAGTTCATTCCCTTTCGCTTCCGCGTCGCGCTGTACGACGGCCAGGGCGGAGGCCTGCTGTGCCGCGGGGCGTTCAGTGAGGTGTCGGGGCTGGAAGCCAACATGGCGCCGAAGGCGCTGAAGGAAGGCGGGCGCAATTGGGGCGAGGTGCAGCTCGCCGGCCCGACGACCTTCCCGCCGATCATCCTCAAGCGCGGCATCACGGAGGTCGCGGACCTGTGGAACTGGTTCGACATGAGCACGCGCCAGGCGAACTACGCGCTGCGCATGAGCGGCACGATCGACGTCTTCCACCCCGAGAAGCCCGACCAGCCGCTGCTGCGCTGGCGCATCACGAACGCGATCCCGACCAAGTTCAAGGGGCCGGACCTCTCGGCGACCGCGAACCAGGTCGCGATCGAGGAGTTGCAGCTTGCGCACGAAGGCCTGGAACTGGAACGCCCCTGAGGAGATGCGCAGATGCCCGCCATGCAGATCGCCCGCGCCAAGCTGATCCCGATGAACGGCGACCAGGTCGAGACCGACGAGTCGAAGCACATCGACGTGCAGTTCAACCCGGCGACGCTGCGCGTGACGCTGTCGAACACGTTGAAGGCCGACAACAAGAGCGGCAGCGGAGGCAGCGGCGCGGCGGCGCAATTCGTCGACAAGAGCGAGTCGACGCTCGCGGTCGAGCTCGTGTTCGATACCAGCATCGCGGCCCAGCTCGGCTCGGACACGCGCGCGAACCGCGAGACGGTGGTGGCGAATACCGACGTGCGCACACTCACGAAGCGCATCGCCGAAGCCTTCATGAAGCCGCAGGACGCCGACTCCGACCGGCCGAAGGCGCCCCAGCGCTGCCGCTTCCAGTGGGGCAGCTTCCAGTTCACGGGGATGCTGTCGAGCTACTCGGAGACGCTCGATTTCTTCGCGCCCGAAGGCATTCCGCTGCGCGCGACGCTCGCGCTGACTTTCAAGGAAGACCGCTACCAGTTCGCGCTCGACCCCTCGGTGCAGGCGGCCGAACGCGCGCGGCCGACTTTCGCCCCCGGCGGCGACGGCCAGGACGCCGCGAGCGCCGCGCAGGCCGCCGGCAAGGACCCGCGCGACTGGCGCAGCGTCGCCGACCTCAACCGCCTCGACAACCCGCGCTTCACGCCCTTCGCCGGCGTGATGATTTCCCTCGGAGGCCGCTGATGCCGATCGTGATCGACGAACTCGTCGCCGAAGTCCGGCCCGATCCCGAGCCCGCAAGCAGCGCCGGCGCCGAACCGCTGCCGCCGGAGGGCAAGGCCGCCGAGGCGCTGCGCGATGCGCTTGCCGTGACGCGCGAACGGGAGGCGCGACTTGCCATCGACTAGTCCGGCGCTCGTCAGCGTCCGCCCGCGGCTGCGCATCGACGGCGCCGACCGGGCCTCGCTCGGGGTCGCGGCGAGCGCGTTGTCGGTGCATCTGCCCGCGAACGGCATGGCGAGCGCGGAGCTGCGGGTGATCAACTGGCATCCGGCCGAAGGCGGCGGCCAGCCCGACTTCGCCTTCCAGGACCTGCGTCTGGGCAGCCGGTTGGAGATCCTGCTCGGCGAGAGCGCCGACCACGCGGTCTTCGCCGGCGACATCACCGCCTTCGAGGAGCGCTACGGCGATGGCGCGCCGCAATTGGTGATCCTCGCCGAGGACGCGCTGCACAAGCTCGCGCGGGCGCGGGCGAGCCGCGTCTTCGAGAACAAGGGGCTCGCCGACGTCGTGCGCGAGATCGCCGGCGACGCCGGCCTGCAGGCCGACGCCAACATCGACGCCGGCACGGCCGACTGGCTGCAGCACAACGAAAGCCACCTCGCCTTCCTGCTGCGCGTGCTGGGTCCGCATGACATTCCGCTACGCATCCAGGACGGGCGGCTGCGCGCGCGCCCCGAGGAGGCCGACGCGAACCCGATGCGGCTCGATGCGGGCGCGAATGCGCAGCGCGTGCGCATCGTCACGGACCTCAACCGCCAGCCGCGCGAAGTGCTCGCCGACGGCTACAACCTCGGAGCCGATTCGGGCGCGAACGGCAGCAATTCCTCGCTCGCGCCTGCACCGGCCGGCCGCAGCGCCGCGGCGACGCTCGCCGAGCTCGGCTGGGAAGGCCGCTCGCCGCGCCCGCATCCCTTCGCGCGCTCGCAGGCCGAGGCCGAATCGCTCGCGACCGGCGCCTTCCGCCGCGACGCGCGGCGCTTCCTGCACGGCGAGATCGTGTGCACCGGCACGCCGGAGCTGACCTGCGGGCGCGAAGTCGAGCTCGCGGGCGTGTCGCCACGGCTCGCCGGCCGCTATCGCATCGCGGACTGCTGGCACCACTTCGACAACGCACAGGGGCTGTCGACGCGGCTGCGCGTCGAACGGCCGGAGTGGAATCCGTGAGCGGCAACCGCCACAGCCCCGGCCTGCTGCAGGAACTGCACCTCGGCGTGGTGCTCGACAACGCCGATCCGAACAATCGCGGTCGGGTGAAGCTGCGCCTGCATGCGACGGCACTCGAAACCTGGGCCTCCGTGATGGTGCCGAGCGCGGGCAGCGGCTACGGCGTGAGCCTGCTGCCGCGCATCGGCGAGCAGGTCGTCGTCGCCTTCGTCGCGCCCGACCTGCCGATCGTGCTCGGCGCGGTATGGAGCGGCGGCGACAGCCAGCCCGGGGATGCGCGCCCGGTCGACGAGCGCTACTTCATGCAAAGCCCCGCGGGCATCAAGGTGCTGCTCGACGACCAGGAGCCGAAGGTGAAGATCGAGACGCCTGCCGGCAATCACCTGACGATCACCGATCAGGGCGGCGGCAAGATCACGATCGAGGAAGGGGGCGAGAAGGTCGAGATGTCGCCCGGCAGCATCAAGATCACGACCGCCGGCGAGGTGAAGATCGAGGCGGCGCAGGTCACGGTGTCGGCCGGGATGGTCAAGGTCGATGCCGGCCTGAGCAAGTTTTCCGGGGTCGTGCAGTGCGACACGCTGATCAGCAATGCTGTCGTGTCGGCGAGCTATACGCCGGGAGCGGGGAACATATGGTGACGCCGATCGCGCCGGTCCTCGAGAACGGCCGCGCGAGGCCGATGCTGCACGTGGTGCCGCCGCCCGCCGCGCCCAAGGCTCACCGCCCGCGCCTCGTCGCGCCCTTCTTCGCCGCAGACGGCGACGGCGCGACGCTGCATCGCTACTTCGACGAGGATTTCGTCGCGCGCTTCCTCAACGACGCCCACGCCGGGCGGCTCGCGGGCACGGCCGCGCAGGACTGGTTTCGCGCCGACCGCTTCGGCCGCTTCCGCGACGAGCCGACGCTGCGCCTGCCGATGCATCGCAGCTTCTACATGCTGTGCTGCGAGGTCCAGTGCGCGGCCCCGGGCGCGCCGGCCTTCGATCCGAAGAAGGTGCTGTCGGCCGGGCTCGTCGTGCGCCGCGTGCCCGCCGACGGCACGCCGCAGCGCTGGATGATCGCGGACGGGCAGCCGCTCGGCTGGCGCGACGGCGAGATCCCCGAGCACGACCCCGATGAGGTGCGCCGTCTCGTCGCGCGCCGCCTGCTGCCGCCACGCTTCCCCGAGCCGCCCTACTCCGGGGAGGAGATCGCGCCGCTGCGACCGCTGCTCGTGCGCCGCCGCGACGCGCTCGGGATCGAGCGCAATCACACGCTGCTGTGGGGCTACCTGCCGCTGGGCGGAAGTGCGCGCGAAGTCGCGAGCGGGCCGCTGCCGCAGGCGAACGGCACCGAGGTGCCGGATTTCGGTCTCGAACACGCGTGGCCGCTCGGCAGCCGCGGCGCGAAGGCGTGGGGCGAGGCGGACGGCCTCATCGTCGCCGACGGCGTCGCGACGGCGGGCCTCGTCGAGCTGCTGCAGACGCTGGTGGCGCAGTTCCGCATCGACGACGCCAACGACGGCGACAACGCCGGCCTCCGCAATCTGCTCGGCGCGCTGCGCTTTCACACGCTGGAATGGCGCGTCGTCGACGACAAGCTGTTGCCGCAGCTCGTGCAGGTCGATGGCGAGATCGTGCTCGAATGGATCGAGCGCAGCGCGCCCGCGCTCGTGGAACTCTTCGCACGCATCGTGCGCCGCGAAGCCGTGGCCGGCGCCGTCGCGTTGCCGGACGGACGCGGCGGAACGCGCACCGATCGACTCTTCATTACGGAACAGCAGGCAGCGGACCTGCGCAGCCTCGTCGCGCTGCGCACCGGCCGCGCGCAGGTGCGCTTCGACGACGGCCTGCCCCTGCCACGCTACGGCCAGACCGACGGCGACCGCTTCGTCGCCGTGCCCTTCGTGCGCTGGGAGGACGAGTGCGGCTGCGAACAGGTCGCGTGGGGACCGGCGAGCCGCGTGTTCCGCGTCGCCTCGCCCTTCGACCCGGAGGCACAGCGGCCGACGACCGTCGTGCTGCCTTCGCTCGACGACTTCAAGCGCGGGCTGCCGCGCGGCGTCGCAATGCTTGCGCCGAAGTCGCTCGCGGATGTCTTGCGCAAGATCAGCCCGGGCATCGACATGAAGGGCGACGGTCCTGGCAACCGCTCGGGCGCGTGCTGGAGCTTCAGCTTCAGCCTGCCGGCGATCACGCTGTGCGCGATGCTGATGCTGATGGTCGTGATCAACATGCTGAACCTGTTTCTCGGCTGGCTGCCGTGGGTCTTTCTGGCCCTGCCGCGGCTGTGCCTGAAGGCGCTGAAGGGGAAGTGAAGGGCAGGCAACACCGACAACAGAGCGAGTGAGACAAGAGAGGAGGCCCATAACAAATGCTGACTCCGGAATCCCGGTTGATGAGCTTCCCGCTGCTGCCCGGCCTCGACGAGACCGGGCGCCCCGCATGGCGACGCGGCAACGCCAGCGTGCGCGAGGTGATGCTGAACATCCTGCTGACCCGCCCCGGCGAGCGCCTGATGCGCCCCGAGTTCGGCGCCGGCATCCGCAACTTCATCCACCACCCGAACAACGAGACGACGCGCGCGCTGATCGCCGACGCCGCGCTGCGCGCGCTGACGCGCTGGGAGCCGCGCGTCGCGATCGACGAAGTACGCGTCCAGGCCGATCCGCAGCGCCTGTCGCATGTGAACCTGTCGGTGCGCTACCGGCTGCTCGCCGACGGGCGGCCGGACATGCTCGAACTGGCGCTCAATCTGGGCTGAACGACGACGGAACCGAATCCATGGCGCTTCCCAAACCGCTTTTTGGTCCGCTCTTGGGACAATTCCCGGTCCCGGACCTCGACGACCGCCGCTTCGACGAGCTCGTCATCGAGCTGCAGGCCCGCCTCGCGCGCCACGTGCCGGAGATGGCGCCGCTGTCGCCGGGCGACCCGGTACATGCGCTGGTCGACCTCTTCGCGTGGCTCACCGAGACCGTCATCTACCGCGCGAACCAGATCCCGGACCGCCAGCGGCTCGCCTTCCTGAACCTCTTGCAGATCCCGCTGCGACCTGCGCGGCCGGCGAGCGGCATCGTCAGCATCGACGCGACGGGCCGCGCGCTGCCGCCGCTGCTCGCGACCGAATCGGCGCTGAAGGCGGGCACGACGAGCTTCTCGACGGTCGGCGAAGTCCAGCCGACACCGCTCGCGCTGCGCATCGTCGTCAAGCGCACGCTCGACGAGGCGGCGCTTGCGGCCGAAGGCATCAGCCTCGACCAATTGCGCGCGCAGTACGGCGTCGAGCCCGCGGCCTTCCGGCCGGTGACGCTAGTGCCCGCTCACGACGCGCTGACCGCGGCGGGCACGCGCGACGGCGCCTTCCACCTCGCGGTGTGCCTCGCGAAACCCGCCTTCGTCGCGCAGGCCGAACTCGTGCGGCGCGAACTCGCGGGCATCGTGCTGAACGTCGGCTTAGCGCCTTTGACCGAACTCGAAGGCCTGCTTGCGACGGGACTCCGCCCGAGAAAGCTCGACTGGGAACTCGCGTGGTGGCCCGATCCCGACACGGCACCCGAGCGGGTCCAGTACCTGCCGCTCGAAGTCGTGAGCGACAGCTCGGCGGGCGGGCGCAAGACCGGCGTCGCGCGCCTGCGCCTGCCGCGCAACGCCGACATGCTGCGCGCGACGGCTGCACTCGACCCGCAGTTCGCCGGCCTCGGCGAGACGCCACCGGAAGCGCCCGCCGATCTGCGCCCCGGCCAGCTCCTCTTCTGGCTGCGCGTGTCCTGCACCGACGAGCCGAACCTGACGCTCGGCTACCTCGGCGTGAATGCCGTCGACGTGATCGGTCAGGGCCTTGCGCGCGACATCGTGCTCGGCGCGGGCACGGGCCGGCCGGACCAGCGCTTCGAGCTGCCGCATGCCGACGTCGATGCGGCGAGCGTCGAGGTCGATGTCGAGCATCTGCAGCGGTTCCGGCCCTGGACCCGGGTCGCGCATTTCGCGGGCGCGGGGCCCGACGACACGGTCTTCGTCGTCGATGCGGCGGATGGCAGTGTACGCTTCGGCGACGGCATCCGCGGCAAGCGTCCGCCGGCGAACGCGCGCATCCGCGCGGCCTTCTACCGCCACGGCGGCGGCGCAAACGGCAACCTGCCGGCCGGCAGCATCAAGGAGATCCACGGCGGCAGCGACCGCCTCGCGCTGCGTCATGAATGGCCGACGCGCGGCGGCGTGGATGCCGAGACGCTGGATGAGGCCGAGCGCCGCATCCCGGCCTTCCTCTCCCACCGCGACCGTGCCGTCACCGCGGAGGACTTCGGTGTGCTCGCGCGCGACAACCCGATCACCCCGGTCGCACGCGCCGAGGCGGTCGCGGGCTTCTTCCCCGGCGCGAGCCTGAAGGCGGTGCGCCGCAGCGTGCCGGGCGTGGTCAGCGTGTTCGTGATGCCGCCGGCCCCGCAGGCGCTGGCCGCCGCGCCGCGGCCGAACGCGGGCCTGCTCGCCGACGTGCACGACTACCTCTCCGCGCGCTGCATGCTCGGCACCGAACTCTACGTGCTGTCGCCGCAGTTCGTGCCGGTGGCGGTCGCGGTGTCGCTCGAAGTCGTCGATCCGGCAACCGAGCAGCAGGTCCATGCCGAGGTCGAGCGGGCGCTGCTGCGCTACCTGTGGGCGCTGCCGCCGGGCGGTCCACGCGCCACCGGCTGGCCGCGCGGCAAGGCGGTCGAGATCAACGAGCTGCGCACCCAGGCGGGCCGCGTCGAAGGGGTCGAGGCGGTCAATGCGCTGCGCCTTTTCTATCAGGACCAGAACCAGGACCCGCCCGTCTGGCTGGAGCTCACCGAGTCGCAGGCGCTGCCGCTGCTGGATTTCCAGCTGCCGGAGCTGATGGCGGTCGCGATCCGGCCGGGCGAGGACCGCCCCGCGCCGCCGCGCGGCTTCGGGCCCGGCACCCCGCCGCCCGACGAGGGTTCGCGCGCGGTGCCGGTGCCGGTGATTCCGGATCTGTGTTGAGCGCCGCTCGATGAACAGCAACGGCACACGTTTCCTGCTTCTCGACGGCGCGGCGGACTTCCGCAACGCGAGCCGGCAATGCAGCTGGGACACCGAGCAGCGCGCCTTCACGCTGACGCGCCAGGACGCGCCGCGCATGCCGCATCTCGCGCCGGCGCGGGCTCGCGAGCTGCTGGCGGCGGCGACGCCCTGCGTGCTCGACGACCACGGCCAGATCGGACGTCTCTCCGACGACGGCACGCGCTTCGAATGCACGCTGTCGTGGCCGCCGACGGCTTGGCAGCCCGTGCTCGCGGCGCTCGACGACGCCGAGACCGGGGCGCCGGACCTCGAAGCGCTGGTGCTCGACCCGGTCGATGCGCCCGCCGGCCGCTTCACCGACCTCGCGCTCGGCGGCAGCGGCCTCGTCGCGCTGCCGTGGAGCGACGGCGGCACGGAAAACGGGCTTACGGCCGTGCATCTGCGCCGCCGCTGGCAGACCCACTGCGCGCTCCCCTTCGCCCCGCGCCGCGCTTGCGTCGAAGCGACGACAGGAGCAGACCGTGTCTGGCTCCTCGGCGCGACGCGGCTCGGTCTCGGGGTCGGCGCCCCGCTGCCGCAGCCCTACGTCGGCCGGCCCGAGCGCTTCGAGCCGCTGCAGGCGAACCCCGACCCGCTGCGCCTGCTGTGGGACGTGGACCTCCCCGACCACCGCGGCCTGCTCGGCCTCGCCGCCGACGACGAGCGTCTCTACGTGCTGACCGAGCACCCGGACGGCACGGACGCGGCCCCCTTGATGCAGGTCTTCACCCGCCCGCTCGCCGCCGGCCCGACCGAAGCCTTCCGCATCCATCGCCTGCCCGCCGGCCTGCCGCTCGCGACCGACATCGCGGGAATCGGCGGCGGCCGCTTCCTGCTGCTCGTGCCCTTCGAGGAAGGCGACGCACGCGGCAAGCTGCGCGACTGTCCGCTCTTCGTCCTCCCCGAATCCGAAGAGGACACGACGGCCGACCTCGTCCCCGAACGCTGGCCGCGCCGTTCCGAAGCCACCGCTTTTTCCTCTGAACGCTCCGCCGGCATCCGCTTCGTCCGCCACCGCGACGGCCACCCGCGCACGCTGACCGAAGACGGCCCGATCCGCCTCTACCGCCTCGCGCAGGCCCGCTTTGCGCCGTCCGGCACCGTCACGCTGTCCGAGATCCTCGACTCGGCGATGCCCGACACGCTGTGGGACCGCCTCTACCTCGACGCCTGCATCCCGCCGGGCTGCCGCATCGACCTTGCCGTGCAGACGGGCGACGACCGCGAGCACCTGCCCCCGGAATGGATCACGCAGCCGCAGCCGGTGCGGACGCCGCACGCCTCCGAGCTCGCCTTCGCCCCCGGCCGCGCGCCGCAGGACGACAGCCACGCAGGTCTGTACGAGTTGCTGGTCCAGCGCAACAACGGCGCCGTACGCGAGGTGCGCGGGCGCTACCTGCGCCTGCGCATCACGATGCACGGCGACGGCCGCCACAGCCCGGCGCTCTTCGCGCTGCGTGCCTACTACCCGCGCTTCTCGTGGCAGACGCACTACCTGCCGGACCACTTCCAGCAGCAGGAGCGTCCGCTGCCGCTCGAAGGCGCGGAAGCCACGCCCGCCAACGGGGCGGATCTGCGCGAACGCCTGCTCGCGAGCTTCGAAGGCCTGCTGACGCCGCTCGAAGACCGCATCGCCGCCTCCGAAATCCTGCTCGACCCCGCCGCGACCCCCGCCGGGCGCCTGCCCTGGCTCGCCGGCCTGCTCGGCACGACGCTGCCTCGCCACTGGCCCGAGCCGCGCCGCCGCCGCTGGCTCGCGTCTCAAGGCGAGATGCAGCAGGCGCACGGCAGCTACCGCGGGCTGCTGCTGGCGCTCGACATCCTCACCGATGGCGCCGTCGCGCGCGGCGCGGTGATCCCGGTCGAGCACTTCCGGCTGCGCCGCACGATGGCGACCATCCTCGGCGTCGACATGGACGACCGCGACCATCCGCTGACGCTCGGCACCGGCCTCTCCGGCAATAGCATCGTCGGCGACAGCCTGATCCTGTCGGACGACCAGGCGCGCGAATTCCTCGCCCTCTTCGCGCCCGAAGTGGCCGAAACGCGCGGCGAGGCGGCGGTCGTCGAGCGCTTCTTCGACGAGGCTTCGCGACGTATGACGGTGATCCTGCACGGACCGGCGAAGCGCCTCGAAGCCGTCGTGCGCGACGCGCTGCCCGCCCTCGTGCCCGCGACCGTGCAATGGGCGATCCGCACCAGCGACCACCCCTTCGTGCTGGGCCTGTCGCCGCTGCTGGGCATCGACACCTGGCTCGAAACCCCGCCGCCTCCGGGGCGCATCGTGCTCGACCGCACGCGCCTCGGCCGCGGCGACCTGCTGCACAACCCGGTCGCGCTCGACCCCGAGCACGCCGCGCCGATCGACACGACCGCCAGTGAAGGAGACAGGGCATGAGCGAGCCCGACGACAACTGCGACGCAAGCCTCGCCGGCGACGGCCGTTTCGAGGAAGCGCTGAAGCGCGTGAGCTACGAACCCGGCATGCTGCTGGGGCTGGAGGCGACGCGCGCCGAACAGGACTACCACCGCCGCCGCGCGACGCGCCACGGCTACTGGTTGCACGGCGCGGGCACGGTCGCGGGGCTGCGCGTGAGCCTGCGCGCGGAGGATCCCGGCAACGACACCGACGAAGTGCGCGTGCGCCTCGTCGTGAGCCCCGGCGTCGGCGTCGATGGCCTCGGGCGCGAGATCAGCGTCTCCGAACCCTACTGCGTCGATTTCGGCGCCTGGCTCACCGCGCAGCACGAGGACGAGGAGCTGTGGGGCGCGCTGATCCGCGACGGCTACGCGGAACCCGACAACCTGCTGTGGTTGAAGGTCACGATGCGCTACCAGGACTGCGCGAGCGGGCTGCAGCCGGTGCTCGCGACCGAGGTCAATGCCGGCACCGACCCGGTCCAGCCCTCGCGCGTCGCCGACTGCGTGCTGTTCGAACTCGTCGCCGAACGCCCCGAGGACGCGCCCGCCGAAGAACACCTCTTCGCCGCCCACGCCCGGATCAAATCCTACGACGAGATCGAAACCAAGCTCGGCGAACGCGAACGCGCCCAGGTCGAAGCCGCCGCCGGCGCCGCCCGCAACCAGCTCGAACTCGGCGCCCGCCTGCTGCACTCGCTCGGCGACGACAACCAGTCGCTGGTCGCCCGCCAGGCCTTCCTGACCGACCCGGCCCAGCTCGCCCGCACGCTGCTCGCACGCATCGCCGTGCGCCTCACGCCGCCCGCGCCCGACCCCGGCCTCGTCGTCAATCCGCGCCGCATCGAGGTCGACAACCTCGTGCGCCCCTTCCTCTTCAACGCCGCCGCGCTCGCTCGGCTGATCCGCGCGTAAGGAGCCGCCATGGCCAACATCCGCTTCACCCCGCTCCGGATCGGCACGACGAACGCGGCCGGCGAACGCATCTCCAGCATCGACCCGCTGCTGTCGCGCACGAACTACTTCGACGGCCAGCTGCTGAAGGCCTCCGACCTCAACCGCGACCAGATCTACCTCGACGAACGTCTGCTCGAACTGGGCCAGGTCTTCGGCGCCGGCATCGTGCGCGGGCTCGACATCACCCTGCAATCCGGCCACCTCCTGGAAGTCTCGCCCGGCATCGCGATCGCGCCCTCGGGCCGCGTGCTGCAGCTCAACAACCAGCCGCTGTCGATCAACCTGCTCAACAGCGGCCTGATCGCGACGCTCAACGACGGCCGCTTCCGCAGCTATGCGCGTGGCCTCTACGCGCTGGCGCTGACCCACGCCCAGGTCGTTGACGGCGTCGCCGAAGCTTTCCCGAAGGATCTCGCCGCGCCGCGCGTCCCCCACATCGCCGCGTGGGCGGAAGGCGTCGAGCTGCGCCTGATGCCGCTGCCTTTGCCGCTGCCGCGCCAGGACGAGATCGCGGTCCGCGCGACCCTCGCCCGCGAGCTGCTGTCGGGCGGCGAACGCCTCGCGCTGCCCTCCGACGACGCCGTGCCGTTGTGCCTCATCGCCGTCGAGCGCGGCCGCATCCTGTGGCTCGATCGCGGTCTGCTGCGCCGCCCACAGCGCACGCTGAACACGCCGAACGCGATCCAGCAGGATCTCGCGGCCCACTACCAGGAGCTGATGCTGACCGTGCTCGCCGCCCGCCAGAGCGCGGGCCTCCGGGGTGCCTTCGCCGCGAGCCAGTACTTCCGCGTGCTGCCCCCCTGGGGGCCGATCCCGCAGGATTGCGTTGACCCGGTCGGCGGCCGCCAGCAGTTCTTCCCCAAGGACTACGAGGTCGCCATCGCACCCGTGCGCCGCAGCGAGCTCGAAGCGGTGCTCGCCGACTCCGCCCACCTCGCGCCGATCGACCTCGAACGCGACGCCGACTGCGACATCATGGTGCTGGTGCCGATGAGCGACACCGCCTTCGCGCTGCGCGCCCGCCAGCTCGAAGCGCCCGCCGAGGTCGTGCCCCGTGGACTCGGACGCCTCGCGCGCCTCGACCGCCTCGCGTTGCGCATCCTGCCGCAGCCGCCGATCCACCGCATCGACACCGACGCCGACGTCTGGCGCGCGATCTGGGCGGACGCGAATCCCGCCGAGCTGATGTACGTGCGCCGCCCGCCGCGCACCGCCGAGACCGCCGTCAGCGCCGTCGTGCTCGCGCTCGGCATGACGCTACCGCCGCCGGGCGCGGCGCTGCCGCCCGACGCCGCGCTGCTGGAAGAACAGCTCGACGCCGCGCTGGAAGACGTCGACGCCGCCGAAGAGGCGCGCGGCGCGCTGGAGGCCGAGATCGCGCGTCTGAAAGTCCGCATCGCCGAGCTCGAAAAGGCCGTCGCGGCCGGCGGCGGCGACCAGCGCCTGACCGACGCGCTCGCCGAGATCGAACGCCTCAAGCTCGCCCTCGCCGCGGCGCAGAAGGAAATCGAGACCCTGAAGTCCGACGACCGCAACGCCGCGGTCCTCGCCAACGCGCTGGAAGCCGCCAGCGACCGCATCGACGCGCTGAAGGCCGAACTCGACGCCGCGCGTGCCGAGATCGAGCGCCTGAAGACCGCCGCGTCCCCGGTCGACGAGACGCTGAAGCAGCGCATCGAGGAGCTCGCCGCGGCCCTCGACGCCGAGCGCGCAAAATCCGCCGTGCTGGAGCAGGAAGGCGCGACGCTCGCCGCCCAGCTCGACGCGGCCCGACGACGCGTCGCCGAGCTCGAAGCCGAACTCAAGGACGCGCTCGCGAAGCTCGAAGCGGCCGGCGGCACCGACGCCGACCTGCAGGCCGCGCGCGAGGAGATCGCGAAACTCAAGGCCGAGCTCGACGCAACGCGGGCCAGCCTTGAAACCACCCGCGCCGAACTCGCCGACACCCGCGCAAAACTCGACGCGAGCCTCGCCCGCGAAGCCGCGGCCCTCGCGCGTGTGGCCGAACTGCAAGACGCGCTCGCCCAGGCGAACAACGAGATCGCGACCCTGCGCGCCCGCGTCGCGGAGCTCGAAACTCAGCTCGCGAACGCCAACGCCGCGATCGAGAAGCTCAAGATCGAGGCCGCGCAGTCGAGCGACCTCGCGATCGAGCTCACGCTGGAGCGCCTCGCTCGCGCCCGCGGCGCGGACGATGCCGGCCTGAAGGCCGCCCGGGGCGCCGACTCGGTGATCGGCGGCAACGAGCCGGCGCGCATCGCCGCCGTGCAGATCGTCGGGCTCGCCGACCGCCGCCTCGACCCCGCGTTGTGGCCCAGCACGCTCGCGATCGCCCGCGCGGACCTCGTCGGCTTCGAGAAAATCCGCGACCGCCTCTTCGACGCCGCCGGCAACATCGACCTGCCGAAATTCTTCCTCGAAGAAGGGCAGAACTTCGGGCTGTCCGGCACGCATCTGGATCTGTGGAAACAGCTCGCGGGCTGACGAACCAGGGAGCACATCATGGCCACCCCGTCCTTCCTCTCGCCGAGCTTGCTGGCCGCACTCGCGCTGCGGCCGGCGCTGACGCTGCTGCCGCGCATACCGCTCGACATCCGGCTGCACGAACCCGAAAAGCGCCCCGACGACCCGCGCCGCCTCAACCTCTTCCCGGGCCGCGCGCTCGGCGAGCGCGAGTTCGAGCGCCTGCAGGCCTACGTCGACGACCGCGTCGCGCC
>NZ_DATFAO010000093.1:0-21772 GCF_035254505.1 Aromatoleum sp. | reverse complement strand
CGTTGTCGACGAGGATCATCTCGTCGACGTACTGCTGGCACAGGCGGAAGGTTTCCTCGCCGACCAGCTTGACAGCGGTGCCGTCGGCGAAGAGACCGACCTGGTCGAGTGCGACGCGCCGGCCTTCGGCGAGCGAGCGGGTCATCGCGTCGGCATCAACGGTCTCGACGCCGATGATCTTCGTTTCCGGGCGCAGGCGCTTGATGTAGGCGGCGACACCCGAGATCAGGCCGCCGCCGCCGACTGCACAGAACACGGCGTGGATCGGGTCCGGGTGCGCACGCAGGATCTCCATGCCGATCGTGCCCTGGCCTGCAATCACGTCCGGATCGTCGTAGGGGTGGACGAAGGTCAGCTTCTCGGTTTTCTCGAGTTCGACCGCGTGCGCGTAGGCGTCGGAGTAGGAGTCGCCTGCAAGGACGACTTCGCCGCCGCGCGCCTTGACCGCGTCGACCTTGATCTGCGGCGTCGAGGTCGGCATCACGATCACGGCCCGCACGCCGAGCCGCTGCGCCGACAGCGCCACGCCCTGCGCGTGGTTCCCGGCCGAGGCGCAGATCACGCCGCGCTTGAGGGCCTGCGGCGAGAGGTGGGCCATCTTGTTGTAGGCACCGCGCAGCTTGAAGCTGAACACCGGCTGCATGTCCTCGCGCTTCAGGAAGATTCGGTTGTGGATGCGTGCCGAGAGGTTGGAGGCGAGGTCGAGCGGGGTTTCCTCGGCCACGTCGTAGACGCGGGCATTGAGGATTTTTTCCAGATAGTCCGGATGTTCGGCAGTCATTACGGGGACCTTTGCTGGCGGCGCAAAGACGTTGAGCGTATCAGCCGATGCGGCACTGCGGCAAGGGCTGCGCCCTTCGACGATTGCTCAGTGGCCACCCTCGCCGCCGTCGAGCAGCCGCTGGTGCCGTTCGATGAATTCCTGCGTCGAATCGATACCGCGCAGCTGCAGAATCGTGGAGCGCACCGCCGCTTCGAGCAGCACCGCGATGTTGCGGCCGGCGGCGACCGGCAGCACGACGCGGATCACGTTCACGCCGAGGATGTCCTGCGTCTCGCGATGCATCGGCAGACGGTTCGGGTCGGCCTGGCCGGGGGCGCGGCGTTCGAGATGCACGACGAGCCGCAGGCGCATCTTCCGGCGGCAGGCCGTCTCGCCGAAGATCGCGCGGATGTTGAGGATGCCCAGGCCCCGGACTTCGATGAAATCCTTCAGCATCTCGGGGCAGCGGCCTTCGAGCACCTGCGGCGCGATGCGCGAGAATTCGACGATGTCGTCGGCGACGAGGCCGTGGCCGCGCGAGATCAGTTCGAGCGCAAGCTCGGACTTGCCGGCGCCCGAGCTCCCGGTGATGAATACGCCTACGCCGAGCACGTCCATGAAGACGCCGTGCAGCGAGATCTTCTCGGCGAGTTCGCGCGACAGGTAGAGGCGCAGCTGGTCGATGACGCTCGCCGCGGGCAGCGGCGTCGTGACCAGCGCGACGTCGGCGCGCTCGCAGATGCCGCGCAGCAGGCCGGGGATTTCGCAGCCGTCGGCGACGATGATCGCGGGCGGTTGCGAGCCGATGATTTCGGTGAGGTGATGGGCGACTTTTTCGCTCGACTGGCGTCGCGCCCACGCGAGTTCCGCAGCGCCGAGGATCTGCAGGCGTGCCGGGTGGATCAGGTTCAGGTGGCCGACGAGATCGGCCGGCCAGATGCGTTCTTCGGTGACCGAGATGCTACGGTCGAGGCGGCCGCTGACGTGTGTCAGCGACAGGCGCTCGCACTGGACTTCAAACAGCCGCGCGACGTTGGTCTGCCGCATGAGGCCCCCAGTTTGCGAACAGCGAATGGATGGTGGCGGCGTCGGGTGCGTTCAGCAACTGCTCGCGGAAGTCGCGGTCGCTGAACATCTGCGCCAGTTCGGAGAGCAGTTGCAGGTGACGTTCGTTGGCCTGTTCGGGAACCAGCAGCACGAACAGCATTGTCACCGGGCGCCCGTCGGGAGCGTCGAACTGGACCGGTGCCGACAGGCGCAGGAAGGCGCCGGCGGCTTCCTTCAGGCCCTTGATGCGCCCGTGCGGAATCGCGATGCCCTGGCCGAGGCCGGTCGAGCCGAGACGCTCGCGCGAGAACAGGCTGTCGAAAACGACAGCGCGGCCGATGCCTTGATTGTTCTCGAAGAGCAGGCCGGCCTGCTCGAAGACGCGTTTCTTGCTGCTCGCGTCGAGATTGATGACCACGTTTGACGGTGGCAGGAGTTCGGCAATGAGGCTCATTTGTGTCAGCGCCCTGGGGACACCGGCCTTACCGGTGCTGCCAGGGCGCAGGTTCGGTCGGGAGCGAGGTGTTAACGCGGTTTGGAGACGCGCGAATTATAAACACCCCCGCCCCCGCCGGGGAAAGGAAAGGATCACAGTTCCGTCGGTTGGTGCTTCAACGTGTCGTGACCGTGATCGAAATTCTTCTGCTTGTACTTCAGCACCTGCCGGTCAAGCTTGTCGGCCATGGAATCGATCGCCGCATACATGTCAGCATCGTCGCTTTCGACATAAATGTCCTTGCCGCGCACGTGCAGCGTCACCTCAGCCTTTTGCTTGAGCTTTTCCACCGACAGAATCACGGCGACGCTCGTCACGTTGTCGAAGTGTCGGATGACGCGATCGAGCTTCGTATTGACGTATTCGCGGATCGCGGGGGTGACTTCGACGTGATGCCCGGTGATGGTGAGATTCATGATGATTCCTCGTATTGTCAGATCGTTTTGCGCAGGCTGACCGGCGGGATATTGAGTGATTCGCGGTACTTCGCGATGGTTCTCCGCGCCACCACGATACCCTGCTGGCCCAACAATTCGGCAATCTTCGCGTCGGACAGGGGTTTTTTCCTGTCTTCGGCATCCACCAACTGGCGAATCAGCGCGCGAATCGCCGTTGAGGAGGCCGCCCCACCGGTATCGGTGGCAACGTGGCTGCCGAAAAAATACTTCAGTTCGAACACGCCGCGCGGTGTGGCCATGAACTTCTGCGTCGTCACCCGCGAGACCGTGGATTCGTGCAGCTCCAGTTGGTCCGCGATCTCCCTGAGCGTCAGAGGGCGCATCGCCACATCGCCATAATCGAAGAACTGTCGCTGCTGGTCAACGATCGCTTGCGAAACTCGCAGAATCGTGTCGAAACGCTGCTGCACGTTCTTGATAAGCCAGCGTGCTTCCTGCAGCTGGCTGGTCAGCGCGCCGCCCGAGCCGCGGTTCTGCTGCAGGATGCTGGCGTAAAGCGCGTTGATGCGCAGGCGCGGCATGGCTTCCGGATTGAGGCTCACGACCCAGCGCGAACGGAGCTTGCGGACGACGACGTCCGGGACGACGTAACGCGTCTCCTGCACCGAATGCTGCGAGCCCGGATGCGGGTCGAGACTGCAGATCAGCGTATGGGCGCGGCGCAGCGCGTCGTCGTCGCAACCCAGCAGACGCTTGAGGCGTGCGAAATTGCGCTCGGCGAGGAGGTCGAGATGCAGGTCGACGATCTTCTGCGCGAGATCGCGTGTCTCGCTCGCGGGCATCGCGCGCAGTTGCAGGCTCAGGCATTCCTGCGGGCTGCGGGCGCCGATACCGGCCGGGTCGAGGTGCTGCACGTGGCGCAGCGCGATCGACAGGTCGTCGAGATCGTATTCGAGTTCCGCGGGCAGCAGCGGCAGGAGGTCTTCGAGCGACTGATGGAGGTAGCCGTCGTCGTCGAGCGCCTCGATGAGGAAGCGCACCAGTGCGCGGTCGCGGTCGGACAGCGGCGACAGGCTGATCTGCTGGTCGAGGTGATCGCGCAGCGTCGTGCTGGCGGCCTGCAGCTCCTGGAAGTCGGTGTCGTCGTCATCGTCGCGGTTGGAGCTTCCGCTGCCCATGCTGGACCATTCGCCGGCTTCGTCAAAGTTGGTCGGTTCGGCTTCCTCGCGCGGGCTCTCGCTCGGTTCGCCGCGTTCCTGTTCGCTGCTGCTGTTGCCCGAACCGGGCATATTGGGGGAAAACTCCGCGCCGTCGCCCTCTTCGCGTTCGAGCATCGGGTTGTCCTGCAGGAAGCGTTCGAGCTCCTGGTTCAGTTCAAGGGTCGACAGTTGCAGCAGCTTGATTGACTGCTGCAACTGTGGGGTCAGCGTGAGGTGCTGCGAGATCTTGAGCTGGAGGGAGGGCTTCATGGTGCGGAGCGGAACTCAGAGTCGGAAGTGCTCGCCGAGGTAGACCTGGCGGACCTGTTCGTTGGCGACGATGTCGTCGGGGCGGCCGCTCGCGAGCACCCGCCCGTCACTGATAATGTAGGCCCGATTGCAGATGCCGAGGGTCTCGCGTACGTTGTGGTCGGTGATCAATACCCCGATGCCGCGGTCGCGCAGGTAGCGGATGATCTTCTGGATGTCGAGCACGGCGATCGGATCGACGCCGGCGAAGGGCTCGTCCAGCAGGATCAGGCGCGGATTGGTCGCGAGTGCGCGCGCAATTTCACAGCGCCGCCGTTCGCCGCCCGAGAGCGAGATCGCCGTGTTGTCGCGGAGGTGGGCGATGCCCAGTTCTTCGAGCAGCTCTTCGAGGCGCGCGCTGATGGCCTCGTCGTCGAGGCCTTGCAGTTCGAGTACGGCGCGGATGTTCTCGGCCACCGTGAGCTTGCGGAAGACGCTCATCTCCTGCGGCAGGTAGGAGAGGCCGAGGCGCGCGCGCGCGTGGATCGGCAGGTGGGTGAGCTGCGCGTCGTCGAGCGTGATGTCGCCCCCGTCGGCGCGGACGAGGCCGACGATCATGTAGAAGCAGGTGGTCTTGCCGGCGCCGTTGGGGCCGAGCAGGCCGACGACTTCGCCGCTGCCGACCTCGAAGGCCACGTCGTGGACGACGGTGCGGGCCTTGTAGCGTTTTTGCAGTCCCGCGACCTTAAGCAGACTCATCGGGGTTCTCTTTCAATAGCTTGCGGATCAGGTCCACGGCGAAGCCGCGGCTCTGCAGGAATCTGGCCTGGCGCGCCCATTCGCGGGCGTCGGCTGGCGGTGCGGGGAATCGGCTGCGGCAGAGCTCGCGCGCGCGCGTCATCTCGTCGTCGGGGCACTCGGAGGCAATCGCCTCGTCGATCGCCTCACGCGGCACACCGCGCTGGGCGAG
This sequence comes from Aromatoleum sp., assembly GCF_035254505.1. GTDB lineage: Bacteria > Pseudomonadota > Gammaproteobacteria > Burkholderiales > Rhodocyclaceae > Aromatoleum. The sequence goes on along the minus strand of NZ_DATFAO010000093.1, from coordinate 16,650 downwards.
GTCGTGACGCAGCCGCGCCGTGCCATGGCGTGCGGCCTTGCCGCGCACCCAGGCTTCGGCGAAACGGCTGTCGCTGAGGAGTCCGAGTTCGGTCATGCGATCGAGGATCTCGTCGATCTCTTCGGTCGAACCATGGGCGGCCAGCTTACGGCTGAGCTCGGCGCGCGAGTGATCGCGCCGCGCCAGGTGCCTCAGGGCACGTTCCCGCAGGCTGGTTTCGGCCATGATTCAGCCGTCACGCCGCTTGCGAAGCCTGCGGGGGCTCGGCTTCGGTCGGCATTTCCTTCAGGCCGACCGCGACGCGCACGCGGTTTTCGATCTCGCGTGCGAGGGCCGGGTTGGCGCGCAGGAACTCGCGCGTGTTGTCCTTGCCCTGGCCGATCTTGTCGCCCTTGTACGAGTACCAGGCGCCGGCCTTGTCGACGATCTTGTGCTGCACACCCAAGTCGATGATCTCGCCTTCGCGCGAGATGCCTTCGCCGTACAGGATGTCGAACTCGGTTTCGCGGAACGGGGGCGAGACCTTGTTCTTGACGACCTTGACGCGGGTCTCGTTGCCGACGACTTCGTCGCCCTTCTTGATCGAGCCGATGCGGCGGATGTCGAGGCGCACCGAGGCGTAGAACTTCAGCGCGTTGCCGCCGGTGGTGGTCTCGGGGCTGCCGAACATGACGCCGATCTTCATCCGGATTTGGTTGATGAAGATCACGAGCGTGTTGGTGCGCTTGATGTTGGCGGTGAGCTTCCGGAGCGCCTGGCTCATCAGGCGGGCCTGCAGGCCGGGGAGCTGGTCGCCCATCTCGCCTTCGATTTCTGCCTTCGGCGTCAGCGCCGCGACCGAGTCGATGACGACGATGTCGACGCCGCCCGAACGCACCAGCATGTCGGCGATCTCGAGCGCCTGTTCGCCGGTGTCAGGCTGCGAAATCAGCAGGTCCTGAATGTTCACGCCGAGCTTTTCGGCGTAGGTGACGTCAAGCGCGTGCTCGGCGTCGATGAAGGCTGCGGTGCCGCCAATCTTCTGCATCTCGGCGATGACTTGCAGCGTAAGGGTCGTCTTGCCGGAGGATTCCGGGCCGTAGATTTCGATCACGCGGCCGCGCGGCAGGCCCCCGAGGCCGAGCGCGATGTCGAGCCCGAGCGAGCCGGTCGAGACAGTCTGGATGTCCTTTTCGACGTTGCCGTCGCCCATCCGCATGATCGAACCCTTGCCGAACTGCTTCTCGATCTGCGAGAGCGCGGCGGCGAGGGCCTTGGCCTTGTTGTCGTCCATGGGGTGTCCTTTCTGGTAGTCGGTGAATTATGGCACAGAGATTGCTGTGCGGTGTCAATTGCTGGGAGCGGGTGAGTCAGGAAAAGTCCATTGTCATCAATTCTCGCAGCGCATGGAAGACTGCCTGGCGGCGGACCGCTTCCCGGTCGCCGGGAAAATGGCAGGTCGCGCGGTGCGTGCGGCCATCGCGGGTGCCCCAGGCGAAGCACACGGTGCCGACGGGCTTTTCCGGAGTGCCGCCACCCGGGCCGGCGACGCCCGATACCGCGAGCGCGATGTCGGCACGGCTGTGCGACAACACTCCCGCCACCATCGCATCGACCGTCGGCTCAGACACGGCGCCGTGGCGCTGGAGGGTGTCGGCCGAAACGCCCAGCAACGCTTGCTTGGACTCGTTCGAGTAGGTGATGAATCCGCAGTCGAACCAATCCGAGCTGCCGGCGGTGGCGGTGACGACTTCAGCGACCCAGCCGCCGGTGCAGGATTCGGCGCAGGCGAGTTTCAACTTGCGCGCGAGCAGCCACGCGCCGACTTCGGCGGAGAGGGCGTTCAGATGTGGGTCCATGGTGTGGGTCCGAGCAGTCTGACGAGGATCGCGAGCACGAGGATCGCGTAACCCGCGGCGATCAAGTCGTCGAGCATGACACCGAAACCGCCCTTCACACGGCGGTCCGCCCAGCGGACGGGAGGCGGTTTGACGATGTCGAAAAAGCGGAACAGCACGAAGGCCACCGCCTGCCAGGCGAGGCCTGCCGGGGTGAAGAAGAGCACGAGCCAGAAGGCGACGATTTCGTCCCACACGATCGCGCCGTGATCCGACTCGCCGAGTGCCCGGCCCGTGCGATCGGCCGCGATGATGCCGGCGACGAAGAAGCTCGCGAGCAGTGCGAGGAACACGAAGTCGGAGATCGGCGTGCGCACCAGCGGATAGAGCAGCCAGGCGGCAAGCGTGCCGGCGGTGCCAGGGCCGCGCGGCGACAGGCCGGAGCCGAAACCGAGCGAGATGAAATGCGCCGGATGGCTGAAGAGGAGACGGAAAGTCGGTTGCATCGGGTCGATGGTGTGAGGGGGTGGCTTCACCCGAAGTGATCGTAGCCGCGGGGGGCGCTGCTCTGTTCGTGGCCGTCCGCTTCGCGCAGCAGGAGCTGCCCGGTTTGGGCAGTCATGGTGCCGATGCGCGTCACGGGCAGGCCGAGTGTTCGGCCGAGCGCGGCGACCTCGTCGCACCGGGCGGGGGGCGCGGTGAAGAGCAGCTCGTAGTCGTCACCGCCGGAAAGGAGGCAGCGTCGTGCAAGATCGCCGTCGGCGCCCGCGGCGTAAAGTTCGGCGAGCGGCAGGGCCGGGACGTCGATGCGCGCGCCGCAGGCCGAGCATTCGAGGATATGGCCGAGGTCGCCGAGCAGGCCGTCGGAGACGTCGAGCATCGCGCTCGCGATACCGCGCAGCGCGAGACCGAAGGCGACGCGAGGCTGCGGGCGGTGCAGGGCGTCGAGGCAGCGACGGGCGTAGTCGCCTTGCAGCGCGATCTCGCCGCGCAGATGGGCGAGACCCAGGGACGCCAGGCCGGGGGTGCCGGTGATCCAGAGGTCGTCGCCGGCCTGTGCGCCGTCACGGGTGATCGCGGCGCCGGCCGGGACTTCGCCGAAGATCGTGACGCACAAGTTGAGCGGGCCGCGTGTCGTGTCGCCGCCGGCGAGATCGACGCCGAAGGCCTCGGCGCAGGCGAAGAAGCCGCGCGAGAAGTCGGCGATCCAGGCTTCGTCGGCAGACGGTAGCGACAGCGCGAGCACGGCCCAGCGTGGCTCCGCGCCCATCGCGGCGATGTCGGAGACGTTCACGGCGAGCGTCTTCCAGCCCAGCGCTTCGGCGTCGGTGTCGGGAAAGAAGTGCGTGCCCGCGACCAGCATGTCGGTCGACACGGCGAGCTGCATGCCGGAGCGCGGCTGCAGCAAGGCGGCATCGTCCCCGACCGCGAGGGCGGTATGGCGGGGAGCGCGGGTGAAGTGACGGCGGATGAGATCGAATTCGGAGGCCATGAAGGATGGCGGCAAAGGGGGTGGAGGCAAGGCGAGGCGGCGCGAAAGCTTAACCCAGACGCGGCAGCGCAGCCGGAACAAATTGCGTGTTGCAGGTCATTATGCGTGCGGCCGTGACGTCCAGTAACATGGGGGTGAAGTCGGTTGATACAACTACGAATAAAGACAGGGACGAGACGATGGCCGACGCTGCTGCGGGAGTCGATGGGAATGCACCGGAGCCTTTGCCGCGCTTCATCGTTCGCGATGAAACCGGGCTGTCGGTCGACCTCAATTATCTAAGCGCTTCGGCCGAGTTCAACCAGTGGGTGGACCGGATGTTCATCCGGGGCGCCTATTTTCGCGGCACCGACTATCCCGCCTTCCTGCGGCTTGCCTTCGACTTCGAGCCCGGCATGGTGATCGACGAGATCCGTGCTCGTGAGGCGGCCGGTGGAAACGCGCGCGTCCGCTTTGCGGCGGGCATCTCCTTCATCGTCGGCCAGCGCGTGAGTCTCTATCGCGGCGTGAAGGTTTCAGGAGGGCGGGCCGAATACCTGTTCGAGCCGGTCAGCCTGGAATACACGGTCGAGCAGCCGGTGGCGGGCGCCGGTGGCGACGAGGAGGGCGGCGTGGCGCGCACCGAATCGGTCGTCGTGTCGCAGAAGACGAAGCTGGATTTCGACGAGTTCGTTGCGCAGATGTGGCTCAAGGGAGTGAAGTTCGGCGTCGACGAGGCTGAGGTGCGCAAGGCGATTGCTGACGACTACGTCGGGCGACTGAAGATCGCGGAGGCGATTGCGCCCACGGCGGGAAGCGACGCCGGCGTGCAGGAAGTGTCCGACGTGCTGCACCGTGACGACGCGCCGGGTAGCTTGCCCGACGGCCGCATCAACCTCGCGCGCTTCCGCAACCGCTTCCCGCAGATCCGCGCCGGGGCGCGGCTGCTGCGCAAGACGCCGCTCGTGCTCGGAGCGCTCGGCCGCGAACTCAATGGACGGCCGGTGGCGCCGCAGGTGCCCAAGGACTTCGATTTCGCGACGCTGTCCGGGCCAGGTACGCGCGTCGACCGGGACGAGCAGGGCGAATGCCTGGTCGCCGCGATCGACGGCTTTCTCGACATCGACAACGACAGCGGCAAGATCTCGGTGAGCGAGAAGGTCGTGAACCGTGCCGGCGTGAGCCTGCGCACGACGGGCGACATCTCCCTGATGGGCGACGAATATGAGGAGCACGGCGAGATCCAGGAACGGCGCGTCGTCGAGGGCCTGAACATCACGACCTACGCCGACGTCTTCGGCAAGATCGTGTCGCGCGGCGGGCGCGTGGTGCTGAAGCAGAACCTCTCGGGCGGCAGCATCGTCGATCCCGGCGGCGAGGTGAGGGTCGAAGGCCGTGTCAGCGGCGCGACGATCTTCGCGCCCGGCGGCGAGGTCACGGTCGGCGTCGCCGAAAGCAGTCTCATCGTCGCGCGCCGGGTCGTCGGCGAACGTGCCGTGGGGTGCGATATCCTGGCCGATGAAGTCCAGATGGCGGTCGTCGAGGCCTCGGTGCTCGCATCGCCGTCGCTCGCGATCGAGGCGGTCAGGCCGCGCGGTCAGGCCGAAACGCTGATCTCGGTGCTGCTGCCTGCCGACGATGCCCAGCGTGCGCTACTCGCCCAGGCGCGGACGCAACTCGAGGCGCTCGATCAGGCGGACGCCGCCGCGCGCCAGCTGTTGGAGTCGGCGCGCACCCAGCCGGGCGTCGCGAACTACATGGCCGTCGCGGGCAAGCTCAGGCGTAAGGAGATCTCGCTGACGGCGGAGCAGCAGGCGGCCTTCATCAAGTTGCGCGACAAGGTGGCGCCGGTCCTGAAGGCGCTCGCCCGGCTGACCGAGGAAGGCAAGGCGCGGGCGACCCAGCGCGAGGCGCTGCAGTCGGCGATGGCGGCGGTCGAGGAAGAACGCCGCAAACTTCGCGAAGCGGTGAGCTGCAGCATCGGCGACATCTCCGGTGACGTCATCGTTCGCGCGCGTCCCCAGGCGGCAGACGCGAAACCCGTCGCGCAGATGACGCCGGCCGAGATCAAATCCTTCCTGCGTGCCGCACCATCCGGCAGCCAAAAGCTGCTCGTGGCTGCCAAGGGGAGCCTGCAGTGGCGTCTGGCCGACGAGGCGGCCACCCCCGCGTAAAGCCCGGCGCCGTGAGGGCGCTCAGATCCGGATGCCGGAGCGGCGGATGAGCACCGCCAGTTCGCCGAAGATGCCGCGGCGGAAGGCCAGCACGCAGACCACGAAGATGACGCCGGTCAGCACCGTGACCCACTGGCCGAGCTCGGCGCCGTAGTTCTGCAGTCCGACGACGACCGCCGCGCCGACGATCGGCCCAAACACCGTCCCCATTCCGCCCAGCAGCGTCATCAGCACGATCTCGCCCGACATGTGCCAATGCACGTCGGTGAGCGACGCGAGCTGGAACACCAGCGCCTTCGTCGAGCCGGCCAAACCCGACAGCGCCGCCGACAGCACGAAGGCGAGGAGCTTGTACTTCTCGACGTCGTAGCCGAGCGAGACCGCGCGCGGCTCGTTCTCGCGGATCGCCTTCAGCACCTGCCCGAACGGGGAATGGATCGCGCGCTCGACGACCCAGAAGCCGAACAGGAAGATCGCGAGCACGAAGTAGTACATGTTCATGCCGTCGGACAGGTCGATCATCCCCAGCAGATGCCCGCGCGGGATGCCCTGCATGCCGTCCTCGCCGCCGGTGAAGGGAAACTGCAGCGCGAGGAAATAGACGAGCTGCGCGAGCGCGAGCGTGATCATCGCGAAGTAGATGCCGGCACGGCGGATCGCGAGGCTGCCGAACACGAAGCCCTGCGCCGCTGCGACCGCAGTGCCGGCGAGGATGCCGAGCTCGGGCGTCAGGCCCAGCGACTGCACGGCGTAGCCGCAGACGTAGCCGGCCGAGCCGAGGAAGGCGGCGTGGCCGAAGGACAGCAGGCCGGTGTAGCCGAGCAGCAGGTTGAACGCGCAGGCGAAGAGCGCGAAGCACAGGATCTTCATCACCAGCACCGGGTAGAGGACGAGCGGTGCGAGGAGTCCGATCGCGATCAGCGCGATCCAGCCGATGAGTTTGCCGTTCATAGCGCGGGTCCTTGTGAGTGGGCCGCCATCAGGTCAGCGCTCGCGTCCGAAGAGGCCGGCGGGTCGCAGCAGCAGGACGATGCCCATGATGACGAAGATCACGACCGACGAGGCCTCCGGGTAGAACACCTTCGTCAGCCCCTCGATCAGGCCGAGGCCGAGGCCGGTGACGATCGAACCCATGATCGAGCCCATGCCGCCGATCACGACCACGGCGAAGACGACAATGATCAGGTTCGAACCCATGACCGGATTCACCTGGAACACGGGTGCCGCGAGCACGCCCGCGAAGGCCGCGAGCCCCACGCCGAAACCGTAGGTCAGCGTGATCATCAGCGGCACGTTGATGCCGAAAGCCTGCAGTAGTTGCGGATTCTCGGTGCCGGCGCGCAGGTAGGAGCCGAGCTTGGTCCGCTCGATGATGAACCAGCTGCCGAAGCACACGACGAGCGACACGAGCACGACCCAGGCGCGGTATTTCGGCAGGAACATGAAGCCCAGGTTGAAGCCGCCGGAGAGCAGTTCGGGGACCGGATAGCTCGCGCCCGAAATCCCGAATTGGTAGCGGAACAGGCCCTCGATGATGAGCGCCAGCCCGAAAGTCAGCAGCAGCCCGTATAAATGATCGAGCCGGTACAGGTGCTTGAGCATCGTGCGCTCGATCACCATGCCGAGGCAGCCGACGACCACCGGCGACGCGATCAGCGCGAGCCAGTAGTTGATGCCGAGGTAGGTGAGGCCGATCCACGCGATGAAGGCGCCCATCATGTAGAGGGCGCCGTGCGCGAAATTGATGATGTTGAGCAGGCCGAAGATGATCGCCAGCCCCAGGCTCAGGATCGCGTAGAACGAACCGTTGATGAGCCCGATCAGCAACTGCCCCATCAGGGCCTGGATCGGTATGCCGAAGATGTCCATAGTCTCGCGCTCGGGTGTCGGCGCCGGCCGTGAGATCGTTCGCACCTGAAAGGGCGCTCGCGATCCCCGGTCATCGCCAGTCTGGCGTGCTTATTTCTTGACCAGCGAGCACTTGCTCTCGGACAGCGGGATGAACGCCTCGTCGCCCGGAATCGTTTCGCGGATCGTGTAGTAGTCCCACGGGTACTTCGATTCCGAGGGCTTCTTCACCTGCACCAGATACATGTCGTGCACCATCCGCCCGTCTATGCGCACCTTGCCGTTCTTCGCGAAGAAATCGTTGACCGGCATCTCGCGCATCTTGGCCATCACCGCCTTCGCTTCGTCGGTGCCCGCTGCCTTGACCGCCTTCAGATAGTGGTAGACGGCCGAGTAGTCGCCCGCCTGCACCATCGTCGGCATGCGCTTCATCTTTTCGAAGTAGCGCTTCGACCAAGCACGCGTCTCGTCGTTGCGATCCCAGTAGAAGCCGGTCGTCAGGTACATGCCCTGCGTCGCTTCGAGCCCCAGGCTATGCACGTCGGAGATGAACATCAGCAGCCCGGCGAGCGTCTGCTTCGGCGTGATGCCGAACTCCTTCGCCTGCTTGATCGAGTTGATCGTGTCGCTGCCGGCGTTCGCCAGTCCGATGACCTGCGCACCGGAGGATTGCGCGCTCAGCAGGAAGGACGAGAAATCGCTGCCGGGGAAGGGGTGGCGCACGCTGCCGAGCACCTTGCCGCCGTTCTTCGTCACGACCTCCGAGGTGTTCTTCTCCAGCGAGTGGCCGAAGGCGTAGTCCGCGGTGATGAAGTACCAGGTCTTGCCGCCCTGCTTGACGACCGCCTTCGCCGTGCCGACCGGCAACGCGTAGGTGTCGTAGGCCCAATGCACGGTCGTGTCGTTGCATTGCTCGTTGGTGATCGGGGTTGAGCCCGCGCCATTGACGAGCGAGATGCGGTTCTTCTCGTTCGCAACCTTCATCACCGCGAGCGCAGTCGAGGTCGTGACGAGATCGACGATGGTATCGACCTTGGCGGTATCGAACCATTCGCGCGCCTTGTTGGCCGAGATGTCCGCCTTGTTCTGATGGTCGGCGGAGATCACTTCGATCTTGAAGTCGGGCTTCTCCTTGGCGATGAAGTCCTCGACCGCCATCTTGGTCGCCTCCACCGCCCCAGGCCCGGAGAGGTCCGAATAGGTGCCCGACATGTCCGTCAGCACGCCCAGCTTGACCACGCCATCACTGACATTCGTCGCCGCCATCGCCGGTTGCATCGCAAAGACCGCCGCGGCGATCGCTGAAACCAGAATCCTGCGCTTCATGGTGTCTCCTCCGTCTTGTTCGGGTGTTCAAACGCCGAGCAGCTTCTCCAGCAGCGGCATCTTCGATTCGAGTTCGTCCTTGTCGACCGTCTCGACGATGCGCCCGTGCTCGATCACGTAGTGCCGGTCGGCGAGCGGTGCGGCGAAACGGAAATTCTGCTCGACGAGGATGATCGTCAGCCCCTTTTCCTTCAGCTGTGCGATCACACGGCCGAGGGTCTGCACGATCACCGGCGCTAAGCCCTCGGTGATCTCGTCGAGCAACAGCAGGCGTGCGCCGGTGCGCAGGATGCGCGCCATCGCGAGCATCTGCTGCTCGCCGCCCGACAGCCGGCTGCCGGGACTCGTGCGGCGCTCCTTGAGGTTCGGGAACATCTCGTAGATCTCGTCGAGGCTCATCCCGCTGCTATTCACCGTCGGGGGCAGCAGCAGGTTCTCCTCCGTCGACAGGCTCGCGTAGATGCCGCGCTCCTCGGGGCAGTAGCCGACACCGAGGTGCGCGATGCGGTGCGTCGGCAAGTCGATGACTTGCCGACCATTGACCATGATCGATCCGCTGCGGCGGCCAGTGAGGCCGAGGATCGCCTTCAGCGTCGTCGTGCGTCCCGCGCCATTGCGCCCGAGCAGCGTGACGAGTTCGCCCCGGTTCACCTGGAAATCGATGCCGTGCAGGATGTGCGATTCGCCGTAGAAGGCATGCAGGGCGCTCACGCGCAGCATTTCAGCGTCGGGATGGAACGCGCTCGCCTTAGCCATGGCCGGTCCCCATATAGGCCTCCAGCACGCGCGGGTCGGCCGAGACCTGCTCGTACGGCCCTTCGGCGAGCACCGTGCCGCGCTGAAGGACCGTGATCCGGTCGCAGATGTGGGAGACGACGCTCAGGTTGTGTTCGACCATCAGGATCGTGCGGTTCGCAGAAACGCGCTTGATCAAGTCCGCGACGCGCCCGACGTCTTCGTGGCCCATGCCCTGGGTCGGCTCGTCGAGCAGCATCAACTCGGGTTCGACGGCCAGTGTCGTCGCGATCTCGAGCGCACGCTTGCGCCCATAGGGCAGCTCCACTGTGACCGAGTCGGCGAACGCTTGCAGGTCCACCGCCTCGAGCAGTTCCATCGCGCGGCCGTCGAGCACGGACAGGCTCTTCTCCGAGCGCCAGAAATGGAAGCTCGTCCCCAGTTTGCGCTGCAGCGCGATGCGGACATTCTCGAGCACCGTCAGGTGCGGAAACACGGCCGAGATCTGGAAGGAGCGCACGACGCCCCGGCGCGCGATCTGGGCCGCCTTTTCGTGTGTGATGTCCTGGCCGTTGAAGTGGATCGCGCCCTGCGTCGGCGTCAGGAACTTCGTGAGCAGGTTGAAGACCGTCGTCTTGCCGGCGCCGTTGGGGCCGATCAGCGCATGGATGTCGCCCCGCCGCACCTGCAGGTTGACCTTGTCCACCGCGACGAAACCTTTGAAGGCCTTGGTCAGGTCGCGCGTCTCCAGGATGAAATCGCTGCTCATCGTGCCTTTCAGATCCTGCCCCTGTTGGTGGAAGCTGAACTGCACCGGCTGTCGGGCCGGCCGAAACACGTACCGCCGGATGATGCGAATGGCGACCGCGACGTCGATTATAAGAATCGATGTTTCATCGATATGTAGATTCGATCACGCTGGCGGAAACTTAGTCACCGTGCCCCGGAATGAGTTCCGGCTTGTGAAGCGCATCGCTGCGAGGTCTTCGAGGATGACGTAGCTTGGATGCGCAGACCGGGTGCATCGACCGATGTGTGATGCATCAATGGACGCAAAAAAAACGCCACCGTTTCCGGTGGCGGTTCACGTCGCATGCGGCGACTGTGGTCGCCGCGGCGCGATGCTTACTCGATCGCCGAAGCCGACTTCGCCTGTTCGCGCAGAACGAACTTCTGGATCTTGCCGGTCGAGGTCTTCGGCAGCACGCAGAACTCGATGAACTTCGGCACCTTATAGCGCGCGAGATGCTCGCGGCAGTGCGTGATGATGTCGTCGGCTGTCACCTGGGCGCCTTCCTTGATCTCGATGTAGGCGGCCGGCACCTCGCCCCACTTCGGATCGGGCTTCGCGACCACCGCGGCGGTCATCACCGCCGGGTGGCGGTAGAGCACGTCCTCGACTTCGAGCGAGGAGATGTTCTCGCCGCCCGAGATGATGACGTCCTTGGAGCGGTCCTTGATCTTGACATAGCCGTCGGGCTGCATCACGCCGAGGTCGCCGGTATGGAACCAGCCGCCGGCGAAGGCTTCCTCGGTGGCCTTCTCGTTCTTCAGGTAGCCCTTCATCACGAGGTTGCCGCGGAACATCACTTCGCCCATTGTCTCGCCGTCGGCGGGCACGAGCTCCATCGTCTCGGGATTGATGACCGTGATTGCTTCCTGCATATGGTAGCGCACGCCCTGGCGGCCGTTGCGCTCGGCGCGGTTGGCAATCGGCAGATCGTTCCATTCCGGATGCTTGGCACACACCGACGCCGGGCCATAGGTTTCCGTGAGACCGTAGACGTGCGTGATGTCGAAGCCGATGCGCTCCATGCCTTCGATGATCGCGGCCGGGGGCGCGGCGCCGGCGATCAGCGCCGACACCTTGTGGTCGATGCCCGCGCGCATGCCTTCGGGCGCGTTGATCAGCATGCCGTGCACGATCGGCGCGCCGCACAGGTGGCTGACCTTGTGCTTGCGGATCAGCTCGTAGATCAGCGCGACGTCGACCTTGCGCAGACAGACGTTGACCCCGGCGTTCGCCGCGACGGTCCAGGGGAAGCACCAGCCGTTGCAGTGGAACATCGGCAGCGTCCACAGGTAGACCGAGTGCTGCGGCATGCCCCAGCTGATGATGTTCGAAGCCGCGTTCAAGTAGGCGCCGCGGTGATGATAAACGACGCCCTTCGGGTTGCCAGTGGTGCCCGAAGTGTAGTTCAGCGCGATCGCGTCCCACTCGTCCGCCGGCAGGCTCCATGCGAAATGAGGATCGCCTCCTGCGAGGAAGTCTTCATACTCGATCTCGCCGCAGCGCTCGGTCCCCGGATATTCCGGATCGAGCGCATCGATCACGACCGGTTTCGGACCCTTGACGAGTTCGAGGGCGCGGCCGACGACGCTCGCGAATTCGGGGTCGGTGATCAGGACCTTGGCTTCGCCATGATCGAGCATGAAGGCGATCGCCTCGGGGTCGAGACGGGTGTTGAGCGTGTTGAGGACGGCGCCGACCATCGGCACGCCGAAGTGCACTTCGGCCATCGCCGGCACGTTCGGCAGCATCACCGCGACCGTGTCGCCGCGCTTGATGCCCTGCTGCACCAGCGCGCTCGCCAGTCGGCGACAGCGTTCGTAATGTTCGGCCCAGGTGAAGCTGCGGTCGCCGTGAATCACGGCCACGCGGTTCGGATAGATGTAGGCCGAGCGCTCAAGAAAGCTCAAGGGCGACAGGGGGACGTAGTTTGCCGGATTCTTGCCCAGGCCCTGATCGTATGGACTGTTCGACACTGTTTTCCTTCCTCGTTGTTGGAATCATTGACCTGCCACGCCGCGGGACGGCGGCCGACCCGTCCGGTCCTGCATTCTCTCCCGGGGTCGACGGACTCAAATGTACCCAATCTTGATAAAAGCTTCAAAGCGCCTACTGCCCGCCGTAGGTTCTCTACCGCAGGTACGGTATGCGACTTACGCCGGCTGCCCCCTGAAGCAGCGACGGAAGTCCTCGGCGCTGACCGCACGGCCGTAGAGGTGCCCCTGAAATTCGTGGCAGCCGAGCTCGCGTAGGAAATTCGCCTGGTCCTCGGTCTCGACGCCTTCGGCGATCACACGTAGGTTCAACGTGCGCGCGATGCCGACGACCGTGCGCACGATGACGTCATTGTCGCCGCCGTCGCCGAGGCGCCGCACGAAACTGCGGTCGATGTTGAGCTTGGTGATCGGCAGCGTGCGGAGGTTCCCGAGCGGCGAAAAGCCCGTGCCGAAACCGTCGATCGACAGGCGGATGCCGAGCCGGTCGAGGGCCTCCAGGGCCGGCACGACGTAGGCGACATCCGACAGTACCGATTCGCGGAACTCGAATTCGAGCGCGCGCGCATCCATGCCGGTTTCCGCCAGCAGTTTCGCGACGCTGTCGACGAAATCAAAGCGTTCGAGCTGGCGGGCGGAAATGTTCAGCGACAAGGTGGGCGGCGTCGTGCCCTCGGCTGCCCAAGCCAGATACTGCTTGAACGCGCGTCGCATCACCCATTCGCCGAGCGGATGGATCAGGCCACAGTCTTCTGCGATCGGGACAAAGCGCTCGGGCGGGATCGTGCCGAGCTGTGGGTCGGTCCACCGCACCAGCGCTTCCATGCCGGTGATCCGGGCGCCCGCGGCGTCGAACTGCGGCTGGAAGTGCAGGCTCAGCGCGTCGTCCGCCAACGCCTGGCGCAGGTGCCGTTCAAGCGTCGCCCGTTCGTTGGCGAAGGCCGTCATCTCGGCCGAGTAGAAGCGGTAGGTGTAGCGGCCCCGCGCCCGCGCCTGCAGCATCGCTGCGTCGGCCGCGGTGAGGAGGTCGTCCATCGTCAGGCCGTCCATCGGGTAGAGGCTGATGCCGATACTCGCGCTCAGATAGATTTCGCTGCCGCCCGCCTGCAGCGGGAGTTCCAACGCCTTCAGGAGCTGGTCGGCGGTGGTGCTCGCAGCGCGCGGCCCATCGACCCCTTCGATCAGTGCCAGGAACTCGCATTCGCCCGCACGTGCCAACGTGTCCGTTTCGCGCAGATTCGCGCCCAGGCGCTCGGCGACCGCGGCGATGAGTTCGTCGTGGCCGATCGTGGCCCCCTGCGCCGAGACCTCGATCATCAGCACCGCAAACTGACCGGCGTCGCGCAGGCAGCGCCGCGCCGCCTGCTCGAAACGGTCGCGGAACAGCAGACGGTTGGGCAGGCGGGTCACCGGATCGCGGTAGGCGAGGTCGCGCAGCTGCGACTGCACGGCCATGATGTGCGAGATGTCGGTGAACACACCGACGTAATGAAGGACGTTGCCGTCGTCGTCATGAACGGCGCTGATCGACAGCCACTCGGGATAGACCGTGCCGTTCTTGTGGCGATTCCAGATCTCGCCCTGCCAGCGGCCTTCATCGCGCAACGCGAGCCACATGCGCGCGTAGAACTCGCTCGAATGGCGGCCCGAGCGCAACACGGCCGGCGTCTTGCCGACGATGTCGGCCGCCGAATACCCGGTCAGCTCGGTGAAGGCCCGATTGACGCAGAGCACCTTGCCCTGCGGGTCGGTGATCGTCATCCCCGTCGCCGCATTCTGGAAGATCGTGTGGGCTCGTTGCAGGTCGTCCTGTATCGCTGTCGTCATCGCTCGCCTCCGTTGCAATCCCGCAATTATCCCTAACGGCAGTGTGGGTTGCACGCGCTAGATGGCGATGACGTATTCCGCGCGATTGCGGACAGGCGAAGGCGCCGGTAGCAGGCGCCGCGGGAGCGCGGATCCGACAGGGGACGCGCGCTGGTGATACCTGCACAGCCGACGTCGAAAGGCAGAGCCTGCCCCAATTGCATCGGATGCGGAAAAGCAAAAGGCCAGTTCCGAAGAACTGGCCTTTTATGCTTGAATTCTGGTGGGGGCAGTAGGATTCGAACCTACGACCTACTGATTAAGAGTCAGCTGCTCTACCAACTGAGCTATACCCCCTTCGTCGTTTCAGTTGCAAGCGACGAGAGCCGCTGACTATAAGCGGATAAGAAGTTATTGTCAACACTCCACCGAGTTTTTCGTGCTTCGGCGTCGCTGGGTCGGCATGGTGCATGGCATCATGCCGGGTCGGCCGGATAGGCCATTCAACCGACTCTCAACGCAAATCGCCCTGGAATACGTTTCATGGAACCTCGCCACTATTTCTGGCTCTCGACTGCGGCGGCCGTCGTCACCATCGTGCTCAAGACCTTGGCATGGTGGCTGACCGGCTCGATGGGGCTGCTGTCGGATGCCATGGAGTCGTTCGTCAACCTCGCAGGCGCCACCTTTGCGTTGTGGATCATCACGATCGCGAAAAGTCCGCCGGATCGCGACCATCCGCTGGGTCACAGCAAGGCGGAGTATTTTTCCAGCGGCTTCGAGGGCATCCTGATCTTCGCCGCCGCGGGGGCGATCATCTGGTCGGCCGCTGGCCGCCTGTTCGCCCCTGAGCCGCTGGAGTCCGTCGGCATCGGTCTGGCGGTGTCGACCGCGAGCAGCGTGATCAATCTGCTGGTCGCCCTGGCCTTGCGCCGGGCGTCGGTGCGTTTCCGTTCGATCGCGCTCGAAGGCGGGGCGCGGCACCTGATGACCGACGTGTGGACTTCGGCCGGGGTCATCGTCGGCGTGGTGCTGGTCGCGGCGACGGGCTGGCTGTGGCTCGATGCGGCGGTCGCGATCCTTGTGGGCCTGCACATCCTGTCCGAGGCCTCGGGGCTGATCCGGGCTTCGGCCCATGGGCTGATGGATGCGGCGCTGCCGGACGAGTCGGTGACGCGCATCGAGGCGGTGTTGCAGTCCTTCGCGCCGCGCGGCGTCTACCATACGAACCTGCGCACGCGCCGCGCCGGGGCGGAGGGCTTCGTCTACGTCGATATCCAGGTGCCGCCCGCGTGGACGATCGTGCAGACGCACGACCTGCTCGATGAGATCGAGTCCGCGATCCGCGGCGAGCTGCCGCAGACGCACGTGTTGACCCATCCGGAACCCGCGTCCGGCGGCTGACCCTCAGCGACGGCGACGCTGCAGCGCGGCGTCGAGCCGGTTGGCGAACGCTTGCCGGTCGGCGGTGCTGAAAGCCGCCGGCCCGCCGGTGTCCACGCCGCTGCTGCGCAAGGTGTCCATGAAATTGCGCATGTCGAGCAGTTCGCGGATGTTTTCCTTGCCATAGAGCTCGCCGCGAGGCGACAGGGCATGGGCATCCTTCGCGATGATCTCGGCCGCCAGCGGGATGTCGGCGGTGACGACGAGGTCGCCCGGCTGCACGTTGGCTGCGATGTACTTGTCCGCCTCGTCGAAGCCCGGCGGCACCTGCACCATGCGGATCAATGGCGAGGGCGGAACGCGGAGAGACTGGTTTGCCACCAGCGTGAGGTTCAGTCCCGTGCGCGTGGCGGCGCGGAACAGGATCTCCTTGATCACGGCGGGGCAAGCATCGGCATCGACCCAGAGCTGCATGTCAGAATCCAAAGTAGCGATCCGGCCGGTGATTGACGGCGATCACGAGATTGAGTGCCATCGCGCTCAGCACCGACAGCAGCACCTTGTCGAGCGGAACGACAAGGAGACCCAGGCTCAGGATGGCAACGTCCGCGACCATCTGCACGGTGCCCGCGCGCCAGCCCTTGCGCTTCTGCAGGTAGATCGCCAGCACGCCGATGCCGCCGAGGCTTGCCCCGTGGCGGATCAGGATTAGGATGCCGACGCCGGCCAGGAGCCCGGCGGTGATTGCGGCGAATACCGGGTCGAGGCGGTCGAAGCTGATCAGCCGCGGCACGAATTCGGCGAATGCCGACAAGAGGCCGACTGCGCAGAAAGTCTTCAGCGTGAAGCTGCGCCCCATCGCCCGCCAGGCGAACAAGTAGAAGGGAAGGTTGAGGGCGAACAGCACGGCGCCGAGCGGCCAGCCCGCGAGGTAATGGACCAGGAAGGACAAGCCGGTCGTGCCCCCCGTGAGCAGGCGCGTTTCGCGGAAGAACACCAGGGACAGCGCGACGATCAGGCAGCCGACGAGCAGCGCCTGGACGTCTTCCAGCGCGCTGTGGCGGATTTCGTTCGCGTTGGCGATGTTAGTGGTGTCGGCAGTGGGATGAGCCATGGCTTGAAAAAGAAAATGCCCGGACCGGAGTCCAGGCATTTTCTTTGAAACTTTGGTAGGCCGTGCGGGATTCGAACCTGCGACCAACGGATTAAAAGTCCGCTGCTCTACCAGCTGAGCTAACGACCCACGTTTTCGAAGACCCCGGATCTTAAAGAAGCTTGTGCGATACGTCAACCGCGGATTCCTGTC
>NZ_DATFAO010000092.1:0-115842 GCF_035254505.1 Aromatoleum sp. | reverse complement strand
ACCTGGACGTCGCCAACATCGACCGCGTCGGGACCTTCCTGCGCGCAACCCGCGCCCAGTACCTGATCACGACACCGGTCACCCACAACGCCAACGTCTTCGCGCCGGCCCAGCTCACGCTGGTAACGCGCAAGAAGAAGCCGGGAGACGACTGGGCACCGACGATCGGGGTGCTGGCGCGCGCGATCTGATCGTCGCGCCAGCCACGGTCAGGCCAACCCTCATGCCATTCGCACGGACGCCGCCGCTCGCGGCATCCGTTCAAGACGCCGGGCCGACGGCAGTTCCAACATTTCGCCGCGTAGCGCCATCGGCTCGCCCTGGAACAGGCGGGCATCCATGAGCCGCGGCTTTCCGCGCATGATGGGCCGAAAATCCATCTTGTCGAGGATGTCCCGCTCCAGGTCGACACCCGGGGCGATCTCGGTCAGTTCGAGGCCGTCCTCGCCGAGCCGGAAGACGCAGCGCTCGGTGATATAGAGCACCGTCCTGCCGCGCTTCAGCGCCTGTCGGCCGCTGAAAGTGCGGTGCTCGACCTCCGTCACGAACTTGCGCGCCTCGCCGTCCCTGAGGATGTGCAGCCGGCCTTCGCCGACGACCACCTCCAACTCGCCCGCCGTGAAGGTCCCGACGAAAACCACCTTCTTCGCATTCTGCGAGATGTTGATGAAACCCCCGGCGCCGGCAAGACGCGGACCGAACTTGGAGACGTTGAGGTTGCCCTGGCGATCCGCCTGCGCCAAGCCGAGGAAGGCGATGTCCAGCCCCCCGCCGTCATAGAAATCGAACTGGCTGGGCTGGTCGATGACGGCTTGGGTATTGATGGCTGCCCCGAAACTCAGTCCACCCGCAGGGATACCGCCGATCACCCCCGGCTCCGCAGTGAGCGTCACGAGATCGATAACGCGCTCCTCGGCCGCGACGCTGGCGATGCCTTCCGGCATGCCGATCCCCAGGTTCACGACCGCGTCGCTCCTCAGTTCCATCGCCGCACGACGGGCGATGACCTTGCGTTCGCTCATCGGCATCGGGGCCACGACCGACATCGGCACCCGAACCTCCCCGGAATAGGCCGGATTGTAGGGCTCGATGAAGGTCTGCATGTGGTACTCCGGCTTCTCTGCAACGACAACGCAATCGACGAGCAGCCCGGGAATCTGCACCTGCCGGGCGTTCAATGAGCCACGCTCGGCGAGCCGTTCGACTTGCGCGATAACGATTCCGCCGGAGTTCCTCGCCGCCATCGCAATCGCGCGCGCCTCCAGCGTGAGCGCCTCCTTCTCCATCGTGATGTTGCCGTCCGGGTCGGCCGTCGTCCCGCGAATGATTCCGACGTCGATCGGGAAGGCCTTGTAGAAGAGGTATTCCTCGCCGTCGATTTCCATCAGCCGGACCCTATCCTCGGTCGTGCGCGCATTGAGCTTTCCGCCCCCGAAGCGCGGGTCGACGAAGGTGCCCAAGCCGACGTGCGTCAGCGTGCCGGGCTTGCCGGCGGCGATATCGCGGAACAGATGGCTGATCACCCCCTGCGGCAGATTCCAGGCCTCGATGCGGTTGGCCACCGCGAGTTGCTGGAGCTTCGGCACCAGCCCCCAGTGGCCGCCGATGACATGGCTCACCAAGCCCTCGTGGCCCAGGTGGTTGAGGCCGCGCTCCTTGCCGTCACCCTGACCGGCGGCATACACCAGGGTCAGGTTGCGGGGACTACCGAGCCCCCAGGGGCCGGCTTGCGCGCCCTCGAGAAAGCGCTGTTCCAGCGCCACGGCGATGTTTTCGGGAAATCCGATCCCGACGAAGCCGCCGGTGGCGACGATGTCGCCGTCGCGGATCAATCTCACCGCGTCCTGCGCGGACATTACCTTGCCGCTGTCAGTCATGGCCATGTTCCGTCTCCTCAGACGATGCCCGTCAGATAGAAGGTCGTGATGACCACGAATACCGCCAGGGTCTTGATCACCGTGATCGCGAAGATGTCCTTGTAGGCCACTTTGTGGGTGAGGCCGGTGACCGCCAGCAAGGTGATGACGGCACCGTTGTGCGGCAGCGTGTCCATGCCACCGCTCGCCATCGAGGCCACGCGATGCAGCACTTCCAGCGGAATCCCGGCGGCGTGCGCGTTGCTGATGAAAGTCTCGGCCATGGCCGCCAGCGCGATGCTCATCCCCCCGGAAGCCGAACCCGTGATGCCGGCCAGCGACGTCACGGTGATCGCTTCGTTGACGAGCGGATTGGGAACGGAGCCGAGCGTCCTGGCGACGACCAGGAAGCCGGTGAGCGCCGCGATGATCGCTCCGAACCCATACTCCGAGGCCGTGTTCATCGCAGCGAGCAGCGAGCCCGCGACCGCCGACTTGGATCCGTCCGCAAATCGCGGCACGACCGTCTTCCACGCGAAGGCCATCACAGTGAGGATGCCGACCAACAGCGCGCCCTCGACCGCCCAGATCGCAGCAACCTTCGACACCTCCTGCACCACCGGGGCCGCCTTGCCGATCACGGCCGGCACGAAGGAATGCGAGCTGCCGTAAAACTGCGGAATCGCGAGGGTGAAGAGCTTGTTCATGACGCCCACCATCACGAGCGGCAGGATCGCGACCGCCGGATGCGCCAGCTTCTCGTGGTCGAAGGGTTCCGGCTCATTCACGAGGTTCGTGCCATAACCCTCGTTGTTCGCCAGTGCCTTGCGCCGCTGCCATTCCAGGTACGCGAGGCCGGTCGCGAGGATGAACACGGCACCGGTCACGCCGAGCCAGGGAGCGGCCCAGGTGTCGGTCTTGAAGAAGGTGGTCGGGATGATGTTCTGAATCTGCGGCGTGCCGGGCAGGGAATCCATCGTGAAGGTGAAGGCCCCCAGCGCGATCGTGCCGGGAATCAGACGCTTGGGGATGCCGCTCTGGCGGAACATCTCGGCGGCGAAGGGATAGACCGCGAACACGACGACGAACAGCGATACGCCGCCGTAGGTCAGGATCGCGCAGACCAGCACGATGGACAGCATCGCGCGCTCTGCACCCACCATCCGGATCACCGAGCTGACGATCGCTTTCGAGAAGCCGGACAGCTCGATCACCTTGCCGAATACTGCCCCAAGCAGGAAGACCGGAAAGTAGAGCTTCACGAAGCCCACCATCTTGTCCATGAAGAGCCCGGTGAACATCGGCGGGACCAGCGCGGGATCGGTGAGCAGCACGGCCCCGAGGGCCGCCACCGGTGCGAAGAGGATGACGCTATAGCCGCGGTACGCGACGAACATCAGGAAGCACAGCGCTCCCAGGACGATGAGGAAATCCATGAATTTGTCTCCTTGTTTTGGGGGTGCAGCGGGAGACATAACGCAGGGAGCGTGCCACTGATATTAACTGATTGAATAATAGGCAAAACGCGCTTTATGGCGCGTTTTCATCACGGCTGGGGTGTCCGCCCGGGCAGACAGGGCGTCTGCCGTGGCGGACACCCGGAGCGTAAAGGGCATCAGCCGACCGGCTGTGTATCCAAGCCCAGCGCCGCGATCTTCTCGTAGAGCGCCGCCCGCGAGATACCGAGCGTCTTCGCCGCCTGAGCCTTGTTCCCGCCGTGACTGCGCAAGGCAGTGTGGATCGCGCGCCGCTCGGCCTCGGCAACCGCTTCAGAGAGGCTGACGGCTGCTGTCGCCGGTACGTTCTCCGGACTGGCGACCTTCCGCGGTGCGGGCATCACCCGCTCCAGATCCTCGACATCCAGGACTTCGCTGTCGGTCATCAACACCGCCCGCTCCAGCACGTTCGAGAGTTCCCGCACGTTGCCGGGCCAGTCGTGCCGCTCCAGACGCTCGATCGCGGCCGGCGTGATGCCGACCACCGGCAGCCCCTGATGGCGACACGTCGCGTCCAGCAGATGCTCGGCAAGCACCCGCAGATCCTCCGGACGCTCCCGCAGGGGGGGCGGCACCAGCGTGATGACATTGAGGCGGTAGTACAGGTCGGCACGGAAAGCGCCTTCCGCGACCATGCGCTCCAGATCGCGGCTGGTGGCCGCAATGACCCGCACATCGACCTGAATGAGCTGGTTCGAGCCCACCGGCTCAACCTCTTGCTCCTGCAGCGTCCGCAGCAACTTCGCCTGGAGCGCGAGCGACATGTCGCCAACCTCGTCGAGGAAGAGCGTCCCGCCGTCGGCCAGCTTGAACTTGCCGTCGCGCCCCCTGCGATCGGCGCCCGTGTACGCCCCGGGCGCCACCCCGAAGAACTCCGCCTCCAGCAAGGTCTCCGGTACGGCCGCGATATTCACCGCGATGAACGGACCATGGGCGCGCGGGCTCGCGGAATGGATGGCGTGGGCGAGCAACTCCTTGCCGGTGCCGGTCTCCCCCAGGATCAGTACCGGGGCCAGCGCGCGCGACGCCCGCCGCGCGGCCTGCTTCACGGCCTGGCAGCGCTCGCCGATCCCGACGAAACTCGAAAACGTGTACTTCGTGCGCCGCGCTTCGGCCAGCCTGCGCTGGGCCTGAGCCAGATCTTCCCGCAGCCGCTGATAGCGCGACACGACCGGTGCCAGGTGCCGCGGATCGTCGTAGAGGATGAAGCCCACCCCGCCGATCACCTTGCCGTGGTCGTCTCGCAGCGGCAGCCGCGTGACCACGAAGGCTTCCTTGCCGAAATCCATGATGTCCAGCATGATCGGCCGCCCGGTTTCCACGACCTGCCGCATCTGGCTATTGGGGATCACTTCCTCGACCGGCCGCCCGATCGCGCGGGACGGATCGTCGATTCCGAGGTGAAGCGGATAGCGGTCGTTCATCCACACGACGCGCGCCTGCGCATCGACAACGACGACGCCCTCGCACAAATCGGCGAAGTGCGCGAGCAATGAGCGCGTCGCCAACTCGCGCAGTTGTGCGCTGTCCGCCGCCACGTCCTTGCCATCCCGGCGCCGGCCCTCGATCCCCTGCAGCATCCTCGTCCCCAACCCGATTCTGATTATGTTTTTATCTTAGCTCCTCATACGCGCCCTTGAGTGCGGGATCTCTCTCGCTCGATGCCAACTAGGGTGCGCGGCCCGTCGCCGCGCCGAAGGCATGTTTCACCAATCCGCTGGCGCGGACCTGGAAGGCGTCGCCGAATGCTCCGAGCGTCCGCGCGAAGAGGGCAGCCCAGAAGCCCGCGAGCCTGCGTTCGACGAAGACGTGAATCGCATAGGCCACGATGAACACCGCCGCGAGGATCAGTGGATAGACCATCGCGCGGTTGCCGTCATCGGCGAAGCGGGACAAGAGCATGTAGCCGAAGTGGGCATGGATAAGGTAGATGGGGTAAGTCAGCCCGCCGGCGAGCTTTGAGCCCGGCAGTTTGAGCTTTAGTCCGGTTCCAGAGCTCAGGAAAACGAAGAACAGGAACTGGCAGACGACGATCGCGGCGATCACGATTGCCGAGAATTCCACGCCCTTGTTGATCGTGAGACTCGCCGCCTTGCCGGCCGAAAAGGAGACGCACAGCACCAGGCTGACGATCAGCGCCGCAAGCGACGCCCTGCTCTTCTCTTCCATCTGCAACGCGAACAGCGCACCAGCCGCGAAATAGCAGTAATACGCCGACGCATAGGGGAGCTTTTCGAGGCCGACCAGCCGCATCACGAGGATGTAGAACGGCCACAAGAGCAACAAGCGATTGAGCTTCGACTGCAGGCCCGCCGCGAGCAGGAGGAAGACGGCGAAATAGAAGCTCCATTCGTACTGCAGCGTCCAGTACACGCCGTCGACAAAGGGCTGGCCGAGCGGCTTCGGCAGCATCGTGAGATTGACCAGCACCTGCGGGAGCGTGACGGACATCTTTTCGCCGCCCCAGAACGACGCGAACAACGCAGTGAAAGGCACCGCGGCCCAGAAGGCGGGAAACAGCCTCACCGCGCGCGAAGTCAGGAATTCGCCGGCCGTCTTGTCCCTTGCGGAAAAGAAGATGACAAAGCCGCTGATCATGAAGAAGAACTCGACGCCCAGAAAGCCGTACTTGGCGAAGGAGACGAGTTCCGGCACATGGCTGATCGATGTGACCTTGCCGTTGCTGATTCCGTTGAAGAAGTAGTGGTACGCGACGACAGCCAGCCCTGCGCCGAATCGTGCGTAATCGAGCAGTTCGAGTCTCTTCATCGGCGGCTCCCGTTACACGGGCGCCTCGGTCTCCGGGCTTTACGGTACATCAACGACACACATTACCGGAGCACGATTCGCCCTTACAGGCATGGAACTTAGCAGAAGGCGGTAGGCGCCTCTCCCGCTTGGCGTTTCAAGATTTATCGAGTGCAGAAGGCGTCGCAAATGGCGGAAGGCTGCGCCACGTCCAGCTTGCATCGGCGACACGAGGCGGATTGCGCTCGCCTTCGCCGCAAACAATTCTTTCCGCGCCGATCCCCTTGGCTGCACGCGCGCAGGCCATACTTCTTTTATGCGTTCAATGAGCACAGCCAACCCGGACCGTCGTCCTGACCTCCCGACGCGAGGATGCGCAGCGTTTTTCGACTTCGACGGCACGCTCGTGGATCTGGCGCCGACGCCGGAAGAGATCGTCGTTGCGCCCGGCCTGCCGCAGTTGCTTGCCGACCTGCGCCACCAGCTAGTGGGCGCGGTGGCGGTCGTCAGCGGTCGACCGGTGACCGCGATCGACGCCTACCTCTCGCCGCAGCGCTTTTGCAGCGCTGGCGTGCACGGGGCCGAATGGCGCGGCCCGGACGAGGAAATCCATCGCATGCCGGCACCGCGGCTGGACGCGGTCTACGAACCACTCGAAGCGCTGCGCATGCGGTTTCCGGCCCTTCGAGTCGAGCGCAAACCCGGAGCGATCGCCCTGCACTATCGCCAGGCCCCCGAGCTGGAAGCCGTCTGCCTGGATGCGATGCACGCAGCGCTCGAGCGCGTCGAGGGGATGGTTCTACTGGGCGGCAAGTTCGTGATCGAGCTCAAGCCGCAAGGCGCCAGCAAGGCAGCAGCGGTGCGGCGCTTCATGGAACAGGCGCCCTTCAAGTACCGTCGTCCATGGTTCTTCGGCGATGACGTCACCGACGAAGGCGCCTTCGAAGCAGTACGCGTCGCTGGCGGCGTGACGATAAAAGTGGGCCCGGGCGAGACCATCGCCGACTATCGCCTGGACGCCGCGAGCGACGTCCTGCGCTGGATCGATCATGCCATCAGGCATCTTGAAGCCGCATCGAGCGAAGGAGCGCCGTGAGCCGACTCGTCCTCGTTTCCAACCGCCTCGCAGATCCGCGCAAGCCAGCAGCAGGCGGCCTGGCTGTCGCGCTCGGCGATGCCCTGGCGGCATCTGGCGGGCTGTGGTTCGGCGCGGATCATGAAGTCATCGAGGACGGAGATCCTCGCGCCGGCGAGTTGCGGGTGCAACGCGCGGGCCGCGTGACGCTGGTCACGGTCAAAGTCGCGCGCGGGGACTACGAACGCTATTACCGCGGCTACGCCAACGGCGTCCTATGGCCCGTCTTCCACTACCGGCTCGACCTGGCCCAGTTCGATGCCGGCCACATGGATGCCTATCGGCGCGTCAATCGCCTTTTCGCGCAGAAGCTGCAGCCATTGCTGCAACCCGACGATGTGATCTGGGTGCACGACTACCACCTGATCCCGCTCGCGGCCGAGCTGCGTGCACTCGGCTGCCAGCAGCGCATCGGCTTCTTCCTCCACATTCCGTTGCCGCCGCCGCTGATCCTCGCGGCGATTCCTGCCCACGAGTGGCTGATGCAGGCGCTCTTCGCCTACGATCTGGTCGGCCTGCAAAGCGAAGCCGATCTGAATCATTTGCGCAGCTACCTCAGCTCTGAGGCGCGCGCCGAGGTGTTCTCGAGTCATCGCTTCGGCGCCTTCAATCGAGTGCTGCGCGCGGGGGCCTTCCCGATCGGTCTGGACGTCGACGCCTTCGCCGCGCTGACGCAGGGCGCGGCGGCGCGAAAGACCCTGGCGACGATGCGCGAGCAGTACGCCCACCGTCGCCTGCTGGTCGGGGTCGATCGGCTCGACTATTCCAAAGGCCTACCGCAACGCCTGCGAGCGATTCGTACCCTGCTCGAACGCCATCCCGAGACACGCTACAGCGCGACACTGATCCAGATCGCAGCGCCCTCACGCGAGGAGGTGGACGCCTACGGCGACATCCGCCGTGAGCTGGAGGGGCTGGCCGGGGCGATCAACGGCGACTTCGGCGATCTGGACTGGATGCCGATCCGCTACCTGCACCGCACCGTCGCGCGGAACCGCATTCCCGGCCTCTACCGCGCCAGCGCCGTCGCGCTCGTCACGCCACTGCGCGACGGCATGAACCTGGTGGCCAAGGAGTACGTCGTCGCGCAGGATTCGGCAGATCCGGGCGTCCTGGTACTGTCGCGCTTCGCCGGCGCCGCCGAGCAACTGACCGACGCGCTGCTCGTCAATCCCTATGATACGGAAGGCACCGCCGAAGCGATCCGCCGCGCCCTGGTGATGCCGCTGGAAGAGCGTCGGCAGCGCCACGAACGCCTGCTGGCAAAGATTCGGCGCTACGATGTCCATTGGTGGAGCAAGACCTTTCTCGACAGCCTGCTCGAGGCACACCCCTGACGCCTTGCGGACTTGATCGCCACCTATTCGGCGCCGGCGTGCGGAAGCAGCCGGTCGAACTCCCGCTTCACCACCGCGTAGCATTCACAGGCCCGTGCTTCCAGCCCCGGCCGGTCGAGCACGGTGATGTGGCCCCGCCGATATTCGATCACACCCGCCTTCTGCAGGTTGCCGGCCGATTCCGTGACCCCTTCGCGACGCACGCCGAGCATGTGGGCGATCATCTCCTGGGTCATGATCAGCTCGTTCGCGGGCAAACGATCGAGGGTCAGCAGCAGCCAGCGGCAGAGCTTCTGCTCGAGCGAATGATGGCGATTGCACACCGCCGTCTGTGCAATCTGGGTCATCAGCGCCTGGGTATAGCGCAGCAGCAGATCATGCAGCGCGCCGGAACGTCGCCCGCCGACCCGCTCGAGCTCATCCTTCAGCGCCTGTGCCTGCAAGCGGTAGGCGTGCCCCGCGCTTTGCACCAGGCCCCGGCTGGGTGTCGTCTCGCCGCCCATGAACAAGGAGACACCGACCATGCCCTCGTTGCCGACCAAGGCGATCTCGGTCGTCGCGCCGCTTTCCATCACGTAGATCAGGGACACCACCGCATCGGTCGGGAAATAGACGTACTGCATCGGAGCCCCCGACTCGTAAAGCACGCAGCCGAGGGGCAGCTCGACCAGCTCCAGCTGCGGAAGCAGGCGCATGGACTCGTTCGCCGGGAGCGCGGCGAGAAGGTGGTTCTGCTGCGGCGCTTCAGAAGTCGTCATCGGGCCACCTCGCACTGATCGACTGCGCCCCTTGAGTCTAAACCATCGACGCGGCCGTGGATGACGATTCGCTATGTGCGCCAGCAGACAGACGGCAAGTAAGCCTTCCCCTAGGATCGCCCCATCCGGGCCCCAACCGTGAACGCTTCGTACCGTGACCGCAGTCGAGTCCGGCAAGCAATCGCCCGATGATCACGGCGGCAACCGTATTCCCGCGCCCTGTCGCGACCCGCCGTATCGCCACCTCTTCCGGCCTCATCGGGCGCTGCCGGACCCGCACTGCAGCTCGATCCCTTGAGCGCGCACCGCGGCAGAAGCATCGGCAATCGCACTTGCCGACGCAGCCATCTTTACCCCACCGCGCTCATTTCCCGCTCGCGTACCGGACGCGCCCGGCCGCTCCTGCCAAAACACAGGAATCGACCATGAATGCACGGCGTTCGCCGATCGGCACCATACAGCCCAACGACACTTCCGATAGCACGGGCGGCCGCACTTGCCCGCGCTGCAAAGGTTCCGTGTACCGCATCCCGCGCCGCCTCATCGATCTGCTCCTGAGCACCGTCGTGCCGACGCACCGCTACCGCTGCGACACGATGGGCTGCAATTGGGAAGGCAATCTGCGCGTGGCGCGCGACTTCCGAAAGAGTCGTGGTCGCGAAAAATCACAGGCCCGAGGGTATCGATGAATCCCGTCCCGGCCGCACCGGCCGCCATCGCCCGGCCGACGCCGCAGGAGTTCGCGCTTTCGGGGGCCTGGACTGCACGCGGGATGGGCGCAATCGCCGTACAACTCTCCAGCCTGGCGACCCCCGCCGGCGAGGAACTGATCGTCGATGGGGCGCGCATCGAGGCGCTCGATACGGCAGGCGCCTGGGTGCTGCAAAGCCTGCTGCAGCAGCTGCGCATGGCAGGCAGTGCCGTCGAGCTGCGCGACTTGCGCCCGGAATTCGCCGCACTGCTCGAAGCGATGCAGCATGAAATGGGCGAGTCGGAACGCAGCCTGCCGCCGCGCGCCCACGCGCCCTCTATGCTTGCAGCGCTCGGCCGACAGGTCGTAGCCGCTGCGGAACAGGGCCTTGCGTTGCTCAGCTTCGTCGGTGAATGTGCGCTCGCGCTCCGCCAATGCATCGCGCACCCGACACGCTTCCGCTGGCGACCGATCCTGTACAACGTGCGTACGGCCGGATTCGACGCCCTGCCCATCGTCGGCCTGCTGTCCTTCCTGCTCGGCGTCGTCGTCGCCTATCAGGGCGCGAACCAGCTGAGGCAGTACGGCGCCAACATCTTCGTTGCCGACCTCGTCGGCTTGTCGATGCTGCGCGAATTCGCCCCCCTGATCACGGCCATCATCGTCGCCGGTCGCTCGGGTTCGGCCTACGCCGCGCAGATCGGCACGATGGCGGTGACCGAGGAGATCGACGCGATGCGCACGCTCGGTATCCCGCCGCTGGAAATGCTGGTGTTCCCCAAGTTCTTTGCGCTCCTCATCGCGCTGCCGCTGCTGACCGTGTTCGCCGA
The DNA here is from genome assembly GCF_035254505.1 of Aromatoleum sp. Lineage (GTDB taxonomy): Bacteria > Pseudomonadota > Gammaproteobacteria > Burkholderiales > Rhodocyclaceae > Aromatoleum. The sequence continues at coordinate 104,991 of NZ_DATFAO010000092.1, read as the reverse complement.
CGTGCTCGGCGTGTTCGGGGGCATGTTCATGGCCGGCCCGACACTCGGCGTGGGCCTGGACGACTTTCTCGACCGTCTCGTCAAAGCCGTCAGCGTCACCTCCTACCTGATCGGCGTCGGGAAGGCGCCGGTGTTCGCCGCCATCATCGTCGTGGTCGGCTGCTTCCAGGGCTTCCGCACGCACGGCGGTGCCGACAGCGTCGGGCGACAGACCACACGTAGCGTCGTGCAATCGATCTTCCTCGTGATCGTCGCCGACGCCCTGTTTTCCGTCGCCTTCAGCGCATTGGATCTTTGACATGCCCTCCCCGAGATCAAGCGACGAATCCGTCATCGAGATCAGCAAGGTGTCGACGCGTTTCGGCGACCACGTCGTGCATTCGGAGCTCGACCTCGACGTGCGGCGCGGCGAGATCTTCGCGCTGATCGGCGGCAGCGGTTCCGGCAAGTCGACGCTGCTGCGCGAGATGATCCTGCTGCAGCGTCCCGACTCGGGCTCCATCCGCGTGCTGGGCGTCGACCTGGACAAGATTGCGGATGGCGACGTCGACCGCGACGCGCTCGCGCTGCGCCAGCGCTGGGGCGTGATGTTCCAGCATGGCGGCCTGTTCGGATCGCTGACGGTGCATGAAAACATCGGATTGCCCTTGCGCGAGCACACCGAACTCGACGACGCGCTGATCGACGAGATCGCCGCCTGGAAACTCGCGATGACCGGGCTCGCGCCGGAAGTCGGCGCGCAATACCCGTCCGAACTCAGCGGCGGCATGATGAAACGGGCCTCGCTGGCCCGCGCGCTGGCGCTCGACCCGGAGCTGCTGTTCCTCGACGAACCGACTGCCGGCCTCGACCCGGAAAGCGCCGGCGAAGTCGACCGGCTCGTGCGCAAGCTGCGCGACCGCTTCGGTCTGACAATCGTCATGATCACCCACGATCTCGATCTCTTGTGGCAACTGGCCGACCGCGTGGCTGTCCTGGGCGACGGCACGGTGCAAGGCACCGGCTCGATGTCCGAGCTCGCGCAATCGGACAAGCCCACCATCCGCAAATTCTTCGAGGGCCCGCGCGGCCGCGCGGCGCACGCGCAAGACGAGCAAAACGGGACGGCATCATGGAAAGCAAAGTGAACTACGCGGTCGTCGGCGCGTTCGTGCTCGTCCTCGGGGTCGTGCTCGTGGCGGTCGTGCTGTGGCTTGCCTCGGGCGGCGCCTTCCAGAAGAAATACGACCCCTATCTCGCGGTCGAGGACGAGTCCGTGGCCGGTCTCAACCTGAATGCGCCGGTCAAATACAACGGCGTCGACGTCGGCAGAGTACGGCAGATCCAGCTCGATCCACGCGACCCGAACCGGGTGATCCTGACCTTCGCCATCGAACGCGGCACCCCCATCAAGGAGGACACCGTCGCGGTGCTGAAGACGCAGGGCCTCACGGGCATTGCCTATGTCGAGCTCAGCGGCGGCACGCCGAGTGCGCCGCTCCTTCGCGCCACTGCCGGAAATCGGTATCCGGTGATCCGCACCACGCCCTCGCTCGCCGCGCGGCTGGAGAACGTGCTCACCTCCGTGCTGGCGAAGCTCGACAGCACCTCAAACAGCATCAATGCCCTCCTCAGCGACGAAAACCGGGCCGCGTTCTCGAGCGCGCTGGCTGACATCGCGACCGTCGCGCGCACCATTGCGGCCCGCAAGGAGGCGCTCGACGCAAGCATTGCCCGCGCGGCCACCACCTTCGAAAACAGCGCACGCGCCGCGGCAAAGGCCGGCCCCGTGATCGAACGCATCGGCCGCAGCGCCGCGGCCGTCGAGAAGATGGGCGACGAGGTCGCCCGCACCAGCGCCAGCGCCGGAAAGACGGTCGACACCGTGGGAACCGATCTGAAGCGCTTCAGCGAGGAAACGCTGCCCGAACTCGAACGCCTGCTCGGGGAACTCAGTGTGCTGTCGGGCTCGCTACGGCGGCTCAGCGAGCAAACCGAGCGCAACCCGAACGGGATCCTGTTCGGCCGCACGCCGGTGCCGGACGGGCCGGGAGAGTCGGCAACAACAACACCAACGGGACAACCACAACGATGATCCGCTTATCCGACAAACGATCGCGGCGCACTTGCGCGCTTGCTCTGTTGCTGGCGCTCGCCCCAGGATGCAGCGCGCTACGCCAGACGGCCGCCCCCCCGCCAGGATTCTATTCGCTCGACGACGCCCACCTCGAAGCGCGCTCACCATCGGCCTCCCCGGCGACGTTTTCGATCGACAAGCCCACCCTCATCGTCAACCCGCCGCATGCGGCATCGGGTTTCGACAGCCAGCGCATCATCTATGTCCGCGAACCCCACAAACTCGAATACTTTGCCCGTAGCGAATGGGTCGATACCCCTGCGCGCATGCTCGCTCCGCTGATCGTCTCCGCGGTCGAGACCCGGGGGGGGGCGTTCCGCGCCGTCCTGCTGACGCCCAGCGCGGCGACGGGTGATCTTCGCCTCGACACCGAGATCACACGGCTGCAGCACGATTTCACCAGCCAGCCGAGTCGCGTCCGTTTCACGCTGCGCGCCAACCTCGTCGACAACCGGTCGCGGCGAGTATTGGCATTGCACGAATTTGACGAAACCGTTGCCGCTGCGAGCGAGACACCCTACGGCGGCGTCATTGCCGCCAATCTCGCCGTGCAGACCGTGCTCGAGCAGCTTGCGCGATTCTGTGCCGACGCGGCGGCGAACTGGCACCGGTCGGGGGCGGAAGCGCCGAAGGCCACCGAAGACGGGGCAACATTCTCACCAACGGGCGCAAATTCGAGGATCGACACAAGATGAAAGCCACCCTCATGACCGGAGTCGTATTGATCGTCCTGGGCGCAGCCGCGCTGGGCTATGACCATTTCAGCTATACGACGACCGAGAATATTCTTCAGATCGGACCGATCTCGGCAACCGCCGAAGAGAAGCATACGGTCTCGATTCCGCCCCTTGTCGGCTGGCTGCTGATCGGCGGCGGCGTGTGCGTGATCGCGATTGCCACGTTATCGAAGAAGGACTGAAAAGGAGACATCCCATGACGGCCATATTGAGAAGCGGATTAGCGGCGCTCGGCATTCTTGTCGCCACGCAGGCGGCCGCGCAGATCACCTTTTACGGGCGAGAGGATTTCGAAGGCCGCTCTTTCACGACCGAAGAACAGATCCGCAACTTCGAAGGCACCGGCTTCAACGACCGCGCCTCGTCGGTCATCGTCCAGGGCGGCCGATGGGAAGTCTGCGAGGACGTCGGCTTCAGCGGCCGCTGTGTCGTCCTGCGCCCCGGCCAATACCCGTCGCTCGCCGAAATGGGCCTGAACAATCGCGTGTCGTCCGTACGCACTGCGGGCAGGGACCGCGACCGTAATGAGGCCCCACAGATCACCTTCTACTCACATGAAGACTTTCGAGGCGAGTCCTTCAGCACCGACGAACAGATCAACAACCTCAGGCGCAAAGGCTTCAACGACCGCGCCTCGTCGATCATCGTTTTCAGCGGCCGATGGGAAGTCTGCGAGGACGAGCGCTTCAACGGCCGCTGCGCCGTCCTGCGGCCCGGCCGATACCCTTCCCTGGCCGCGATGGGCTTGAACAACAGCGTGACCTCCGTGCGCGTGGCGAGCAGGAACGCGTATCTCGACGACCGCCGTCGCGCACCGGGTCCCGCCAGCTACCAAGACTATCGCCGGCGTGATGACGAGCGCCTGTACGAGGCGGACGTGCTGGCCGTGCGCGCCGTGGTCGGCCCGCCCGAGCAGCGATGCTGGGTCGAGCGCAGGGAAGTCGTTCAGGATCGGAACGATGCCAGCGCGCCGGGCGCCATCGCCGGTGCCGTCATCGGCGGCATCCTTGGCCACCAGATCGGCGACGGACGCGGCCGGGACTTCGCCACGGCCGGCGGTGCCGTCGCCGGAGCCGTGGTGGGCGCCAACGTCGGTCGCAACTACGGCGACAGGGAAGTCCGCACCCAGGACGTGCGGCGCTGCGCCAACGTGCCCAGCCAGGCCCGACCCGACTACTGGGACGTCACCTACAACTTCCAGGGACAGGATCATCGCGTCCAGATGACCGCGCCTCCCGGACGCACCATCACCGTCAACGAACGCGGCGAACCGCGGGAATGAGAAAAGCCTAGCGTTTTGAGGCGTTAGGCTCGATTGGGATGGGTCGCGGCCCTGCCCCTCACGGCCTGGCGAGCGCGTTGGCGACGTGGAAGCCCGACGCGCCCGACAGGCCCGGGCCGGGGTGGGTCGAGGCGCCGATCTGGTAGAGGTTCTTCACCGCCGTCGCGTGGTTCTTCACGCCACGCAGCGGGCGCCAGAACATGTACTGGTCGATGCTGCATTCGCCGGAATAAGGATCGCCGCCCACGAGGTTGATGTTCATCGCCTCCAGATCGGCGGGCGAGATCACCTTGCGGCCGAGGATGCTCGACTCCAGACCCGGCGCCTGACGGGCGATTCTCGCGACGATGCGGTCGGCGTAGCGTTCGGCGACGTCGATGTTCCAGCGGCCGTCGGCGGGGGCCGCGATTTCACCGGCGGCGTCGCCCTTGATGTGCCGCGGGCACTCCGGCAGTTGCACCCACAGCACCCACTGGCCCGCGGGCGCGCGCGACGGATCGACGGCGCAGGGCTGGGCGACACAAATCGTCCCTTCGGCGGGCAGCAGGCCGCGCTCGGCTTCATTGACGGCGCGCGAAACGCCGTCGAGGCCGTCGGTGAGATGCAGGTAGATCACGTCGCGCAAGTGCGCTTCCGGCCACTGCGGAGGCGCCGACAGCGCCAAGTGGATCTGCATGTTGCCCTTGCCGTAGCGGTATTCGGCGGCCTGGCGGCGCAAGGGCTCGGGGGCGCTGCCGTTCCTGAGGAGCCGCCCGTAGAGCTGGGTCGGGGTGACGTTGGCGACCACCTGCTTCGCTTCGAATACCCGTCCGTCCGCGAGCCGCACGCCGCGTGCCTTGCCGTCTTCGACGAGGATTTCCTCGACGTCGGCGCCGCTGTGGAATTCGCCGCCTCGGGATTCGATGTAGGCGCGGAAGGCATCGACGGTCCGTGCATTGCCGCCCTGCACGATGGGCAGGCCGACCGCTTCCAGCGTGAAGGCGACGACCTTCGCCATCAGCGCGGACAGTGCGCTCTCCGGTCCGAGCCCGGTATGGAGGACCCAGGGCGCCAGCAGCGCCTTCGTCACGGGTGAACGAAATTGTGTTTCCAGCCAGGCGCGGCAGCTTTGCATCGCGGGACCGAAGAAGGCGACCGTCTCGTGCGCCCCCTGCTTCCACAGGCGCCCCGCCATCGTCTTGCCGACCTGCGTGCTCCACAGCTCGTTGCCGAGGAGCGCGAAGATCAACGGCGAGTTCTGCTCGACGAAGCTCATCGCGTTGCCATACGCGTCGCCGTCCCCGGTGGCGAGTGCGTTCATCGCCCGCACGTTGGCGTCGCGCGAGGTGTGCAGCACGAGCGAGCGGCCGTCCGGCAGCAGCACGCCGGTGGGGGTGGCGTTATTGCCGTACGCGAGGCCGCGCTCGTGCAGCACGTCCTTGAGTTCCGCGTAGCCGGGCGAGGTGACGAAGAGCGGATGGGCCGTGGACATCGTGTCGTGGAGGAAGCCCGGGACGGTCAAGTGCTCGCTGCGGATGCAGCCGCCCAGCACCGCGTCGCGCTCCAGCACGAGGACTTTCTTGCCCCGCTTCGCCAGCAGTCCGGCACACACGAGTGAGTTGATGCCGCTGCCGATGATGAGGACGTCGGACTTGCTCATCGCCCGCTCCTCAGGCCGCCGCGGCGGCCATCGCCCGCAGCAGGCCAGCGAAGGGCTGCGCGGCCTCCGTTTCCGGTGTCGCGTAACGGCCGCGGTAGAAGAGCAAGGGCGGACGCTCCTGGGTGCTGAAGCGCTGCACCCGTCCGACGAGGATCACGTGGTCGCCGCCGTCGTAACGGAACTCCATGCTGCATTCGAAGACCGCGGCGCAGCCAGACAGCAGCGGTACGCCGCCGAAGCCCTCGCGCGGTGTGGCACCGGCGAACTTGTCGGCGCCGGCGCGGGCGAAGCAATTGGAGAGTTCCTGCTGGTCGCTTGCGAGCACGTGGACGGCGAAGGCCGGGTGGGTTTCGAAGGCGGCGAGGCTGTACGACTTCTTCGCGAGGCTCCACAGGATCAACGGCGGATCGAGGGACAGCGAGCTGAAGCTGTTGACGGTGACGCCGACCGGTTGGTGCTGCGCGTCGCGCGTGGTGACGACGGTGACGCCGGTGGCGAAGTGGCCCAGCGCGTCGCGGAATTGACGGGGATCGGTCATTTCGGGTCTCCTTCTGAAGGGCCGCCTTAGAAGCGGATGCCCAGGCTTGCCGACAGCCAGTGCTGGCCCATGTAGGGATCGGTGATGCCATCCGGCGCGGGGCCGCTGCCGTCGACCCGCTCCTTCAGGGACTTCGCGTAGGCGAACGAGAGTTCCTTGTCCTTGGCGAGCAACCAGCTCGCACCCACGGTGTAGTGGCGGCGATTGGCGGACGGCGCGAGCACGCCGAGGAAGGTGTCGCGACGGTCGAGGATCTGCGTGCCGTGGCTGTACCCCGCGCGCAGCGTTAGGGCTTCGTTGAGCGCGTACGCGACGCCGACGCGCCACACGGTCTGATCCTTCCAGCCGAAGCCCGGCGTCTTGCCCGGCTGCACCTGCGTGACGCCGTCGTTGCCGAGGGCAGGGACGTCGCTCCAGTTGATCCGCAGCACGTCGGCGCCGAGGGTCAGCGGGCCGCTGCGGTAACCGATGCCGACGCCGTAATGCTCGGGCACATTCAGGTCGCCCTTGCCCGGCAGCAGACCGTCGAATTCGTTCATGCGCCCCATGTCGATCTTGCTCGACCAGGTGGCGCCGAGGCTCAGCGCAGGGGTGATCTGCCCGATCCAGCCCAGCGTCATGCCCGCACCGGTCGATTCGTCGGTGCCCTGCGGCAGGCCGAGTCCGGCAGGGCCGCCGATGCTCAGCTTCTGGCGCGCCAGCAGCAGTCCGAGGCCGACCGAGTGCACGTCGTTCAGCCGGTGCGCCAGGCTCGTCGTGATGACCATCTGCTTGAGCTCGGAGCGCGGACCTGCGATGCCGCCGATGTTGGCGTCGTTGTCGTAGTCGGTACCGACGCCGTTGCCGACGACCGACACGCCGAGCGAGGTGTCGTCGCGCAGCATGTAGTTGTAGCCCAATTGCGGGATCAGGTAGAGGCTGCGGTCGTGGCTGCCGTCGTAATCGACGCCGGCGAAACGGGCGCCGTTGTCGACCTTCAAGAGCGCTGCGCCGAGGTCGAGACGCGCACCGACCGCGACCATGCCGGCCGGGTTGTTCGCGCCGACGAGCGCGTCCTGCGGCAGCGCGATCGAGACGCCGCCCATGCCTTCGGCCTTGACGCCATAGCCGTGCGGGAAGGTGCCTTGGGTTGCCAGGGCGGGGATCGCGACCGAGATCGTGCCCAGTGCCGCGACGCATTTTGCTGCTTTCTTTTTTGCAGCGTGTCTTGTCGTTTTCATCCTGCTCTCTCCGTTCGGGGTACTGCGGCGCTCAGGCCGCGACGCTCAGCTCGGCGGCGATCAGCTCTTCGGCGCGCGCCTCGTCGAACCAGTACTCGGCGAAGTCGCGGGGATCGTTGAACCCGTTGGCGATGCGGTAGGCGAGCGAGGGCGACTGCTGGGCGGCCGCGAGCAGCTTCACGATGTAGGCCGGAGGCGGGAAAAGCAGGCTGTTGGTCCAGCGGACGACCTTTTCGGCGTAGCCGTCGTAGAGCGTGTCGAAGGTCCGGTTCATCCAGGCTTCGTCGAAGCCGCCGCGGCCGCGCGCGAGGATCGCGTCGAAGTAGTGCTTGGCGCTCTTCGTCGCGTTGTTCGAGCCCTGGCCGGTGATCGGGTCGTTGACGAGGATGGCATCGCCCAGACCCATCACCTTGCGGCCGGACGGCAGGGTCAACACCGCATTGCGGACGGTCGGCGTGATGCGGCCGGCGATGAGGCCGTTCGCGTCGGTGAGCTGGCAGTCGCGGCTGCGCTCGTATTCCCAGGGGACGAAGGTCCGGAGGATCTCCAGGCTCTTCTCGAGATGCTGCTCGGGCGTCTTCACGTCGCCCCAGCAGTCCATCGGGCCGCCAGGCACGCCTTCGAAGACCATGATGTCGCAGGCCTGGGTGTCCGAGCTACCCTGGGTGGTTAGCGCCGGGAACACGAAGTACTCTCCGACGCCAGGGATCAGGTTGAAGTTGATGCTTTCCTGGCGGTCGTGGCGCTTCATCCCGGTAACGTAGGTCAGCGCGAGCTGGCGCATCGGCTGGCGCACCGGCGAGCGCGCGTCGTTGCGACCGAAGAGATTGACGATCTCGCCCTTGCCGCCTGCGAGCAGGACCAGTTCGTGGCGCGCCGCGAGCGCTTCGAGCTCGGGGATATCGACATTCTCGATGCGCAATTCGCCGCCGCGCCGCTCGAACTCCTTCATCCAGCCAGGCATCTTCACGCGCTGGTCGATGGACTGGCCGCAGGCGTAGAGGCTCGCGTTCCAGTCGACGGCCGGCCGGCCGGCCGGGCCGGGAATGGAGAGATTCACGCCGGTGACTTTCGGACAGGCGGCTTCCCACTGCGCCATCTTCCAGCCGCGCTCGATCTGCAGCGCAGGATCGAACATGAACTGCGAGGAGAGCACCTTGCCACTCCAGACCTCTTGGGCCGTCCGATTGGTGACGAGCGTCACCTCGTAGCCCTGGTCGAGCAGCGCCGTCCCGAGCAGCAGCCCGGCCTGTCCCGCGCCGACGATGGCAATGCTGCGGCCGCCATTATTGTTTGTCATGCGTGTCTCCTTTGGTTTGGGTAGCTTTTGAAAGCGTTGTTGTTATCGAGGCCGGATCAGCCGGTCAGGCGCGGAATCGCGGGCGTCGCCGCCTCCGGCCCGAGCGCGCCGTAACCGCCGTCGCAGGCGTACTCGGCGCCGGTCACGAAGCTGGCGTTCTCGGAAAGCAGGAAGGTGACGACCTGGGCGACTTCCTCGGGCAGGCCGAGCCGGCCGAGGATGTGGTAGTCGGCGGCGACGCGGTCGGCCTTTGCCTTGTCGTTGCCGGAGAGCGCGGCGATGGCCGAGGACCAGGTCCAGCCCGGTGCAACCGCATTGACGCGGATGCGGTCGGCGGCAAGGTCGAGCGCCGCGTTGCGGGTGAGCTGGACGATCGCGGCCTTGCCGACGGGATAGAGCCAGCGGCCGGTTTGTGCCGCGGCCGCCGAGATCGACGAGAAATTAACGACCGCCCCGCCGCCGCGCCGGACCATCTCGGGGCGGCAGGCCTGGATCATCATCGCGGCGCCGACGACATTCACGTCGAGCGAGGCCAGCCACTCCGCCCGGCTCGACGCGCCGCCGTTATCGACGTAGCTGCACGCGCAATTGACGAGGAAATCGACGCCGCCGAAGCGCTCGACCGCCGCCGCGACACAGGCCGTGATCTGCGCGTCGTCGGTGATGTCGGTCGCCTGGAAGAGCGCCGCCGGCCCCAGCTCCCGCCCGACCTTCCGGCCGGTTTCGGCGTTGATGTCGGCGATGACGACCTTCGCCCCGCGCTGGACGAGGTCCGCCGCAACGGCCTCGCCGATCATGGTTGCCCCGCCGGTGATGACGGCAACCTTCCCTTCGATGCCTTTCATGTCTCGCTCCGTTGTGTGTGCAGCAACGGGCTCAGTTTCGCGATCGGAGGGATCCAGCTCTATCCGGAATCCGCGCTCGTCGTATCCGAAAAACGCGGAGTTCAAATGCGGACGAAAAAGACGGCTTCAGGTTGACGACGACGCGGCTCCGCCGCTGACGGAACGCCGAAAGCGATGGGACGATCCTGACGAGGATCGACGAGGATCTATTTGCTGGAGGTCCGTCAGGCGGACAGAACGGCTGACCGCGCGGTATCCGAAGGCGACTCGCCGATGCGTTCCCGGTAGTAGGCCGAGAAGCGTCCGAGGTGGTTGAAGCCGTGACGGAAGGCGATTTCGGTGATCGTTTCGGGCGAGCCCGCGAGGGCGTTCGCAACGATGGCCGAGCGGGCCTGGTCGAGACGTTTGCCGCGGAGGTAGAGCATCGGCGTCGTGCCGTAATGCTTGCGGAAGCCCTCTTCCAGAGCGCGCACGCTGAGGTGGGCGTGCTGGGCGATATCGGCGACGGTGACCAGCGCGCTACAGTCGATGTAGTCGAGCGCGCGCTGCAGTTGGCGGGAATGTGCCGGCAGGGCCGGCTTCAGCAGTCGTTCCGAATAGTTGTGCGGCTGCTGGTAGATGAGGCCGCGGATCAGGCAGTCCTCCAGCGAACTCACCGCCGGGCGGAAGCGCAGCCAGTCGATGCCGTTCTCGTCGATGTTGCGCGCGAGATCCTTGAGCATCGTGCACCACGCGCTCGTCATCCCGGCGCTCTGCCGCAACTCGACGTCGAAGCGCAGCGGCTGCTTCGGCGCTTCGCCCAGGATCTCGGTCAACCGCCGTTCGATCGAGCGCCGCGGGATCCACAACAGCAGCTGCCCGGATTCGCCGCTCCAGCGCATCCGGATCCGCTCGTCGGGATTCAGGATCACGGCCGAGCACGGATTGGACTCGACCGATTCATTGCCGGATGTCACCAGCGCGGAGCCCGTGAGCGGCAACTGGACCAAGTAAAAGCGGTCGAGGCTCCCGGGCAGGATCATTACGTCGGACCCGTAGGTCAGGTAGTTGAGTGCCGTTTCGCCCAGCTTCACCAGATTGTGGACGGTATGGAGCGGCTGCCTCGTGTCGAGCGGCTCCAGCTCGTGCGGGCAAAAGACGCGGGACACCTCCGCCCTCACCTGCTCGCGATCCGTCGAACGGAATAGCGGAAACGCGCTCAGCAACTCCCGCGAGGAAGGCGGGGCGGCTTGCGACGGGTTCACATGCACCATGGCGATGCTCTGTCTCACATTGGGGTGGGACCCATGTCTTCTATGGACATTTCCGGTCTTATCATTTTCTGCTCGGGTACTTACGAGCCTCGGATTCTCTTGGCGGAATCCTGTATTACCGTTTTACTTTATATCTAAACTTTTCCTTCAGCAACCATAACACGCAACACCGGAATTCAAACGCGTGAGTCCTTTTCGTCCGTCACGCCCTGCGCAGGGTGCAAGGCCAGCAGGTCCTTCAGCATCGTGATGAGCATGCGGGCGTTGTCTTGCCCGAAGGGCTCCAGCACCGCTTCCTGATGACGCCTCGCGCGCTCGCGCAGCGCCTCGGTGACGCGGTGGCCTTTGGCGGTGATGCGTACGACCGTCTGGCGGCGGTCCTTCAGCGCACCGGTGCGCGCGACGAGGCCCTCGGCCTCCATGCGCTGGACCACCTTGGAGAGGGTCGGCTGCTTGGTAAGCGTGAGTTCGCTGAGCACGCCGATGCTCTCGCCCGTGCTGCCCTCGAGACTCGCTAGGACCCGCCACTCGGTGATCGAGAGTCCTGTGGCTTCGACCTCGCGATGAAACTCCCGCGAAATACGGCTGCTCGCCTGGGCCAGCAAGTAAGCAAGGTAGTTATCGACGAACCGCACCGGCGCCTCTTCTCCGCTCTCGTCAAAGCTGTCCTGTGCCGAATCCTCACTCACGTCCGATCTCTCCGAGAAACCCAATAGGTGGTGGTTTCACGATAAGTGCGTCTGGCGCATGGCGCAACGGCTGCGGGTCAAGGCGGCCTTTTCCAGCCGCGACGCTACCTCTGACGTGGTGCATTGCATCAATAAGATGCGTTGCAAGAAGCTGATTTTACGCATATAAAAACATAATCCATGAAATTTCATATTTCTTCTTGACAGGAGAATCGTTCATACATAAAGTTTTCTCAACGAGACGACGTGCGATCGACGAGCCCGATCAAGAAGGCAACGCATCGCGCGATGACGCTCCGGACAACAGGAGACGCATCAATGCATCACCCCCAACAAGAGTCCTCGCGCAGTCGTGCGAGGAGCAAGGCTGCAGGCTCGCTCCGCTCGACCGAGGCGGTGCGCCATGGCTGAGCGATCGTTCAAGAAAGAGGTCCAGCAGCTGCGGATCCCCGCCGGCGAAGAGTTCCGCGGCGAGGGCATCCTCGCGATCACCAAGGCGCTGCTGCAGTCGGGTGTAGGCTATGTCGGCGGCTACCAGGGCTCGCCGATCTCGCATCTGATGGACGTGCTCGCGGACGCGAAGGAGATCCTCGAGGAGCTCGACGTCCATTTCGAGACCAGCGCTTCGGAAGCGTCCGCCGCGGCGATGCTGGCGGCGTCGGTGATGTACCCGATCCGCGGCGCGGTGACGTGGAAGTCGACGGTCGGCACCAACGTCGCCTCGGACGCGCTCGCGAACCTCGCCTCGGGCGGGGTCACGGGCGGTGCGCTGGTGATCATCGGCGAGGATTACGGCGAAGGCTCCTCGATCATGCAGGAGCGCTCGCACGCCTTCGCAATGAAATCGCAGATGTGGCTGCTCGATCCTCGGCCGAACCTGGAGTCGATCGTGAAGTCGGTCGAGGACGGGTTCGAGTTGTCGGAAGCGAGCAATACGCCGGTGATGCTGCAGGTGCGCATCCGCTCCTGCCACGTGCACGGTCGCTTCGTCACGAAGGAAAACCGTCGGCCGCGCTACACGCTCAAGGAGGCGCTCGCGAACCCGCGGCGCGACACGAGCCGCATCGTGCTGCCACCGGCGTCCTTCCAGCACGAGCACGAGAAGATCGAGCGGCGCTGGCCCGCAGCGGTCGAGTTCATCCGCGAACGCAAGCTCAACGAGGTCTTCGACGGCGATTTCGAAGAGGTTGGGCTGATCCTGCAAGGCGGGCTCTACAACGGCGTGATCCGTGCGCTGCAGTTGCTCGGGCTCGCCGACAGTTTCGGCAACAGCCGCATCCCGCTCTACGTGATGAACGTCACCTACCCGGTGATCGACGAGGAAGTGGTCGCGTTCTGCCAGGGCAAGCGCGCGGTGCTCATGCTCGAGGAAGGCCAGCCCGACTACATCGAGCAGAACCTGCACGCGATCCTGCGGAAGAACCGCGTCGACACGCTCCTGTCCGGCAAGGACGTGCTACCGATGGCCGGCGAATACTCGACCGCGGCGATGAAGGCGGGCATCGAGGCTTTCCTGAAGGCGCAGTTGCCGGAAGCGCTCGCGACCCACGCGCCGGTCGCGGTCGACGAGGCGGCCACCACGGCCGCTGCGAAACCGAAAGCCGCCGCGGTGCCGATCACCTTCCACCCCAAGGTCAAGGCGCTCGCGGAGGTCGTGCCGCCGCGTCCGGCCGGCTTCTGCACGGGCTGCCCGGAACGGCCGATCTTTGCCGCGATGAAGCTCGCGCAACAGGACCTCGGCGAACACCACGTCTCGTGCGACATCGGCTGTCACCTCTTCTCGATCCTGCCGCCGTTCAATCTTGGCGCGACGACGATGGGCTACGGCTTGGGCGCGGCGTCGAGTTCGGCCTTCAACGTGAAGTCCGGCAAGCGCTCGATCTCGGTGATGGGCGACGGCGGCTTCTGGCACAACGGGCTCACGTCAGGCATCGCCAACGCGGTGTTCAACAAGAACGACGGCGTGATCGTCATCGTCGACAACTACTACTCGTCGGCGACCGGCGGCCAGGACATCCTCTCCTCGCGCGCCGACAACCCCGACCGCGCGACGAAAAACCCGATCGAGGCCGCGATCCGCGGCGCGGGCGTGAAGTGGGTGCGCACGATCGACCGTACCTACGACGTCGCTCGCGTGCGCGACACGCTCGAAGAGGCGCTGACGACGACGACCGACGGCCCCAAAGTCATCATCGCCCAGTCCGAGTGCATGCTGAACCGCCAGCGCCGCGAGAAGCCGCTCTTCGCGCAGAAGGTCAAGGCGGGCGAGCGGGCGGTGAAGGAGCGCTTCGGCGTCGATCCGGATGTGTGCACGGGCGACCACGCCTGCATCCGCTTGTCCGGCTGCCCGTCGCTCTCCGTCAAGGACAGCGGCGATCCGCTGAAGGAAGACCCGGTCGCGCACGTCGACAACAGCTGCGTCGGCTGCGGCAACTGCGGTGAAGTCGCCGAAGCCGCGGTGTTGTGCCCGTCCTTCTATCGCGCCGACATCATCCACAACCCGAGCGGCACCGACCGTTTTCTCGCCAAAGTGCGCGGCGCAGTGATCGGCTGGCTGCAGCGGCGGCGTGCCGCGCGCCTCGCTCGTTTCGCCCTGTGAGAGAGCAAGCCGACATGAACCAGACCCTTCTTCACCCGGGCACCCCCATCAAGATCGCCGTCCTCGCGATGGGCGGCCAGGGCGGCGGTGTGCTCGCCGACTGGATCGTCGAGCTGGCCGAGCACGCCGGCTGGTGGGCGCAGACCACCTCGGTGCCGGGCGTCGCCCAGCGCACCGGGGCGACGATCTACTACCTCGAACTGCTGCCGGAGTCGGCCGCCGCGGCGGCGGGCCGGCCGCCGATCCTCGCGATGATGCCCACGCCCGGCGACATCGACCTGGTGGTGGCCGCCGAGCTGATGGAAGCGGGTCGCGCGATGCAGCGCGGTCTCGTGACGCCCGAGCGCAGCACCCTGATCACCTCGACGCACCGCAGTTACTCGGTGACCGAGAAGGCCGCACTCGGCAATGGCATCGGCGACCCGAACACGGTGCTCGACGCGGGCCGCGAGGCGGCGAAGCGGCTGATCGCCCTCGACCTGCAGGCCTTGGCAGAGCAGGCCGGCAGCGTGATCTCGGCGAGCCTCTTCGGCGCGATCGCCGGATCGGGCGCGCTGCCTTTCGGTCGCGAGGCTTTCGAGGCAACGATCCGCGGCGGCAGCAAGGGGGTGGAGCCCAGCCTGCGCGCCTTCGCGCTCGGCTTCGAGGCCGCCGCCCAGGCGCCAGCTGTGCCCGCGGCGATCGACACGCGCCGTCCGTCGGTGACGGTGCCCGACCACGCCGCGCATCCTGAGGTGCAGCGGCTGCTCGGGAAGATCAAGGCGGAGTTTCCGCCCGTCACCCATGGCCTGCTGGTCGCCGGCGTGCGGCGCCTGATCGACTACCAGGACGTCGCCTACGCCGCCGAATACGTGCAGAAATGCGCCGAGCTGCGTGCCCTCGACGAACGCCATGGCGGCACCATGAAAGGATGGGCGCTGACCCAGGCCGCCGCCCACCGCCTCGCGGTCGCGATGAGCTACGACGACGTGATCCGGGTCGCCGATCTCAAGACCCGCGGCAGCCGCTTCGCTCGCGTGCGCGAGGAGGTTGGCGCCAAGGCGGACCAGCTCGTCTACACGACGGAGTTCATGCATCCGCGGCTCGAGGAAATCTGCGGCACGCTGCCGGCCGGGCTCGGCCGTTGGCTGGAACACTCGAAGACGATCGGCGGTTTCGTCAAACGCAAGATGGAGCACGGCCGCCGGGTGCAAAGCGGCACGCTGACGTGGTTCCTCGCACTCTACACCGTGGCCGGCCTGCGCCGCTTCCGCCGCAGTCTCCTGCGCCACGAGATCGAAACCGCGCAGCAGCGCGAATGGCTCGGACGCGTCGTGCGCCTTGCCGAGACCGGCGACTACGACCTCGCCGTCGAAATACTGCACTGCCGCCGCATCGTCAAGGGCTACAGCGGCACGCACGATCGCGGCGACAAGCGCTTCGCGGCGCTGATGCAGGCCGCGGACGAGCTCGCCGGCCGGGCACAGGCGGCCGCCACACTGCACAAGCTGCTCGAAGCGGCGATGGCCGACGAGCAGGGCCGCGAACTCGATGCCCAGCTCGCGATGCTGCTCCGGCACCACGCGGCCGGCAGTCCGCCGATGGCTCGCCAAGCTGCCTGATCCGCGAAGACGGACGCAACACGACAAAAATGGAGGAGACGAAAATGCCGGAACTGGAACTCACGATCACCGCGATCACGGCGGAAACGCCGCTGATCCGCAGCCTTCACCTGCGGGCACCGGGCGGAAGTGGACTCCCTGCCTTCACCCCCGGCGCCCACCTGCAGGTGAGCATTCCCGGCCTCGCCGATCCGCGCTGCTATTCGCTCGTCTCCTTCGACCCGGATGCAGCCGCCTTCGACGCGCCCCTCGCCTATCGCCTCGGCATCCGCCTTGAGGATGGCAGCCGCGGCGGCTCGCGCCATATGCACCAACTTGCCGTGGGCGATACCGTCCGGGTGGCGGGCCCAAAGAACGATTTCCCCCTGCACGCTGCCGAGCCGGGCGAGCGCCCCATCGTGCTCGTCGCCGGCGGCATCGGCATCACGCCGATCGCGGCGATGGCGGCTTCGCTGCAGGCGGCCGGCCGTCCCTACGTGCTGCATTACAGCGGCCGCAGCCGCGAGCAGCTCGCCTACGTCGATGAGCTGTCGGCGCTCGCCGGCGACGCGCTTTTCGTGCATGCCGACGACGATGCCGCCAGCCGCCTCGACATCAGCTCCCTCCTCGACGGTCTCGACCCGGCCCAGCACCTCTATGTGTGCGGTCCCAAGGGAATGATCGACGCCGTGATCGAAGGCGCCCGGACGCGCGGCTGGCCACCCGAACGCGTGCATTTCGAACTCTTCGCCACCGCAGCGCCGATCGCGGGTGATCAGGCTTTCGAAGTGACGCTCGCGCAATCCGGAAAGGTGCTCACCATCCCGGCCGACAAGACCATCCTCGACGTGCTGGAGGCCGAAGGCTGCGACCCGATGTACGACTGCAAGCGCGGCGAATGCGGCGTGTGCACGTGCGCGGTGCTGGAAGGCGTGCCGGAGCACCGCGACTACTTCCTGTCCGACGCCGAGAAGGCGGGCGGCAAGTTGATCCAGATCTGCATCTCGCGGGCGAAATCGCCGCGTCTGGTGCTCGATCTCTAAACAAGAAGGGGGACAGCAATGAGCCAATACCGCGGCAATCCGGACGCTATCCGTGCGCTCGTGCGCGACACCGAGGTGCACAAGGACACCTACATCGACCAGGAGCTCTTCGAGCTGGAGATGGAGCACCTGTTCGCCAACACCTGGGTGTATGTCGGCCATGCGAGCCAGGTCCCGAACAAGGGCGACTACTACACGACGACCGTCGGCACCGAGCCGGTGGTGATGGTGCGCCACAGCGATGACAGCGTCCGCGTGCTCTACAACCGCTGTCCGCACAAGGGCGTGAAGGTCGCGGGCGAGGGCTGCGGCAACACCGGGAAGTTCTTCCGCTGCCCCTATCACGCCTGGACCTTCAAGACCGACGGCAGCCTGCTCGCGATCCCGCTGAAGAAGGGCTACGAGAACACCGGCTTCGAAAGCTGCGAGGCGCGTGAGGGCATGGCCCCGGTGCGCAACGTCAAGGTCTACCGCGACTTCGTGTTCTGCCGGCTGAACCCGGGCGGCCCGAGCTTCGAGGAGTACTTCGGCCAGTCGCTCTCCACCATCGACAACATGGTCGATCGCTCGCCCGAGGGCAGACTCGAAGTCGCCGGCGGCGTGCTGCGCTACATGCACAACTGCAACTGGAAGATGCTGGTCGATAACCAGACCGACACCTGCCACCCGATGGTCGCCCACGAATCCTCCGCCGGCACTGCGGTACGCGTCTGGAACGAGGCGCCGGAAGGCACGCCCAAGCCGATGGCGGTCGAACTCTTCGCCCCCTTCATGTCGCCCTATGAATTCTTCGAAGGCATGGGCATCCGCGTGTGGGAGAACGGCCACGGCCACACTGGCGTGAGCAACTCGATCCACGCCGCCTACTCCGCCGTCCCCGGCTACTGGGACCAGATGGTCGCCGCCTACGGCGAAGACCGCGCCCACCAGATCCTCAACGACGTCCGCCACAACACGGTGTACTGGCCGAACATCATGATCAAGGGACCGATCCAGACCCTGCGCCTGTTCAAGCCGATCGCCGTCGACAAGACCCTGGTCGAGTCCTGGACCTTCCGCCTCGTCGGCGCGCCGGACATGCTGCTGGAGCGCACCACCATGTACAACCGCCTGATCAATGCACCCACGTCGGTGGTCGGCCATGACGACCTCGAAGTGTACGAGCGTGCGCAGGAAGGCCTGCATTCCCGCGGCCGCGACTGGATCAACATCGGCCGTCTCTACGACCCGGCCGAAAAGGATCGCAAGAACGTCGTGACCAACGGCACCAACGAGATGCAGATGCGCGCCCAGTTCCGCGCATGGCTCCAGTACATGACCGAAAGCATCTAGGAAGTGGACGAGGCAAGGGATGGGTGCGGCGTTTGTGGAGCCGGGCGAGGACTGTCTGAGCCCGAAGGGCGAGTTCCGCAGCCCGACGGAACAAACGCCGCACCCGTCCCGATCTCCCGCACCGCCTTCGACCGACTCCGACTGAGCGACGCCCGCCGACACGCGCACAAGGACAATACGATGACCCCGATCACCGCCCAGACCCTCACGGACTTCGTCTACGCCGAAGCCCGCATGCTCGATGAACAGCGTTTCGACGACTGGCTCGACCTCTTCACCGACGACGCCTACTACTGGATGCCGCTCGCGCACGACCAGCAGGATCCCCGGCTCCACACCTCGCTGCTGTACGAAGACAAACTGCTGCTGCGCGTACGCATCGAACGCCTCGCCGGCCAGCGCACCTTCTCGCAACAACCCAAGAGCCGCTGCCACCACCTGCTGCAGGCGCCGACCATCGAATCCAGCGATCCGGCCAAGGGCGAGCACGTGGTCCGCACCGCCTTCCACTACGTCGAAACCCGGCAGGACAAGCAGACGCTCTACGTCGGCTGGACCACGCATCACCTCGTCGAGGCCGACGGCGCCCTCAAGATCCGCCTCAAGCGCGTCGATCTCGTGAACTGCGATGCGGCCTTCGGCAACATCCAGCTCTTCATGTAAGCCGGAGAACGCCTTGGCAAACACCGTCCACCAGGCCTTCTCCCTCGCCGCGGAGCGCTGGGCGAAGCAGCCCTTCCTCGGCATCCTGCCGGAGACATCCGAAATCTACGGCATCGCCGCCGGCGAACTGCGCTACGCCGACGCCGCCGAACGCATCGAATCGCTGCGCGCCGCCTACGCCGCCGCCGGCTATGGCCACGGTCACCGGGTCGGCCTGCTGCTCGAAAACCGCCCGGCCTTCTTCCTGCACTGGTTCGCACTCAACGCGCTCGGTGTCTCGGTCGTGCCGATCAACCCCGACCTGCGCGCCGCCGAGCTCGAATACCTGATCGGCCACTCGGAGATCGCCCTCGCCGTCGCACTGCCGCAGCGCCACGCGGATCTGCTCGCCGCCGCCGATGCGGCCCGGCGCCCGTTCAAAGTGATGGCAGCCGAGGACGCGCCGCCGCCCGCCGCCTTCCCGGCACCGCTCGGGGACACCGCGCCGCACGAACTCACAGAGTGCGCGCTGCTCTACACCTCGGGCACCACCGGCCGGCCCAAGGGCTGCATCCTGCCGAACCGCTACTTCCTGCACGCCGGCCACTGGTACGCCACCGTCGGCGGGCTCGCGACGCTGCAACCCGGCAAGGAACGCATGATCACGCCGCTGCCGCTCGTGCACATGAACGCGATGGCCTACTCGGCGATGGCGATGGTGATGACGGGCGGCTGCCTGATCCCGCTCGATCGTTTCCACCCGAAGAGCTGGTGGGCGAGCGTGCGCGAGTCGCGCGCGACGGTCGTCCATTACCTCGGCGTGATGCCGGCCATGCTGATGAAGGCCGAGCCCAACCCCGCAGACCGCGATCACTGCGTGCGTTTCGGCTTCGGTGCGGGCGTGGATCGCACCCTGCACGGCGCGTTCGAGCAACGCTTCGGCTTCCCGCTGCTGGAAGCCTGGGCGATGACCGAGACCGGGGCCGGCGCGGTGATCATCGCGAACCGGGAGCCGCGCCAGATCGGCACGTCCTGCTTCGGCAAGGAAGGAGAAGACGTGCAGGTGCGCATCGTCAAGGATGACGGCGCAGGCAAGGTCAATGAGGCCGGCCCCGACGAACAGGGCGAGTTGCTCGTGCGTCACGCGGGCGACGACCCGCGCTACGGTTTTCTCGCGGGCTACCTGAAGGATGAGGCCGCGACCGACGAAGCCTGGGCGGGCGGCTGGTTCCACACCGGCGACATCGTGCGCCGCGACGCCGACGGCTACCTGCACTTCGTCGACCGCAAGAAGAACGTCATCCGCCGCAGCGGCGAGAACATCGCCGCGGTGGAAGTCGAGGCCGAGCTGCAGCAGCATCCGCTGGTGAAGTCGGTCGCCGTCGCGGCCGTGCCTGACGCGGTGCGCGGCGACGAGGTGATGGCACTCGTCGTCCCGCACGAGCCCCCCGCCGACCACGGCGCGATGGAAGCGGCCGCGGCCGAGCTCGTCGCCTGGACGCTGTCGCGGCTCGCGTACTACAAGGCGCCCGGCTACGTCGCCTTCGTCGAGGCGCTGCCGCTCACGACGACCAACAAGATCCAGCGCGGCGAGTTGAAGACCCTCGCCCCGACGCTCGTCGGCGGCCCGGCCTGCGTGAACACCTGCGCGATGAAGAAACGCCAGGGGGAATCCAAGTGAGCCTCACCCTCCCCCCGCGCCCCCGGCTCGGCTACGACGGCGTCGTGGCTGCGGTGCCGGTCACGATCCCCTACGTGCGCTACTCGACCCACAGCGCACACTGGTGGCTCGGTCGCGCGCTGGCCGAACTGATCCGCGGCGCCGGCCTCGCCAAGAGCGATGTCGACGGTGTCTGCGTCTCCAGCTTCACCCTCGGGCCGGACACTGCGGTCGGCCTCATGCAGCATCTGGGCATGAGTCCGCGCTGGCTCGACCACATACCGATGGGCGGCGCCTCCGGTGTCGTCGCGCTGCGCCGGGCCGCGCGCGCCGTGCAGGCGGGCGACGCGGAGATCGTCGCCTGCATCGCCGGCGACACCAACCACGTGGATTCCTTCCGCAACACGGTCAGCCAGTTCTCGCGCTTTGCGCAGGACGCGGTCTATCCCTACGGCGCGGGCGGCCCCAACGCGAGCTTCGCGCTGCTCACCGACCACTACATGCATCAGTACGGTGCCACGCGCGAGGACTTCGGCAAGCTCTGCGTCGCCCAGCGCGACAACGCGCTGAAGAACCCGCACGCGCTGATGAAGAAGCCGCTGACGCTGGCCCAGTACCTGGAAGCGCGGCCGATCACCGACCCGATCCATCTCTTCGACTGTGTAATGCCCTGCGCGGGCGCCGAAGGCTATCTTGTCATGACGGAAGAGCGCGCCCGCGCGCTGAAGCTGCCCATGGTGCGCATCCGCTCGACGATCGAGCGCCACAACGCCTTCCCCGAAGATCCGATCCAGTTCCGCGGCGGCTGGGCGATGGACCGCGACGCGCTGTACGAGCACGCCGGCGTGGCGCCCGCCGACGTCGACTTCGTCGAGACCTACGACGACTACCCGGTGATCAACATGCTGCAGTTCGAGGACCTCGGCTTCTGCGCCAAGGGCGAAGGGCCCACCTTCGTGCGCGAACATCGCTTCACCATTGACGGGTCGTTTCCCTTCAACACCTCGGGCGGCCAGCTGTCGGTCGGCCAGGCGGGGGCGGCCGGCGGCTATCTCGGGCTGGTGCAGGCGCTACGCCAGCTCACCGGCCGCGCGGGCGACACCCAGGTACAAGGCGCCCGCATCGGCCTGGTCTCCGGCTTCGGCATGATCAACTACGACCGCGGCCTGTGCTCGGGCGCGGCGGTCCTCGAACGGGGAGATGTGCGATGACCGAGCCGCTCGCCAAACCGAAAAAAAAGAACCCCGTCCAGCGGACCCGGCTCGCCACCCTGCCGCCGGGGCCGCGCAGCCGCGCCGCACTCGGCCTCACGCGCGCCGCAGCCGAAGGCGTGTTCGAGCTGCAGGTGTGCGCCGACTGCAACGCGGTCCAGTACCCGCCGCGCGAGGTCTGCGGCAGCTGTTTGTCGGAACGACTCGACTGGAAGCCCGTAGACAACCACGGCGAACTGATCGCAACGACGACCTTGCGCCACAGCAACGACCTCTACTTCCGCGAACGCCTGCCCTGGCGCGTCGGCACCGTGAAGATGAACGCCGGCCCCTCGGTGGTCGCCCACGTGCATGAGGACTGCAGCGAACCGGGCGAAGGCGACGTCCGCGTGCGCCTCGCGCTCAAACTCGACCGCAGCGGCCAGGCGGTGCTGCACGCGCTTCCCGAAAAGGACACCCCGAACATGAATGATTCCCCGCAGCTGCGCGAATCCACCTGCGATCCGGAATTCCGCCGCGTGCTGGTCACCGACGGCAAGTCGGCCGTCGGCATGGGGGTGGCCAAGGCGATGCTGGAGGCTGGCGCCAGCACGGTCTTCCTCTGCGATTCCTCGACCTGGAAGACGGTGCCGGCCTTCGACGCCCTGGTTGCATCCGACGAACGCATCCAGGCCGTCGAACTCGACGTCACCGACACCGACTCCGTCGACCGCCTCGCGGCCTCGATTGGCGGCAAGGTCGACATCCTCGTGAATACCGCGGCTCACATGCGCGACGGCGGCATCGTCGGCCGCAAGGACATCAACCTCGCCCGCGACGCGATGGAGGTGAACGTGCTCGGGCTGATGCGCCTCGCCCAGGCCTTCGGTCCCGGCATGAGCTTTCGCGCTGCGGACGGCACGAATAACGCCGTCGCCTGGGTGAACGTCTTGTCGATCCACGCCTTCGCCGCCCTGCCCGAGCGCGGCGCCTGGTCGGCCTCGATAGCGGCGGCGCTGTCGGCGTCCCAGACCTTGCGCGCCGAACTGCGCGGCGCCGGTGTGCGCGTGATGAACGTCTTTCCCGGCCCCATCGACGAGGAATGGGAACAGCTCACCCCGCCGCCCAAGCTCGCGCCCTCCGCAGTGGCGAAGGCCATCGTCAAAGGCCTGCAGGAGGGCCTGGAGGACGTCTATGTTGGCGACATCGCGGAAGAACTCCGCGCCCGCCTGCGCGAGAACCGCAAGGCCGTCGAGCGCGAGTTGGGTGACTCAGTTGGCAACTGAGTGGACACCTGAGTCGGCCAGTAACTCCCCCCCCCCGGAGAACAAAGAACATGACCAACCCCATCCCGAATCCCATCCTGAGCCAATTCCTCGCCGAACTGCTGTCGGGCCGACTGAAACTGGTCGACCTCACGCAGACGCTGACCCCGGAATTCCCGATCATCCAGCTCCCGCCCGAGTTCGGCCAGCCCTGGCCCTTCCGCATCGAGGAAATCTCCCGCTATGACGAGCGCGGCCCAGCGTGGTACTGGAACAACTTCTCGATGTCCGAGCACACCGGCACCCACTTCGACGCGCCGATCCATTGGGTGAGCGGCAAGGACCTGCCGGACAACGCCGTCGATTCGCTGCCGATCGAGCACTGCATCGCCGCCGCCTGCGTGATCGACGTGTCGCAGGAAGCCGCCGCCAACCCGGACTTCCTGCTGACGATCGAGCACGTCAAGGCCTGGGAAGACAAGCATGGCAGCATCCCCGAGCGCTCGTGGGTGCTGCTGCGCACCGACTGGTCGAAGCGGACCACGCCGAAGGAATATCTCAACATGGCGGCGGACGGGGCTCACTCGCCCGGACCGGACGCCGAGGTCGTGCCCTGGCTGATCCGCGAGCGCAAGGTGCACGGCTTCGGCACCGAATCGATCGGCACCGATGCCGGCCAGGCGCATCACCTGAACCCGCCCTACCCCTGCCACTACTACATGCACGGCAACAGCCGCTACGGCCTGCAGTGCCTCACCAATCTCGACCAACTGCCGGCCCAGGGGGCCGTGATCTTCGCCGCGCCGCTGAAGATCCGCAACGGTTCAGGCAGCCCCTTGCGCGTGCTCGCGCTGACCCCCGCGCAGTAGGAGCCCGACCATGAGCGAACGACAGGTCGCAGTGGTCACCGGCGGCTCCGCGGGTATCGGTGCGGACATCTGCAGGCGCATGCTCGACGACGGCTACGACGTGGTGTCGATGGCGCGGCGAGCGCCGGACTGGAGTCACCCCCGCCTCACGACCGTGCAGGTGGATCTGCTCGACGCCGCCGCCACCGAACAGGCGGCGCAAGACATCGCGCGCGATTTCCCGGTGAGCCATTTCATCCACAACGCCGGAGTCATCTGGCCGAAACCCCTCGGCGAGGTCAGCCTGGACGAGCTTCAGGGCCTGACCCAGATCCACCTCGGCGCGGCGATTAGCCTGATGCAGGCGATCCTTCCCGGCATGGTCGAACGCCGCTTCGGCCGCGTCGTGCTGATGTCTTCACGCGGCGCGCTCGGGCTGCAGACCCGCACCGCCTACTCCGCGACCAAGGCCGGCATGATCGGCATGGCGCGCACCTGGGCGTTGGAGCTCGCGCCGAAGGGCATCACCGTGAACGTGGTGGCGCCCGGCCCGATCCAGACCGACATGTACTACGCCGTCATCGAAGCGGGCAGCGAACGCGAAAAGGCGCTCGCCGACTCGATCCCGGTCAGGCGCATCGGCCGCGCCGACGACGTCACCCGCGCGGTGATGTTCTTCGCCGATCCGGCCAACAGTTTCGTCACCGGCCAGACGCTCTATGTCTGCGGCGGTGCGAGCGTCGGCACGATCACGATCTGAATAACAACAATAACGACTCTTTCCGCAGCAAGACTACCCCAACGGAGCCCACCATGATGCTGAAGAAAATCCCGGCCGTGATCGCCCTCGCCGCTGTCGCCTCCTTCACCGGCAGCGCACTGGCGCAGGTCAAGATCGGCGTAGTTGCGTCCTCCACCGGCCCGACCGCGCTGGTCGGCATTCCGCAGAAGAACACCGTGCCGCTGCTGCCGACCAAAATCGGCGACCTCAACGTCGAGTACATCCCGCTCGACGACGCATCCGACTCCACGGCTTCCGTTACCGCGGTGAAGAAGCTGATCAGCGAAAACAACGTGGATGCCATCATCGGACCATCGGGCTCGCCCAATGCGATGGGCGCCATCCAGTTCGTCGCCGAAGCCGGCGTGCCGATGCTGGCTCCCGTCGGCACCGCCGCCGTCGTGCTACCGATGACGGACCAGAAGAAGTGGGTGTTCAAGACCACCCAGAACGACGACATCATCGCTAAAGCCTTGGTCGAGCACATGGCGAGCCACGGCGTGAAGACGCTCGGCCTGATCGGCACCGCCGACCCTTACGGCGAAAACTGGGCCAAGGTGATGGGCGCCCTGACCGAAAAGGCGGGCATCAGGATCGTCGCCAACGAGAAGTTCCAGCGGACCGACAGCTCAGTCACCGGTCAGGCGCTCAAGGTCTTCGGCGCCAAGCCTGATGCGGTGCTGGTGACCGCTCCCGGCGGACCCTCGGTCCTGCCGCAGATCACGCTGTACGACATGGGCTACAAGGGCCAGATGTACCAGACGCACGGCGCGGCGCTGCCCGACTTCCTGAAGCTCGGCGGCAAGAAGGTCGAAGGCACCGTCCTCGCCGCGAGCCTGATGCTGGTGCTGCCCGAAATGCCCGATAGCAACCCATCCAAGAAGGTCGCCGCGGACTACATCGCCGCCTACGAGAAGCTGAACGGTTCCAAGCCCGCCACCTTCGGCGCGAACGTGTATGACGCTGGCCTGTTGCTGCAGCAGGCGATTCCAAGCGCGGCGAAGAAGGCGAAGCCGGGAACCAAGGAATTCCGCGCCGCGCTCCGCGACGCGCTCGAGCAGACGAGGGATCTGGTCGCCACCCAGGGCGTCTACACCATGACCCGCGAAGATCACAGCGGCTTCGACGAGCGCGGCCGGGAGATGATCACCGTCAGGAACGGCAACTGGGCGCTCCTGAAATAGACAGGAAAATATTAGATGTCAATTATTCACCCGGGCGCTACAATCCGGACTGAATGGGGCGGCCCAGCCGCCTCTTCATCCCCTTCCAATCGACATAGCGCCATGTCCAAGAAAGCCCTGCAAGTCGCCCAGGTTTCCGAAACCGAGTCCTCCGAGTCGATCGAGGCGCTCCCCACCGGGGACCACCTGGCATTGCGCCTCTGGCTGCGGCTGCTTGCGTGCCACAACCTGATGGAAGGGGAATTGCGGACGCGGCTGCGTGACGATTTCGAAACGACGCTGCCGCGCTTCGACCTCATGTCGCAGCTCTATCGCTACCCCGAAGGCCTGCGGATGCGCGCCGTGTCGCAGCTTCTGATGGTCACGGGCGGCAACGTCACCGGGCTCACCGACAACTTGGTGAAGGAAGGCCTGGTCGAGCGCCGCGAGGACCCAACCGACCGGCGCGCCTACTTCATCGCGCTGACGCCGGCCGGCAGAGCACAGTTCGCCAAGATGGCCGTGGCGCACGAGCAATGGGTGATGTCGCTCTTCTCGGCGATGGACGAAACCGACCAGCAACAGCTCTGCAAGCTGCTCGGCAAGCTCAAGAGCAGGCTCGTGGAAGCGCGCGCTGCGGCCTGATTTCAGCCGCTGCGCCCAGCCAGGGCGTCAGATTCTGTAAGGCGGAAAAGCGCAGCGCCTTCCGCCGGACGTCGCATCCGGGAGGCGCGGCGCGCATTCGCGCATGATGCCTGCGGCTCATTCCGCCCCACGCAAGCTGCACCACCCATTCCACGATAAGTCCGGATCGAACCCCGTCAATTCTTGTTGACTTGATTGTTTAGATCTGAAATATTCTCATCTAAACGTTGCAGCAAAATCGGACGTCTTGAACCTCGGTTACGAGGGATCGAGCACCCGTCACCACACGAGACAGGAGATAAGCATGCGCATCGTATGTTTGGGCGGAGGCCCGGCCGGACTGTACTTCTCGATCCTGATGAAGAAGGCGAACCCGGAGCACGACATCACCGTGATCGACCGCAACGCCGCCGACAACACCTTCGGCTGGGGCGTCGTCTTCTCCGACCAGACCATGGACGGCTTCCGCGACGCGGACGCGAAGGTCGTCGAGGAGATCGAGGCCAACTTCCACCACTGGGACGACATCGACGTCTTCTTCAAGGACCGCAAGATCACCTCGGGCGGCCACGGCTTCTGCGGCATCGCCCGCCTCAAGCTGCTCGAGATCTTCCAGCGCCGCGCGGCGGAACTTGGCGTCAACATGATCTGGGAACAGGAGATCAAGGACCCGGACGAATACGCCCGCGATTACGACCTCGTGATCGGCTCCGACGGCGTCTTCTCGGCAACCCGCCGCAAGCACGAAGAGCACTTCAATCCGCGCATCGACCAGCGCAAGTGCCGCTTCATCTGGCTCGGCACCAAGAAGAAGCTCGACGCCTTCACCTTCGCGTTCAAAGAGACCGAATGGGGCTGGTTCAACCTGCACGCCTACCGTTTCAACGAAGAGTGGTCCACCTTCATCGTCGAGACGCCGGAAGAAACCTGGCTCAAGGCCGGCATGGACAAGTTCGAGCAGGACGAGTCCATCGCCTTCTGCGAGAAGCTTTTCGCCGACCTGCTCGACGGCCACAAGCTGATCTCAAACGCCCGCCATCTGCGCGGCTCGGCGATGTGGCAGAAGTTCAATCGCGTACTGTGCGAGCGCTGGTACAAGGACAACATCGTGCTGCTGGGGGACGCTGCGCATACGGCGCATTTCTCGATCGGCTCGGGCACCAAACTCGCGATGGAAGACGCGATCTCGCTCGTCAAGGTGCTCAACAGCAGCGACGGCACGGTGCCCGAGCGCCTCGCCCGCTACCAGGCCGAGCGCGAGATCGAGGCGCTCAAGCTGCAGAGCGCGGCGCGCAACCGCATGACCTGGTTCGAGAACATCGAAAGCTACGTGCACATGGCGCCCGAGCAGTTCGCCTTCTCGCTCCTCACCGGCAGCCAGCGCGTCGGACACGCCAACCAGAAGCTGCGCGATGCCGCCTATGTCGAAGGAGTGGATCGCTGGGTCGCGCAGCAGGCCGGCGTCCCGCAGGACCCGAGCCGGCCGCCCGTACCGCCGATGTTCACGCCCTTCAAGCTGCGCGGCATGACGCTCTCCAACCGCGTCGTCGTCTCCCCGATGTGCACCTACTCGGCCACCGACGGCATGCCCAACGACTTCCACTTCCAGCACTACACGACCCGCGGCCTGGGCGGCGCAGCGCTGGTGATGACGGAGATGACCTGCATCTCCCCCGAAGCCCGCATCACCCCGGGATGCGCGGGCATCTGGAACGACGTGCAGGTCTCGGCTTGGAAGCGGATCGTCGATTTCGTCCATGCCAACAGCAACGCCAAGATGGGCTTGCAGATCGGCCACGCCGGCCGCAAGGGCTCGACCAAGCTGTCGTGGGAAGGTATCGACCAGCCGCTCGAATCCGGCAACTGGCCGCTCATCGCGCCCTCGCCGCTGCCGCTGATCGCCGGCGTATCCCAAGTGCCGCGCGAGATGACCCGCGTCGACATGGATCAGGTGAAGGCCGATTTCGTCGCCGCCACGCTGCGTGCCCAGGCCGCGGGCTTCGACCTCGTCGAGTTCCACGCCGCTCACGGCTACCTGATGTCGTCCTTCATCTCGCCGCTGACCAACCAGCGCCAGGATGAATACGGCGGCAGCCTGGAGAACCGTTGCCGCTATCCGCTGGAAGTCTTCCAGGCGATGCGCGCCGTGTGGCCCGCCGACAAGCCGATGTCGGTCCGCATCTCGGCCCACGACTGGGTGCCCGGCGGCACGACGCCCGAGGATGCGGTCGAGATTGCGCGCCTCTTCAAGGACGCCGGCGCCGACATCGTGCATGTGTCGTCGGGCCAGGTCAGCAAGAACGAGCAGCCGGTCTATGGCCGCATGTTCCAGGTGCCGTTCTCCGACAAGATCCGCAACGAAGTCCATGTGCCGACGATCACCGTGGGCAACATCTTCGAAGCCGATCACGTCAATACGATCATCGCCGCCGGCCGTGCGGATCTCTGCGCGCTCGCCCGTCCGCATCTTTCCGATCCGGCTTGGACGCTGCATGCGGCGGCCGAGCAAGGTTACTTCGACGTCACCTGGCCCAAGCAATACGTCGGCGGCAAGGTCCAGCTCGAACGCAACCTCGGCCGTGCCGCGCAAATCGCGCTGAACGCCTGACCGATCCGAGGACACGATGATGCCCCCCTCCCCCAACGACAACACGGTCCTGCCGCTCGCCGGCCGCCACGCGGTCGTGACCGGTGCCAACGGCGGCATCGGCGAAGCGATCTGCCACGAGCTCGCCCGACACGGCGCCACCGTCACCCTGCTGGCCCGGGATCGCACAAGCCTCGAAGCCGCCCGCGACCGGCTGCCCGGCAGCGGCCACGGCATTGCCGTCGCCGACATCACCGACCACGTCGCCGTCAACGCCGCCATCGCGGACGCTGTGGCGGCGCGCGGCCCGGTCATGCTGCTGGTCAACAACGCCGGCGCTGCCAAGAGTGCGCCATTCACCAAGACCGATCCGGCGCAGTGGAAGCAGATGCTCGACGTCAACCTGACCGGCACCTACAACTGCATCCACGCCGTGCTGCCGGGCATGATCGAAGCCCGTTGGGGGCGTATCGTCAATATCGCCAGCACGGCGGGCCTGCACGGCTACGCCTACGTCGCGTCCTACTGCGCCGCCAAGCACGGCGTCATCGGCCTGACGCGCGCGCTGGCGCTGGAAGTCGCCAAGCGCGGCGTCACCGTCAATGCCGTCTGCCCCGGCTACACGGACACGCCGCTGCTCGCCGGCGCCGTCGACAACATCGTCGCCAAGACCGGCCGCAGCGTCGACGAGGCCAAGTTCGAGCTCGCCGCAACCAATCCCCAGGGCCGCCTCGTCCAGCCGACCGAAGTCGCCAATGCCGTCGCGTGGCTGTGCCTGCCCGGCGCGGAAGCGATCCACGGCCAGTCCATCGCCGTCGCCGGCGGCGAAGTGATGTAAGCACCCCCACCCCAACAGGATAAGGAAAACATCATGGCCGAACTTTCGATGCGTGATCACAAGCGCCCCTTCAAGGACTACCGCGCGACCCACTTCAAGTGGACGTGCAGCGACGACGGGCGCGTCGGCACCATCACGCTGAACCGCCCGGACAAGAAGAATCCGCTGACCTTCGATTCCTACGCCGAACTGCGCGACCTCTTCCGCGACCTGACTTACGCCACGGACGTGCGCAGCGTGGTCGTCACCGGCGAGGGCGGCAACTTCTGCTCCGGCGGCGACGTGTTCGAGATCATCGAGCCGCTGACGCGGATGTCGATGCCCGAACTGCTCGAATTCACCCGCATGACCGGCGACCTCGTCAAGGCGATCCGCCGTGCTCCGCAGCCCGTGATTTCGGCGATCGAAGGCATCTGCGCCGGCGCCGGTGCGATGGTGGCGCTGGCGTCCGACTTCCGCCTCGGCACGCCCGGCACGAAGACCGCCTTCCTCTTCACGCGCGTCGGCCTCGCCGGTGCGGACATGGGCGCTTGCGGCCTGCTGCCGCGCATGATCGGCCAGGGACGCGCCAACGAGCTGCTGATGACCGGCCGCAGCATGAGCGCCGACGAGGGCGCCGCCTGGGGCTTCTTCAACAGCCTGCATTCCGCGCAGGAGCTGCTCGGCAAGGCCCACGAACTTGCCCACAGCCTCGCCGACGGCCCATGGTTCGCCCACACCGTGACCAAGACGATGATCAATCAGGAATGGGCGATGGGCATCGACGAAATGATCGAGTCCGAAGCGCAAGCCCAGGCCATCTGCATGATGACCGGCGACTTCCGCCGCGCCTTCGACGCCTTCGCGGCCAAGCGCAAGCCGGCCTTCGAAGGGAACTGAGAGGCCCGACATGGACCGCTCCCTCCTCGACCTTCCCTTCTTCGGACCCGAGCACCGGCAGCTCTCCGATGCCCTCCTCGACTGGGCATCGGCGCTGCCGGCGATCGACCACCACGATACCGACAACGCCTGCCGGCAGCTCGTGCGCCAGCTCGGCCGCGCCGGCTTCCTGCGCTACTGCGTGCCGGCCGAGTTCGGCGGCGCCCTGCCCGAGCTCGATTCCCGCTCGCTGTGCATCGCCCGCGAGACCCTCGCCTACCACGATGGCCTCGCCGATTTCGCGTTCGCGATGCAGGGCCTCGGCACGGGCGCGATCACGCTCGCGGGCACGCCGGAGATGAAACGCCGCGTGCTGCCGAAGGTCGCGGCCGGGGAATGGATCGCCGCCTTCGCGCTGACCGAACCGCTCGCCGGGTCGGACGTCGGCGCGATGAGCTGCGGGGCGCGCCTCGACGGCGATCACTACGTCATCAATGGCGAGAAGACCTGGATCTCCAACGGCGGCATCGCCGACGTCTACTGCCTCTTCGCCCGTACCGGTGAGGCGCCGGGAACACGCGGGATCTCGGCCTTCGTGATCACCCCCGACATGCCCGGCTTCGAAGTCGCGGAGCGCCTCGAAGTCATCGCACCCCATCCCCTCGCCCGCCTGCGCTTCACCGACATGCGGGTGCCGGTCGCCAATCGCCTCGGCGCACCTGGCGAAGGCTTCAAGGTCGCGATGCGCACGCTCGACATCTTCCGCGCGTCGGTCGGCGCGGCGGCTCAAGGCTTCGCCCGCCGGGCCCTCGACGAGGCGCTTGCCTACGTCCGCAACCGCCCGATGTTCGGCCAGACGCTTGCGGACTTTCAGATCACGCAAGCGAAACTCGGCGAGATGGCGACCGACATCGACGCGGCGGCACTCCTCACCGCCCGCGCCGCCTGGCGCCGCGACGTGCAGAAGCTGCCGACGACCCGCGAGGCCGCGATGGCGAAGATGACCGCCACCGAAAACGCCCAGCGCGTCATCGACGCCGCCGTCCAGATGCATGGAGGCCAGGGCGTGCGCATCGGCGTCGTCGTCGAATCGCTGTACCGCGAGATCCGCGCGCTGCGCATCTACGAGGGCGCGACCGAAGTGCAGAAGCTCATCGTCGCGCGCGAGCTCCTCAAGGGCTGACATCAGTGCCTCGTCGCGACGTCCCTGGAGACGCATCGCTCCATTCCGTGGCCGGAGGACATCCGCCAGGCCATCACCCGCTTCAAGGAGACATCATGAGCAACAAAGTCATTCAACCGGAAGGCTGGATCGCCCCCAAGGGCTACGCCAACGGCATCGAGGCACGGGGGCGCCAGGTTTTCGTCGGGGGCCAGATCGGCTGGAACGCCGAGTGCAAGTTCGAATCCGACGACCTCGTCGACCAGATCCGCCAGACCCTGCAGAACTGCGTCGACGTCGTCCGCGCGGCCGGCGGGGGCCCGGAGCACATCGTGCGCATGACTTGGTACCTCAAGGACAAGAAGGAATACGTCGCCCGGCTCAAGGACATCGGCGTCGTCTATCGCGACGTCGTCGGCCGCAACTACCCGGCGATGAGCGCGATCCAGATCGCCGACCTGGTCGAGGACCAGGCCAAGGTCGAGATCGAAGTCACGGCCGTCATCCCGGACTGAGCCAACCGAACCGACCGAGCGAAGCCATGACGCATTACCTCGCCGACGAATCGCTGCTGTTGGTCGCCGGGCCGGCGGAAGGCGTGCTCGAAATCACGCTCAACCGCCCGCAGGCCCGCAACGCGCTCTCCACGCCGCTGCTCCGCGCGCTGGTCGCCCTGCTCGACACCGCCGAGGCGGACGAGGCCGTGCGCTGCGTCGTCCTCACCGGCGGCCCGCGCATCTTTGCGGCCGGCGCCGACCTCGCGGAAATGGCCGCGAAGGACATGCAGGCCGTGCTGCTCGAAGAGCGTCCCCGCCTCTTCGCCGCGGTCGCCCGCTTCCCCAAGCCCGTCGTCGCGGCCATCTGCGGCTACGCGCTGGGCGGCGGCTGCGAGCTCGCGATGCACGCCGACATCCTCATCGCGGGCGAATCCGCCCAGTTCGGCCAGCCCGAGATCAACCTCGGCATCATTCCCGGCGCCGGCGGCACGCAGCGGCTGACCCGCGCGGTCGGCAAGTCAGTCGCGATGAAGCTCGTGCTCGCCGGCGAATTCCTCGGCACCCGCGAAGCGCTGGCCGCCGGACTGGTCGCCGAAGTCACGGCGGACGACGCCTGCCTGCCGCGCGCCCGCGAACTCGCGCACAAGATCGCGAGCAAGGCTCCGCTTGCGGTGCGTCTCGCAAAGGAATCGGTGCTTCAGGCCTTCGAAACCCCGCTCACCACCGGCCTCATGACGGAGCGGCGGAATTTCGTCCTCCTCGCCGGCACCGAAGACCGCCGGGAAGGCATCGACGCCTTCCTCGAAAAACGCACGCCCCACTGGAAAGGCCGCTAGCCCCGATATTCACCGGACCAGCCCGCGATCCAGAGACGAGTCACGTCTTCATACGATCTGCAAGCCACGGCGGTCAGATCCCTCTTGGACCGCTGGCCTTCGCGGGTGCTGACGAGTCGATGGAATATCCGGACTTGAGCCACTGCTAAGCCACCGCCCCCCAACGGAGATCCCATGACTAACCCTTTGCCCCCTTCCTGCCCGGTTTCCGTCATCGGCAGCGGCGCGATGGGCAGCGGCATCGCTCAGGTCGCCGCCCGCGCAGGCCATCCGGTCCGGCTGTTCGACGCCCGTCCCGGCGCCGCTGCCTCGGCCGTCGATGCCGTCTGCCAGCGGTTGTCGACGCTCGCCGCCAAGGGCAAGCTGTCCACGGACGAGGCTAGAGCAGCAGCTTCGCGACTGTCCGCCGCCGCGAGTCTCGCCGACCTCGCCGACAGCGGACTCGTCATCGAGGCCATCGTCGAAGACCTCGAAGCGAAGCGCGGCCTCTTCCGCGAACTCGAAGCGCTGGTCGGCGCGGACTGCCTGTTCGCGACCAACACCTCGTCGATCTCGGTCACCGCAATCGCCGCTGGGCTGCACAACCCGCGCCGCCTTGCCGGCATGCACTTCTTCAATCCCGCGCCAGTAATGGCGCTGGTGGAGATCGTGTCCGGCCTCGCGACCGACCGCGCTACTGCGGACACGCTCTTCGCGACCGCCACCGCCTGGGGCAAGACGCCAGTGCACGCGAAGTCGACACCCGGCTTCATCGTCAATCGCGTCGCCCGCCCCTACTACTCTGAAGCCCTGCGCCTGCTGCACGAGTGCGTCACCGACATCGTGACCCTCGACGCGCTGATGCGCGACGCCGCCGGCTTCCGGATGGGCCCCTTCGAGCTGATGGACCTCATCGGGCTCGACGTCAATTTCGCGGTCACGAATTCCATCTGGCAGGCCTTCTTCAACGATCCACGCTACACGCCTTCGCAGATCCAACAGGAGTATGTCGCCGCCGGCTGGCTGGGGCGCAAGACCGGGCGGGGCTTCCACGACTACGAAGACGGCGTCGTCAAGCCGGATCCCGAGACTGCCGCGGCCCTGCCGCCGCCAGCGGGCATCGTGCTGCATGGCACCTCGCCCCTCGCCGAAGCGCTCGCCCAACGCCTGACGGCCCGGGACGTCCCCTTCACCCGCGAAGCACAAGCGAACGACGGACGGGTTGCGACCGCCGGGAAGGCGCGCCTGTATGTCACCGACGGTCGCTCGGCCACCCGCCGGGCCGCTGAGACCGGCACTGCCGATACCGTCGTCGTGGACCTCGCATCGAATTACGCAACGACATCGCGCCTCGCAGTCGCCATGGCCGAGACATGCGACAACGAGGCCGCCGATGCTTCCGTCGCCTTGTTGCAAGCCGCCGGGATCGCCGTCTCGCACCTGCGCGACGCCCCCGGGCTGCCCGTCATGCGTACCGTCGCGATGCTCGCCAACGAAGCGAGCGACGCCGTCAACCAGGGCGTCGCCAACGCTGCAGCCATCGACACCGCAATGCGCCTCGGCGTCGGCTACCCGCGCGGCCCACTGGAATGGGCCGACGCGATCGGGCTGCCGACGATCCGCACCGTGCTCGCGAACCTCGCTGACGCCTACGGCGAAGACCGGTACCGCATCTCCCCCCTCATCGAACAGCGCTATTACGCTGCAGGAACCGGACAGCCCTGACCGAAGCCTATATCTGCAACGCCGTCCGCCCCTGGCGCTTCATCAACCCGGAGATGAAAAAGCGGTTCGGCACCCATTCGATGCTCGAGACGGCCGACAAGGTCGCCGCACGCAGCCGTGCGACCTCTTCCCGCGTCCCGGCGATTGCCGACGGTTCGCTTCTCTCAACCCATCGGTGATTCGACAGACCCAACACCGGCCCACGACCTGTTGGACACGACCCACCGTTTGGCCTCCGCGAGCGCGCCTTCAGCCGGATCGGAGCGGTTGAACATTTTTATGTTATTTCAACCTCTTACACGTTCTCTCGGTGCTCATGACGACGCCTGGCCCGCTTTCTGCAACGGCAGTGGCGAGCGCAGCATCCCGCTCGCACCCACTGAGACATGACTCATACTTCGGGAGAACCGCCATGGCCCACCTCATCATCCACGACTTGCCCGCCACCGAAAACCTCGACGCCAAGGCGATGAGCGCCGTGCGCGGCGGCATATGGGACTATTCCAACCGGCTCGGCATGCTCGGCCAGATGCTGGAGGACCGGCAGGATCGCAATTACGGCGATCCTTTCCATCCGAAGACCCTCGACGCGGCGGCCCATCAGGCGCTTGAGGGCTGGGTCTCGGTTCCTTGAAATGAGGGGCAGATGGCCGGTCGCCGGCGGCGGCCCTGCGGCAACCGCCTCCTGCTATTCCGGCAGCCCTGCCCTTCGCAGACCGTCCGTCAGGATGGCAAGATTCTCCGGGCGGTGGATCGGCAGCCAATCAGTGAGACTGGACAGGCGCAGCCCGGGATCAAGCTCACGCAGCTGCTCCATCGCGCGCCGCGCTTCGGCGCGCCGCCCCGCCAGCGCGTGACTTGCGGCGAGGATCGCAGCCACCAGCAACAGACTGGGCAATTCCCGCAAGGCCTTCTCCGCCCAAGAGGAAGCGGCGTCGAAGCGCCCCATGAAGAGATGCGCGGCCGCCATGCCGGCCTGCATCTTATACAGCTCGGGGTCGAGCGGGCTCAGACGCATCGCGTGTGTCAGATGCTCGATGGCTTCTTCCGTTTCGCCGTGCCAGAGTCTGAGGAATGCGCCGAGGAACCACGCGGCCGCCAGGTTGGGATTGAGCACCAGTGCCTTGTCCAGCAAGGCGATACCTCCGGGGAGGTCGCCCGCAAGATGCCCGAGCGCATGCCCGCAGCGGGTAAGCGCGACCGCGTCGTCCTTGCCCAGCTCGACGGCGCGGCGGGTGAGCCGCACCCCCTCGGCTGTCTCCCGCGGGTGGTCGCTCATCCAGCCGTTGATCTTACGCCAGCAATGACACCATCCCGCCATCGCGTAAGCCGACGCGAAATCGGGATCGAATTCGATGGCCTTGTGGAAGAGCGGCAGCGCCAGGTCGATGGCCTCCCGGCTTCCGTGATGCAGCCAGGCCATTCCGCGCAGATAGTAGTCGTAGGCGTCGAGGCTTTCGGTCGGCTTGTGGCGCGCACGCTCGATCTCCGCACGTTCGAGCTGGGGCGCGATCGCGCCGACCACGGTCTCGGTGATCTGGTCCTGCAGCGCGAAGATGTCTCCGAGCACCCCTTCGAAGCGGCCGGCCCAATGGTGCGCGCCGGTCGTCGCATCGATCAGCTGTCCGGTGATGCGCACACGATTGTCAGCCTTGCGCCAGCTGCCTTCGAGCACGTAGCGAACGCCCAACTCGCGGCCGACCTGCTTCACATCGACCGCACGCCCCTTGTAAGTAAAGCTCGAGTTGCGGGCGACGACGAAGAGCCAGCGATACTGGGACAAGGCGCCGATGATGTCCTCGACGACGCCGTCGGCGAGATAGTCCTGCTCCGCGTCCCCACTCAGATTCACGAACGGCAGGACGGCAATGGACGGCTTGGCCGGCAGGGCGGGCGCGGCCGTCGGAAGTTCGACGGATTGGGCGAACTCTCCGCCTTCGGACGCCCCGGCTTCTCTCAACTCGGCGACGAAGCGGAATCCCTTGCGCGCAACGGTTCGAATCACACGCTGCTGCTGGCCGTCGTCGCCGACGGCCTTGCGCACGGCGTTGATGTGACTCGCCAGGGTCGATTCCGAAACGATGCGGCCACCCCATACAGCATCGATCAGGTCGTCTCTGGTGACGACGCGCTCACGATGCTCAACCAGATACGCCAGCAGGTCGAAGACTTTGGGTGCAGTCGCAACGATCCCGGACGCCCGCGAGAGTTCCCGCCGGTCCAGGTCGAGCACGCAGTCGTTAAACACGCGAAGCATTCAGGGCAACAAGCATCCAAGCGAAATTCAAGGAAAACCCAAGGCGTCGACAAAGCCTTCCCGACCGCCACCGAGCACACTGCATCCATCGATTCGGCGCCGGCGGCCTTACCGGCCCGAACATTGTAAGCGGGCCCCGTCGCACCGGCCCGAGATGTTTCCACAACCGGCTCAGCCGCTCGTCGGCCCAAGCATAAAAGGAGCACCCATCATGACCCAACGCATCGACTACCAGAAGCAATCCCCCGAGCTCTTCAAAAAGCTGCTCGCATTCAGCATGGCCCTCAACGAGTCCGCGATCGAGCAGCCGATCCGTCATCTCGTGGATATCAGGGCATCGCAGATCAACGGCTGCGCGTTCTGCGTCGATATGCACGTCAAGGAAGCGACGATGCACGGCGAGCGCCCGCTCAGGCTGCATCACGTCGCCATCTGGCGCGAGTCGACACTGTTCAGCGCCCGCGAACGGGCGGCCCTGGAATGGACCGAAGCCCTGACCCGGATTTCTGCCGACGGCGTGCCCGACGAAGTCTATGAGCGTGTCCGCACGCAGCTATCCGAGAAGGAGTTGTCCGATCTGACCTTCATCGTGATGTCGATCAATGCCTGGAACCGGGTCAGTGTCGGCTTCCGGGTCGTGCCAGGTTCATACGACAAGGCCTTCGGCCTGGACAAGTCCGGCCTGTCCTGATCAGGCATCCGCCCCGCCCCCTACCCAGGAGTACACATGCTGAAACTCAGAGCCCTCGCCGTCGCGCTACTGTGGGCAGCCGGCGCCGCCCACGCACAACAGCCACCGCCCGAGGCACACGTGACGCCGCTGATGACCAAGGCACTCGCCGACTATCCGGGCAAGGAAGCGACGGTCATCACGGTCGACTATCCCCCCGGCGGAGAGAGCGCTGTGCATCGTCACAACGCCCACGCCTTCGTCTATGTGCTCGAGGGTTCGATCGTGATGGGAGTGCGCGGCGGCAAGACCGTCACGCTGACTCCG
This sequence comes from Aromatoleum sp., assembly GCF_035254505.1. Lineage (GTDB taxonomy): Bacteria > Pseudomonadota > Gammaproteobacteria > Burkholderiales > Rhodocyclaceae > Aromatoleum. The sequence continues at coordinate 66,888 of NZ_DATFAO010000092.1, read as the reverse complement.
GGCCAGACCTTCTACGAAGGCCCGGACGATATCCACACGGTATCGCGCAACGCCAGCCGTACCGAACCCGCCAAGTTCCTCGTCGTTCTGATGAAGAAGAGTGGCGAACCGATCGTGACGCCGGTGCATTGACGCTGGAGGACTCGACAGCGCGAGTCGCGAGCGCACGAGGTTGTCGCCCGATTCGACGTCTCGGGTTCTGCAGTCCAAACTAGCATCTTTTCGTTTATATCTAAACTTTTTCTATCTATATCTTTCATGTCTTGACTTTATCTCTGCGCTGGCCAACACTGCCATCAAAACAACGCGATGCGGCGCCCCGACCGGAAGGCCAGGCGCACGCGGATGCGCATCCCCCAAGGAGAGACCATGGCCCGCAGTGCCCACACCGACCGCTTCGTCATCGACAACCTGCCGCCGCCCGAACAGTGGCCGGATCTCGTCTTCGAACGGCCGGAGCTACAGTTTCCCGAGCAGCTCAATGCCACGACGCAATTGCTCGACCGGGCCGTCGCCGAAGGCCATGGCGAGCGCCCGGCGGTGCTGGGCAAGGGCATCCGATGGACCTACCGCGAGCTCCAGGAGCAGGTGAACCGCCTCGCCCACGTGCTCGTCGAAGACATGGAACTGGAACCGGGCAACCGGGTGCTGCTGCGCGGCGCGAACACACCCTGGCTTGCCGCAGCCTGGCTCGCCGTCTGGAAGGCGGGCGGCGTCGCCGTCGGCACGATGCCTTTGCTGCGCGCGAAGGAACTCAAGGACATCGTGACGCTCGGGCGCGTGAGCCACGCGCTGTGCGATGCGAACCTCGCCGAGGAGCTCGAGATCACCCGCGCGGACTGCCCGATGCTGCGCGAGGTGCTGTACTACGGCGAAGGCTCGGATCTCCCGACGCGGCTTGCCGGCAAATCCGCGCATTTCGACGCTGTCGACACCGCCGCAACCGATCCGGCGCTGATCGGCTTCACGTCCGGCACGACGGGCGTCCCCAAGGGCACGATCCACTTTCACCGCGACGTGATGGCGATGTGCGAGGTCTTCCCCCGCCACTGCCTCAAGCCTGGGCAGGACGACGTCTTCATCGGCACGCCGCCGCTCGCCTTCACCTTCGGCCTCGGCTGCCTGCTGTGCTTTCCGCTGTGGGCCCGGGGGAGCACGGTGCTAATGGAGAAGCTCGCCCCCGAAGCGCTGATCGGCGCCACCAGGGAATATGGCGCCACGATCTGCGTGACTTCGCCGACCGGCTATCGCCAGATGGCAGCGCTCGTCGGACAGCACGCCGTTCCGAGCCTGAAGAAATGCGTCTCCGCGGGCGAAGCGCTGCCGACCGACACCCGGGAGCGCTGGCGCGAAGCGACCGGCATCCAGATCCACGACGGCATCGGCGGCACCGAGATGATCCACATCTACATCGCCTCCGGTCCCGAGGACTATCGCCCCGGCGCGGTCGGCAAGCTGCTGCCGGGTTACCGCGGCATGATCGTCGACGACGACATGAATCCCCTGCCCCCGGGTGAAGTCGGCAAGCTCGCGATCAAGGGGCCGACCGGCTGCCGCTACCTCGCCGATCCGCGCCAGAAGAACTACGTGCGCGATGGCTGGAACCTGCCCGGCGACGCCTTCCACATGGACGAGGACGGCTACTTCTACTACCACGCGCGCATCGACGACATCATCGTGACCTCGGGCTACAACGTCTCCAGCCCCGAGGTCGAGTGGGCCCTGCTCGCCCACCCGGCGGTCGCCGAATGCGGCGTGATCGGTGCGCCCGATCCGGACCGCGGCCAGATCATCAAGGCCTTCGTCGTGCTGAAACCGGGCCATTTCGGCACCGACGCGATGACGAAAACCCTGCAGGACTTCGTCAAGCAGACCGTCGCGCCCTACAAGTACCCGCGCGCGATCCGTTACGTCGAGACGCTGCCGCGAACGGAGACCGGCAAGCTCCAGCGCTTCCGGCTGAAGGATCTCGGCTGAACGATCCGGCCAACGGCCAGCGACGAGTATCCGGTTGCCCGGGAAAGACGGTAATCGCACCAGCCCCGGAGCAATCCGGGGCGGGTTTGATGAGCCGGGTGCTCCATCGGCTCGACGCGAGGCCCGCCCGCGACCCGGCTCAGTCCAAGATCCCCAGCAGCCGCGCGCGATCCACGGCATGCCGGCGGTTCGCGGCGTTGAGCTTGGCCAGCAGGTTCCGCATATGCCACTTGATCGTCTCGGGACCGACGTCGAGGATGTGGGCGATTTCCTTGTTCGTGCGCCCATGCGCCAATGCGGAGAGGATTTCCATTTCCCGTGCCGACAGTTGCGCGGGACGCTGGTTCGTCGCGGGCGTTTTCGGCGCCGCGGCCCTGGGCACCCATCCGACGCGGCAACGCTCCGTGACGCGTTCGACGAACCGCGGCGACACGCCGGCGGCGGCGCCGCAGCCCGAGCGGTCGAGTTCCGGCAACACATCCAGCGCCGCTGGCCAGTCGTCCGCCAGCACGCGCACGAGGCCGAAGGATTCGGCGAGACTGAGCGCCTCTGCGAGCAGGCGCGGGGCCTCGTCGTCGTCGCGAAGGCTGCTTGCGCGCACGATGCGCACCGCGATCTGGTCGCGCCCGCGCCTCAGCCGGGCCGCGATCTCGGCCGCGTGATCAAGCGCGGCAAACGCGACGGTATCGTCGTGCTCGAGCAGGGCGACACGCGCCGCCGCAATCTCGCGGATCATCCGCAGCTCCGCCTCGAGCCCTTGGTCGGCGCGGCCCGGGTCGGTCACGATCGCGTCGAGGCCGTTCATCAGCATCCGGCACGACATGAGCCGGTTGCGGATCGCGTGCTGTCGGATCTGTTCGCCGAGGCTCGCGGCAACGAGGCGAGGCTGGCCACGCACCTCGCCGATCGCGGCGAGGCTGTTGAGTGCGTCGAAGGCCTTGCCTTCGCTGCCCTTCTGGCTCTCGTAGCGCGCGAGCGTCAGGTAGGCGAGGATCACCGCGTCCGGCAGCGCCGCCTGCTCGATCAGGTCGAGGCGATTTGCGAGCAGCGCGCGCGCCTCGTCCTCGGCGCCGAGCTCCCAGTTCGCCGCAGCGAGCCCCGCGGCGTGGATCGCGGCCGGCATCGAACGCCATCCCGTCACGCTTTCCGCGCGTTCGAGCGCCGCGCCGAAGACGCCTGCGGCTTCCTTCGCCTGACCTTCGATCAGGTAGCTGAGCCCGACCGCGAACGCACCGTAGATCGAATCGTAGAAACTGCGCGCCACCCGGCCGTGGCCATCGGAGATCTGCTGGTAGTAGCGCGCGCGCTCCGGGAACCCGCTGTGGATCGCGATAAAGGACAGCGTGTTGCAGTAGAGCGGACCGAGTGCGGGGTCGTAGGTGTCGATGCAGCCGCGCGCGCGCTGGTAGTCGTCACAATGGATCGCCGCGGCGGAACGCACGATGTTCGCCTGCAGCACGACCTCGGGCGTCACACCCGGTCGCGCCAGGATCACGTCGGTGAGGCGCTCAGCGTCCTGCGGCCGGTAGCACAGCGCGCACGCCCAGGCGGCGGTGAGCTGGATGCCTTCGCGCCGCGCGATCTCCTCCGCGGGCAGGCGGTCGAGCCACGCAAGCACCTCGACGATGCGCCCCTGCACGCCGAGGTAGCGCACGCGCTTCTCGATCCAGTCCATCGCCTCGGCGCGCAGGCCGCCGAGAAAGGCGTGCTCGGCGGCGTGCTCGAGCATGTCGTGCGCTGCAAACCACTCGGCGGCCTTCGCATGCAGCGCGCTGCGTTCGCGCGGCGACAGCTCCGCGGCGAGGCTCGCGAGGTACTCACGGAACAGCGGATGCATGCGGTAGACGTCGCCGCCATCGACGGAGGTCACCAGCCCGGTCTGCTGTTCGAGCCGGACGAGGATTTCGGCCGCGTCCACGCCGCCCCCGAGCGCCGCGCACAGCCCCGGGTGCAGGGTTTCGAGCAGGGACGCGCGCACCAGCATCGCGACCGCCCGTTCGTCGAGAGTTTCGAGCACGAATTGCGAGAAATAGCGCGCCACGTCGCCGGTCGCGCCGGACAGACTCGCCACCGTACCGGCGATGTCGCTGCGCCGGGCCATCGCCGAGGTCACGATCTGCAGCGCCATCGGCCAGCCTTCGGTGCGCTCGTGCAGGCGTGCGCAGGTCTCGATGTCGACCTCGTCGCCAAGGCGCCGGCGCAGGAAGCCGACCGTGTCCTCGAGCCGCAGACGCAGGTCCTCGGTGACGAACTGGGTGTAGAGCCCATGCGCGCGCAGCTCCTCGACCGGGAACGGAGGGTCGGTCCGCGAGCTGACCACGACGTGGAAGTTGGGCGGCGCGTTCGTCACGAGGTAGTAGATGAAGTCGATCGCATCGCGGTCTGCGAGCTGGTGCAGGTCGTCGATCAGGAGCCAGGTCGGGCGGTAGAGGTCGTGCATCTGCACGAGCAGTTCGCTCGCGGCCCACAGATCCGCACCCGCCTGTCCTACCTGGTCGAAGGCGCGCGCGGGCATTTCGAGCCCAAGGGCAGTACTCACCGACGCGATGATCGCGGGTGCGACACTCGCCCGGTCGTCGCTGGCCTCGATCGTGAGCCACGCGACGGCGGCACCGGGCGCGAGGAGTTCGCGCCGCAGCTGCACGAGCAGCGAAGTCTTGCCGAACCCGGCGAGCGAAGTCACCGCGACCAGCGGCTGCTCGACCGCTTCGCGCAGCCGCGCGAGCAGCCGCGGCGGGGCGACCGCCTGTCGCGCCGAATGGGGCGGCATCGTCTTCAGCGCGAGACGATAGGGGACCGCGGTGGCGATCTTCTTCATCGGCGTTCGGTGGGTCTGCCGTGACGGCGCCTATTCACCCCGAAACCAAATACTGTTCGGGCTAAGCTCGTCGAAGGGCTCAACGCTAGCGTTGGCGCAGGCCTCATCGCGGAGTCAATAGAAGCCGGCACGATCGCCGACCGCATCGGGCGCGGCACCGCCGCAGGCCGCCTCGCCCGCGCGAAAGCGCTCCACCGCCTGGTTGAATTCGGCGATCGATTCGGCGCTCACCTTCGTGCCGCACTCGTAGCAAGTGTCGTTGATGCGGTCGAACCAGCGGCAGCCGCACTGCTCGCACGCGAGTTCGGGCGCGCCGGCGGGATTGTGGAAGATCATCGGCATGCTCCGAGGAAGGCGAGGCCGAGCGTGTCGAGGAATTCCTCGTAGCCCGCGTCCTGCAATTCGAATTTCGTGCGTAGCACGAAGAACATGATATGCCCCTGCCGGATCAGTCGTTTGATCAGCGACAAGGTGTCACCGCCGAGGCTCGCGCGCATCGCTTCGAGCGCCGCGTCGTCCGCGACGAAGAGCAGATCCACGCGCGCTTCCTGGAACCCCGAATAGCGCATGACGCCGGCCGACATGCCGTTGCCATCGTTGATCCATTTCATCATCGGCACCTCGCCCGCGGCCTCGACCAGCCCGGCAACATGCTTGCCGGGCTGGATGCCCGAGCCGCTCCGCGGCACGAAGCCGACCGACGAGCCTTCGACCATGTCGGTGAAGAGCACGCTGTACCGATCCAGCATGCCCTGCCAGGGCGCCAGATCGCCGAAGCAATCCTCGGTGGTGACGAGTTCGTCTGCTTCCAGTTCAACCTGCATGCTTGCCTCCGTCAGTTTCCCGCCGATTGCTCTCGGCAGGGATGGAAAGACACTCTGCGCCCATCGCCGGTGCCGGCTGGCAAAAGCGCCCGAGACGGTCACGGATGTCCGCAGGGATAGCCACCGACTTCATTGCCTCCAGGTCCATCGTGACGAGCGTTTGCCGGGCCCTCAGGCGCAGCTCCTCGCCGACCCGTCCCTGCACGTCGAGACCGATGGAGCGCTCGCCGATGCGCGTGACGGTCAGTCCGAGCACCAGCGTGTCGCCGAGCGTACTCGGCCGTGTGAAGGTGCAGTCCATGCGCACCGTCGGAATTCCGAGCCGGCGGGTCATGATCATGTCCGCGAACGAGGTGCCGAGACCGTCTGTGAGCCAGTCCTCGACGAGCCCGTTGAGGAGGACGAAGTACTGCGGATAGAACACGATGCCTGCCGGGTCGCAATGCGCGAAGCGCACCAGCACCTCGCGCTCGAACATCGCCGGGCGCGCTGGAGCGGACGTCCTCGCTCCGGCGTCGCCGACGAATGCAATCGCGTTGCTGAGGTCTGTCATCGTCATGTCTCCTGTGCGCGTGGTCATGGGCTCAATGTATCCACGCGCCGCTGCAGCCGCCCCCCCCACCCGGTATTGCTCCGCCCCTCACGGTGTCTTCGTGAAATCCGGCTTGCGCTTCTCCTGGAAGGCCGTGATGCCCTCGCGGGCAGCGGCGGTGCAGGCGCTGTCGCCCCAGGCCAGGTAGCCGATCTCCAGCGCCTCCTCGAAGGTCGGCGCGGCCGCCGCGGCCTCGACGGCCCGCTCGAGGATGCGGATGACCTCCGCACTGAGCGGCTGGCCACTGGCGGCGACCGGAGCAATGGGGTCGAGCCGCGCGATCTGCACTTCCCCGTCGGGGATGCCCCCCACCTTGCCGTCGAGCGCCTTGACCCGCGCGACGGCTGCCTCGATGAGCTCCGGATAGTCGCGCGCGAGGCCGTCGACGACGCCCAGCTCGAACGCCTTCGTCGCTTTCAGTCGCTCGGCGCGGCGCAGCATGCCGTGGAATTCGGCGGACGCCTGCGGCCAGCGGCGATACGGCACGACCATCGCGCCGATGCCGTGGACGATGCCGAGCGTGATCTCGGGCATCTGCATCCACGCGCTCGCCAGCGCGACGATGCCATGGCAGCGCATCGCCAGCTCGAAGCCGCCTCCGAGCGCCATGCCGTTGATCGCCGCGACGACCGGCTTCTTCATGCGGTCGAGGTGCACGAGCAGGCGCGAACAGTCGCGGGCGTACTGCGCGGACGCTGGGGCATCGCCGAGCATGTTCACGAAGCGCCCGATGTCGCCGCCGGCGCAGAACGCGCGGTTGCCATATCCCGCGAGGACGAAGCCCGCCACGGCGGGATCGTGTTCGAAGCGCCGGATGACGGAGAGGATCTCGTCGGTCAATTCGTCGTGCAGCGCGTTCAAAGCTTCGGGACGGCGCAGCGTAATCACCTTGACATCGCCGATGTCGTCGACGAGCACATGGCGCAGGAAATCCTGGTAGTCCGCGAGCGGCTTCTGCGCGCCGGGCATGCCGCGGCGCTCGTCGCAGAAGCGCGCGAGCACGCGGCTGGCCTCGGCCTCGCCGAGATCGCGCATCAACTCCAGCGGCCCCTTCTTGAACCCGAGAGCCTGACGGCAGCCGAAATCGAGATCGGCCGGCTCGCCGATGTTGCGGTCGAGGATGTCCACGGTCTGCGAGAACAGCACGCCTAGCAAACGTTCACGCACGATCGCCGCCGTACTGTCCGCGACGCTGACGGGCCTTCCGGGGGGCACCGTCAGCCAGCGGTCGACCGAGCGGAACACCGGTGCCGGCCGGTAATGCTCGCCTTCGAGTTCGGCCTGCAGCGTGTTCGTCTCGGTGATGATGGGATTGCCGTTGGCGAGGTTCAGCACGAAGAACGGCCCCGCATGGACGAACTCGCCGGCCACGCTGTCGATCTCGGCGGCAGTGGCGCGGTCGAGCAGCAGTCCTGCCTCGTTGCACCAGTTGTCGAAGATGCGGTCGAGCATGAAGCACGCGACGTCGTCGGTGACGAGCGGGACCTTTCCGGTCGTGCAGAAGACCCAGCGCAGGTATTCGACGACAGCAGGATCGGTGCGCGCCCAGCGGACGACTTCGACGACCGGATTGCGCCAGGCCGGCGCGAAGAAGTGCGTGACGGTGGCGCGCTCGGGATGCTTCAGCGCGGAGAAGATCTGCGCGGCCGGCAGCGAGCTCGTGTTCGACGTGATCAGCGCGTCCGGAGCGACGACCGCCTCGACGTCGGCGAAGATGCGGCGTTTCAATGCCAGGTTCTCGGTCGCCGCCTCCAGTACCCAGTCCGCTTCGGCGAGGTCCTTGTAGTCGAGCGTGCCGACGACACCGGCCGTGACCGCGGCCGCTTCGGCCTCGCTCATCTTGCCTTTCGCGACCGCCTTCGCCGCGTAGTCGGCGAAGCGCTGCAGCGCACGGTCGAGAGCCGCCTGGGCGACGTCGACGAGGATCAGCTTCAAACCCGGCAATGCGCTCTTGAGGTAATAGCCGATGTCGGGGCCTATCGTGCCCGCGCCGATTATCGCGACGGTGCGAGGCAGTGGGCGTTGCGGCGTGACGAGCAGCGGATTGGCGAAACGGGTGACCATCAGGGAACCTCCTTCGGTAGTCTCAAGCGGCGCACCGTCTTTGCGGCGCGCATCCTTATCGGTCGGCAACATAGCGCCGGCCGGCGAACTCCTCTGGGGCACCCGTCAGGGTGGTCGGCGCTGTCCTGCCGCCGTTTGTCTTTTAATGTATACAGTATTCAGTACATTCAGGAAAAAAAGCAACTGCTTCGGCGCCGCATGGCACGGGCCGTGACACGATCAACGGCTACTTTCAGGAAGACGGCGGAGATTTCGTCCCGACGCCGGGGGATTCCACACCGCGCCGCAGCATATCCACCGCGGCCGCGGCGATCTCGTCGGTCGAGCGCCGGCCTTCGCGATACCAGACGTGAACCCAGTTGAGGAAACTGAGGAGCATCAGCCGTAGCAGGCTGCGGTCGGCACCGAGTGCGAGCGGCAAGTCCTCGATGAGCCCACGGTAGACGTTCTCATAAGCTTCGCGCAGCGGCCGGATTTTGGCGAAGAGTTCAGGATTGCCCGTCATCGCAAGGCTGTGGCCGGTGACGCGGTCGATGTAGGTGCCGCTGGTGATGGCCCCGGTGTGCACCTGGCAAACGCGGGTAAGTCGCTCCCACGGGTCGCTCGCACTGGCCAGAGCCTGGGCGACGGCGGCCATCAGGCGTCGGAAGCCTTCCCCGTGCACGGCGAGATACAGCTCATCCTTCGAAGCGAAATAGTGGTAGATCGACCCGGGCAGAAGACCGACACGGCTGGCGATGTCACGGATGGAAGTGCTGTCGTAGCCCTGCTCCGCAAAGAGCGCCGCAGCCGCGTCGAGGATCACCTGACGACGGTCGAGCGGCTCGACCGTGTCGGCATCACCGGCAACGAGCTGCGCGGCGAGCGCTCCCCGCTTCAGCAATCCCCGCTGCGTATCGGTAAGCGCCCCGACGCCCTCACGGGAGGACTGCGCGATCGCCCGCAATCGCTTCACGGTAGTCTCGAGATCGTGCTTCTGCCATATGTAACGCACCCCCGACGGGGAAATGGCAAACCCCTCGCGCCGCAGGCGCGCGGAGACCGCGGCCTGGCCCAGCCCGGGCTCCTCGCGCGCGAGGCGGAGGATCGCGGCTTCGACGTCCGGGCCGCGGCGCGCTTCTTCATGGCAGGCATCCAGGCTCATGCGCATCACCCAATTGATTGGATATCCATCATAGCCAAGCCGTCCGCGCGGCTGCAAACTGCAGCGTCCTGCGCGGCGGACAGTCCGACCGCGGGATCGGAGAATTCCCGGCGGAAGCTCGTTCCCCTCCGACGATGCAAAGAACAACTTTACACCCTTAAAAATACTGTATACAGTACACATCAACTCGAAGGCCGCCACAGACAACGCACCATCAAAGGCTCCAGGAAAATGGTCTCAACACTTCAGCCGGTCGAACGCCCCCTCGCCCTCGGTGAACGGGTCTATCACACCTTGCGCGAGCACCTGCGCAGCGGCCAGATCGTCGCCGGCCAGCCACTGCAGGAAGTCCAGCTCGCCGAAAAGCTCGGCGTCTCGCGTACCCCCGTGCGCGAAGCACTGCGGCGCCTCGCGACCGAAGGACTGCTCGTGTCGGACAACCGCAGCTTCGTCGTGCCGGCGCTGACGCTGCAGGACGTCAACGACATCTACGAGATCCGCTTCCTCATCGAACCGGCCGCGATTCGCAGCATCGCCCCATTTACGCGCTCGTCCGCGCACCGCCGCGGCATCGAGGACGCGCTGACTGCGATCGTCCGTGCGCACAAGGCGGGCGACGCCGCAGCGTTCCGCGAGGCAACGATCTGCTTTCGCGCGGCGTGGCTCGCGCTGGTGCCGAATCCGCGGCTCGTGCGAATCGTCGAACAGTACGCGGACCACATGCAGCGCATTCGCACCCTGACGCTGGATGATCCGCAAATCCGCACGATCGTGCTGCGTGGCCTGAACCGCATCTCGTCCGCGCTCGCCGCGGGTGACGGCGACACCGCGGCGAGCGCGATGCTCGAACACCTCGTCGAGGCGAAGCGCGCGTTCATCACCGCCGTCGGCCTCAACGATGACGGCCCGCCGTGACCGGCGCATTCGCTGACCGCAGGCCAAAAGAATAAATACCGGAGACCGCAGACGATGACCCGCTACACGGCCGAAATTCCATACGGCGCCTACTGGAGCACGCCCTTCGCGCGCTGGCAGGGCAGCTTCGCGTCGCTGCACAGCGTGCGCTTCGCCGCGCACGTCGCGAAGAGCGAGCTCGCGAAGCGGGACATCGATCCGCAGGTGATCGATTACGGCGTGCTCGGGTTCTCGGTGCCGCAGCCGCATGCGTTCTACGGCCTGCCGTGGCTCACGGGCCTCATCGGCGCGACGCGCGCGGGCGGCCCGACGATGATGCAGGCCTGCGCGACGGGCGTCCGCACCCTGCTCGCCGCGGCGCAGGAGATCGAGGCCGGCATGGCCGAGGTCGCGCTTGCGGTCAACTGCGACCGCACCTCGAACGGCCCCCACCTCTATTACCCGAATCCGCGCGGGCCTGGCGGTACGGGCGCATCCGAGAACTGGGTGCTCGACAATTTCGGCTGCGACCCGCTCGGCGGACACTCGATGCTGCAGACCGCGGAGAACGTCGCCGCGAAGCATCGCGTCACGACCTCGCAGCAACACGAACTCGTGCTGCGGCGCGAGGATCAGTACGGCGAGGCACTGAAGGATGATTCCGCCTTCCTGCGCCGCTTCATGACGCTACCCTTCGACGTGCCGAGCGCCGATTTCCGCAAGACCGCTGGCACGCTCGACGGCGACGAGGGTGTGTCGCGCTCCACCGCCGAGGGCCTCGCGAAACTGAAGCCGGCCGCCGAGGGCGGGACGGTCACGTTCGGCGCCCAGACGCATCCGGCAGACGGAAACGCAGGGATCCTCGTCACGACGCCCGAGCGGGCGAAAGCGCTGTCGAAGAATCCGGCGATCGCCGTGCGGCTTCACGGCTTCGGACTCGCTCGCACTGAGCTCGCGCACATGCCCGAGGCGATGATTCCCGCTGCGCGGCGCGCGCTCGACCAGGCCGGCCGCGGCATCACCGACATGACGGCGATCAAGACCCACAACCCGTTCGCGGTGAACGACATCGTCTTCGCCCGCGAGACCGGCGCAAACCTGGAGACGATGAACAACTACGGCTGCTCGCTGGTCTGGGGACATCCTCAGGCGCCAATGGGTACCCGCGCGGTCATCGAGCTCATCGAGGAGCTGGCGCTGCGCGGTGGAGGTTACGGCCTCTTCACCGGCTGCGCCGCGGGCGACACGGCGATGGCGGTGGTCATCGAGGTCGGCGACCGATAGACCTTGCAAGCGCGCAGCCCCGTCGAAGGGAGACGCCGCGCAAGGCAGTAAAGGACGACGCACACCTCTCCCCACGGGGAGAGACGAGAGGCGCAAAAGCGCCCGGACGCAGCATCCCCAACCGGATTCGAACGAGTCAGAAGAGGCGCGCAAAGCGCCCATGACCGAACTTGGAGGAGGAATGGGGATGGACCTGTCCGAATGGATCGTCCGTCAGGCCGGGCTTACGCCCGACAAGACGGCGATTCGCTTCCCGCAGCGCGAGCTGACGTACGCGGCCTTCGCCGCCGAGATCGAGCAACTCGCGTCGGCGCTCCACGCGTCCGGCGTCGAGCGTGGCGACTGCGTCGCGTTTCTCGGCTACAACCGCCCGGAAACGCTCGCAGCGCTGTTCGCCAGCGCGCGCCTGGGCGCGCTCTTCATGCCGCTGAACTGGCGGCTGGCGGGGCCTGAGCACCGGCAATTGCTCGCCGACTGCCCGCCCAAGGTGCTGCTCGCGGAGCCGCGCTTCATCGAGCAGATCGACGCCTTCCGCGATGAACTCGGCGCGGTGGCGCTCGTCGCGTTCGGCGCCCCGCCGCGGGGCTGGATCGCCTTCGACGACCTGCTGCGGCGCGGCGGCACGCCTGTGCCGCAGGACCCGCGGGTCGGTCCCGATACACCGCTGCTGATCTGCTACACATCGGGCACCACCGGCAAGGCGAAGGGCGCGCTCCTGACCCAGGACGCGCTGGCGTGGAACGCCGCGAACAGCGCGGATCTGCACGGACTCACGAGCGAGGACCGCATCCTCACGACGCTGCCGCTGTTCCACGTTGGCGGGCTGAACAACCAGACCACGCCCGCGCTGTCGCGCGGCTGCACCGTCCTCCTGCACCCGCGCTTCGACGTCGATGCCACCTTCGACGCAATCAAGCGCGAGCACATCACGCTGACCGTGCTCGTGCCCGCGCAGATCGAGGCGATGGTGGCGCACCCGCGCTGGCCGAAGGCGGATCTCTCCAGCCTGCGAATGATCACGACGGGTTCGACGGTCGTGCCCGATCGGCTCTTCCGCGCGGTGCACGAACGCGGCATTCCGCTCGTGCAGATCTACGGATCGACCGAAACCAGCCCGATCGCCGCCTACGTAAAGGTCGCTGACGCGTTCACGCACGCCGGCGCCGCCGGACGTCCGGCGCGCCACTGCAGTGTTCGCGTTTCGGGCGAAGGCGGCGCGGACGCGAAGACGGGCGTCAGCGGCGAGATCCTCGTGCGCGGGCCGAACGTGATGGCGGGCTACTGGAACAATCCGCAGGCGACCTCCGATGCCCTGCGGGACGGCTGGTTCCACACCGGCGACATGGGTCACTTCGATGCCGACGGGTGGCTGTGGGTCGATGGCCGCAAGAAGGAAATGATCATCTCGGGCGGCGAGAACATCTATCCCGCCGAGATCGAGAACCTGCTCGCCGAGTCGCCCGAAATCGCCGAAGTCACCGTCGTCGGCCGTCCCGACGAGCGCTGGGGCGAATCGGTCGTCGCGGTCATCGTCACGCACGAGGGCTCGACACTCGATGCCGACGGCGTGCTGCGCCTGCTCGATGGGCGCATCGCCCGCTACAAGCTCCCGAAGGAAGTCGTGTTCATCGACGAACTCCCGCGCACCGCGCTCGGGAAAGTCAAGAAGGATGAAGTGCGCCGGCTGGTCGCGCGCAAAACGTTCATGGAGCAGATCTGATGACACTGAAAATCGGAATCGACGTCGGCGGCACCTTCACCGACTTCGTCGTCACACGCGACGGCGCGGAGCCGGCGATCTTCAAGACGCTGTCGACGCCGTCCGACCCGTCGATCGCGGTCGTGAACGGCCTCGCAGACATCGCGGCGAGCATGACCCCGCCGATGACGCTCGAAGCCTTCGCGCCAACGATAGCCACGATCGTGCACGGCACGACGGTGACGACGAACGCCACCCTGACCGGCAACGGCGCGAAGAGCGGCCTGTTGACGACCCAAGGCGTGCGCGACGCGCTCGAGATGCGCCGCGGCATTCGCGAGGAGCAGTACAACAACCGCTACACGAACGTGAAGCCGCTCGTGCCCCGCTTCTTGCGCGCCGGGATTCCGGGTCGGATCGATCGCGACGGCGATGAGGCTGCGGCGCTCGATCTCGACGCGGTGCGCGACGCGATCGAGCTCTTTCGCACGGAGGGCGTGCAGGCGGTGTCGATCTGCTTCATGAACTCGTTCGCGAATCCGACGCACGAGCAGGCGGCAGCCGAGCTCGTGCGCCAGGAGCTGCCGCACGCCTACCTGTCGGTGTCGACGGATCTCTTGCCGTCGATCCGCTTCTACGAGCGCGTCAGCACCACGGCGCTGAACTCCTACGTCGGACCGAAGCTGAACCACTACCTCGACCAGCTCGTAGGACGGCTCAAAAACATCGGCTTCGACGGACTGCTGCTGATCATGCAGTCGAACGGCGGCGTGATCTCGCCGCAGCTCGCGCGCGAAAAGGCCGCGCTGACGCTGCTGTCCGGCCCCGCGGGCGGGCCGGGCGCGGGCTTGCACTACGTGCGCGTGCATGGCCAGAACAAATGCATCATCACCGACATGGGCGGCACGAGCTTCGAGGCCTCGGTCGCGGTCGACGCGCCGATGATCAAGAACGACGGCGAGATCGCGCGCCACAAGATCGCGCTGCCGATGCTCGACATCCACACGATCGGCGCCGGCGGCGGCTCGATCGGCTGGCTCGACGAAGGGGGCCTGCTCCGCATGGGCCCGCAGAGCGCCGGTGCCGATCCCGGCCCGGCCTGCTACGGCAAGGGCGGCAAGCTCCCGGCGACGACCGACGCGAACGTCGTGCTCGGCTATCTCGATCCGGAGTTCTTCGCGGGCGGCAAGATGAAGCTCGACGTCGCCGCCGCGCGCGCCGCGATCGACGAACACATCGCGCAGCCGATGGGGCTTTCCGTCGAGGAGGCGGCGGCCGGCATGTACCGCGTCGCGTGCAACAACATGGCGCAGGGCGTGCGCGAGGTGACGATCAAGCGTGGCTTCGATCCGCGCGAGTTCCCCTTTATTCCGGCGGGCGGCGCCGGGCCGATCCACTCGTGCCTGATCTGCGAGGAGCTGGAAATCCCGCTGCAGATCGTGCCGCGCGAATCCTCGGTCCTGTGCGCGTTCGGCATGCTGATGAGCGAGCTGAAGCACGACTTCGTGCGCACCTTCGTGTCGCGGCTCGAAGGGCTGGACTGGGCGAAGCTCGCCGGCATCATCGACGGCATGGCGGCCGACGGCGCGCGCCAGCTCGACGAGGAGCGGATTCCCGAGGCGCGCCGCCGCTACGACGTGAAGCTCGACTGCCGCTACGTGAAGCAGTACCACGAGGTGTCGTTCGTCGTGCCGCAGCGGCTGATCCAGATGGGCGACTCCGCGGCGATCGCGTCCGCGTTCCACACCGAGCACAACCGGCTGTACGGCTACTCGCTCGAGCAGGAGAACACGCCGGTCGAGGTCATCAACGTGCGCGTGCAGGCGATCGGCATCACCGACAAGCCGGTCGCGCGCCGGGAGGAATGGGCGGGCGACGAAGCGTCGCACGCGTTGAAGGGCAAGCGCGCCGTCTATATCCCCGAGACGAAGAAGTTCCGCGAAGTGCCGGTCTATGACGGCCACCAGATGCACCACGGCAACCGCATCGAAGGGCCGGCGATGATCGAGCAGGAGACGACCGCGATCTTCGTATCGGCCTCATACGACTGCGTCATCGACGCGCTCGGCTCGTTCGCGCTGTACCAGAAAGGCCGCGCCGATCTCGTGGCGTCGTGCATTAAGGACATGAAGGAGGCGCTGGCATGAGCAAACTCAGCAACGCGAAAATCGACCCGATCCTGCTCTCGGTGTACGCGCGGACCTTCCGCTCGATCACCGACGAGATGAGCATCTCGATGGAGCAGACGACCCGCTCGCCGATCCTGTGCGAGGCGAAGGACTATGTCACCGGCCTGTACGACGGCGACGGCAACATGCTGGAACAGACCGAGAATCTGCCGATCCTCGCGTTCTCGCTCGCGCCGGTGTGCAAGTACATCAAGGAATACTTCGGCGACGACATCCACCCGGGCGACGTGATCTTCCACAACGACGTGTTCAGCCTCGGCAACCAGAACAACGACGTCGCGGTGTTCAAGCCGGTGTTCTTCGAGGGACGGCTGGTCGCCTGGACGGCGGTCAAGGGCCACCAGGCCGACATCGGCGGCAACGTTGCGGGCGGCTACAACCCGAACGCGGTCGAGGTGTGGCAGGAGGCGCTGCGCATCCCGCCGGTGAAGGTCGTCGAGAAAGGGAAGCTGCGCAAGGACGTCTGGAACCTGATCTTCGCCAACGTGCGGCTCGACATCGTCCAGCACGACATGAAGGCCGAGATGGGCGCGTGCACGGTCGGCGAGCGACGTTTCCTCGAGCTGATCTCGAAGTACGGCGTCGCGAGCTACGAATCGCACAAGCAGGCGCTGTTCGACGCGACGCGCAAGATGATGGAAGCCGAGATCGCGAAGATCCCGAACGGCCGCTACTCCGGCGAAGGCAAGGTGTTCTACGACGGGCGCCACGTCGGTTCGGAGTTCACGATCCGGGTCGACATCGAGGTGCAGGACAAGGCCATTCGCTTCGACTACTCGCGCACCGATCCGCAGACCAACGGTTTTGTTAACGGCACCTTCACGTCGAGCGCGTCGGCCACCATCCTGACCCTGCTGCAGATGGTGAACCCGGACATCCCGCACAACGAGGGCATGGTGCAGCCGATCGAGATCGTGATCCCGGAAGGCACGATCCTGAACGCGGCCTACCCGAAGGCGACGACCTTCGGCAATCACCTGTGCCCGCCCAACGCCGACGCGATCCAAAGGGCGCTCGCGCCGGTGATGCCCGAGCGCGTGACGGCCGGCTGGAACAATCTGCTCGCGTCGCTGACGACCGGCATCGACCCCAAGACCAACGAGAAATACGTCGACATCGGCTTCATGGGCCTGAAAGGCGGCTCGGGCGCAATGCTCGGCACCGACGGCTACGACCATATCGGCATGATCGACGCGTCCGGTGGCGTGCTCGACCAGGACTACGAGATGTTCGAGCAGCAGACACCGCATCGCCTGATCCGCCACGAACTGCTTGCCGACTCGGCCGGCGCCGGCGAATGGCGCGGCGGGCTCGGCGTCGAGACGATCTTCGAGATCGGCTCCAACGACACTCAGCTCGTGACCTTCGGCGACGGTGACTTCGAGCCGGCGTTCGGGCTCTTCGGCGGCGGCGAAGGGGGCTTGAACTTCATCCGCCTGCATTACCCGGACGGGCAGACCGTGGTGCCGAAGAACAAGGATCTGATCACCGGCGTACCGAAAGGCACGATCTACCACCAGGTCGCGAGCGGCGGCGGGGGCTATGGCGATCCGAAGCGGCGCGACCGCAAGCTGCTCGCCGAGGAGGTCCGCAACGGCGTGATCTCGGAGCAGGCGGCGCGCGAGAAGTACGGCTACGAGCCGGAAAAGGTCGCGTGATGGACTTCGATCTTTCCGACGAACAACGCGCGATCCGCGACACCTTCGCGCGCTTCTGCGACGAACGCATCGCCCCGCAGGCGGCCGCGCTCGATGAAGCGCGGGCCTTCCCGCGTGCGCTCTTCCGCGAGCTCGCCGAGCTCGGCTTCTTCGGCATGCGCTATCCCGAATCGGTCGGCGGGACCGGGCTCGCGCTCACCGAGTTCTGTCTCGCGCTGACCGAGGTCGCCCGCGGCTCGATGTCGCTGGCCGGGGCGGTCGCGATGCAGTCGCTGATGGGCACGAAGTTCCTGCAGCTCCTCGGCAACCCGGACATTGTCGAACGCCTCTTCAAGCCGGCGCTGCGCGGCGACAAAATCGGCGCGATCTGCATGACCGAGCCGAACGCGGGCTCCGACCTCGAGTCGATCGCGACGACCGCGACAAAGGTCGATGGCGGCTACGTGATCAACGGCCAGAAGACGTGGATCACCTCCGCGCCGCTCGCGGACTTCTTCACGGTTTTTGCGCGCGCCGGCGACGAGAAGAAGCTGACGATCTTCCTCGTCGAGAAGGAGTTCAGGGGCCTCGTCGTCGGCCGCGAGATCCACAAGATGGGGGTGTGGGCGCTGCCGACCTCGGAAGTGGCGTTCAACGACTGCTTCGTGCCGGACAGCCATCGGCTGTCGAAGGAGGAAGGCGACGGCGAAGGGCATCTGCGGAAGACGCTCGCCGAGATCCGCATCATCACCGGCGCCATGGCGCTCGGTGTCGCGCGCGCGGCGCTCGATGAAGCCGTGCGTTATGCCGGCGAGCGCCAGCAGTTCGGCAAACCGATCAACCGCTTCCAGGCGATCCAGCTCAAGCTCGCCGAGATGGCGACCGGGCTCGAAGCCGCCACCGCCCTCGTCCACCGCGCCGCATGGCTGTGCGACGCGAAGCGCCCGCACCACAAGGAGGCCGCGATGGCGAAGCTCTTCGCGACCGAGACCGCCGCCTCGATCTGTGACCAGGCCGCGCGCGTGCTCGCGTCCTACGGCTACGCGATGGAGTACCCGGTGCAGCGTTACCTGCGCGACGTGCGCTTCACGCTGATCGGCGGCGGCACCAGCGAAATCCTCAAACTCGTCATTGCGAAGGAGCTCAGCGCATGAACGACACCACACAACAACGCCGCATCCGCGTGCTGCTCGCGAAGCCCGGCCTCGACGGTCACGATCAGGGCGCAAAGGTGGTCGCGCGCGCCATGATGGACGCCGGCTTCGAGGTCATCTACACCGGCCTGCGCCAGACGCCGGAACAGGTGAGCCGCATCGCGCTCGACGAGGACGTCGACGTCATCGCGCTCTCCAGCATGGCGGGCTCGCACCTGCCCTTCTGCCGCAAGTTGAAGCCGCTGCTCGAAGCGAACGGGCTCGACGACAAGCTGTGGATGATCGGCGGCAACCTGCCGGCCCAGGACCACGACGCGCTGCGCGAGCTGGGCTTCAAGGGCATCTTCCCGACCGGTTCGAAGCTCGACGCGATTGCCGACTACATTCGGGAGAACGCCGCATGAACGACCGTGCGCAGACGACGGTGAAACGCGTCATCAACGAATCCGGCCTCGAAGTCCAGCCGCTCTACACCGCAGAGGACGTCGCGGCGAGCGGCGGCGACGCGATGATCGGCCTCCCCGGCGAATTTCCCTTCACCCGCGGCATCCACCGCGAGATGTACCGCAAGCAGCCCTGGACGATGCGCCAGTACGCGGGCTTCGGCAATCCGCAGGACACCAACCAGCGCTTCAAGTACCTGATCGCGAACGGGCAGACGGGCCTCAACGTGGCTTTCGACCTGCCGACGCAGATCGGCCTCGACTCGGACGACCCGCTCGCCCAGGGCGAGATCGGCCGCGTCGGCATGTCGGTCGACACGCTGCGCGACTTCGAGATCGCGTTCGACGGCATCGACCTCGACAAGATCACCGTGTCGATGACGATCAACGGCGCGGCGGCGATCGCGATCGCGATGTACCTCGCGATGGCCGAGAAGCGCGGCTACGACGTGAAGCAGCTGCGCGGCACGGCGCAGAACGACATCCTCAAGGAGTTCATCGGCCGCGGCACGTGGATCTTCCCCGTCGAGCCGTCGATCAAGCTCGTGGGCGACACGATCGAGTACTGCGCGCAGCACGCGCCCAAGTACAGCCCGGTGTCGGTGTGCGGCTACCACATCCGTGAATCGGGCGCGACGCCGGCCGAGGAGATGGCCTACGCCTTCTGCATCGCCCGCGCCTATGCGGACGAGGTGATCGCACGCGGCCTGCACGTCGACGAGTTCGCCGGGCGCCTGTCGTACAACTTCAACATCTTCGGCAACCTGTTCGAACAGGTCTGCAAGTTCCGCGCGGGTCGCAGCCTGTGGGCCAAGATCATGAAGGAGGAGTACAAGGCCGAGAAGCCCGGCTCGATGTGGCTGCGCATGATCGCGGCCGGGGGCGGCGGCGGCCTCACCTTCGAGCAGCCCGAGCTCAACATCGTGCGCGGCGCCTACTACGCGCTGATCAGCGCGCTCTCGGGCACGCAGACGATGGCGCTGTGCTCGTACGACGAGGCCTACACGATCCCCACGGAGTATTCCGCCCGCATCTCGCTGCGCACCATGCAGATCCTCATCGCGGAGATGGGCCTCACCGAGACGGTCGATCCGCTCGGCGGCTCGTACTACGTCGAGACGATGACGAACCAGATGCGCGAAAAGATGGAGCAGATCATTGCCGAGACCGACGCGCAGGGCGGCATCGTCAAGCTGGTGTCCGAAGGCGCGATCCAGGCCAAGGTGTCCGCGCAGGCGTACCGGATGCAGCGCGACATCGAGAGCGGCAAGTTCCCGAAGGTCGGCGTCAATTGCTACCGCAATGACCAGGAGGACGAGCATCCGGTCGAATTCCACCCTTACAACGAGGACGACGCACGCGTGCAGATCGAGTCGCTGAACGGCGTGCGCGCCGAACGCGATGCAGCGCGGGTGACGCGCGCGCTTGCCGCGGTGGGCGATGCGGCGCGGGCCGGCACGAACGTCATGCCGGCGATCGTCGAGGCGGTGAAGGCCTACGCGAGCGTCGGGGAGATCACGCAGGAACTGGTGAAAGTGTTCGGACGGTACCAGGAACCGATCCGCTTCTGAGGAACGATCAATGACAGCAATCGAAAGATATGCCGCGCCGCAGAGCCTCGACGAGGCGCTCGGCATCCTGCAACAGGGCGACGTGACGATACTGGCCGGCGGCACCGACCTGATGCTACAGACGAAAGTCGGACGCATCGCGTTCAAGCCGACGCTGATGAACATCGGCCGTGTCGCGGGACTGAAGGGCGTCACGGTCGATGGCCAGCACCTGCGCATCGGTGCGCTCACCACGATCAGCGAGCTCCTCCGCGATCCGCTCGTCGCGCAGCACGCACCGGTGCTCGCCGAGGCCTGCGATCACTTCGCGAGCGACCAGATCCGCAATGCCGGTACGCTCGGCGGCAACATCAACAACGCCTCGCCCGCGGGTGACACCCTCGTGCCGCTGATCGTGCTCGACGCGGAAGTCGAGCTCGCATCGAAGCCGAACGGCTCGGTGGCGACGCGCCGCCTGCCGCTCGCCGAGTTCTTCACCGGCCCGGGCAGGACCAAGCGCAACGCGAACGAGCTGCTGACCGCCGTGCGCATCCCGCTGCCAAAGCCGGGTCACGTCGCGCGCTTCTACAAGTTCGGCACGCGCCCCGCGCTCGACATCTCGACGATCTCGATCGGCATCGCCGGCATCAAGCGCGACGGCATGCTCACCGACACCCGCGTCGCCTTCGGCGCGGTCGCCCCGACGCCGTTGCGCGCGCCGCGCACCGAAGCCGCGCTCGAAGGCCGCCGTCTCGACGCCGGAGCGATCGAAGCCGCCGCCGACGCCGCGCGCGACGAGGTGAACCCGATCGACGATATCCGCGCGAGCGCCTGGTACCGCAAGGAACTGATCCATAACATGACCAAGAGGATGCTCGACCATGTCGCTCAAGCATGACATCGAATTCACTCTGAACGGCGTCACACAAAGGCTCGCCGTCGACGTCACGATGAACGCGCTCGACATGCTGCGCGACGTCGTCGGGCTGACCGGCACGAAGTACGGCTGTGGCGAGGGCGAGTGCGGCGCGTGCACGATCCGCGTCGATGGCGAGACGCGCAATTCCTGCCTGATGTTCGCCGTCGATTTCGACGGCCGCGATATCGTCACGATCGAAGGCCTCGCCGCCGACCCGAAGGCCGACGCGCTGCGCGAGTCTTTCGTCGAACACGGTGCGGTGCAGTGCGGTTTCTGCACGCCCGGCATGGTGATGCAGGCGTCCCACATCCTCGACACGCATCCCGATGCCGACGCGGAAGCAATCAAGCGCGGCCTCGAAGGCAACCTATGCCGCTGCACCGGCTACAAGAAGATCGTCGACGCAGTCGAATCCGCCTGCTGCGGCGGGCGATGAGGAGAACGACAGCATGAATGTCGCAGAAAAACCCGTCATCACGGCCGAATCCCTGATCGGCCAGCGCATCCAGAAGAAGGACGCACCCGAAAAGGCCGCCGGCAAGACGCGCTACATCCAGGACATGATCGTGCCGGGCATGCTGCACGCGAAAATCCTGCGTTCGTCGCGCGTGCATGCCAAGATCAAGAGCATCGACACCTCGGCCGCGAAGGCGCTGCCGGGCGTGCATGTCGTCCTCACCGCGGCCGACGTGCCCGACCAGCAGCCGATCGGCGTCGCACGCGACCACCTGCCGCTGAAGGGCGAACGCGTGCGCAGCCTGCGCGACGAGATCGCCGCGGTCGCCGCGGACAGCGAGGAGATCGCCGAAGCGGCCTTGCGCCTGATCCGCGTCGAATACGAGGATCTGCCGATCATCGCCACGCCCGAGGACGCGATCAAGCCCGGCGCGCCGCTGATCCACCCTGCCCCGCTCGACGCCGAGGGCCGCCCCCAGGCGCTGCCGCCGAAGACGCCGATCGCATTCGCCGGCAAGGCGGACAACATCGCGATGCGCTTCGACTACACGCACGGCGACATCACGCAGGCCGAAGCCGAATCCGACGTGGTGGTCGAGGACACCTTCCAGCTGCATTACGTGACGCACTGCTGCATGGGCGTGTCGGGCGTCATCGCCGAGTTCGACGCCTCCGGCAACCTGCTGATGTACTCGAACACGCAGGTGCCCTTCCTGCACAAGCGCGAGTTCGCCGAATACCTGAGCATCGACCCGAGCCGCGTGCGCATCATCCAGCCGCCCATCGGCGGTGGCTTCGGCTCCAAGCTCGACATCTATCCGTTCGAGGTCATCTCCATCTTCCTCGCGCGCGCGGCCAAACGCCCCGTGAAAATGGTCTTTACGCGCGAAGAAGAATTCCTCGCGTCGCCGACGCGCCAGCCCGTGCTGCTGACGTTGCGCTCCGGCTGCAGGAAGGACGGCACGCTGACCTTCCGCCAGGTGCATACGCTGCACGACAACGGCGCCTACACGTCCTGGGGCGCGACGACGCCCTTCGTGATGATGCAGACCTTCTCGTCGCTGTACCGCGTGCCGGCCTGCGACTACCACACGACGGTGGTCTACACGAACAACCCATACGCCGGCTCCTTCCGCGGCTACGGCAACCTGCAGGCGACCTTCGCCATCGAGCAGCACATGGACATGCTGGCCGAGAAGATCGGTATGGACCCGCTCGATTTCCGCATGAAGAACGCGCAGGACGCCGGTGAAGTCACCGGCCAGGGCATGAGCTTCAAGAGCTGCGGCTTCAAGGAATGCCTGACGACGGCGGCCGATCGCAGCGACTACCGGAAGAAGCACGCCGACAACCTCGCCAATCGCGACGCGCCCGGACCGGTGAAACGCGGCGTCGGCATCGCGTCGATGCTGCACGTCGGCGGCGGCGCGAAGATCTACCCGTCGGACGGTTGCGGCACGATCCTGAAGCTCGACGATTTCGCGAACGTCACGCTGATCACCGGCGCGTCCGAGATCGGTCAGGGCTCGGAGACGGTGCTGTCGCAGCTCGTCTGCGAGGAGCTGGGGCTGCCGATCTCGGCGGTCACCGTCGTCAATAACGACACCGCGATCACCCCGTGGGACGTCGGCGTGCATGCGAGCCGCACGACCTTCATCGCCGGCAACTCGGCGATCGGTGCGGCGCGCAAGGCCAAGGCGAAGATCGTCGCGGCGGCCGCGAAGAAGCACGGCTGCGACGAGGCGGCGCTGGATCTGCGCGGCGGCTTCGTCGTCGTCGCCGAGACCGGCGAGCCCGTGGTCGAGCTCGCGCGCCTGATGCGGAACCTGCACTTCTCGGACAAGGCCGAGCTCGTGATGACGACCTTCTATTACGAGCCGCCGAGCGTGCATCAGGACAAGGCGTTCAAGGGCGACGTGTCGGCTGCGTACGCGTGGGCGGCGCAGGTGGTCGAAGTCGAGGTCGATACCGACACCGGCATCGTGAAGATGACGAAAGTCACCGGCACGCACGACGTCGGCCGCGTGCTCAACCGCCTCGGCCTCGAAGGCCAGATCGAAGGCGGTGTCGTCATGGGTCAGGGCTACGCGCTGACCGAGAACCTGATCGTCGAGAACGGCATCACGCGCAACCCGAACTTCCGCGACTACAAGCTCGTGACCGCGCCCGAGATCCCCGAAATGGACATCACCTTCGTCGAGTCGATGGATGGCGAAGGCCCGCAGGGTGCCAAGGGCGTTGGCGAAGCGCCGTCAATCTGCATCGCCGCGGCGGCCGCGAACGCGATCTACAACGCGACCGGGGTGCGCATCTTCGGCCTGCCCTTCACACCGGAAGCGGTGTACCGGGCCTTGCGCGGCGCCGCGCCGAAACCCCTTTGGCAAGCGTGGAAACCGGAATGAAGCGGCGAACCGTACTCTCGATGGAGCAGGCGCTGTCGATGCCCTACGCGACGCTGCGCTTCGCGCAGCTCGGCTGGCGCGTGATCCGCCTCGAATCCACCCCGTCCGGCGAAGGCCTGCCCGGCGACCCCAACCGCTACATCGGCGGCAAGGTCGCCGACGACGATCGGCGCACCTACTTCATCGCGCCGAACGTCGGCAAGGAGGCGATCGCGCTCAACCTCAAGGAGCCCGACGGCCAGGCGCTGTTGAGGCGCCTCCTCGTCGAGCTCGACGTCGACGTGTTCTGCTGCAACACGGTGCCGCGCCGCTACAAACAGCTCGGCATCGACTACGCAACGCTCGCCGCCGCGAAGCCCGACCTGATCTGGGCAGGCATCTCGGCGATGGGGCCGGACTACCCGGATGCGCCCGGCTACGACCCGGTGATCCAGGCGATGGCGGGCTACATGGAGCTCACCGGCCCCGCCGACGGCCCGCCGACGCTCGCCGGCGTCCCGATCATCGACCTCAAGGCGGGCGACGAGGTCTATGCGAACGTGATGATGGCGCTGCTCGAGCGCGCCGAGAGCGGCAAGGGCACGCGCATCGACGTGTCCATGCTGCAGGCCGCGGCGTCGTGGCTCATCACGACCCTGCCGCTGCTCGATTTCGACTGCCAGCCGTCCGAGATCACGCGCTGCGGCAACGAGCACCGCAAGTTCATCCCGACCAACGTCTATCCGACTGCCGACGGCTTCATCTACATGGCGATCGGCAGCGACGTGCAGTGGAAGCGCCTGTGCGAGATTCCGAAGTTCGCATCGATCGGCAACGCCGTACGCACGACCAACGAAGGTCGTGCCCGCGAGCGCGAGGCGATCCACCGTGACGTCGCGGCCGTCACGCGCGGCCATCCAACCGCCGAGATCGTCGCCGACTTCCGCGATGCCACGATCCCCCACGCGCCGATCCATGACATCCCGGCGGTGCGCGACATGGAAGCGATCCGGCGACGGCTGACAACGACGCGCATGCCCGGCGGCAAGCTCGTGCATATGCAGCCGATGGCGGTCGACGTTCCCGTTGCCGACGGCGGCGAACTGCCTTTTGCGCCGCGTTACGGCCAGCATACGGATGCCGTGCTGCGCGAGGCCGGATGCAGCGACGACGAGATCGGGCTGCTCCATGCGCGAGGGATCGTCGCCGGCTGAGCCCCGGCCCCAGATCATCGTCATGCGGCGCCCCACCGGGAGGGGCGCTGCCTTCGACTCACGAACCCCGGAAACCATCGACGGCGAGAGGAGCGCGCGGATCCGATCCGTACGCGCGACAAGAGGTCCTTGTGGTGCACACCGTAGGAGACATCAGAACATGAAAATGCTTGGCATTCGATTGGCGCTGTCCGGACTCGTCCTGGCGGCATCGCTGTCGGCGCACGCCCAGGTGAAGATCGGCGTCGTGTCGTCGGCGACCGGACCGACCGCGCTGGTCGGCATTCCGCAGAAGAACACCGTGGCGCTGCTGCCGGCGAAGATCGGCGACCTCAGCGTCGAGTACATCGCGCTCGACGACGCGAGCGATCCCACCGCCTCCGTCACCGCCGTGAAGAAGCTGATCTCGGAGCACAACGTCGATGCGATCATCGGCCCCTCGGGATCACCCAACGCGATGGGCGTGATCCAGTTCGTCGCCGAGGCGGGCGTGCCGCTGCTCGCGCCCGTCGGCACCGCCGCCGTTGTGAGCCCGATGGACGACAAGAAAAAGTGGGTCTTCAAGACCACGCAGAACGACGACATCATCGCCACCGCGCTGGTCGAGCACATGGTGAAGTCCGGCGTGAAGACGGTCGGTTTCATCGGGCTGGGCGACCCCTACGGCGAGAACTGGTACAAGGTGTTCTCGGCGCTCGCGGAAAAGAACGGCATGAAGATCGTCGCCAACGAGCGCTTCCAGCGTCAGGATGCGTCGGTCACCGGCCAGAGCCTGAAGATCCTCGGCGCGAAACCCGACGCGGTGCTCGTCGCCGCCGCCGGCGGCCCCGCGGTGCTGCCGCAGACCACGCTCGTCGAGCAGGGCTACAAGGGCCAGATCTACCAGACCCACGGCGCCGCCCTGCCCGACTTCCTCAAGCTCGGCGGCAAGAAGGTCGAGGGCACGATCCTCGCCGCGAGCCTGATGCTGGTGCTGCCCGAGATCGCCGACAGCCATCCGTCGAAGAAGATCGCCGCCGACTACATCGCCGCCTACGAAAAGGCCCATGGCACCAAGCCCGCGACCTTCGGCGCCAACGTCTTCGACGCCGGCCTGCTGCTGCAGCAGGCGATCCCCGCCGCTGCGAAGATCGCGAAACCGGGGACCAAGGAGTTTCGCGCGGCGCTGCGCGACAGCCTCGAGCAGACCCACGAGCTCGTCGGCACCCAGGGCATCTACAACATGACCCGTCAGGATCACAGCGGCTTCGACGAGCGCGGCCGCGTGCTCATCGCCGTCAGGGACGGCGGCTGGACGCTGGCGAAGTAAGCCGACGCAGACAAGGCCACAACGGGTCCGCGTCACGGAACCTCCGTGCGCGGGCCGTCATCGTCCGGCCGGGCAAAGCCCTGCACGTATGGAAGAAATGTTTGCCGCACCCATCCCACCTTTGACGTCGGACAGAAACTCCGCCGCGTATCGCCCCTAGACTGAAGTCGTTCAAACAATTGCACGACAAACAAAATGTCCGCGACCGCGTCCCGCGTGTTTCCCGCAGCGCTTTGGGTAAGCGCGTTTCGCCCCTTCTTCCTGCTCGGCACGCTGTACGCGCCGCTGCTGATGGGCGCCTGGCTCGGCGCGTGGCTCGGCTGGTGGAGCGGACCCGTAGGCGGCATGCCAACCGCGCTGTGGCACGGTCACGAGATGATCTTCGGTTTCTCGACCGCGATCATCCTCGGCATCGTGCTGACCGCGCTGCCGAGCTGGGCCGGCACCGAGGAAATTCACGGCACTCGTCTCGCGCTGATCGTCGCCGCATGGCTCGCGGGCCGGCTCGCCTTCTGGGGGCTGCCGCTGCTGCCCGCCGGCGTCGCGGCTGTGGCCGACTGCATGCTGTTTCCGCTGGTCTTCGCGACCGTCGCGCCGCAACTGATGCGCGCGACTAACCGCCTGTACTTGCTACTGCTGCCGGTTCTCGCCGCCTTCTTCACCGGCAACCTCGCGTTTCATCTCGGCATCGGCGCGGGCAATCCCGCCTTCGCCACGGTCGCGCTGCACGGCGGCGTCTATACGATCCTCACGCTGTACGTGCTCAAGGGCGGCGTGCTGACGCCGATCTTCACGGGAAATGCGCTGCGCGAGAAAGGGCGCGGAGAACCGGCACCGTTCCGGATGTGGCTCGACGTCAGCGCCGTCGGCCTCGTCGTCGCGCTCGCCGCGCTCGACCTCGCCGGCGCGCCGGCCCGATGGGTCGGCCTCGCCGCCCTCACCTGCACCCTCGTCCACGCCTGGCGCGTCGGCCGTTGGCAAGGCTGGCGCGTGGCCGACGTCCCCCTCCTCGTCGTCATGCATCTCGGCTTCGCCTGGCTGATCCTCGCCTTCGCGCTCAAGACACTCGCGGCGCTCACCGGCCTCGTTCCCGGCACCGCATGGCTGCACGCCTTCACGGTCGGGAGCCTCGGCATGATGATGCTCGGCCTGATGACCCGCGTAAGCCTCCGCCACACCGGCCGGCCCCTCGCGCTACCGGCTGCGATGCGCCTTGCCTGCGCGATTGTATTCATCGCCGCGATCGCACGGCTCGCGCTTTCGACGCCTGAAGCGCGTCCGGCCGCGATCACTGCGGCCGCGGTGCTGTGGGCGGGGGCTTTCGCAATCTACTTGTCCAGGTTCGGGGCGCTGCTGGCCAGACCGAGCCTTCCGCGCAAGGGCGGTGGTCTCAACAATTGAAGTCGGGAACCGGTACTCCGCTCCGGGCGAGTGAAGCGGCGATCCTTCCGTTGACAGCGACTGGCAAGTCGTCGGCCTGAACGGCCATTGACCTTATGGCCTGAGTCGGGCAGCAATGTGCCGGTCTCCCGCCGTTCAGCCGCTGCTGACGATCAATCGCCGCTTCTGCGGCCGATGAACTCGAACTTTCGACCCTGAGCCGGCCTTCGCCGATGGAGACTTCCATCATATCGATCGGTAATAACAGCCTGCCACCGGCCTCCAGACCGTCGCTCACCTATTCAGTGTCAAGAAAGCAGGTTTGTAAAGAAAAATTTCGCGGAGTACCATCGTAAGAATATGGTTTTCTCATGAGGGTGCAGTGGCAAAGTCTGTCAAACCCAGTGGCAGCGAGACGTTTAGCGGATTGCCTGCACCTACCCCCTGGCCGGGAGCGAACGCTCGATTGCTCGGTTTGGGTGTTGGTTTACCCATCGCGCCTCTTGTTCGTCTGGCGCAATTCAGTGCTGCGGAGTTTGAGCGATTTACGCTCGAATGGGCTTCTGATTACCTTTCTAAGCAAAAGTACGTTAACGAACTTCAGCAGCGGGGAGGGGCAGGCGATAAAGGGCGAGACATTGTTGTGTGGCTTGACCCGTCAAATACCCCGCCTCGGCGGTGGCTGCTGTACCAATGCAAGCACTACGACGCCAACCTGGGACTTCCAAAGGCCGGCGGCGAAATTGCTAAGGTGCTTTTCTATACTTTCAATGGCGACTTCACAGCGCCAGAAGAATACTATTTCGTAACGCACAGAGGTGTAACGTCACCTTTTCAAGATCTTCTTGATAATCCAGACAATCTCAAGAAGGCAATCCTTTTTGGCTGGACAGAGTATTCCAAAGCGGTTACCACAAGGCACGACATCCCACTCACAGCGGAACTCAGAAAGCACATCGAAGCGTTCGATTTCAGCATTTTTCGTGCAAAACAGCCGCATGATTTGCTTGAAGAACACAGCAGGACCCGATTTCATCTCACGGTCTTTGGCGCACCTCTTATTGAGCGTCCTGCCCCAGAGAATCCGCCGTCAGCAGTCGCCCCCATGGAAACCATATATATCGAGCAACTGTACCGCGTAATCGGGCACGATATTGCCACCCATGTTCAAGACATCTCCGATTTTCAGCATAGCGCAGGGCACGTAAAACTTTTCGAACGATCTCGGGTTACCTTTTACTGCGCGGAAGGGTTGAAAGAGCTTGCGAGGGACCAGATGGCCAACCAAGCATTCTTCAAGACCCTCCTGGACGAATTTGATAATGGGCTGTACTACACATACTCTGATCAAGAGGGGACGCCATTTGCCCGTCTGAAAAGTACCGTGAAGGCCGCGCAAGCACTGCAGCTGGGTTCGCATCCGCTCGCGGTTCACGTGACTAGTAAAGATCGTGAAGGTATATGCCACCAAATGGCCAATGAGAAGGTGATTGACTGGTGCAACCCATGACTGGAGCTTCCGAAGCGCCCAACCACTTCCGCACAAGACCCTTTAACTCGTCCTTGGAATACGGGTTTCGTGCACTTTTCATTTTGAATGCAGCAGACGGCGCAGCAATGGACCTTCAGAGGATGGTTTCTTACGACTACCTCATCGTGCACAGCGGAGACGTCCGCGGCGGCCCTGAGAGTCTCCACCCAGCTGTGCCTCATCGAGGAACAGAGCTCCTCGTGAAGCGCAGTTCAATTCATGCAGGGCTTAATCAGATGCTTTCAAGAGAATTGATAGAGGTTGCCTTTGCTCCGGAGGGCATTCTGTATCGAGCCTCCGAATTGACCGGACGATTCTTGCAGCTTTTGGTGTCTTCCTACGCGCTTGAACTTGCGAAACGTGCACGGTGGGTTACAAATATGTTCGGTTACCTCTCAAACGATGAGCTTGCCACATTCATGGCAACAAACGTGGAGTATTGGGGTGCCGAATTTGACCGTCTGACTGCGGTGGACTTACTGGACTTGTAACAATGCTTTGGATAAGAAAAATACTTTTACGCGGTAGCAGTGTTGAAGACGCTTGCGTTGAATTCGATAGTGGCGCGAACATCCTGGCGGGCGAGTCAGATACAGGAAAGAGTTTCCTCATTAGCTGCCTCGATTATATTTTTGGCGCGGAAAGACTAAAAAAGCACCTCAAAGAGGCGGCGGCCTACACACACCTTTTTGTGGAGTTCGAGAATTCCGATAAAAAGGTGCTCACGCTAGAACGTGCCTTGGCGGGGGGGAGTCTGCTGGCTCATAACGTTCAAATCGACGACATCCGTGAAAAAGGCGAAGTGATTGCTCCTGTCCGCAAAGGCAAGAGCCGCGGTCCGGACGTTACCTCTGTACTCTTCCCGTTCGCGCAGATTAAAGAAGCTAGATTACGCAAAAATGCGCGTGGAGAGACGCAACGCTGCTCTATTCGCACACTCGCGCCCCTCTTTCTAGTCGACGAAGTTTCTATCATAGACGAACACTCGCCCGTAACGGGGAGACCTAGCTATGACGACACCGCTCGCAAGCGGATGTTTTCATACCTGCTCACCGGCATTGACGATGACGGCATTGCGGCTGCGGAAAAGGATGAGATCGTGAAAGCTCGGCTTCAGGCGAAGCTTGAAGTTGTGCAAGAGTTGATTCGTCCGCTTGAGGAGCGATTTGGAACAATCGCCGATAGCGTTCCGATAGCGCACTCACCTGACGATGAGCTTGATGATGTGATTGTTTCGTTGACTGAAGAGGTGGAAGCAGCAACGGCAGCGATTTCTCGTTTACACCAGGACGCACAGACGGCGACGGCGCTCACCTTAAGGGCTGAGTCCCAATTGCTTGGGGTAGCTGAGATCCAATCGAGGTACGAGCTCCTTGGAGAACGGTACCGCTCCGACCTGAAACGCTTGGATTTTCTAGCGGAAGGATCTCACTACTTCGACTCCCTCCAGGAAGTTCCTTGTCCACTTTGCGAGCAAAATATTGCTCCTCCCCATCTCCACAGCGAAGGAGGGCATGCTCTGATAAGTGGCCATGAAATACGGAGGTCTGCTGCGGCGGAAGCTGCAAAAATTCATGCGTACTTGGCTGACCTGCAGAAGGCGATGGGCAGTGTGGAACAAAGAAAAGATGAACTTGAGCAGGAGAAGAGCGAGGCCTACGCGACGCTCTCGATTCTTCAGGAAGACCTCACGCGTAACTTGACTCCTCAGTTGGCAAACACAGCTGGTCATCTCGAATCACTGCTTGAGCATCGTGCCGAAAGGGACGCTGAACGTTCAGAATTTAGAAGGTGGACAGACCTGCGGGCACTCCAAAGGAACCTCCAAGAATCGCTTGCCGATAGCGCTCAGCCGAAGCTCGAATGGGGCGGACTTTCTTCCCTATCTTTGGGTCAGCTTTGCACAGAAATTGAAGCGGTCTTGACCGAATGGAAGTGGAGTTCATCCCCCCGAGTTTTCTTCGATGAAGAGGAATACGACATCGTGGTTGATGGGCAACCCCGTCAATCCCACGGCAAAGGCGTCCGGGCAGTACTATATTCGGCATTTATCATTGGCCTCATCAGGTACTGCGCTAATAACGGGAAGCCACACCCAGGTGTAGTGGTTATTGACTCGCCGCTGACTAGTTACAAGAAGAAAGGCGCGGCGGCTGTGTCGGGCGCGGATGGTCCGGTTTCAGCAGGCGTCGAAGAGGGATTCTGGCATTCACTCAACCGGCTGCCGAAGACTTTGCAGATTATTGTTATTGAAAACAAAGAACCGCCGGCTTCAGTGGCGGAAGAGGTTCATTACGAGTGGTTTGCGGGTGAAAACGCTGAGGTTGAAGAACGCGCTGCACTAATCCCACCTCCGGGCCGATTCTGAAATTCACGCGTATGTGGTCACAGGTGTGACTGCATTTAGAGGCGTAAAAAGGTTGGCATTAGACGGGCAGGTAACGGTGGACGGAAACACCAAATCTGAATCGCCCCCGGAATTGGTCGAGGCCGGTTGGTTTAAGTCATGCCATCGGTGCCGCCTGTGTGACGAGATGCCGGTAGTAGTTTGCCTCAGCCTCTGCAGGTGAGATATACCAAATGGGTTGGGGCAGCCGGTGGTGATTGAACCACGACACCCATTCCAGCATGCCAGCTCCACTTCCTCCTTGGTTTTCCAGGGCGCTCGGCGATGAATGACTTCGGCCTTGTAAAGTCCGTTGATCGTCTCGGCCAAAGGGTTGCCTACCCCTGAAAATCGTCATATTCATGCAGCCGTCGAGTTTTGCATCACCCTGCTAACTAAGAAACCAGCCAATGAACGTAAACAACACTTCCTCACTTCAGCAGATTATTCCATCAACACTGGACTCGTGGGCAGAGGGCATTCGTCACGCGAGAGACCGCTCTATGAAATCGGGGCGTTTGAGCAAATTCAAATCCCTTCATGATGAGCAAGCGTACCGTGCAGCGTACTTCTGTGAACTTGCCCGTTTAATAAAGGACCTTGGTCTTTGCAATGCCTTTGAGCGATCAGCTCTAAGCATTGAACCTACACATCCAGTTCCTCCATCGCGGCTAGGAGGCCAAATTTCAAAGCTACCCGGATTGGAACGCCTCGGGGCCAAGCATGCAGAGCTAAAGTTGTCGCTCATGTCCTTGCCTATGGTTGCCACTTTCGCCCCTGAGTCGGAGGCGCCCACGCTAATGAGGGGACCTCTACGTTCGCCGTTGTACCTTCTCGATCCACTTTATGGGTTTGTATACTTCCTACGGCGCGATGGAAAATACCACAATCATTGTTTCGCCATAGATTTTTGGCAGTCTCGCCTTAAGTCGATGCCAAAGGGATTGTCGACAACACTATGGAAAAATCGCTCAGACAACATGCTCTCGGGCGGCGCACTTTCTGGAAGAACGCTTTTTTCAGACTTGATTCCGGTAGAACTGGATCCGCTCAGAAGAAGTCAAGTTCCGGAAATTGTCGTTCACACGGAATCGGATCTTCTTGAAATAGTCGCCACGCTCAAAGCAGGCTCAATCAAGAGCCCAAACGTGCAACTATGGTTTCGCGGACAGAGCACCGACTATCAGGTCCCCAATCGCCAAGAATTGGTTCGCATCGGAATTACACCGTATTCAAATATCTCAGAATCAAACCTCACCCCATCCCTTTACCGCAAATACGATACTTACCTCGAGCGGCCTGAATCATTTGAGAGGCTACTGATGGAGTTGGCGCAGTGGGTTGATGTCGCCAAGCAATTAATTCCAGAAGATCCGTTGTTAGCCAGCGCATTTAGTCGCAGTAACCCTCATGCCCGCTCGTCCGATGGTCTCTCCTCCTTTCAACGAGGACTGTTACTTCAACAGTATGGAGCGCCGTCTGCATATCTTGACATAACTAGTGATCCTCTCGTGGCAGCTTGGTTTGCAACGCGGCGTTGCAAGCAGAATGCTAGTGGCCAACTTACTTTTCATCGGCATGTTTGGGATACATCCGACCCGAGCACCTGGCCCACAATTTTTGTATTCCCCCTGGTCGAGGGAGTTCACCCATTTCTTGAACTAAGTTCAATTATTCCAAGTGCTGTAGCGCTACGACCACATCGGCAATCTTGCGGACTACTCGGTGGGGCTGGCAACTTGGCCCGAAACTATTGCGCTCGATACGTCGGCCTCAAGCTTCGTTTAGACCCTCGCTTCGTACTTAACCGGCCTATGGACGTATCATTTTTGTTTCCTTCGGAATCTGAAGATTTCACGCTCGCAGCTTTGAAGGGAGCTGGCCTCACCTCAGAAGAACGTCTTTATCCCGTGACGGAAGTACTAAATAAGGCGGATGCAGATTGCAGCGCTGATGAAGAGCTGGTTGGTCTGAATAAATCTTGCAGCACCTCCGCGGCCGGCTCAAACTGACGGGTCGAGCGGTCACCAACGCTGGCCACCGCTTCGCGATTTATTGTTGTCGTCGGTTCAGCCGCCGCTAACAGGTTGACCTGGGCGTTAAACATCTTAAGTCTAGGATAGATTTCATGGATATCGATGTACCAGCGTCTGTTCCGCTAATCTCTGCATCAATAGGCGCTATCTCAGCGCTGGTCGGGGTAGCCCTGTCGTTCGGTCGGGATTGGTTTGTTCAAAAGCTTAAGGACGGCCAACAGCGTATTTTTGTCGCCCTTCGTCTCGCCGCAGAGTTAGAAGATTTCGCGGCAAGGTGCGCTCAAGCTGCTTCTGACTATGGTGAGCCTGAAATGCAGTCTCACGGTCAAGAAGAGTATATTCCTCGCTATCCAACGCCAGAGCTCACAATCGACTATGCCGGTTATGAATGGAGGCTGATTCCAAAAGACTTGTTGATGCGTATTCTTGAATTACCTCATATGGTGCAGCGTGCTCATCTAATTTTGGCGGAGGTGAATGAACACGTCGCAGGCCCTCCGTATTACGAAGAGTATTACTCAGAGAGAAGTCTCCGATTCGGTCAGCTTGGAATCAGAGCGTTAGAAGTTGCACGAGACCTCAGAGTCCGGCACGGTGCGCCGGCTTCTATTCCTTCGATTGATCCGGAAGATGCATACGACATTACGAATCACCTGCATCAGATTGTTTTCGATGTAAAAAAATCTAGGCGCGCCTCCGAATCTTCTGTCTGAGTCGCCGCGTCTTTCGGAGACTAGTCTGATCGTCGGCTCGGCGATGTAAACCTGCCATACGCTGCATGGTCGCTAGATGACCGATTTGGCCGACCACCCGCCCCTCGCATAGAGACTCTCGCTCCGGCTCTTCTCCGATCAAGCTGCGCTGGCGCCCGACGAGCCAGCTGCGCCAGATGAGCGTCTCAGCCGCCGTCGAGGGCGATCGTCAGGGCTTCGAACGGGATCATCACGCAGCCGTGGCGGCTGCGGTATCCCTGCACCGGCGTGAACAGCGCGATCTCGTCGGCTCCCTCGGGCGTTCCGGACACCTCGCCCCCGGCGAGCATCGCCGCCACGCGCGCGCGCAGCCGGTCGACCTCCTCCGGTGTGCGGCCGAGCGCATGCAGCCCGAGCAGCGACGCCGATGCACGGCACAGGAGGCAACCCTTGACCTCGTGCGCGATCGCCGCGATGTGGCCTTCGACGAGTTCGACGTCCATTCGCACGCGGTCGCCGCACACCGGGCTGTCGCGCAGCGCTGAACCAGTCGGGGCAATCAGGCGGCCGGCGCCGTGGGCGGCCTCGGCGAGGGCGCGGATCTGTTTGTTGTAGAGGGCTTCGATCATCGGACTGGAGCCGTCGCGCTTCGGTTTGCAGTGTGGGCGGCAATTCGCTCAGGATTGCGGGTGCCGTCGTTGTCGGGGTTCGCGTCGTCGCCCTCCTCGGGCGCACTGCGGATCAGGCCGCCGACGCCCATGCGCATGATGTCCTCGCGAGTCGGGGGGATGCCGGCCATCAGGCGCGGCAGGACGAGGTCGAGGCCGTTGCTCTTTCGGGAGCGCCCGCAGCCGGGCAGGATCACGACGGGCACGGCGCCGATGTGACCGAGCACGAGCATGTTGCCGGGCTCAACCGGCATGCCGAAGTGGTCGATCGTGCCGCCGACCGCCGTTACGGCCCCGGGGGCGATGTCCTTGCGGTCCTTGGCGACGGTGGCGCCACACACCAGCACGAGCTCGCAGCCGGCCGCGAGCGCCTGATGCAGCATGGATTCGAGAGCGTCGCGGCGGTGGGGGCCGCGCAGCGCGAGCGTGAGCCGGCCGCCGAGCGCTTCGACCCGGCTGCCCGTCACCTTTACCGTCGCCGCGAAGATCGAGTCCTTCATGCCCGGCAGTTCGGTCTGGATCAACGCGGCACGGCAGGGCTTTAGTTCGGCGACGGTGATTGGCGGGGTGCCGGACGCGATCTCGCGGCACGCATCGAGCAGGCGCCGCGGCACGGCGAAAGGGATGATCTTGACGGTGGCGACGACCTGACCGGGATGCACGACCGCATGGCGCGGGAGGGTGCCGACCGCGATAGCCTCGTCGAGCAGGTTCATCCGGTCGATGCGTTCGGCGTCGATGCGCAGCACGCCGGGTACCGACGCGTGTAGGTTGCAGCGGCCGGCGCGCGGTGCGCGTGTTTCCGTATTCGCGCCGATGAGCATCGCGGCCAGTTCGTCGGCGGCGACGTCCTCGGCGACGTCGTCCGGATCGAGCCGCGCGCCGGTGACCGTCGAGAAACCCTCGTCATCAAGCAGACCGAGATCGAGCGCTGACAACACGCGGCCCTTCTTGAGCGTCCGCGCGCCGAACTTCAACGTGTGGGCGAGCATCACGCCTTGGGCGGTGGCCAGGGGAAATTCGTCGAAGATCATCGTTGGTACCTCATCTGGATCACCTCGGCGAGGATCGCAACCGCGATCTCGGCCGGTGCGCGACCGCCGAGGTCGAGGCCGACGGGCGCACGGATGCGCGGAATCGCATCGGCAAGACCTGCCTCCGTGAGCCGCGCGACGCGTTTTGAGTGGGTGCGCGTGCTGCCGAGCGAGCCGATGTAGAACGCGGGACTCGTGAGCGCGATCGCCAGCGCGGGATCGTCGAGCTTGGGGTCGTGCGTGAGCGTGATGATTGCGGTTTGTGCGTCGGGCTTCAGGCGTTCGAGCGCCTCGTCGGGCCATTCCGTTGATACCTCGACGTTCGGCAGTCGTTCGGGCGTCGCAAACGCGCGGCGCGGGTCGACGACCACGACGTCGAAGCCGGCAATCGCGGCCATTGGCGCCAGGGCCTGAGTTATGTGCACGGCGCCCACAATGATCATGCGCGGCGCGCCGACGTGGCAGCGGGCGAAGAGCGCGCCCTCGCTGGCCCCCTCGCGCGAGGCAAGCGGACCGCTGCGGTTGGCGGAGAGGCGCGCGCGCGTCTCGGCGAGCTGGAGGTCATCGAGCGGGAGCTCACCCACGACAGCGTCGTCGAAGACCAGCGCGTGTGCACCGCCGGCGAGCCGGGTGACGAGCGCGACCGGGCGCTTTGCACGACGCGCTGCCAGGAGGGGCGCGAACAAAGCGTCATCGACGCGTTCGACCAGCACCTCCACGCGCCCGCCGCACGCCAGACCGACTTCCCACGCCTGCTCGTCGCTGACGCCGAATTCCAGCAGTCGGGCCTTGCCGTCGGCGATCGAATCCTGCGCCTCGCCGATGACCGCGCCCTCGATGCAGCCGCCGGACACGGAACCGACGAAGGCGCTCCCCTGCTCCACCGCGAGGTGGCTGCCCTCGGGTCGGGGCGACGAACCCCATGTGCGAACGACCGTCGCAAGCGCGACCCCGCGGCCGTCTGCCCTCCAACGCTCGATCTGGGCGAAGAGCTGGTCATCCGTCGCCGGTGCGGAGGGGGTGGACGGGGCGACAGCGCTCACCGATTTCAGGCGTCGACCGACGCCCGACGCCCGTGCATGTTGGTCGATGCAGTCGGCCAGCGCGGCCACGCCCTCGCCGTTCGTCGCGACCGTCGTCAGCACCGGCACCTCCCAGCCGTGGCCGCTTGCGCCGCGCGCTTCGAGGTCGCGGACCGTGGCCGAGGCGACCGGCGAATCGCCCTTGTTCACGACCAGGATGTCGGCGATCTCGAGCACGCCGGCCTTGATCGCCTGCACCTCGTCGCCGAGGCCTGGCGCGCACACGACGACGCGCGTGTCGGCGAGGCGTGCGACTTCGACTTCGGACTGGCCGACGCCGACGGTCTCGACGATAACGACATCGAAGCCGGCCGCGTCGAAGAGGTCCACCGCGTGCGCAGTCTTCCGGGACAGGCCCCCGAGTTGGCCGCGCGACGACAGCGAGCGGATGAATACGCGTTCGTCACCACCATGTGTGCCCATGCGCACGCGGTCGCCGAGCAGCGCACCGCCGCTCACTGGACTGGAGGGGTCGACGGCGACAACCGCGATGCGCTTGCCGCGCGCGAGCAGCTCGCCAAGCAAGGCATCGATCAGGGTCGACTTGCCGGCGCCAGGCGCCCCAGTGATGCCCAAGACGTGGGCGCACCCGACCCGGTCGGCCAGCGAAGCGAGCAAGGCGTCGGCGCCGGGTAGATCGTTCTCGATTGCGGTCAATGCACGCGCGATCGCCGGACGTGAACCGGCAGCAATGGCATCGGGGAGCGGGCCTGTCGAATGCATTGGATGCCCTCAATCAGTGGGAGACCCCATTATGTTTCGTGCCCGCATCTTCCGGGGGGTTTCCGTGTATCGGATTCATACGTGAGCCACCTTCCGGTCAGTGCCGCGGAAACACGAGTCCGAAATCCTCGACGAAGTCCGCGAGGCCGGCGGCCTCCAGCCCGTCGAGAGACCTCAGCATGTAGGGATGGAGCTTGCCGCGGCGCACGAGAACAGGCACCTCCGCGAGGCCCTGCTCCAGCACCGCCGCGAGCGCATCGCTGTCGGCGACGAGCAGCATCGCGACGTCGGCGTCGAAATCTCCGCAGAAATCGCGCAGCGCGACGCTCGCCCCGCGCGATGTCCCCTGCCATACGAGCACCCGGCCGCGGCGCGCGGAAAAATCGTCCTTCGTCAGCACGCCGACGGAGGCCTCGGCGGCGGCGAGATCCTCGCGGTCCAGCATCGCCTTCCACGCGGCGCAGTCGAGCACCGTAACGGCCGTCTCCATCGCGCGCTCCTAGGCGGGCAACATCGCGGTCACTTCGATCTCGATCTTCGCGCCGTGCTCGACGAAGCCGGCGACCTGCAAGGCCGTCATCGCCGGGAAATGTTTGCCGATCAGCTCGCGATAGACCGCGCCGATCTCGGCGAGGCGAGCGTTGTACTCCGCCGCGTCGCCGAGATACCAGTTCATGCGCACGATGTTCGACGGCCGCGCGTCGGCCTGCGCGAGGATCGCGACGATGTTGGTCAGCGCCTGGCGGACCTGCCCGACGAGATCGTCGGTCTGGAACTTCTCGTTCTCGTCCCAGCCGACCTGACCGGCGACGAACACCATGCGGCCGCTAGTGACGACCCCGTTCGAATAGCCCTTCGGGCGAACCCAGCCGGGCGGTTGCAGGAATTGCATGTCTCGTTCTCCTTGTTAGATCCGCACACCGAGCCGATATCCCTCGTGGATCGCCGCATCCAGTCCGCGCGCGATGACCGCGTCGCCGGCGCCGTGCAGTTCGTCCACCATCCACTGGAATTCGTGGAAGAGGTCGTGGTTCGCCTTGCGCGGCCCGGACACGATCACCGTGTCGGCTTCGACGAAGGTCTCCTCGCCTTTCGCGCTGCGCACCATTGCCCCTTCCGTGGTGACGCCGGCGAGCACCGAGGACGTCAGGGTGCGGATCTCGAGTTCCTCGATCCACGCGGAGTGGCGCCACTTGAAGGACGGCATGACGTCCCCGGCGATGCGCTTGTCCTCCTCGACTATGACCACCTCGTGGCCCTGCTTGCATAACGACTCGGCCAGCGTGAGGCCGATCTTGCCCGCCCCGACCATGACGATGCGCTTGCCCGGCTGCACCTTTCCGGTCGCGACGTCGAGCGCATCGACCAGCTTGTCGTGTCCGGGGATGTGGCGGTAGGCGTTCATGTCGGTGCGCGAGCCCGCGGCGACGATGCAGACGTCGTACTGGTGCAGGATGCTGCGCATGAACTTGGCGTTGGCCTCGGTGTTGAAGCGCACGTCGATCTCCATCTTGCGCGCCATCGTTTCGTAGTAGCGCACGACCGACATCAGGTCGTCGGGGCGCGCGAGGTCGTTGGACGCGTAGCCGACGAGGCTGCCACCGATGCGGTCGCCCT
The DNA here is from genome assembly GCF_035254505.1 of Aromatoleum sp. Lineage (GTDB taxonomy): Bacteria > Pseudomonadota > Gammaproteobacteria > Burkholderiales > Rhodocyclaceae > Aromatoleum. The sequence continues at coordinate 27,191 of NZ_DATFAO010000092.1, read as the reverse complement.
TCTCGAATACCGTGACGTCGTGGCCGCGGCGCTTCGCCGTGATCGCGGCCTCCATGCCGGCGGGACCGGCGCCGATGATCATGATCTTCTTCTTCACCGCCGCGGGCGTGACGTGATATTCCGGCTCCACCTCGTGGCCGAGCGTGGGGTTCATCGCGCAGGTGTAGGGCAGGTCGCGGAAGAGCCGCGACAGGCAGTTGAGCGAGCCGATGCAGCGGCGCACCTCGTCCAGCCGGTCTTCGGCCGCCTTGTGCAGCAGCTCCGGGTCGGCGAGCATCGGGCGACACACTTCCCAATAGTCGAAGATGCCGTCGGCAATGCACTGGTTCGCCATCACGGGGTCCGGCAGGCGGTTGCCGAAGGTGATCAGCGTGTTCGGGAACAGCTTCTTCGCCTTCGCCGAGAGGTAGTTCCAGTGGCCCGGCTGCACGTCGCGGCCGATCGACGATTCGGGCGCTTCCTGCCAGCCGACCGTCACCGAGATCATGTCGACGCCGCAGTCGACTGCCTGCTGCATCAGTTCGAAGCACTCGTCCTCGCTGTTGCCACCCCAGCGGTCCATCAGCTCCGCACCGTTCAGGCGCACGACGAGCGGATGTTCGGGAGTGGCCTGCTTGATCGAGTCGATCAGCTCGCGCATGAAGCGGCCGCGGTTCTCGATCGAGCCGCCGTATTCGTCGGTGCGCTGGTTGGTGAAGCGCGAGTTGAAGTTCGCGAGCAGGTAGCCCATGAAGCTGGTGACTTCGGTGCCGTCGAAGCCGGCGCGGATCGCGCGCTTGGCGGCGTCGGCGTGCTGCATGACGATCGCGCGGATCTGCTCCTTCGTCAGCTCGCGCGGCGGGCGGAAGTGCGGCAGCGTCTGCGGCACGACGGACGGCTGGATGCAGTAGCCGAGGTCGATGCCACCGTAGCGGCCAGCGTGCAGGATCTGCTGGATCGCGACCGCGCCGTTGTCGTGGATGTACTGCGCGATGGTCTCGAACTGCGGCAGGAACTTGTCGTCGAAGATCGCGACCTGACGGAAGTAGGCCTTGCCCTCGCCGAGCGGATCGGGATACGCGCCCTGGTTGGTGATGATGCCGGCGCCGGTGCCGGCGATGACGCGCGTCCGGGCGAGCTCGCGCGGGGTGATGTAGCCGTCGCGGGTGTTGTAGTTCGACACGCAGCAGGCGCCGTACTTGACCATGTTCTTGGTCTCGTACTTGCCGATTTTGCCGGGCTTGAACAGGTGGGGCAGCTTGAGCTCGCCGGGTCGCTTCATCGTTGTCTCCTCGTCAATTTGGTGTAGCTGGAAGGCTGTTCTGATCGTTGTTCAATCGTCGGTCGGCCGTTTCAGGCGGTGACCGCGCTGCGCGGCGCCTGCACCGGCGGCAGCGTCGCGATGAATTCCCGCAGGCTTTCGCCCCGCATCTCGCGGATGCACCCGAGCACGTCGCCCAGCGACGACGCACACACGCAGGAACAGGCTGCGGGAAAGGTGAAACCGCTGCTTTCGGGGATTTCCCCTTTCACCAAGGCTTCCTCTTCCTGGAGCGCCTGAACCAAGGCCATCACGTTTCCCAGTGCCGTCATGTTGTTCTCCTCGAACGAAGCGGCTCGGATCGCCGAAGCCGTTGTACGTGGAGTCAATGTATCGGGGCGCTTTCGGCGAATCCCCCCCCACCCGGTATGGGTCGGATAAGCAGGATTCGTTTGATGCGAAAGACCTGGAAATCACGCGCACAAGCGCACTCCTCCCGCCTGCGCGGGCAAGTCCAAATGCATATTCAGACCGTCATGGTTGGATCAGGCGAGCGCCCTCTCCCGCGTTCGCGACGGGGATTCGCCGAACCGCGCCTTGTACGCGTTCGCGAAATGGCCCAAGTGGTGGAAGCCCCAGTGGGTCGCGATACAGGTGACGGTCCTGTCGGCCGAGCTCGGGTCGCGCAGCTCGTCGTGCACGCGCTGCATGCGCACCGATTTCAGGTAGGCCATCGGCGTGGTGTTCCTGAACTCGCGAAAACCCGCGAACAGCGCGCTCGTGCTGACATTCGCGTGCGCGGCGAGATCGCCGACGGTCAGATCCTGGTCGGCGTGCCCGTCGATGTATTCCTCGACGCGGCGGACATGGCGCGGCGCGATCGACTGCGATGGGCTCAGGAGTTCGTCGCGATAGTTGTTCGGCTGGATCATCAGCAGCGTGGTGACGAGCAGGTGCTCGATCTGCGCCGCAGCGAGCGAGGAGGCGAGCATCGGCGACTGATGCTCCAGTTCCGACATCAGATAGGACACCAGCGCCTGCCAGCTCACGCCGCCCTGGCTCGACATCGTGAGCCCGAGCCCGAATTCGAGCGGCTTGCGCAGCGGATGGCCGAGATGCTGCGCGCAGACGTTTTCCAGCAGCTGACGGTCGATCTTGACCATGAGCTGGTCGCACTCGTCGTAGATGGTCTCGGTCAGCGGCAGCGTTGGCGTGACGACCGATGCGAGGTCCGGCGTGGAGTGGATCTTCTGTTCACCGCAGCAGACGTCGGCGTGTCCCGAAATCGGCATCATCACGAGAAGGAAATCGTGCAGGCAGCCCGCGTCGATCGCGACGGTAGCCCCATAACCCAAGCGGTTGACCGACACGCCGCGGATGGGCGCGTGCTGCATGCGGGTGTTCACCCGGCTGTCGCAGCCGGCGAACTTCAGCGCGTGCGGGCAGAACACGCCCGCGACGCGGTTCCGAGCCTCGTCGAGATCCTGCGTGTGGAAAAGCGTGAAGCGGGAGAGCGCATCGCGCCCTCCCAGCGACGTCATCAGCGCCTGGGTCATGGTTCTCCTCCGGTGTGGGTTCCGTGCCTTTTTTGTCGGTGCAAGGCATCGGAACGAGTGCGGACGCGTGCGGTCTGCGCCGTCGTCGCGTCCTGGTCAGCGTCTATCGTCGAACCTCCTTTCGGGACACTGTATACAGTATCCCTCTATAACCTTATGCATAGTAGGCCTATGCAGATCGGCCGTTACTGATCCAGGTCAACTGCCATCGAATCAGATGGATGGCAAACTATCCGCTTCCCCTCACGCGCTCGCATCCCGGCGAGTTCGCGCAGCACCTGCGCCTGCTCCGCGACGTGGTGCTCGATGTGCGCGATCTGCGCAGGGTCGAGGTGCCGGAACTTGCCGAGCAGCTTCAGGTAATCGGTGACCGGCAGCGGATCGTCGATGTCGCGCGAGAGCGTCAGCCCCTGCTCGCGGCGGTACTCCCACAGCACCGCGAAGTTCGTCTCCACGGCCTTGCGCGCGACCTCGATGTTGCTCTCCGACGGGAAGCGCCAGCCCGACGTGCAGGGCGAATACAGGTGCAGGTACGCGAAGCCGCGTTCAGACGCGTCGAGCGCCGCCTCCAGCTTCGCGTAGAAGTCCTCCATGAACGCGGTGGAGGCCGTCGCAACGTATTCGCAGCCGTGCCACATCATCAGCAGCGGCAGGTTCTTGGCGTCCTGCGCCTTGCCGCGGGCACTGTCTCCGATTGGCGTCGTCGCCGTCCACGCACCGTAGGTGGTGCTGCCCGAGCGCTGCGCGCCGGTATTCATGTAGCCCTCGTTGTCGACGCAGACGAAGAGGATCTGTTCGCCGCGCTCGGCCGCGCCCGACAGGGACTGGAAGCCGACGTCGCCCGCGCCGCCGTCGCCGGCGAGCGCGAGCGCCGTCACATTGCGGCCCTTGCGTTTGTGCTGGCGACGGATGCCAGTGAGCATCGACGCGGTGTTCGTCAGCAGCGGATGGAAGACCGGCACCTTGCAACCGAGCATGCCGTTGTAGCCGACCGAGCCCATGCCCGGGATGCAGCCGGGCGGCGTCGCGAGCACGGTATTCGGGCCGACGCGACGCAGCGTGTGGCGCATGATGAGTTCGGTGTTGCAGCCCTGGCAGCCGCCCAGGCCCGGCACGAACAGGTCTTCGAGCTCGCCCCAGCGGTTGTAAACATTCGCCGCCGTCACGTAACGCAGCGCGCCGCGCGTACACGCGGAAACGCATTGCGGAGCACCCGCGCATTGGTCGCATTTGACGACGTGGTGTTCGTCAGCGCTGAACGCGATGCCACCAAAGGTGCAACCGGCGGTGCAGATCAGGCAGTTCACGCAGCGTTCCGCGTCCCACGCGACGATGCCATCGTCGCCCTTGGCGAGCGCGGCGGCGGGACATACAGACGCGCAGCGCGGATCGCCGCACTGACGGCATTGCGCGACGCCCCAGTGGCCCGCCTCCTCATCGCGGACGATGCGAATTCGGGATTGGGCGATGTTTTCAACCGTGGATTTGGCGCTCACGCAGGCTTTCATGCAGTCGCCGCAGCCGTCGCAGCGCGCCGCGTCGAAGGCAATGGTCGGGGTGGCACTCATCGGCTCATCTCCACAGTCCGGACATCAAGGCCCGCGCGGTGTCTTGCGGGTTTTCGAGCAGCGCGTCGAGGTGGGCGCCGATCTCGACGCGGCGCAGGATCAGCTCCCACATGATTCCCGGGTCGAACAGCACGTCGACGCCGAAAATGCCTTGCAGCCGGCCGTCGCGCAGTACGAGCTTGAGATAGCCGCGGGCGCCCTCCCCGCCCCGCACGAGCACGTCCCACTCCGGTCCGGCCTGCTCGGGGGCGTCGCGTCCAACGGAGAGCGCACGGCGACCGAAGAAGCCGTAGGTGTTCAGCGACACGCCGCCGGGATAGGGACGCAGCGTCGGATCGCCCGCCATGCTCATGCCGGCGGTGCGGCCCTGTTCGACGGCGTCGGGCAGGATGCCGCCGGCCGGCGTGCCGTCGCCGAAGAAGCTCGGCGTCTGCACAACGTCGCCGGCAGCCCAAACGTTGTCCGCGGCGGTGCGCATGAACTCGTCGACCACGATGCCGCGCTCGACGGAGACGCCCGAGCCGGCGAGATACGACACCTCCGGCCGCACCCCTGCCGCGACGAGCAGCAGGTCGGCGTCGCGCGCCTCGCTGCCGTCGAGCAGCACCCTACAGCCCTCGTCGCGCGCCGCGACCTGTTTGACACGCCGGCTGGTCAGCACCTCGACGCCCTTGTCGCGGAACACCGCTTCGATACGGGCCGCGGCCGCGGCGTCGAAGTAGCCGGGCAGCACCTGCCCGCGCATCTCGACGATCGTCACCCGGGCGCCGGCGCGGACGAGATTCTCGGCGGCGTGCATGCCGACCAGCCCCGCGCCGAGGACGACCGCGCTCCCCGCCGAACGGCCCGCCTTACTTGCAACATCGCGCAGCGCGAGCGCGTCGTCGAGCGTGCGCAGCACGTGAAATCTCACGTCCGACAAGCCCTCGATCGGCGGAAGCGCGGGCGCGGCGCCGGTCGCGAGCAGCAGCTTGCCGTATCCGATCTCGCGGCCGTCGGCGAGGCGCAGCCGGGCGTTCGCGGTGTCGAGCGCGGCGGCGGCCGCCTGCTGCCGGTAATCGACGCGCTGCGCGTCGAACCAGCTCCGTTCACGCAGCGCGATGCGATCCTCTGAGCACTTCCCTGAGACCACGTAGGGCAGCACCGTGGGCGACACCGGCAGCCGCGCCTCGCGGTCGAGCACCGCAATGCTGCCGTCCGCATCGTGCGCCCGGATCGCCCGCAGCGCCTCGAGGCCGGCGTGGCTCGCACCGAGCACGACATAGTCGAACTGTTCCATTCATCGATCCTCGGCGTTGAGCCACACGGGCTCGCGCGGACAGGGGGCATCCAGGAGCTTCGCGGTTTCGGCAATCGCGCGCTCGAAATGCGTCTGCGTCAGGTCGGCCCCGGCAAGGCCGCCGATCAGCGACAAGCAGGGGATGCGATTGCGGCAGTGCTGCAGCGCCGCCAGCGTCTCCTGATGCACGGGGCCGCTGTTCCAGCCGTAAGACACGGCGCGGTCCACGACGCCGACCGCGCGCACCTTGTCGAGCGCCGCGACCATCGCATCGAGCGGGAACGGCCGCAGCGTCTTGATGCGGATGAGGCCGACGCGTTCGCCCCGGTCGCGTGCGGCATCGACGGCATCCTTCGCGGCGCCCGCCATGCTGCCGATCGTCACGAGTGCGTAGTCGGCGCCGTCGAGCCGGTATTCCTCGACCAGCGGCGCGTAGCGGCGGCCGAAGCGGCGCGCCCATTCCTCGTGCACATCGACGATCACGCGCAGCGCGTTCTGCATGCCTTCGCAATGCCCGCGCCGGTAGCCGACGAAGAGCGCCGGCCCCGGCCCGGTCGCGCCGCCAGTCAGCGGATCGACGCCCATCGGCCGGTCGGGGTCGAGCGCGGCGTGCCAATTCACGTCCGGCGCACCGAGGAAGTCGTCGACCTCGGCCTGGTCCGGCAGCTCGATGCGGACAATGCCGTTCGACAGGTAGTTGCCGTCGTGATTGACGTTGACGGGCAGCATCACCGAGCGGTCCTCGGCGATGCGGTAGGCCATGACGATGGTGTCGAGCACCTCCTGCACCGTCTCGCAGAAGAGCTGCACCCAGCCGACCTCGCGCACCGTCATCGCATCCTGCTGGCCGCCCCACACGCACTGCGGCGTAATGCCGTCGCGGTTGACGATGGACATGACGATCGGCAGGCGCAGGTTGGGCGTGCGGAAATACGGCTCGAACATGAAGGCGAGGCCCTGGCCGCAGCTCGCGGTGTAGGTGCGCGCGCCAGCCAGCGCCGCGCCGTGCAGCACCGACAGCACGCTGTGCTCGCCCTCCGCCTCGACGAGCTCGGCATCAAGCACGCCGTCGGCGACGAACTGCGCGACGTACTCGGCGAGCGAGGACTGCGGCGTGATCGGATACACCGCAACCATGTCCGGCCGCGACAGCACCACACCCCACGCCGCTGCCTCGTTGCCGTCGCAGACGAGGACCTTCGGCTCCTTCTTCGTGACCGCGGCGTCGCAGGCGGGGGCGTTCCGGCCACTCGCAGGCTCGGCGACCAACGCAGTCATCTCGGCGACCTCGTTCATGTCATTCCCCCGTTCATTCCTCTTCCGCCACCATCGAGATCGCACGCTGCGGGCATTCGCGGGCGCAGATGCCGCAGCCCTTGCAGGTGGCGAGGTTCATGTCGAACCAGCCGGCGCGCTCGACGACGCACTGCACTGGGCAGTACAGCCAGCACACGGCGCATTTCACGCACTTGCGGCGGTCGACGACCGGGCGCAGCGACCGCCAGTCGCCCGGCAGCATGCGGCTGTATTCGGTCGCGATCGGGCACAGGGTCTTGGGGATCGCGCTCGCGTCGAAGAGCGGCTGCGCCTGCTTCTTCATGCCGCCTCCCGTCGAGCGATGGCATGGACGACGGTGCGCGCGTAACCCAGCGCCAGCGCTCGCTTGTTTTGCGCCAGGCCGCCGTCGCGGAAACTCGTCTCTTCGAGCGCCCTGGCGAGCGCGTCGAGCGACACGAGGCCGGTCGCGCGCGCTAATGCACCGAGCATGACCGTGTTGGTGATCGGTCGCCCGAACACCTCGCGCGCGATCCCCACCGCGTCGCACACGGCGACCGTCGCCACCGAAGCCGGCACCGCGATGTCCTGCGGCGCGAGGCTGCTCGCCTGCACCAAGGTGCCGCCGTCGTGCAGTCCGGCAAAGATGTCGACGACACGCGGCAGGGACGAGTCGATGCAGACGACGCAGTCCGGTTCGTAGATGTTGGTCATCGCCCGCATCGGCGTCTCCGACGCGCGCAGGTAGGCCGCGACCGGCGCACCCCGGCGCTCGAAGCCGAACTGCGGCACAGCGACGACGTGCTTTCCCTCCGCGACGAGCGCCTTCGCGAGTATTCCCGCGGCGAGCACCGTCCCCTGGCCGCCGCGTCCGTGCAATCGCACCTCGAACATACGGCCTCCGTCAGGCCGGCACGAGCGCGAGCACGCGCAGGGGGCTGCCTGAGCCGCCGACGAGCTTCAGCGGCGACGCGACGACGACGGCCCCGGTGGGTGGCAGGCGGTCGAGGTTCGCGAGGCTCGCGAGCCCGAATTTGCCGTTGCCCTGCATGATGTGGTGCGTCCAGAACGGCGGATCGAAGCTGTGCGCCTGGCCGGCGTCCGTGCCGACCGTCTCGACGCCGACGCCCAGCACGTCGCGTTCGAGCGCGAGGAGTTCGGTCGCGCCGCGGTCGAAACCGGGCGAATGCGGACCATCGTCCCGGCAGTTCAGGAATTCGGCGACGCCGACGCGCTTCGACCAGTCGCTGCGGAGCAGCACCCAGGACTTCGGCGGGATGCGCCCGTGCGTCGCCTCCCACGCGAGCACCGCGTCGCGCGTCACGAGGTGGTCCGGGTTCGCCGCGGCCTCGCGGCTGATGTCGATGACGCACGCGGGACCGACGAAGCGCTCGGCCGGGATCGTGTCGAGCGTGTTGTCGGCGCGGTCCTTGCCGCTGACCCAGTGCACGGGCGCATCGAAATGCGTGCCGGTGTGCTCGCCCATGCGGATCGTGCGCCAGTACCACGCGGGCCCCTTGTCGTCGTACTGCGAGATCGTCTCGAAGCTCACGCCCGGCGAGTTCGCGAACGGCGGGGGCAGCCCCAGCACCGGCGTGTCGGGACCGAGCGGCTGCGTCAGGTCGACGACCCCGATCGTGCCGCGGGCGAGTTCCGCGGCGAGCTGCGTCAGGACATTGCCATTGGCGGTCATGCTTCTCTCCTCAGTCATCCATCGTGAAAGGCACTGCCGCAGCGCCGGCGTGCGCGGACTCGTGCCTGACGGCGCCGTCGCGGATGCGTTGCGGGTGGGAATAGACGGTCGCGGAAGCGTCGCGGACGAAACCGCACAGCGTGATGCCGACGCGTTCGGCGAGCGCGATCGCGAGCGAGGTCGGCGCGGACACGGCAGCCACGAGCTCGAAGCCCGCCCGCGCCGCCTTCGCGACCATCTCGTAGCTCAAGCGCGAGGACAGCACCACGCCGCAGCCGGCAAGCGGTACCTCGCGCAGCAGGCATTCGCCGATCGCCTTGTCGAGCGCGTTGTGGCGGCCGAGATCCTCCGCGACGGCGACGACGCCGCCGCTGGGCGAGAACACCGCCGCGGCGTGCGCACCACCGGTCGTGCGGAAGAGGCGTTGCCGGCGCTGCATCGTCGCCATCAGCGCACTGAGCTCCGGCGCCGCGAGGCGCAGCCGTGTCCCGACCGGTGCGAAGTCGTCGAGACTGTCCTCGATCGCTTCCCGCCCGCCGCACACGCCGCACGAACTCGTGACGACCACGTCGCGCCGCTTCACCACGACGCGCTCGGGCGCCTTGAGCCGCATGCGCACGACGTTACGGCGGTCGGGGCACACGGCCATCGTCGCGATATCCGCGAGACCGCCGATGATCCCTTCCGAATATGCGAAGCCCGCCGCCAGCGCAAGCCGCTCGGGCACCCTCTCGGACACGACGTCGTCGCCGAGCACGCCCTCCCCGCTGACGAAGCCCGCCGCTGCGTCATTGCCGTCGGTCGATGTCCACATCAGCGTGTAGCGTCCGACGCCTTCGACGTCGATCGTCAGCGCGTCCTCGTCGATGACGCGGCAGGTTGCCTCGCCGCGGGAGTCCTCGCCCGACAGCCGGACCGCCGATACCGTCCGGCTCCCGCTCGCCTGCCACAGACGCGCAATGCTCGTATGCATCGGATGTCTCGTCGGCGCGGATCAGTGGCGGAACCGGTACGCCAAGCTCAGCGCCGGGTCGTAGCTCCCGGCCTTGAACATCAGCACGCGAAACGCGTAATAGCCGGCGAGCTCGAGGCCGGCGACCGCGAGCATCCACGCGAAGTCCGGGGGCGCGGCGAGCATCATCAGCGCGGAGAAGACGAAGCCCACCCCGATCACGAGCGGCACGAACCAGCGCGCGAAGCCACCCTGCAGCAGCAGCGCAACCGATTGCCGCCCCGCTTCGGACGCGTGGCGCGCGCCATGCAGCAGGCTCAGCACCGTGACCAGCCCGTAGAGCATCAGCGCGACCGCGAGCACCTGAAGCAGCCGCACGGTGTCGGGGCGCTCCGCAAGGAAAGGCGCGTCGAAGCCCAGCACGAGCGTCAGCAGCACGCCGTTCAGCAGCGCATAGGTCAGGCTCGCGATCGGCATCAGCCCACCGCTCCACAGTGCGATCGCCGTCGAGTGCGACATGGCGAAGCCCTGGTAGATCATGATGACGAAGCACGCCGCGAGCGCGAGCGCGGCGACGAGCTGCGACACCCCGGCGGGAAGCACGCCGGCACGCAGGTCGATGAGGTGCAGCGCCCCGGCGACGACGAACAGCACGATCGCCGCCAGCCCGCGGCTCACCCACGAGCTGCGCACCTTCGTCAGCGCGCGCCACCCGCGCAGCGGCTGCCCGAGGTGCAGGATGTGCCCGCCGGCCTTGCCGAAGAGCACCATGACGAGGCCGGCGAACATGCCGAGCGTGAAATCGAAAAACTGCGCGACGAAGTACAGGCCGGCGCCGGCCTCCCCGAAGAAGAACGCCGTGGCCATCTGCACGCCCCACGCCTTCTGCAGGCCGACGCCGACGCGGAACGTGCCGTCCGCGATCCGGTTGCTCGCGATCATGTTGTTCCCCTTCAGTCGATGTAGAAGACGCGCGGGTTGGTGTTCTTCTCCGGCAGCGGCTGGCGCCCGCGGCGCTCCAGGATCAGCTGCCGCGGCCGACTCGTCGGGTCGTCGAGATCGCCGAAGATGCGCGCCTCGGTCGGACAGGTCGCGACGCACGCGGGGAGCTGCCCGGCGTCGACCCGTTCATGACAGAACGTGCATTTGACGACCGTGCCCACCGTGAAGCGCCCGATACCCTGCTCCTCGAAGGGCGTCATCCGCCCGCCGCCGAACAGCCCCTCTTTCAGCATCTCCGGCTCGAGCCGTGTGCGCTGGTCGTACGGGCACGCGACGATGCAGGTGCCGCAACCGATGCATTTGTTGCGATCGACCATGACGATGCCGTCGGGACGGGTGTAGGTCGCACCCGTCGGACAGGCGCGCTCGCACGGCGCATCCTCGCAGTGGTTGCAGATCGTCGGCACGTAGCTGCGCGTGACGTCCGGGTATTCGCCGACCTCCTCCGACAGCGTCTTCGTGAAGAACACGCCGTCGGGCAGGCTGTTCTCCTGCTTGCACGCGACCGCGCAGGCGTTGCAGCCGATGCATCGGCGCAGATCGAAAACCATCCCCCACTTGGCCATCAGTGCGCCCTCCCCTTGCTGAACACCGAGTTGCCGGCGGCGATCTCCGCCGGCACGGAAGCGAGCTTCGTCAGCCTGACCTTGGCGACCGTCTCCGGCTGTCCGCTGCACGCGTCGGTGTGCCGCAGGTTCGCCGGCAGCAGCTGGTTGAAGTTGCCGCCGCCGTGGCGCACGCCGGTGTTCTGCGTCGCGACACGCGTAAGTGCATTCGACACGCACACCGCATCGGGATGGACGCCTTCGGACAGCCCGATCTTCGCGACGATCGAGCCGTACGGCGACTCGATGCGCACGATGTCGCCCTCGTCCAGCCTTCGTTCGCGCGCCGTCTTCGGGTTCAGCAGCACCGCGGTATGCACCGGGTCCTTGAACACGATGTCGTTGATCCAGGGATTGCCGATGCTCTCGCCGAAGTTGATCTGGATGTCCTTGAAGGTGATCGCGTACAGGTCGAAGTCAGCCGGCTCCAGATGCACCGGATCGGGCACCGCCGTCGGCAGCGGCTGGTAGTCGCCCCACTCCCACTCGTGGCGGAACGGGACATCGGCCGCCTCCATCTTCTGGCGCAGCGTGTCCCGTGCGCGGACGATGTCCTCGAGGTAGAAATGCAGCCGCATCCCGTCCCAGGGCCGGTACCACTTGTCGGGGCGGCGCGGCGTCACCGCGTGGCCGTGCTCCACGTACCAGTCGAGATCCTGGCCGTTCCACAGCTTCCCCTTGCGCTCGGCGATCTCGCGGTCGCTGTACTTGCGATTCGGTTCGAGCAGCAGCTCCGGCTTCTGGTGGAAGCCGTTGACGAAGTTGAGGATGCCATTCCAGGTCTCGAGCAAGCCCAACCGCTCGGAGATCTCGTAGAAGATCTCTTCCTCGCTCTTCGTGTCGTACAGCGGCGGCGTCGCGGGCTGACGCAGGCACATGCCCTCGTGGTGCGGGGGCTCGATCATCGTCATGTTCCACGACTCGAGCAGGTCGTGCGACGGCAGGATCACGTCGGCCCACTCGTTCGATTCGTTGGGCAGGATGTCGACCGCGACGATGAAGCGCATCGAGCGGAGCAGCGCGTACCACTGCTCGCGGTCGCCCGGCAGGTTCCACAGCGGGTTCGAGTGACACATCAGCAGCGTGTCGGGCCGGTAGTCGAGGCCGAACTTCTCGGCGTTCGCGAGCGTGTGCTGCGTCAGGTGCCCGGGGTCGACACCGATCGGGAAGAAGCCCATCAAGTGCGTCTCGTTGGGCGGCCACGAGAACGGCACCTCGGGGTGCAGCTGGTGCGGCATCGTCTGCATCATGCCGTTCTCGCCGGGCTGGATCTGCCCGCAGCCGCCGCGGATGTCCTGCATCTGGTCGTCGAGCGTGACCCCGACGTGCCCCCCCGGCGCGTCGATCCCCCCGACGAGGAAATTCACCAGCTTGAACGCATGGTTCGCCATCGCGCTGTACTTGTGGCCCTGCGCGCCGCGGTAGTAGTTGTACGCGGCGGGGCGCAGCGGCAGCATGCGGCCGTCGATCTCGATGAAGGAGCCGATCTGCGCCGCCTTCGCGAACTCGCGCGCGATGCGCCGCGTCGTCGCCGCCGGCACGGTCGTCAGCGTCTCCATCTGCTCCGGCGAGCATTCGGCGAGGATGTCCTTGAACTTCTGGAACGCCGGCCGGCAGGGCTTGCCCTCGACCGTGTAGGTGCCTTCCAGCGCGACCTCCTTGATCTCCGGGTCGTCCCACAGTCGCGCGCAGTTGTCGACGGCGTCCCACACGTAGATCCTGCCTTCGCCATTGCGCACGAAGTACCCGTCCGGCCCGACGAGGTACGGGGCGTTGGTGTCCTTCTTCAGGAATTTCGCGTCGTACAGCTTCTCGGCGACGAGCACGTGGGCGAGGCCCAGCGCGAACTGGCGATCGGTCGCCGGGCGGATCGGCACCCACTCGTTCGCCTTCGCGGCGCCGATCGACAGCCGCGGCTCGACGACGACGACGCGCATGTTGCGCTCCACGCGTGCCTTCGCGACGTGGTTCGCCTGGGCCGCGGTGTGCAGGTGCGAAGAAAAGCCGTCGCCGCCGCCGTTGTTGATCCAGTAGTTGCAGTAATTGACGTCGTTCGCGGCGGCGAAGGCGGCATGGATGAAGCCGTTCATCGGGTGGTAGCCGCCGCCGCAGAAGTTGCCGACCGACGACAGGTAGTTTGCGTTGCCTAGCGCCGCGGGCCACGCCCACAGGAAGAGCTTCTGGAAGTCGTTGATCGCCGGCATCAGCTTGCGCGGGTCCTCCTCCAGCGTCTTCCTGAGCTCGCGGCCGACGAGGTCCAGCGCCTCGTCCCACCCGATCGGCGCCCACTTCGGATCGACGCCGGGCCCCTTCTCCGGATTCGTGCGCCGCAGCGGCGTCCTGAAGCGCGCCGGATCGTAGTGCCGAAGGATCGCCGCGTTGCCCTTCGGGCACAGCCGCCCGTTGTTGCTCGGGCTGGTGGGGTTGCCCTCGATCTTGTTGATGACGCCGTCCTCGGTGACGTGGATCCGCGTCGTACAGGAGTGGATGCACATCTTGCAGCTCGAATTGAGCCACTTGCCCGGTTTCATCGAGTTCTGCACCGGCTGCGTGAGAGTCTCCATTACCGCTCCTCGGTGGAATTGCGCGCCTGCTTCGAGCATTCAAATTACGGCACGCCCGCCCGTCCAACTATCCCGCGATTACGACGGCTATCCCCGGAATGGCGATGTTTGCGAGGACGGCGGGCGGGCACGATGCAAGGAAAAAGGGGCGCTCCCGGGCGCCCCTGACAGCCTCGCGTCGCGACCTCAGCTACCGCGCATGAACTGCACCGAGAACAGCTTCGTCGGGCTCATCTCCTGGTCGAGGTGCACCTTGAACTTGCCGGTCGAGCAATGCTTGGCCTGCACGTCGATGATGCTGAAGCCGTCGTTGATCGCCACGCCGCGACCGGCGTTCTTCGGCATGTGGCTCTCCGAATCCGTGTAGGCGATGATGAAGGTCTTCCACAGCTCGCCCTTGCGGTCGTAGATCTCGTTCAAGCTCAGCGCGTAGGTCTCGGCATCGACGTAATGCACGCGCTTGCTGATGACGTGGTCGGGATTGACCGGCACCGACTCGATCACGTAGGTCTTGCGCAGCTGCCACGTCACGTTCGGGAAGCACGCCCCTTCGCCGCCGAAGTCGATGAACTTGAAGTCGGCCTCCTTCGGCTCCTCGGCGAGCTTCTGCTTGTTGTGCGCGTAGAAGGGCACCAGCAGGTCGCGCGTGCCCTTGTATTCCCACTTCATGTCGCGCATGCGGCCGTTGTAGCCCTCGAAGTCCTCGACCATCAGGTCGGAGCCGAGGAAGGGGTCGGTGACCTGGTTCGACGCGAGGCGGCGCACGCGGCGCTGGAAGCCGAGGTACAGATACACCTCGTCGAGCTTCGCGTCGTCGGAGAAGCGGCTGATCAGGAGCTGCGTGTCCTTCAGGTCCTGCGGCTCATGCACCTTTAGGTAGCCCGAGCGCAGCAGCTGCGAGGGGTTCGGTTCGACTTCCGGGCGCGGCTCCTGGTCGACGCGATGCTTCCACTGGATGATGTGGTACTCCTGCTTCAGCGTGCGCTCGACCTTGCCGCTCGCCATGTTCTTGTATTCCATGTACCACGGCCAGATCGTGTAGCTGTCGCCGATGCGGTTGTTGTGCTGGAAGTTCCAGAACACCTTCTCGCCGGCGCGCGGGTCCTTCGCGTCGGGCTCCTGCGGGAAGGGCCGGCCGGCAACGAAGCCGACTAGATCTCCGACGTTCGCCCCAAGCGACACCTTGTTGAGGTTCTTGCGCGTCGCGTCGATGTAGTTCTTGCTGATCCCGAACGAGTAGGTCTCACCCACCGCGAGCGTCGTCTGCCCGCTCTTGATGAACTGCGCCATGCTGGGGATGAGCGCCCCCTTCGCGGCCTCGACGTTGCTCTTGTCGATGACCGTGCCCGGTTTTACGCCCGCCACCGTCGGCACGCCGCTCTTGTATGGACCGAAGCTCTTGTCGACGTCCGCCTCGGTCGCGGCCTGCGCCGTGCCGATCGCGCCGGCCGCCAGCAGCATCGATGTCATTGTCCTCATCTTCATTGTCGTCCTCCTCCGGATTAGAATTTGTACTGCAGCACGAACTGCAACTCGTCTTCCTGCTGTGCCATGCCGATCGGGCCCGCACGGAAGCGGCCGAGCGGCTCGAAGCCGCCCAGCCCCAGCGAGCCGTCGTTCGGCCCCTGCCCCGGCGAGGCGGAGAACGGATGGAAGGGGTTGCAGGTGCGGCAGTCGTCGAACTTGCGCGCGCCGTGGCCGACCTTGACGTTGGCGCCGACGGTGAGCTTGAGCCTGTCGCTGAAGAGCCAGTCGATCGATGGCGCGATCGCGGTCGCGTTGGCCTTGACGTCATGCGCCATGATCACCTGCGGGCTCACGCGGTCGTTCATATAGAAGCCCTTGAAGAGCAGTGTGAAGATGTTGTTGTCCTTCCAGTCCGGCATGCCGACCTTGCCCAGCGGACGCTGCTCGAGTTCGTGGTCGAGCAGGTGCTGGCCGAAGAGCTGCGCCGAAATCAGGAACGCACGCGTCTTGTTGAGGAAGGGGATGAAGGTCGGGCGGTCCCAGCCGATCACGTAGCGGAACACGCGCGATTCGGAGAACAGGCGCTTGCGCAGGCCGTTCGGGAACTCCTCGCCCTCGGTCAGCGCGGCCTCCAGCCGGAACACCGACTTGATCGAATCCACCTGCAGGTCCATCGATCCGCCGATCAGGTTCACGCGCGGGAAATGCACGTCGAATGCGATCAGGTAGGGATAGGGATGCGGTTGCGGCTGCGTGTCGACGGCGCCGACCGGGTCGAAGGGATTGCGCGCCGGAATGCCGCCGCGCAGCGAAGGCAGCTGCGAGCGGTAGGTCAGCGCGTTGAGCGAGAAGCCGACGCCGCTTTTCTGGCCTTCGAGCTTGACGCCCAGCTGGGTGTTCGACAGCGACCAGCTCGGCAGATGCGCCTTGCGGATACCGATCTGGTTCGGGCCGAAGTCGGTCGCCGCGAGCCCCGGCAGCCCGAGGTTCGCGAAGTTCGCGACCGTGCCGCCGTTGTCCCACAGGTTCTTCATGCCGCGCATGAAACAGCCCGCGTCGAGGATCACGTTCGGGCTGCCGCACTGGCCGATGTTGTGCGGCCGGAACTTGTCGAAGTTCCACACGACGGCGAAGTTCAGGTCGTCGAAGGTCTCCGTCGCGCCGGCGCGGTACTCGGCCTGCATGATCCACATTGGAATGCGGATGTCCTGGAGCTCGTCGTAGATGTTGTTGCGCGAGTAATCGACCGGATTGATGACGTCGAGCACGCGGAAGAGGTCGGTGCGTCCCCACACCACCTGCTGCTTGCCGACCTTCATGAACAGGCTCGAACCGTCGTCGAAGGGCACGGAGCCGGTGACGTACGCCTCGCGGATGAAGTCCCAGCGGTCGTTGAACTCGGGCGACTCCAGTTCCTGTCGGCTCGCATCGAGATAATCCTTGATGCAGCCGCGCGAGTCCTTGTCGCACGGGCGCACTGGCACCGCGAACGCGACCCCGCCGTCGGTACGATGCAGGTGTTCGCCCAGCACGGCGAGCCCCTCGTTGGGGTTGTAGCGCGGCGCCGACGGGTCGGTCGAGTTGAAGCCGAAGGCGCCGCCGCCGGGCAGGCCCGCGAGTCCCGCGGTGAGCGGATTCGTCGGACTCCCGAGGCCACCGCCGTGCGGCACGCTCGAACCGGGGATGCCCACGGTGTTCTCCAGCTGAACTGCACCGCCGGCCTTGTTCCCGTAGGTGTCTTCGTTGAGGCGATAGACGCCGTCGAACGTGCCGCGCAGCTTCAGGTTCACGCCCACGTCGTCGAACGCGCCGCGCCGGCCGAGCTGGCGGTCGATGTCGATCTTCAGCGTATTGCGGAACTTCGACAGCCCGACATCGCGGCGCGCGAAGGTCGCGTTCTCATAGACCACGTCGACGCGCGCCTCCTCGTTCGGGATGTCGCCCGCCGCTGCGCCCCCCGTGTGCGCGACGCCGACGGCAAGCGTCAGCATGCCGGCGGCAAGCGGTGCGTTGCGGCTATCCTTCTTTGCGGATTTCCTCACCTTCGTCCTCCCCTCGTTGTTGTCGGCGCCCGCGCGTTCGCGCTCACGCCACCTGCAGCACACCGTCTTCGTCGAGCCGCGCCTTCGTGATGAAGGCCGGCTTGAACACCACGACCCATGCCGGCATCAGCAGCATCGCGGCGAGTGCGTTGAGTACCAGCATCAGCGTCAGCAGCAGCGCGGAATCCGCCTGGAAGCGCAGATCGGACAGGAGGACCCACATGATCACGCCCGCGATCAGCGTCACCGCGGTGAACACCACCGCGAAGCCCGTCGTGCCCGCCGCCGTGCGCACCGCCCGGCCGAGGTCGCCGCACGCGGCCATCTCCTCGCGGATGCGGTTCATGATGTATATCGCATAGTCGATGCCGACGCCGATGCCGACCGCGATGACCGGTACGGTATTGACGTTGATGCCGATGCCCTTGGCGCCCATGTACGCGTAGGTCATCACCGTGGCGAACAGCATCGGCAGCACCATCAGCCAGCCCGCATGGAGCGAGCCGTAGGACAGCGTCACGAAGACGAACGCCAGCGCGAGCACGAGCGGCACGATCAGCCGGTTGTCGTCATCGACGGCGTCGTTGATCGCGGCATTGACGCCGATGGCGCCGCCGCCCAGACGCAGCTCGAAGCCATCGACCGCGCCGACCTTCGCGATGCCCTGCTCGGCCACCTGCACCGCGCGCCGGATCGTGTCCGCCTGCTTGTCCTTGTAGTAGAAGACGAGGTTCGCATCGCGCTCGTCGGCATCGAGGAACTCGGCGAGCGCGCCGGGGATCGGGCTCGCCGCCATGTAGGCGAAGAGCAGCCCGCCGACCGCCGAGGCCGACTCGGGGATCTGGTTCCAGCGGGGATCGGTGTTGTGGATGAGGCCATTGACCGCGCGCACGAGGCCCGGCAACGCCTTGGTGCCGCCGAGTGCCGGGTCGAGCAGCATGTGGTGCTGGAAGCGCTCGATCGCGCGCAACACCTCGGGCCGCTTCAGCCCGCCTTTCTCCGCAGTGCGCGCGACGATGTAGAGCTCCTCGGAGCCGGGAAAGCGCGCATTGATCGCGCGCGACGACACGTTGTAGTCGTGGTCCGGATACAGCAGCGGCGACCCCGCCTCGGCCTCGCCGATCTTTACGCGCGAGGCGAGCACGCCGCCGCCGACGAACAGCACCGCGGCGATCGCGAGCACCGAGGCGGCCGTGCGTCGGCTCCCGACCGCGCCGAACGTCCGCTCGACGGCCGCGTGCGCCCAGCCGCGGCGGTTCTCGGTATTGCGCGGCGCCGGCAGCAGCCACAGCAGCAAGGGCACGACCAGCAGCACCGTGAAGAACACCGAGAACGCCCAGAAGCCGGCGTAGTAGCCGAGTTTCGTATTGATCGGCGCGGCGCCGAGCGCCAGCACGGCGATTCCGATCGCATCGACCGAGATCGCGAGCGAACCCGGCCGGAACAGATCCTCGAACGCCGCGCGGGCCGCCACGCGCCCGTCGCGACTCGTCGCGAGCTCGGCGTAGTAGCGCTCGACGAGCTGGATGCTGTGCGACATCGCGCGCGCGGCGATCAGGAACGGGATCACGAGCGACAGCGGATCGAGATTCCAACCCATCCTCGACACGAAGCCCAGGCCCCAGATCGACGACAGCGCGATGCCGACGAGCGGCAGCGCGACGCCGTAGAAGCGGCGGAAATGCGCGACCAGCAAGCCCACCATCAGCAACAACGTGAAGAGGAAGATCTGCAGGATCTGCGGCAGATAGGTGTACACCCAGCCGATCAGCACGGGCTGGCCGGTGGCGTGGATCCTGGTGCCGGCAGCCTGCTCCTTCGCGCGCACCGCCTGCAGCTCGGCGAAGATCTTCTCGTAGTCGATCGCGCCGGCTTCGTTCATCTGCGCCTTCACAAGCGCCGCCTTCGCGTCGGGCGACACGAGCAGGCCGTAGATGCGCGGGTTGGCGCGCACCTCCTTGCCGAACGCGTCGAGCTCGTCGGCTGTCAGCGCGGGGCGCTGCGGGTCGTAGTACGGCTGGGAGCGCATCTCGCCGTCCTCGGTCAGCCAGATCTTCCGTGACGTGCGGTGCGTGAGACTGGAGACGAGGTTGTGATTGACGCCCGACAGGCTATCGACGGCCTGGGTGACGCGGTGGATCAGCGCGAGCGTGTCGTTCGTGAAGATCGTGCCGTCCTCGACCTCGATCGCGACGACGATCTGGTTCGCGCCGCCGAAGGTGTCGCGGATCTCGTTGTGCAGGCGGATGAAGGCGTGGCGCTGGGGCAGCAGGTCGCCGAACTCGGTGTGCATCTTCAGCGCCGGAATCTGCAGCGCGAAGTACGCGGTGACCGCCAGGATCGCGGCGAGCACGAGGCGCGGGAACGCGAAGATCTTCAGTTCGAGCTGGTGCAGCGCGTGGGTGAAGTGATGTCGCACGGCCTCTCCTTACTTCGGCATTGCAGGGATCGGGGAAACGATGTCGAGCGTGCCGGCGCCACCCGCGACGAGCAGGCCTCGCCCCGCGAGCGAGAAGCCGCTGCGCAGGTAGGGCGCCGGGCGGCCTTCCACCGGCTGCCAATGGCCGTCGTCGAGCGCCAGCACCAGCCCGTTCGCGCCCAGCGCGTACACGCGGTCCTCGTGGCGGGCGAGGCCGTACATCGGTGCGCCGGTCGGATTCGGCTGCTTCTGCCAGCTCGCGCCGCCGTCGGTGGTGTGCAGGATCGTGCCGGCGAGCCCGCTGACCCAGCCGGTCTGCGCATCGGTGAAGAGCGCGCCGTATGGATAGAAATCGTTCGGGATCGGCGTGCCCGCCTGCCAGCTGGCGCCGCCGTCCTGCGTCGTCAGGAAGCTGCCGAATTCGCCGGTGATGACGCCGTGCCGCTCGTCGACGAACTGCACCGTCGTGAACATCTGGTCCTCGCCGAGCGAGGCGTCGCGCCACGTCGCGCCCCGGTCGGCGCTCGACAGGATCGCGCTCTCGCTGCCGACGACCCACACCTGCCCGTTCGGGTCGCACGCGACCGCGAGCGGTGTCGCCTCGCTCGTGATCGGGCGTGCGGTCCAGCCGCTCGCCGTGGCGTCGGCGATCCACACGCGGCGGCCGAAATCGAGCGCGACGAAGCCGCCGTCCGGACACACCGCGGCGCCGATCAGCGATGCGCCGGCATCGACGACCTGTCGCGTCCAGCTCTTGCCGGCATCCGCAGACGACACGACGACGCCGTTCGCACCGACCGCGACGAGCACGCTCGAATTCGCCACGGCGGCCTGGAACTGGTCGGAACGCAGCACCGGCGCGCTCTGCGTCGCGGCGACGTCGGCGAGGTTCGCCGATGCACTGCAGCCTGCGAGCCCGGCGTGCGCGAGTGCGAGCGGCACAATCCGGGTAAGTAATCGGTGAATCCGAGCCATGAAGTCCCCTTGCGGTCAGCAATGGCTTCCCGTGTCCGGGGAAGCGAATCCGTCGTTTGGGGTTGGATGTCCCGAACCGCAGGCCGAACCTGCGCGGGATGCGTCATGCGACTGTGGCCGATGCGGGTCCGGCTCTGTGATCGGGAAGAGGGTTCCCGACGTCACGCGATGTAGGGAAATTAAGCACTTCCGGGGGGAGTCGCTATCCGGGGAATGCGGCGCATATCCGCGAACTGCGGATCGTTTTGTGACTCGTCGCGCAGGCGGTTGCTGGCCGCGGCAGAGCATCGCCTCACGCAGAAACGATGCGGCCGCCCGGAGGCGGCCGCCGACGCAGGAAACGTCGCAGCTCAGCTTCGGCGCAGCGTGCCGTAATCGCGGACGCCCTTCTCCAGGATGCCCTTCAACACCTTCTCCGGCGTGATCGGCGCCTCGGTGAACTGGATCCCGATCGCATGGAAGATCGCGTTGGCCACCGCGCCGACCGGGCTCACGAGCCCCGACTCGCCGACGCTCTTCGCGCCGAAGGGGCCGATCGGATCGGCGTCCTCGACGAGGATCGTCGTGATCTTCGGCATATCCTCCGGGCCGAACATCTTGTAGTCCGTGAAGCTGTTGTTCTGCACTCGCCCCTTGGCGTCGTAGTCGATCTCCTCGCTCAGCACGAAACCGAGGCCCTGCTGGATGCCGCCTTCGAGCTGCCCTTCGACCGCGGCCGGATTGATCGCGCGGCCGATGTCGTGCGCATTGACGAGCTCGATCACCCGCACCTCGCCGGTCTCGGTGTCGACTTCGACCTCGGCGAACGACGCGCCGAAGGGTGGCGAGTTGTGCGGCGCGAAGAAGCTCACGTAGCCCTGGATCTGCCCGGGCACCCCGCCTGGTTCGCCGGTCATGGGGTCGACGAAGTGATACACGCCGGCGCGCGTGATCGCCTCGGCCTCGATGCCCCGCGCCGGGTCCGCCTTCACGAAGATCCGCTTGTTGCGGATGTCGAGCTGGTCGGCGGGAACGCCGAGCTGCAGCGACGCGCGCTCGAAGAGCTGGCGCTTCGCCTCCTCGCACGCCTTCTTCACCGCCGCGCCGCCCACGTAGATCGTGCGGCTCGCATGCGCGCCGATGTCGAAGCCAGCGACGTCCGACGTGCCGCCCGACAGCTGCACGTGCTCGAACGGGAAGCCGAGCGTCTCGGCGGCGATCTGCTTCAGCGCCGTGTGCGAGCCCTGCCCCATGTCCGAGCACGCGAACAGGACCTCGGCGGTCGCGTCCTCGTTGAGCTTCACGGTGCAGGCGGTGTGTTCCAGCAGCATCGGCATCGCGCCGCTGGTGTGGTTCATGACAGCCACCCCCACCCCACGGCGGATCGTCCCCTCCTGCTTCGCGTACTTGCGCCGCTTCTCGGTCCAGCCGATCGCCGCTGCGCCGCGGTCGAGGCACTCGTCCAGCGCGCACGACGGATAGGTGACGCCAGGACACCAGCCGTCGTCGCCAACGCCCTTGTGCCATTTCTTGCGCCATTCCACCGGGTCGGCGCCGAGCTCGGCGCAGCCGCGGTCGATCAGTTGTTCGAGCACGAAGTTCGTCTGCGGATTGCCGTAGCCCCGGTAAGCGCCGGTCAGGCCCTGGTTCGTGAAGTAGGACTCGCCGCGGTAGCGCAGCGCCGGGAAACGGTACATGCCGCCGAGCCACGCGCCGGCCGTGAAGGCCGTGCCGGAGGCGTCGAGGTAGTAGCCGCCCTTGTAGTTCTCGAAGCGCGCGTCACACGCCACGGGGGTGCCGTCGCGCTTGAAGCCTATCCTCATCCAGTACTTGCCCGGGTGCCGGCTCGGCGAGATCACCCAGTCCTCCTCGCGCAGCGTCTGCAGCTTCACCGGATGGCCGGGCACCGCCAGCGCCATCGCGCAGGCCTGCGGCTCCGAGATCATGCCGAGGCGCGTGCCGAAGCCGCCGCCGATCACGGTCGGAACGATCTTCATGAGATTCATCGGCAGGTCGAAGAGCTTCGCGAGCTTGCGCTGCACGAGCTTGGGCATCTGCGACGAGGTCCAGCACGTGAGCCGCCCGCCGCTGTCAACCTTCGCGACGTACGCGTGCGGCTCCATCTGGCATTGCTTCTGTTTCGGGACGTAGAACGCGTCCTCGACGACGACGTCCGCGTCCCGCATCGCCCCCTCGACATCGCCGCCGCCGAGCGCGTGGTTCGGGAACATCGCCTCGGGCAGCTGGAACGCCAAGTTGCCGGGCTTTTCCGGCGTGAACTGCACCGCCCCGGGCGCCCGCGAAGCCTCCGCGGTCAGGTACACCGGCAGCGGCTCGTATTCGACGACGATCTTCGCGGCGGCGCGCTCGGCCGCCTCTTCGGAGCGCGCGATGATTCCGCAGATCGCATCGCCCTGGAATTTCACGTGCTCGGTGAAGATGGGCTGGTCGTCGATGTCGCCGAGCATGTCGTGCATCGACTCGGACACCATCAGATCCAGCACCGACGAGTTGTAGCGCTTCGCCGTCACGTCCTTCGGCCCGATCACGCGCACGACGCCCGGCGAAGCCGCTGCCGCCGAAAGATCCAGCCGCTTCACGCGCGCGTGGGCATGTTCCCAGCAGCGCACCACCTTGCCGTACAGCATTCCCGGCAGCTGGATGTCGGCCGCGTACTGCGCCTGCCCGGTCGCCTTGTCGCGCACATCCACACGCGGCGCATTGGTGCCGACGATCGTTTGCTCGCTCATTGCACGACCTCCTTGCAGGGTTGCGCTTGCGCCGCCGCTCGGCCGGGCATCGTCTGTGCCGCTTTCTTCACCGCCTTCACGATCTTCTCGTAGCCGGTGCAGCGGCAGATGTTGCCCTCCAGCGCGTGGCGGATCTCGGCCTCGCTCGGATCGGGATTCTTCGCGAGCAGGCTCGCCGTCTTCATGACCATGCCCGGCGTGCAATAGCCGCACTGGATCGCGGCCTCGTCGACGAAGGCCTGCTGGATATGGTCGAGCCGGCCGAAATCGGCCCGACCCGCGGCCGTCGTGATGCGCTTGCCGTCCATCGTCGCGGCGAGCGTCAGGCAGGAATTGACCGCCTTGTCCTCGACGAGCACGGTGCAGGCGCCGCATTCGCCCGTGCCGCAGCCGTATTTCGTCTCCGTCATGCCGAGCTCGTCGCGCAACACGTCGAGCAAGGTGCGATTCACGGCGACGTTCAGCTTGTATGCCTCGCCGTTGATATGGAGGGTGATGTCCCGGTTCTTCATTCTGGTCTCCTCGTCTTCTTGCGCCGTGGGCTCAGGCGGCCCCGCAGGCTTCCTGGATCGCGCGCTTGAGCAGCACGCCCGACACCTGCCTGCGGTACTCCGCGGTCGAGCGCTTGTCGTCGATGGGGCTGATCTCCCCGGGCACGGACGCCGCGACGCGTTGCAGCACCTCCGCGGTCAGCTCCTGGCCCTTCAGCAGCGTCTCCGTCTTGGTCAGGCGCAGCGGCGTGGGCGCGACGCAGCCCATGGCGAGGCGGGCATCGATGCAAGTGTTGCCCGACATCTCCAGACGGACGGCCACGTTGAGCTTGGCCAGATCCTCGCTCATGCGGGTCATGCGCTTGAAGGCCGAGCGCGAGCCGGCGACGGGCGGCGGCAAGACCAGTTCGACGGCGAGTTCGTCGGGCTGGCGCGCGGTGACGCCGTACGACAGCCAGAAGTCGTCGATGTCGACCTCGCGCCTGCCGCCCGGGCCGTGCAGCACGACGGCGCCGCCGAGCGCGTAGATCGCGCAGCTGCAGTCACCGGCGGGGGACGCGCGCAGCAGGTTGCCCAGCACCGTGGCGGTGTTGCGCACCTGCCCGGTCGCGAAGGTCTGCGCGGCGTTCCAGAGGGCACGGTAATGCTGTTTCACCTCCGGCTGCGCGAGCAACTCGGCCACCGTCGCCTTGGCGCCGATGCGCAGGCCCTTTTCCGGATCGAACAGCACGTAGCCGAGACCCGGAACGTTCTCGAGGCTCATCACGAATTCAGGCAACTTCGCGGGCGGCTGCGCGAACTTCATCGCGACCATGACGTCGGTGCCGCCGGCCATCACGGTGATCCGGTCGCGATGCGTCGATAGCAGCGCGACCGCGTCGGGGATGCTCTGAGGAAGTAACAGGTCAAAATCCGGCAATATTCGACTGCTCATGGAAGACACTCCTTCGCGAGAGGCAAGTGGGGTGGATCGGACGGCACGGGTGGTCCCCGAACTCCCGTATTGATACGGCGAGGGAAGGGGGACGGCTATCCGCGAGCTGCGGGTCCTATCCCCAGAGTTCGGAAACTTCGCTTCGACGCGAACGGCGCGAGTCGCCCATACCACGTGGGGGGGACGCCGCCGGCGGCGCATGGCTATAGTCACCTCACGTTCCACCGCATCGACGCTGCGTCGATTCACACGAGGAGAAACGCCATGGCTTCCCGATACGATCCGATGGTCTCGCTGATGGATTCCGAGGGTGACGACACCGATGTGGCGGGCATTCCGTTTCCCGCCCGGCACTGCACCGGGACGCTGGACTTCCCGGCCATGCCGGACGGCGATTCCTTCCTCGGCGAAGTCCTGGCATTCATCCGCAGCACGGCCGAGCGAGCCGGCGGCAGCGACCCGGCGTCCCGAGCCTGACACCGGGCAAGCGGCGCTTGGGTGACAATGACGTCAAGGACTACAGAAACCGTCCCCGTCGCCCTCCGGCGCGATCTCGCCCAGGCGCGCGCCGATTTCCCCATCCTGCGCACGCGCGTGAATGGTCAGCCCCTGACCTACCTCGACAACGCGGCGACGACCCAGAAACCCGACGCGGTCATCGATGCCGAGGCGGATTTCTACCGCACTGCCAACGCCAACGTGCACCGCGGCGTGCATGCCCTGAGCCAGCGTGCGACGGACGCCCACGAGGGCGCGCGCCACAAGGTCCGGTCGTTCATCAATGCGCGTGCCGATGCCGAAGTCATCTTCGTGCGCGGCACGACGGAGGCGATCAACCTCGTCGCGCAAGGCTTTGCAGAGCCGCGCCTCGCTGCCGGCGACGAAGTCATCGTGAGCGCGATGGAACACCATTCCAACATCGTGCCGTGGCAGATGGCGTGCCGCCGCACCATGATCCGTTCGGTGAGCTTCGACACGACCGAGTACAACGAGCTGCCCTACCGCCTGGAAGCCGGCACGCCGCACATTGCGGGCGTCGTCGGACTGGGCGCGGCGCTCGACTACGTGAGCGCGATCGGCATCGAACGCATCGCCGCCCACGAACGGGCGCTGCTGCAGAACGCGACGCGACAGCTCGCGGGCGCATCGTCGGCACCACCGCGGAAAAGGCCGGCGTCCTGTCCTTCACGCTCGACGGCATCCATCCGCACGACATCGGCACGATGCCTCGACGATTGCGGGATCGCCGTCCGCGCCGGCCACCATTGCGCGATGCCGCTGATGCAGCGGCTCGGCCTCACCGGCACCGCACGCGCATCCTTCGCGCTGTACAACACGCACGACGATGTGGAGCGGCTCGTCACGGGCATCCGGCAAGCCTTGTCTTTGCTGGTGTCTAGCCGTTGACGAACGCTCGATACCGTCAAGTTTACCGTCACCCCGCGGATCCTCCGCCCGACTTCCTCCAGTGCATCGTTCCATCATTCGAGTGCGCCGGCATAACGGGTATCAGCGAAGGGTTAATGACCAAGAGTCGAAGGATTACGCTAGTGCGGAGCGAAGCTCTGGAACAATCCGGAACAAATCGGCTACCAACCCGTAATCGGCCACCTGGAAGATCGGCGCTTCGGGGTCCTTGTTGATCGCGACGATCACCTTGGAGTCCTTCATGCCAGCGAGGTGCTGGATGGCGCCGGAGATGCCGACCGCGATGTAGAGCTGCGGCGCGACGATCTTGCCGGTCTGGCCGACTTGATAGTCGTTCGGCACGTAGCCGGCGTCGACCGCGGCGCGCGAGGCACCGAGGGCTGCGCCGAGGGCGTCGGCGAGCGGCTCGAGCAGCGCGTGGTAGTTCTCGCCGCTGCCGAGGCCACGGCCGCCGGAAACGATGATCTTCGCGGCGCCGAGCTCGGGGCGGGCGCTCTTCGTCAGCTCGCGCCCCTTGAGGGTCGTGAGGCCCAGATCGGGACCGGCGCCCAGCGCTTCGACGGCGGCCGCACCACCCTGCCCGGCCGCTTCAAACGCGGTCGTGCGCACGGTGATGACTTTCACGGCATCGGCCGACTTGACGGTCGCCATCGCGTTGCCGGCGTAGATCGGGCGCACGAAGGTGTCGGCGCCTTCAACGGCGACGATATCGGAGATCTGCGCCACGTCGAGGAGAGCGGCCACGCGCGGGGCGACGTTCTTGCCGTTGGCGGTGGCGGGGGCGAGGATGTGGCTGTAGCCGGCCGCATTGGCGACGACGAGCGCCGCAATGTTCTCGGCGGTCTGGCCTTCGTAGTGGGCGGCGTCGGCGACGCGCACCTTGGCGACGCCGGCGATCTTCGCGGCCTCGGCCGCGGCAGCGCCGCAGTTCGCGCCGGCCACCAGCACGTGGACTTCGGCTCCGAGCTTCGC